>BAIF02000097.1 GCA_000509105.1 Clostridiales bacterium VE202-21 | reverse complement strand
GACTAAATCCCGATTTTCTTGTGATATATTTCATGCAGCTTTTCGTATAGCGGCACCAGCTTCCCGTATATGTTTTGATACACATCATGGTACAGATCGTGATATATTTGGTGCTGCTCCATATCCGGTTCAAATACATCTTTCAGGTGCACCATAGCCTCCTGAGCTTCTTCGTAATTTTTAAACTCTCCCATGCCTACGAATGCCGCCATTGCACTCCCTATTCCAGTGGCCTCATGGCTCTGCATCCGTTTGACCGGTATGCCGAACATATCGGCCGTGATCTGGCAGATTTCATCGCTTTGGGATCCTCCGCCTCCCAGCCTGATCTCTTTGAATGTGTGGCCGGAGCGTTTTTCCAGTAAGCGCATGCCGTCCATTAAGGCGAAGTTGATGCCTTCTATGATTGCGCGGTACAGATGGATCCTTGTGTGCTGGTCGGAGAATCCTATAATGGCTCCTCTGGCTACCGGCATCGTCACGTTTGGCGTGAAGTAGGGCTGGAAGAGGAGGCCGCCGCAGCCTGCCGGGACCTCTTTCAGGCGCTTGTTCAGCAGCTGTTCTGCAGTTACGCCCAGCAGCTCCGCCTGTTTTACCTCTTTTTCTGCAAATTCTTTTTTGAACCAGGATATCAGCCAGTATCCCCTGTAAATCTCGATTTCCGGGTTGTACCAGCCAGGGATCACGGATGGATAAGGCGGAATAAACCGCTCCGGTTCTAGGTAACGGCTGATGTTGAATGTGATTGTGGCTGTGGTACCGAACCCAATGGCGGCTTTCTCCTTGGAAATGCAGCCCAGGCCCAGTATTTCACAGGCTTTGTCTGAGCCGGATGCCAGCACCGGAATTCCTTCCCTGAGGCCGGTATCTTCCGCCGCCTTCTTCGTGATATTCCCCAATAGCTCCCCAGATTCCCTGACCTCGCAAAGCTTATCCGGTTCCACATCGAATACCGGACGGGTCAGGGCCCCTTTCCGCTGCCAGTTCCTGCACTGGCTGTCTATTGGAAGGCGCCCCACCAGACAGGCTGCTGCATCCGTCATATTTCCCGTCAGGAGAAATGTCAGATAACCGCTGAGCAGAAGATATTTCTCTGTCCTGGCCCAGATATCCGCCTCTTTCTGCATGATCCAGTTACAGTGTGCTTTCTGGTACTGGACTTTTGCAGTCTCTTCCATCCCCACGGCCTTAAGCATCATCCGTGTGACCTGTGAAAACTTGGGGCCGCCTTCCGCTTTTCTTTTGTCCAGCCAGACGATTGCAGGGCGCAGGGGCTTTCCCACTTTATCCACACAAATGACCGTGTCGCGGATCGTCGTCAAGGAAACGGCTTCAATCCGATCCCACAGGCTGGTTTCGGTCTTTAATTTCTGCGCAGCTTCACAGATACTGCGGTAATAAAAGTCCGCATCCTGCTCCGCCCAGTCAGGTTCTCTGGAAATGTAGGGCGGATCATGCCTGATCTGTCCCTTTCCCAGTATCTCCCCCCGGTTGTTGATCAACAGAGCGCGGGAACTCTGGGTTCCCACATCAAAGGTCAATACGATCCTTTCTTCTTTTACTCCCATGGTCTTCCCTCCATAAGGGTGCGCTTATTTTCAGCAGTCCCGGATGCCCTAACGAATATCCTCTCTCAAAAAGCGCTTTTCTTCTTCCGGCAGATCCAGCCCCAGCGTCCCGCCCGGATTCATGTTATATCCGGGGTCAAAATAATTCTTCAGGGCGCGGATGACGCCGTACTCATTGCGTCCAATCTGGCCTTCCAGCACGGTGCGAACATCTTTCCGATGCCGTGATGATGGCTCATGGCGGCCCCGGACTTCTGAATTGCGTCCAGAATTGTTGCATGATATGCCTTAAATGCCTCTGCATCGTCCATTCGTGTAATGAAAATAAAATACAGATTGGCGCCCTGCGGATAACAGTGGGACATATGGGTTGTTACAATCGTATTTGGCAGGGCATGGCAGACCTTGCGCACCTCTTCATGCACCCTGCCCATATTGGACCAGTTCACGGAACACTCCAGCGTGTCTGTCATAATACCAAAGTCCAGCAGCGTATCTCTGAGATACGGGTCTGTAAATCTGCCCTTTTCCCAGCTCTTTGTCACGTAAGAAGTCAGGCTCATCCCGCCGTACTCCTTTGCGATCCTGCGGATATTTTTAGCCACATTTTCGGAAAATCCCTTCTCCCCATCCGTAAATCCCAGGAACAGGCAGCGCTCCATGTCTGCATATCCCCGGGTATCCAGCAGTTTCCACAGGGGCGTCTCGTCTACATTATAGAGCCGGAGCATCAGATTCGTTTCTTCCGGGTCAGACAGGCGGAATACAGAGGAGTATCCGGCCTCGCACTGCATCATTTCCCTTGCCGCCTCCTGGGCGGTCTTCCAGTCTTTGAATATATAAGAAAACCGTTTTCTGTTCTCCGGCATATACCGGAACACTTTCAGCGTCACCTCTGTCAGTACGCCGAAAGTTCCTTCGCTTCCCATCATAATCTCATTCAGGTTCGGGCCGGTTGCCTCCCGTGGATAATGACTGGTCTGTATGTTTCCGATTGGTGTCGCATATTTCTGGGAAAGCACGATATCGGTAATACATCCATAATAGGTACTGTTCTGCCCTGCCCCCCTGGTAACGACCCAGCCTCCCACGCTGCTGTACTCAAAGGACTGCGGAAAATGACCGCAGGTATAGGCGCGCTTAGCTCCCATGAGTTTCTGGGCATGGTTCAGCGCTCTCTCCAGTTTCGGACCGGACATGCCGCTCTGCACGGTGATTGTCTGGTTCTTCTCATTAAAAGAGACGATCTTGTTATAGCGTTTGCGCATATCCAGGGAAATTCCGCCTTTTACCGGTTCCACGCCGCGGGTCACACTGCTTCCGCCGCCGTACACATAGAGAGGGATGCTGTGTTTTGTGCAGTATGCTACGATCTCTTCGATCTGCTTCGTAACGCCCGGATATACAACCACATCGGGCAGATTTTCAATCTTGCGCTGTCTCAGCCTGGCCGCATCATAACCGGTCTTCCCGTACGCCACTGCAAGCCTTGGGTAATCCTCCGTGGTAACGAATTCCTCCCCCACAATTTTCTTCATCGCTTCAATATGCTCCTGCGCCAGATTACACGGAACGTCCAGCTTCACCGTATCCATCCCAATGTCTCCGTCATAAGAACTGAAGTCCTCATCTGTCATGCTGAATATCTGTTTCATCATTTTGTAAAGGGATTCCTTCGGATACTTCACGTATTCCGGATCCCCCCACCGGAAAATAGATCTGTAACTATTCTTTGGCGCAGGTGTTTTCACCCATTTTGGTTCAAAATCTTTGTACGGCTTGCTCATAGCTGCTCTTCTCCCTTCTGGCATATACTGTTTTCTTCTTTTAGAATACCGCTCGTCACGATCACGTCCGCACCAAGTCCCAGTACATTTCTAATGACCGGGACGCCCGCTGCACATCTTTCCCGGACCGTCACTTTATTAATTTCCCTCATCACATCAAAAATCCGTTCTTTCGGAATCTCTGCCGAAACCCGCACGGGGATCACAGGCGTTTTCGGAAAAACCGTGCTCACAGTGGAGCTGATCGTGCGCATGGGATGCGTCATTTCTTCTATGGCAAAGTGTTCTCCCCGTTTACACTGGTTGCCCCGGACAATCCATTTTCCGTCTTTCTCCTCTGCTTCAAGGCGGCATCCGTTCGGGCATACAATACAGGTTAACTCTTTCATGCTCCCGCCTCCTTTCTGACTGCTGCTTCAATCCTGCTGCCCGGCGCTGCCCCGAAGAGGCTCAGCTCCAGTTCCAGCCGTTCCATCTCCGGCGGCTTCAGATTCCGGTACCTTTTGGTAAAGACTTCTTTTCCGTTCACGGTGAACACAAAGTTTCCAACTGCAATGCTCTCCCTGCTGCGGAAATAGAAAACCACCTTCTCACCGCCTGTACCTATGCACAGCTTCTGTGGAACAATGTACTGCAGAGAAGAATCCACAGACAGCTCCAGCTCCGCAGCCTTTTCGGCAGTCACACTGCCTGCTGTCTCTGTCCTGCTGCCTGCCCCGCTGTCCGCTGTCCCTTCCGGTACTGTACCGTTACCGCCGCAGGATGCTTCAAATGCATATTTTGCGGCTGCAGTTCCAGCCAGTTCGCCGCTCTCAGACACATAGTCCACCAGATCATTGACATGCAGTGCGTTCCCACAGGAGAAAACCCCTGCAGTCTCCGTCATGAAATGATTATCACAGAGAGGACCCTTTGTGCGGCTGTCCAGCCTGATCCCCAGTTTTTCCGCCATTTCATTCTCGGGTATCAGACCCACAGACAAAATTAATGCATCGCATGCTATTCTTTTTTTGGTGGATTCTATTGGATTCATATGCTCATCCACTTCCGCCACCTCCACTGCCGTCAGTCTTCCCTCCCCGAATACTCTTGTGACCGTATGGGACAAATGAAGAGGAATTTCGTAATCCTCCAGGCATTGTACAATATTTCGCGTAAGTCCCGAGGGCTCCGGCTTCACTTCGTAGACTCCCAGCACCCGGGCGCCTTCCAGCGTCAGCCGCCTTGCCATGATCAATCCGATATCGCCGCTGCCCAGAATCACACAGCGCTCTGTCGGCATCTTCCCGTGCAGGTTCACAAAGTGCTGGGCCGTTCCAGCCGTCATAATCCCAGCCGGGCGGGTGCCGTGAATCTGCACCTGCTTTGCCGTTCTCTCCCTGCAGCCTGTGGCAAGCACCAGGGCTTTTGTCATGTACTGCTGCACACCCCGCCGGTTTACAGCTGTCAACGCAAACACTCCGTCCTTCTTTACCATCTTTGTTACAAAGGTCAGAAGCTCTGCTTCTATTTTCCTTTCCCGGAATTCGCCGAGAAAACGTTCCACATATTCCGGCCCGGAGAGCTTCTCTCCAAAGCGGACCAGCCCAAAGCCATCGTGGATACACTGCTTCAAAATACCGCCCAGCCTTGCTTCTCTCTCAATCAGCAGAACTTTTGCCCCCTGCTTATCCGCCGATATGGCTGCCGCCAGGCCTGCGGGGCCGCCGCCGATTATTATGACATCATACGCTTTCATATCTCAGCCGCCTCCCCCTGCTTTTGTATTTTCTTCGTATCGCGCAGAAGGATTTCGGTTCCCTCCCCTGCTTTTCTCACTTGCTCTTCCGGAACCTGCAGATATCCACTGATGATCTTCGTCACAAGAGGCATGCAGAATCCACCCTGGCATCTCCCCATCCCCGGACGGACCCTCTTTTTAATCCCGTCAACCGTGGGAACACATATCGGAGATTTCAGGGCATCCAGTATTTCCCCTTTACTGATTTCTTCACAGCGGCAGACGATCTCTCCATAATCAGGGTTTTCCCGGATCAGGTCGTTTCTTTCTTCCTCAGAAAGCCTGTTCAGAACCGGAGGCGCCTTGCGCACGGGATCAAAATCCGGATTGGGCTCTACTTCCCTCTTCTTTTCCAGTTCTTCCACCACCATCTTTTCGACGTCCAGCGCCACTGCCGGCGCCGTCGTCAGCCCCGGTGACTGTATGCCGGCACAGTGGATCAGATTCCGGGTTTTATGTCCTTTTTCTATAATAAAATCTTCCTCAAAGGTCGCGGCCCTGACGCCGGTAAAATATGTAATAATATCCCGTTCACTCAGCGCTTTCGCAGTCATTTTCTGTTTTGCAAAGACGGCATCAATGCTGTTTTTGCTTGTAGCATAATTCTCTTTTTCCGGCGTCTCTACCGCATTGGGCCCGACCAGCAGATTATCATGTACTGTGTGGAGGATTCCGCCTCCCTTTGTGTGAGAGGCGTTCGACTTCCATGTTTTTATGGATGAGATCCCCAGCACAAGAGAACCTGCTTTCTTATCCAATATGGAGTTCGTTCCCCGCCTCGGGTGAATCGAATAAAATCTGTCGCCCGCCATTTCCGCAATGTCTTCAGCAAACACGCCTGCTGCGTTGACCACGATTTCGGGATAAATCCTGCCCCTGTTTGTCTCCACGGAAACGATCTTTCCATCTGCCAGTTCCATTCCCAGCACCGCCGTGTTCAAAGATATCCTGGCTCCGTTCTCCACCGCATTTTCCCCATAGGCGATCGTGAGTCCGTACGGGCAGACACAGCCCGCCGAGGAATTGTACATGGCAAACTTAAATTCCGGGTTCAGATTCGGCTCTTTGTGCGCCAGTTCTTTTCTGTTCATCATGCGGGTATCCGTCACCTTACAAATGTGTTTTCTCTGCCAGGCATAGGCCCATACAGCCGGGTACATCCACCAGTCTGTGAAACCGACATACTGCCCGCAGCGCTCGAAAGGAACACTTAAGTCTCTGCAGACCCTGTCATACATCTTATTGCCAAGCAGGACATAATGCTGTTTTAGGCTGCCTTTATTCAGATCCACTCCCGGATGGACCTCCCCGTCATTTCTGCCGGACGCCTGCACAGCCAGATCCGCCTCTTTGTCTACAAGCAGAATGTCCAGTTTCCATTTAGACAGTTCTCTTGCAATACTTGTTCCCGAAATACCGCCCCCAATGATCAAGACATCCGGACGGCTCCCCTCCAGCGACTGATCCCGGAACGATGGAAGCCGCACGGGAGGTATTTCCGCTCCCTCCAAGCAGATATCATTGACAACATGCATTCCGGACTTTTTGTCTACACACATACAGCATGCCGCCACGATGTCATCCCAGCTCTTCAAATGACCGGAGACGACGATACATCCATCCTCCACCTGAACCGTGACGGCGGAACCATAACGGCTGCAAAGCTTCTTTCGAAGCGATTTAACATTCATGTAATCCCTTCCTTCCCCTTTTATTCCGATATCTCCGGACACCCACCCGAAGCCGTTTTATTTTCTGTATGATGATGTTTCTATGCATCTATTTTCATACTATTTACACCATATTGACATTATACGTCAAATTATCAGACATTTCCACCCCCACTTTTACAAAGGGAACGCCGGTGCAAAGTAAGAATTCTGCCGCACCACGGGGAGAATAGAAAGCGGGCTTACTGAGAGCTGTCCATTTGCGGAGAACGGCTAAAGGAAACGCCGGCCGGATTATAAAGCATCAGTGGCTTTCACAGCATAATCTTGATGATTAGCTACTCAGACCGCTTCGACTTCTGCTTCGGAAGCAGATATCAGCTTTACAATCCGGCCGGCGTTTCATTAAGCCGTTCTAACCGGGCACCCTATACTTTTTATGAAACCCGCTATCTTTCCTCCCCGCCCCGCGTTAGAACTCCCTCCTGGCACCGGCTATATCTTTCCTTGTATCTCCGTTATTTATGAAACAGTGACCAGTATCCTTGTACGAATATAAACAGTACAACCAGGGGCAGTATATAGGAAACATAGATTCTGGCCCATTTTGGAAATTTGATTCCGGCACCTGTATTGGCTTCTTTGCAGAAGTTTTTCCATCCCCATCCGATGCGGCTGGTGCAGAACAGGAGGTAGATCAGGCTGCCCAGGGGGAGGAGGTTGTTGCTTACGAGGAAGTCTTCAAAGTCCAGTACGTTTGTACCTGCACCCATGGGGGAGAAGCCGCTCCAGAGGTTGAAACCCAGTACGCATGGAAGGGAGAGGACAATAATCGCTCCCAGATTGGCGAGCACTGCTTTCCCGCGGCTGCATCCCGTCAGATCCATGGCAAAGGATATGATGTTTTCGAATACTGCAATGATCGTTGAGGCGGCTGCAAAAAACATGCAGAGGAAAAACAAGGTTCCCCAGATCCGCCCTCCGCTCATGGAGTTGAAAATGTTGGGAAGGGTAATGAAGATCAGACTTGGCCCGCTGTCCGGCTTTACCCCAAATGCAAAACACGCAGGGAAGATGACCAGGCCTGCAACCAGGGCCACACATGTATCCAGAACCGTAACGCAGACAGCCTCTCCTGTCAGTGTTCTCTTCTTATCTATATAACTTCCAAATATGGCGATCGCTCCAATACCAAGGCTCAGGGTAAAGAACGCCTGTCCCATGGCCGCGAATACCACATCCATAATCCCGGCTTCTTTTACCTTCGAAAAGTCAGGGGACAGATAGAAACGCAGCCCCTCTCCTGCGCCCTCAAGAGTTGCGGAACGTACTGCCAGTATAATCATCAGCGCCAGCAGAATCAGCATCATTACTTTCGTAATTTTTTCCACGCCTTTCTGCAGGCCCTTGCTGCAGATTCCAAAGCAAAGTGCTACAACAATGATCATGCAGACAGCCATAAGAACCGGACGGGCGGTCAACGCGCCGAACTCACCGGCAATCTCTTCTGCGTTCAGGCCCACGAATCTTCCGCCTGCCATTTTAATAAAATACAGCAGCATCCAGCCTCCGATTGTCGTATAGAACATCATCAGAAGATAATTGCCTGCCATTGCGCCGTACTTATACCAGTGCCACTTTGTCCCTTCAGGCTCCAACCTGTCAAATGATAAGGCAGCGCTCACCTGGCTTGCTCTCCCCACGGCAAACTCCATTACCATAATCGGGAGCCCCAAAACCAATAGGAAAAACAGATAAATCAATACAAACGCAGCTCCTCCGTACTGCCCCGTAATGTAGGGGAACCTCCAGACATTACCCAGACCGATGGCGCATCCTGCTGATATCAGGATAAATCCCAGCCTGGAACCAAACTTTTCTCTTTTCATTTCACTCCCAAACCTCTCTTTAGTTTTGCTTGTCACAAATCTGCATTTTCGCTGTAATACGCTAATATACAGACTTTTCAATACATCAAGAATAATCTTACGGCATTGGGTTTTGTATGTCAAGCGGGATGTTTTTTAGCACAGCCATTCCATAAACTTCCCCGGCAGAACTCCCTAAAACTGGAAGGGCCATCCGCTGCTCCCGTCAGGATGCACCAGCTCTGTGCCTGGCTTGCCGGGAAGGCTGCGGGGCAAGCCTGGCGCAGAGCGTCTCCCTCTCATCACTCCCGCCCTCTCTTCCGGCTTCCAATCTGTCCAATTACAATAACAACTATGAGTATCACCCCCCAGACAAATGTTTTCAAAGAGGAATCGACACGCATGATATTGAATGCGCTGGACACCAGCTGCAGTACGATTACAGACAGCAGCACCCCAACTGCGCTGCCCTTTCCCCCATCCGGGTTTGTCCCGCCCAGGACGACAATCAGCAGGGAAAGCAATGTATAAGAGCTGCCATAATCTGTTTTTGCAGAATTGTATCTGGACACCATGATCAGTCCGGCCAGGCTTCCCAGCACCCCGGATACGGCATACGTCTTTACCGTAACCGTCAGATTATTAATCCCGCTGTACCGTGATGCCATAGAGTTTGTTCCCATATACCGCACATGCTGTCCATATACGGTTGAACGGAGCAGGAATGAAACCAGCAGGGCGCCCAGGATAAAGAGAATAAATGCAACCGGTACCCCAGCCAGTGTGCCGTTTCCCAGAATGCTGTAGCCTTCCGGCAGCCCAGTGATTGCGGGACCCTTTGTAATCATCAGCCCACAGCCCGTGTACAGCTGCAGCCCGCACAGAGTTACCAGCATGGCGGGGATCTGAAGGTATCCAATCATAAATCCGTTAAAACAGCCGCAGATCGCCCCCACTATAACAGCAGCAATGCACCCGAGGAGAATAGACGCAGGGCTTCCGCCCATTTTCACCATGATATAGGCTGCGGTGATCCCGGAAAAATTCGCAATTCCTACCAGCGACAGGTCAATCCCGCCTGAGATCATAGCCAGCATCATGCCAAATGAAATCAGGCCGAATTCCGGAAACTGTGTGCACATTCCCTGGATATTTTTTATGCCAAGAAAGGAGGAAGGCGCCAGGACTGCCATGATTCCAAAAATAAGGACGGCAATCAGCAATAGCATCATGCTGTTTTTATCTGAATTTTTCAGTCTGCTTTTTATATTTTCCATCGTGCCACCTTCCTATATTTTCACACTATTTTGTATTTTCTTAGTTCTCAGTGAGGTGATGGATGTACCGACTACAATCAGAAGCCCTACTACAAATGTCTGTGCATAGGTCGGAACCCCCAGCATGATCAGGTTGTTCTGAATCAGTGCTATCAGCGTGACGCCCAGAATCGTCCCCGGTATGGAGCCATGTCCTCCTGTGATTCTCGTGCCGCCCATGACAACCGCCGCAATCACCATCATCTCTGTTCCCATCAGAACCTGCGGATGCGCCTGCCGCATCAGGATCATATAAGTCACGCCGCCGACTCCGGCCAGCGCCCCCGCCAGTATGTACACAAAGGACTGAATAAATACAACCCCAAAGCCTGCAATTCTGGCCGCATTCTTGTCTCCGCCCACCGCATAGATTCCGCGGCCCAGCATGGTATATTTCAGGAGAATCCACAGGCCGATATAGATCACAGCCGGTATCAGGATCAGTGCCGTCAGCTGATATGTAATTCCGCTGTCTCCCACATATTCATAAATGAATACTTTAGACCATCTTCCAAAGCTCTCCGGAAGACGGTTGATCTCCCTGGAGCCAAGGAATGCCAGCGTGGCCCCGTTTGCCACACTGCTCACCCCGAGAGTCGCAATCAGCGGCGGAACTCCCAGTCTTGCAACCAGAACGGAATTGAGAAAACCGAACAGCATTCCGATCACGATCGCTATCATAAAAGCCAGCACCACACTGTTAAGCCCTGCCGCATTCATGATCATTGCCGTTGCATACATTGCAAAGCTGGCTACAGCCGGGAAGGATACATCGATTCCGCCGGAAATGATAACCATCATTTCAAACGCCGCGAATATCAGGGTTACCAGCATGGAACGCAGCAGTGAAACCACCGTGGATGCACTTGCAAATGCCGGATTGACAGCCCCAATAAGAATACACAGGGCGGCAATAATGTATACGACAATCATTTCGTTTGCAGTCAGCCCTCTTTTTATTCTGTCTTTCATACTGTCTCCTCCTCACCCGTAAGCAGCCGGGAAAGCCTTGTCTCATCCAGCTCTTTTGAACTGATGCTGCCTGCAGTCTTTCCGTTCTTCATAATCAGAATCTTGCTGCAGTTCTGTATCAGCTCACTGACATCATCCGATATCACGATAATTCCAACTCCCTGCTCTGCCAGTTCCCTCAGTATCTTATGAATGTCTGCCTTAGAACCGATATCCACACCCACGGTAGGACCGTTGAGCACAAGCAGAGACGGATTGGTATTCAGCCACTTGGCAATGACCATTTTCTGCGCATTTCCTCCGGAAAGAGTCCGGATGAGCGGTCTCGGCGACTTCGCATTACAGCCGATCTTCTGGATCCAGGCCTGTGTCGCATCATACATCTCCCCATAGTTCAGCCTGCCTTTTTTCAGGTATTTCCGAATGGATGCCGCCACGGTGTTCTCCTGGATTGTACAGTCCAGGAAAAGCCCCTGGGTAAGCCGGTCCTCCGGTACATATGCGATATTCGCTTTCATGGCATCTCCTATTGACTTGATGGATACAGGCTTACCATTCAGAGTAATCTTTCCCCCGCTGGCCGGAGCAATGCCGAACAGCGCATCTCCCAGTTCCCCGCGGCCGGAACCCAGAAGCCCTGTAATGCCAAGAATCTCGCCTTTTTTCAGGTCAAAGCTGACATCCTCAAATGACCCTTTTCTCGTAAGATTCTCCACTTTCAGAATGACTTCTCTGCTGCCCTCGGGGCGGTAATACACCTCATCCACATCGCGCCCGGTCATGCATTTAATGAACCGTTTTCTGTCAAACTCCTCAATCGGCCCGGTCGCCACGTTCTCACCGTTTCTTAAGATGGTCAGCCTGTCCGCGATCTCATAGATTTCATCCAGTTTGTGATTTACAATCACAATTGCCATGCCCTTAGCCTTCAGATTCCTTATTATGGTGTTGAGCATGCCGACCTCCTTTTGGGTAAGCGCCGTTGTCGGCTCGTCCAGAATCAGCAGTTTGGCATCATTTATAATCGCACGGCAGATCGCCACCATCTGTTTATTGGCTATGGAAAGCCTTTCCACCAGAACATCCGGATCCATATGGGCGCCAATCTGTTCCATTGCACGGATGGCAAGCTCCCTGGACCTCTTCCAGTTCATGGTCTTCGCACCAGTCAGAAGAGCATGATTCATAGCAATGTTCTCGGCTGCCGTCAGATTGGGGAACACCGCAAAATCCTGGTAAATCACCTGGATTCCCTTTCGGATCGAATCAATGGGTGTCAGTTTCCCTATTTTTTCTCCTTCAATATATATGGATCCTGCTGTCGGGTCATGGGCTCCGGAAATCACCTTGATCAGCGTTGATTTCCCACAACCGTTTTCTCCTGCAAGACAGTGGATCTCACCGGCCCTGATTTCCAATCCCACGTTTTTAAGCGCCTGAACTCCGCCGAATGATTTCTTAATGTTTTCTAATTTCAGAAATATTTTATCCATAATTTTCTTCCACTTTTCTTGAGTACTCCCGAAACTCTTTGTGCCCAGGATTCCGAAAGCGCTCCTTTTATAATCCCATCGGGGTATCGTATTACTTGACGTTTCCGTATGCAGCATTTCAGGCCTGCCTGAACTGTTACTCCGCATCTAAGCTATTAAGCAATACAGTCTGCTGACAGATATGAAAACAGGTGGGATGCCGCTCCATTGAGAACCTCCCACCCCTGTTTTTATAATCTATGAATCAGAAATCGTATGCCGGATCATCTACATTGTCTTTGGTCACATCAATCCATGCATTTCCAATCAGAATATTTCCGTCCAGCGTCATCTCATTGTAACCTTCCACACCAAGATCAACACCGTCTTCGATTGTTTCGCCATTGAGGAGCTTTACGGCCGTCTCTACCATGGCTTTTCCTGCCAGTGCAGGATCCCAGAAGCTGATCATATCAATGGTGCCGTTCTTTACATACTCGCCAGCATTAGAAACAAGAGCCGTTCCCACAATCTTAATCTTTCCTGACATCCCCATTTCTTCTACAGCCAGTGCGGCACCTGCAACATCCGGCATTGCGGAGCCCTGGATTCCCACGATACCCGGATTTGCCGTCAGTGCCTCTTTCACTTTGTTATATGCGGTATCCTGGTCGTCAGATGTTTCGATAAGGTCTCCGTATTTTTTCATGTCAGGATATTTCTCCTTTTGCAGTGCCTCCGCTGCTGCTACCCATTCCATATGAGACGCGCTTGTCAGTGCCCCTACCGTCTGCACATACTCGCCTTTTCCCTGGCAGGAGTCGCCAAGCGCTTCCATCAGATGATTACCGTACTCGTCGTTATTAAATGCCTCAATGTCATAGTCTGCGTTGGTCATGCCCGGAGCCTCATGTGTGATTACTACAATGCCCTGATCCCTTGCTTTCTTTAGTACCGGCTCCAGTGACTCCGTGGAAAACGGTACTACACAGATGGCATCCACGCCCTGTGAGATTAAATCCTCAATACACTGTGCCTGCAGCGCGCCGTCCGCCTCGGACGGCCCTGTGAAGAATGCATCCACCCCGTTATCTTTTGCATACTCATCAACGCCCTCTTCCATTCTCTCATACCATGCCAGCGCCGTCAGCTTTGGTACTACTGCAATCGTGTAATTTCCATCTTCTTTTTTCTCTGCTTTATCCTCTGTCTGGCCGCTCTCTGCCTGGCTGCCGGAATCCTTTCCGGAATCCTCGACACTGCCGCATCCTGCCAAAAGTGCTGTCGTCATTACCATGCTTAGTACCAGACTCACAATTTTCTTTTTCATATTTTTTCCGCTCCTGTTCTTTTACTTTTCTCCTAAAGACGCCATCCACGGGAGGCCCTTCCCCGTCCTCTTCTCCGAATCATCTGCGTTAAACCAGAGATGGCCCACTTATTTCCCGTTCTCCGCGTAATATACGTAATCCGGCGCTTCAATCCTTCCGCCATTGCCGAATTCTACAATCATGCGGAGGAGTTCCTCTGTGCTCATGTAATAATGGTTGTCTCCATCGATCCATCCCGTCTGCATGATCCGGACTTCGTATCCGCTCAGTCTCCTGCATTCCTCTTTGATCTCCTCATCCGGGTATACATCTTTGATATGATGGAACCCGGGGCCATGCTTTTCAAGGAAATCCCAGTAAATGTTATCCCCTTTTATGGGCTGTATGATCTCGATCTCCATGCCGCCAACCCATTTCACCGCACAGATAAAATCAAATCCTTTTGTAATGTGCACGCCGTTCACCTTAAAGTCTCTTAACTTCTCCGGTGTAAAATGCCTCACATCCCATCCGTCAATTCCAAGATAATAAGCGTAATTCTTCATGTATTTTTCTGCATCGTCCACGACAATTGCAATTTGTTTGATATTCTGCCTGTGGGACACTGGTCTCTTGGCATTCTTTGCCGGATATACTTCCGGAGCCTCGCCGATTCTGCCTCCGTTTCCAAGCTCGAGTGTCAGTCCCAGCTGCTCGTGAGAATCCACATAATAGTGGACATCGTTATCGATCCACCCCGTCTGCATCACCTTGAGTCCTTTCTCCTCCAGTTCTTTTACATATGCTTTCAGTTCTTCGTCATCCGGAATCACAATTTTAAAATGGTGAAGGCCGCTTCCGTATTTTTTCAGATAATCCCAATAGATATTCGGGCCTTCGACCGGCTGGATCAGTTCATACTCTACATCTCCCTCCCAGGTTACCGCACAGATAAAATCAAATCCCGCTTCAATGTGTTCGTTATGTACATAAAAATCTCTGACCGTATCCGGCGTAAAATGGCGGATATCCCATGGTCCTATTCCAAATTTCTCCCAGTAGTTTTTCATTGCTGTATCCAGATCATCTACCAGGACACAGATTTGTTTGATTGCGCCCTTCATGTCCTAAACTTCTCCTTCCGTGTCTGCCTTGTAATAGATGCCCCAGTCTTTTCTCGTATTTTCTATTAAGGCTGCAATCTTCCTGGTTTCTTCCCAGGTAAAATGCGGGCATTCCAGCGTTTTGTCTCTAAGGCACTTCTGTACTTCCCGAATCTCGAACTGGAATCCGGAGGCTGGATATGTCTCCATATACTTTTCCTTAGTACCATCATTCATGATCAGTGTAGCCGTAGTCGGATGCCAAAATTCTGAACCGATTATGATTCTGCCCTCTTCCCCGACAATTTCCGTCTCAGGTGTACTTACCTGATTAAATGCACCTCCAACAAATGCGGCCCCGCCATCTTCGTACTCCAGCAGCATATGGAAACTCTCATCCACTTCCCCGTTAGACTTCATTGTGGAATAAACCTGAACCGGTCCCTCCGGGAATGCAAGATATGCCATCGCAAGCGAGTAGATCCCCACGTCTCTGAGCGCTCCCGCAGCATGCTGCACACCGCCCTTCCACGGCTGCCAGTCGTCAATGTCCGGTTTGATATCAAAAGACGCGTGTACGGCCAGAGGCTTTCCGATCCTGCCCTTTTCTATCCAATTCCTGGCTTCTATTACCGCCGGGAAGCATCTTGTCCACATTCCCTCCATCACAAAGACCTGTTTCTCCTCTGCTTTTTTGAACACTTCATCCAGCTGACGCTGATTATCTACCATTGGCTTTTCACTCAGCACAGGGATTCCTCTGTCGAGCGCCGCCATGATATATGCATAATGGCAGTCATTCGGAGTAGCTATGTACACAATATCGATCTCTTCCTGTTCCAGCATACCCTCAAAGTCTGTATACACCTGATCGCAGCCATATTTCTGGGCAAATGCCCTTCCACTTACTATACTTCTTGAAACAACTGCCGCAAGTACGGCATCCTCTACTTCCTGCATCCCTTTTGCAAATTCATTGGCGATATAGCCTGTGCCAGCGACCGCCCATTTTACCTGTTTCATACTATGTACCAAGACTTTCAAGCACAAGTCCGCTTGTAATTGAAAGATGCATACACACAGGGTGATCGGTGTGCCTGCATTTTTTCCTTTCTTCTAAAATTATTTCACCCTTGATCCCTATCCGGATTTTTTTACTTTCGCATGCGTTGATTATCTCTTGTTCTGCAGCTTTGCTGCAGAACCGCCCGCCAGAGCATTCGTTACGGAACATTCTCAGTAACAAGTTCGTAATG
This sequence comes from Clostridiales bacterium VE202-21, assembly GCA_000509105.1. GTDB lineage: Bacteria > Bacillota > Clostridia > Lachnospirales > Lachnospiraceae > Faecalicatena > Faecalicatena contorta. Next base: position 30,130 of record BAIF02000097.1, on the reverse strand, counting down.
CAATGTCCTGTCGACCATGTATTAATTTTATGCACTTTTACCAGTATTGTCAATGTATTTTTATCATTTTTTATTTATTTGTTACTAATAAACATTATAAAAACGTTTCCATAGCAGCATTATGCATAAAGGAAACGTTTCCATAAAACAGTAATAATTCTTATTTTAGTCATTTTTAACAATTCTATCTTTAAGCAGTTCCGCCCTTCTGAAGATACACGTCCGTAATCTGGTGGTACTCAATATCCTGATCTCCCTGTATCAGTTTCATAATTGTATCCACACATTTCTTAGCCAGGAGCGGAATATCCTGACAGACAGCTGTCACAACCGGTGTCACCATGCGGGTAAAATCTGTACCGTCATATCCCACTATTTTCAAATCCCGGGGCACCTTTATCCCCATGTCGGTCACAAAATGATACAGCGCGATGGCCCCCATATCAGAAGCAAATATCCCGTCTGCCTGCCGCACTTCATCTTCATAATTTTTCAGCAGATCTACATAATAGGAATAGTCCATCCGGTTCCACTCCATTTCCAACGTGCGGACTGAGATATGGTATTTATTCATCACATTTTCAAATTCCAGATACCGGTCATTAGATGGTGTATTTACCCGGAAAAATCCGCCGATCTGGATCACTCTCCTGCACCCCTGTTCCACCAGATATTCCGCCAGAATCCTTCCGCCCTTGCGGTGGTCAGAGTGGATCAGCGGTATCTTAGGCCCCAGATCATGGTCCATGCTGACAATCGGCTTGTCGATCTGCTGATACACCGTATCCTCCACAGACAGGGCGCAGGTAATAAGCCCATCCACAATATTCCGGTCCAGCATATCAATATATTCCTGCTCCCGGTCACTCGTCTTAACCGTATTGCAGACCATCGTCTTATACCCATATCTGTACAGTTCTATCTCTACCTGGCGGATAAACGAAGCATAGAACGGAGTCTGGAAATCAGGAATAATCACCCCTATGATTCCCGACTTTTTCCTTGATAAATTCCGCGCACGTTCGTTCGGAATAAAATTGAGTTCACGGATCGCTTCCTCAATCCTTTTTCTGGAACTTTCCGAAACATAACCGGTTCCGTTAATCATGCGGGAAACCGTAGCAATTCCCACATCCGCATGCTTTGCTACATCTTTAATGGTAGCCATACTGAAAGACCTCCTTGTATTTACTGCTTTCACTTTCTGCTGTTTTCTTTCGTGACTTTATGATTCAAGACTAACACAATACACAGCGATACACAAGAAGAGATATTTGGCTATGAGTAAATTGGGCTGTGGTGGCGCCTGATGGAAGGGCTTCATCTAGACAGGAAATTTGCTCATTTTTGGGGAAATTATGGGGAGCGGCGGATTGGGTTGGGGGAGTGTTTGGGTTTTTTGTCTTTTATTTCTTTGGCAGGTATGGGGATGGGGAGCCTGTATATAGTATTGTGAGCCGGTGCATGGCTCTGGTGGCGGCTATGTAGAGGAGACCTTTATCGTATTGGGTTTTGTAGGTTTCGGAGTCTGCATCCAGGATTATGACTTCGTCGAATTCTAAGCCTTTTGACATTTGGATGGAGGTGATGGATATTCCGTTGGTGAAGCTGGTGCTTTCGGGGGAGATCAGGTGGATCTCGTGATCCCGGGAGAGCTGTTTATGTACTGCAGCAGCTTTTTTGTTTGTTTTCAGGATGATTCCCATAGATACGTATCCGCTTTCTTGGAAGGTTTTTATTGCCTTTTTGATTTTTCGGATTTCGTCCCGGGTGTCTTCGCATGGGATCAGCTGCGGCGCAGGGCCGTGGCGTTCTATGGGCTCTAAGCGGGCCGTCTGCTGGATTTTCTTTGCAAATGTGATGATTTCGTATGTTGAGCGGTAGCTTTTGGTTAATTCCACCAGGCTTGCTTCGCAGTACTGGCGGCACAGGTCTTCTATAGTGTTGAGATGGTTGGGATTGATAAACTGCCCGAAATCTCCCAGGATGGTTTTGGGACATGAAAACAGGCGGTTGATGACAGCATATTGGATGGGGGTGTAGTCCTGCATTTCGTCGATTACCAGATGCTTTATCCGCTTACTTTCCTGCAGGCCCTCAAAGGACGCGTGCAGATAGAGAAACGGGTATACATCCGCCCATTCCAGGGTCTGCTTTGCAGGGAATACGAGCATGCCGGGTTGTCCAAGCCATTGATAGAACGCTTTATAGAGGGCCAGGCTGTTTTTTATCTTCAGCATTTTTTTCAGGCTCTTTAATATGCTTCCCGGGCGTGGAATATCGTCGTCCATGAAGTTGTCCGTATTAAAACGGTCATGGATATCTTCCGCGGTCTGCTGCAGCCTTTTTTTGATTGGATATGAAGGGTAAGCAAGGAAACGGCTTTGTATAAAGTCAGCCTCAGCAGTAAAGCGTCCGAAAGTATAGGCTTGGGGTTCAAAGATAAAGTGGGGCAGTTCCTCTAAGAAGGCGTCCATCTTTTCCACAAATTCTAAAGTAGATTTGAAGCGCGCCCGCTCAGCCCATTTTGCGTCGTTGGTTTCCAGAGGATCTTTATCCGGCTCATAGGCAATGACTCCCTCCAGCAAAACGGCGGCTATATCGGCAAAGCTTACACCGTAAATGGGTTCCTCGCCCAATTCCGGAAGAACGGTAGATATGTAATCTCCAAAGACTTTATTAGGCGAAATAATTGTGATATTTCCCGCCTTCAGCCTGTCCTTGAACCGGTACAGTAAAAATGCAATCCGGTGCAGCGCTATGGATGTTTTCCCGGAGCCCGCCACCCCCTGAATGAGAATGGTTCCGGCATTTTCGTTTCGGATGATTTGGTTCTGTTCCTTTTGGATAGTGGAAATGATCGATTTCATCTTTTCATCCGAAGTGTGGGACAACTCCCGCTGTAAAACATCATCCTGAATATTTACCGCGCTTTCCAGCGTATATTCCAATTCACCGTCTTTTATCTTAAACTGGCGTCTGCGTATCAGGTTTCCCTCAATTCTGCCCATGGGGGCGTCGTATCCAGCCGGTCCGGGTTCACAGTCATAAAACATCCCGGCAACCGGAGAGCGCCAGTCATATATCAGAAGTTCATTTTCATAATTGAAAGTAAAACGCCCAATATAGAACTTTTCGGTCCTTTCCCTGCCCTCTTCCTGAAAATCGATCCGGGCGAAATAGGGGGACCCTTTCAGCTTTGAAAGTTTTTCCCACACCTCTGCGGCGAAAGCCCCGTATGGTCGATCTGCCTGAGCACCAACTCGTTTTGGAACATTTCATGAGGATCAAGCTCCCCGCGGTAATCTGCCATGTATCTTTTCGCATCCATATACTCTTGGTCCATCCGTTCCACATTGGAACGGGCCTCCTGCAGAGCGGCATCTAATTTCCCATTGATCATCTCCAGGTAAGCGGCCTCATCCGGGAACTGCACGGTTTCAACACATTCACTTTCCGTTTTCTTATCACTTCTGCTATGCTCATTCATTATTTACAGCCTCCTCAGATAAGACAAAGCGCTGTGTGGGATAGCCAAACTCAACCAGCAGCTCCGCCTCCGAAAAGCCCAGTCCCTGAATCTCCCGGCGCTGCCCTGTATCCGCTTTATCGCCCTCCCTGAATGTGGTAACGCTGATCTCCTTCCCCACGACCAGTTCGCTCAAAACCTTCTCCAAAAAAGCCTTCGGAATCCCTTTATCCCTGTAAAGAGGGTGGGTCCCCATAAAATCAATGCTCCCGTTTTCATATGAAAAAGCATAATCCCCACCGCAATCGATCCGTCCTTTAAAATGAGAGCCTGCCTGCATCTAATCCGACGTTTCAGCTCCGCCTCATATTCATCTTCATACAAATGCGGAAACCCATCAATAACAAGACGCACCAGATCCATCCAGCAGGGAATATCATCTTCTGCCGCAAAATCAATACTCCATTCCATAAGATCTTTACTTTGAAGCATTCCATATTCCCCCTCAAACTGAAATCTCAACTGCAAAGGATAAAACTTTTCATTCCTGCGATATTGATTGGGCGGCAGCTTATACATCTCCCTAAAAATATTTGTAAATGCCTGCTGGCTTTCATACCCCGCTGCCGCCGCAATCTCAACAATCGGTTTCTCAGAAAAAACCAAAAGCTTAGCCGCTTCCGTCAGCTGCCTGCGCTGCACATAATCATGGATCGTCAGCCCAACCGTACGCACAAAAACTCTGTGAAGATAATACTTAGAATAATGAACAGCATTCGAGATACGATCCAAATCCAGTTTTTCCATCAAATGCTCCTCAATAAACTCAATTGCCGCCGAAACTTTCGCAACAACATTGTTATCCATAAAAATCTCCTCCTTTCACAATTCCTAATATTATCAAACTCTACAAGATTTGTTTTGCGCATTCTTGCTATAACCATCCGTCTCCCCCGCCGAATCCCCCGCGCCGCCTCCCGTCCGGATGCACCCAGCTGGGAAAAGCGGTTATGGCTTCCTGCAAAGCTGTGTATACCCAAAGGGCATCCCTTCACGCATCCCCTGCGGGCGGAGCCAAAGGAAAGCTGCGGAATCATGTATGCCGTTTCAGAACCCTAAAAACGCGCTTAGAAGCAGTTACAGAGAATATGTGGGGAATAGAGGGCAGGATTTGATTCACAAAATCAAATCCTGTTGCCGCCGGCGGCCCGAATGCATCGGCATTCGGACCAACTGCGGCAAGTACCTCTATTCCCCACATATTCTCTGTTACTGCTTCTTAGCAAGTGGCGCGGATTCTGAAACGGCATACATGATTCCGCAGCTTTCCTTTGGCTCCGCCCGCAGGGGATGCGTGAAGGGATGCCCTTTTGGGTATACACAGCTTTGCAGGAAGCCATACCCGCCGTTTTCCCAGCGTCCTTTCCCCTACTTCATCCTCTCAACCCGTTCCTTGATCGTCTTATTAAAGTTCTCTACCTGTCTGCAGTAAGTCTCATTCATAAACTTAGAATTCAGCATAAAATCCGCTGTTGCCAGGTTATTCGCAATCGGAATATCATAAACCACCGCGATTCGAAGCAGAGCCTTTACATCCGGGTCATGCGGCTGCGCCTCCAGCGGATCCCAGAGAAAGATCATAAAATCAATCTGGCCCTCCACGATCTTAGCGCCAATCTGCTGGTCACCGCCCAGGGGACCGCTGCAGTAGCCTTTCACCGGAAGCCCGGTTCTTTCCGAAATCAACTTTGCCGTTGTGCCTGTTCCGCATAAGAAATGGCTCTTTAAGATGTCTTTATTTCTGTCACACCAATCCACCAGTTCTTTTTTCTTGCCGTCATGGGCTACCAGTGCTATGTGCTTTGCTTTTCCGATTTCTAAAGTTACGTAACTGTCTTCCAGCATAAATAATACCTCCCAATTATTGCAGGACCACTTTCGTGAACTCTCCTGCAGCTCATCTTTTTCAAAGTATTGTAATCGTCTGTACTATGCCAGCTGCTCCATAGAATAAAAACGGATAGAGGCCAGTAAACCGATGACTACTGTCACTATCATACTATAAATGAAAATAATTGGAAAGACCAAATCAATATTAACCATAAATCCTGCTGCCAGCGCAATTGCAAGCCCGATTCCGAGGACCGTCATCTGGAAAATGGCACGCACAAAGTCCTGCCCGGTTTTACCCAGTGTATCGCCCAGAAGGCACTGTGCAATGACTTTAGTATACAGCCGGTTGGCCTGCAGTACCGCATACGTCAGAATTGCCAGGATGCTCTGAACAGGCCCGATCCCCCACGCTATACTCAAGGGGATACAGAAAATACATCCATCCACAAGGGCCTTGATATGCTCCATCAAAGTCGCGTACCACAATTTTCTAACCGGACTGTCCGGAATCAGAAACAGATAGGGCGTCTTCAGTTCATTTTCCCATTTTCCGAGGTATCCTGTCAGGATCAGTGTCATGTACATGATAATACCCAGCATATACATCTGAGGCACCCCTGATTTTAAAGCGCTGTCTCTCATAACGCGGGAAAGCAGGATCGCGATGGCCAGGCACAGCAGAGTCATTTTGGAAAATATAAAATACTTTTCCTTTTTGTATTCCAGCAGCTGTCTGTAAAAAATGGCCTTTGCACCGGTTCCTTTGTATGTGTCCTTTACCCGTCGGAAACGCTTTTTCTTCTCTCCCATCGACATGACCATCTCGCCGTTTACTTTCCGCCTTCTCATTTCCGCATAGTCATCTGCAAATTTGGCGGCATCCTCGTAATAGTCGCCATCGCATTTCATACGGACGGCTGCCGCGATCATCACCGCCACAGCCAGCAGATACAGCACGGTACAGATTACATTCAGTACATCCGGGCCCAGAAGAATCAGGCGGTAAACGGAGATATTCCAGCCCACAACCGGTATCATCTGCAGCCCAGGCCAGTCGAAAAATGCAGACGCAGTCTCGAGCGTAACGCCCTGCTTCTTAAAATAAATAACGATCAGAACCGCAACTCCCACAAGAAAGATCTTAATCCCTGTGCTAATTGCCTTCATTACTTTTTGCGGGATTTTATCATTCGTGTACAAGAAGATCATCACACTGACCTCAAAAACCGTTTCCACGACGCACTCCACCAGGAAAAACAGGATCATCTTCCACGGTGTAATGCCAAATACGGTAAGTCCCGCTATCAGGAATAAAACGCTCACTACAATAGTAAGAAGATAGTTCATCCATGCACTGTGCAGCAGGATCTTTTTCGGGCTAATCGGTGCGGTAAATACAAAGTGTGCATGGGATGCTTGAAAATAACGCCTTTTTTAGAGGCATAGCCAGCAAAATTACTAAGGAAAATATATAAAGTCCAAAGTGTGATGATGACAGTCAAACCCTTTGCCGAGCTGAAATGTATCTTTGTTACGATCTGCCCCAGCATAACCGCCAAAAAAATACCATATACAATACAGATAATCATGACCAGCAGAGATGCCGGCTTTTTCACCGCTTTTTTCAGGTTGTTTATAAAACTCCGTTTCGTAAGATATAACAATGCCTTCATCTATGCTTCACCACCTGTCTCCCAGTTACCGGTCATCTCAAAGAAGAGGGCATCCAGGTCCTTTTCCCCGACCTCAGACTTCTGATAAGAACCTATGATATGGCTCTTTTCCATCACAAACATGACATCCCACAGCTCTTCTACCATTTCAAGCATGTGTGTGCTGATCAGAACGGTAACTCCCTGGTCACGCAGCTCGAGGACAATTTCTTTCAGTTCTTTAATCGCCCTGGGATCCAGACCGACCATGGGCTCATCCAGAAGAATCACCTTGGGTTTTATGACAAGCGCACAGCAGATGCTGACCTTCTGCATCATCCCTTTGGAGAGTTCATTGCCCAGCTTATCCCGCTTGTCATCCAGCTCAAACCGCTCCAGCAGCGCCGTAACCTCTTCCTCTGTAATACTGCTGCCATATGCCATTCTCACATATTCTATATGCTCCCTCACGGTCAGCGCCTCAAACATAGAAGGAATCTCCGGTACATAGGCAAACAGCTTCTTGGCTTCCATCTGCTTGGCCGGGATTCCCTGTATGCCGATCCTTCCTTTGTACCTCAAAAGCCCGGCGATGCTCTTAATAATCGTGGACTTTCCTGCGCCGTTCGGCCCCAGAAGAATCCCCACCTGCCCGTCCGGGATAAAAAAACTTACCTGATCTACGGCAAGATGTTTCCCATAGGATTTACTCAACTCTTGTATCTCCAGCATAACTTATCCTCCTCATAATTCTAAATTTATTACAGTCAAAACTCTCTTTGTTCGAGAAACTTAACAGAAAGTCCCGCAGACAATATCAAAACAGCTAATCCCGATACTATCAACAGTACGGATATGCCTGTATTCATTACAATTGCTTCCGCAATCAGATTTTTCCCAATTATCGAAAACAAAGCCACCAGCCCCCATGTGGGCAGCATAATCATTACAACAAGCAGCGCCATTTTGATTTTTGTATAGGAAAAACGAAAATACAGCGGGAAAAAAATACTTAAAACAACCGACATAGCCAAAAATGTAACCGAAAGCGAGGAGAGAGTCAAGTCCTCCCTCACGAAAACTATATTTTTAAGCGTAATTTTAGAAAGCAAAAAGTATAAAAACATTTCCAGTATAGTTAGCAGCAAACCCAGGATATATTTTACGGCCACAATCATGCTTTTCTTATATGGAACCGCCAGCAGATATAAGTTGCCCTTATACTTATCCTCCATTAAAAAAATGTTGTTAAAAAGGAAATAGCTGGCAAAGCTGACCGATATAAACAGAATATACACGCTGCTCATATGAACAGACTGATTGCTTAAAAATATCGGGACTGCAAGCAGTATCATGATGGAAAAAACAAAATACATCCCTGCCAGTAAAAGATCTTTTTTTATGAGATGAATAATCTTCATGATGCGCCTCCTCACCCTATTATTTTCAGCATTGCCTCTTCGATTGTAGGATCCGGAAGCTTTGATTGTCTCAGGAACTCCTCTTTCGATGCTGCGGCTAATATCTGCCCTTCATCAATCAGGATGATGTCATCCCCGATTTTGTCCAGATCAGAAGTAATATGCGTAGAAAAAAAGATCGTCTTCCCTTTCTCTTTCTGTTCTGACAACTCCGTACAGAATAGCTGACGCGTCTTCGGGTCCAGACCGCCGGACGGCTCATCCAGAATCAGGATCTCCGCATGATGGGATAACGCCAGGGCAAGCGCAAATTTCATCTTCATGCCCTTCGAAAGTGTATCAATCCTCTGCGTCTCCTTTAGTCCGAACTTCTCCATATACCTGTGATATTCCGAATCATCCCAGCCGGCATAAGCCCCGGCCACAACGTTTTTCATGGCAGATATGGTAAACTTATCATAAAAGTATCCGTCATCAAAGACCACGCCGATCCGCTCTTTATACGCTCGTTCATTATGATACATCGTTCTTCCCTCAAGAAGTATATGCCCGGAATCATATGGAACCAGGCCTAAGATGCATTTCAGCGTGGTTGTTTTACCTGCACCGTTATTGCCGATAAAACCGGTGATCCGTCCCTCTCTGACAGTAAAAGAAACATGATCCAGAGAAAAAGATTTGTAGTTCTTGCTCAGGTTTGATACTTCCAGCATTCTTCATCCCTCCTCATCTCTAAAACGGATTATGTATCCATCTATACAGCAGTAATTTCACTCTATACGGTATCTGTATTACTCATTTAGTACAATAATACAATGATTCCATCATCTTGTCAAGTAGGTGTTATCCGCTTAAGAATAGTACTAAAAACCTTTATTACTTTTCACCCCCAAGCCAGTATCAGTAAATCGGAGGTTCGCCGGCAAGCTTTAGTTTTGCAGGCGGACGGGGCCGCAAAATGAAGGGATAGCCGCAAACCTGCCAAACGCAGATTTGCGGCTATCCCTTCATATTGCTGGGCTCATCCAATCGGCAGTTAAGTTCGCCTACTGAGGGAGGCTCCGTAACCGGGGCAGCGTATTGATTCGTTTGGTAATACTGAATCCGCGTCCCCAAAGCGGGTTCACTTACTGCCCTCTGTTCTGAAGTAGGAATGATCGATCTCCTTCCAGTTATTGTTATTTTCAGGATTCACGCCCGGCCATCCGCCGCTGGGGCTCACGCATATGTAATATTTACCGTCAAAGCTATAGATACTTCCCTCCTGCAGCTTACTGCCGAAATGGTCTCCACCTATAATGTCCGCCTCTGTAATCAACTGATCATTTAAAACCAGAACTTTCGTCCAATTGTTCGTGTAATTTTTAATCTGCGCCATGCTGCCGCAATTGTATTTCTGGGTAATCGTATCCTCGGTTACATAATAATATCTTTGAACGCTCTCATCATAATAAATACCTTGCGGTACTTTTATGATTTCTGTATCATTCGGCGGTTTCATCGCATCTGCCAGATCTTTTAAGTCCTGAAAGGTCGGCACTCCGGCATGGTAACTCAACGTACCGCCGTCTTCCGGCCTGCGCTCTGTCGTGCCGATCGTGATGTGGCTTCAAATTCCGGCAATCCATTTTTCCATCTGTTTCCCCACCATTATCACGGTTTATTAAGCATATCGTAACAGTTCAGGCTGACCGGAACTGTTACGGAGTATCATCAATTGCAAAATCATAAATTGTTATGTTGCTTCCCTTGGTAATTCCTATTTTCTGGCTTTTCAGATCCAGGTTTTCTCCTTCGTATACCAGCTGCAGGGTCATTTCCTCTTCCGTTTTGTTTAACACCGTCTCTCCGCTGTCTTTTGCTCCGTGTTTCTGCTTGTAATAGGATGAATAAACAGCCTCTGTATTTCGCCTCATATTCTGGGAACGCGTGAACAGCTTGTAGGACTGTGAGATTACTTTTGTGAAGGTTCCGACAAGCAGCACCAAGATAACAAATCCCACAACCAATTCTACCATGGTAGACCCTTTCCGTTTATTTTTTGAATCAAAGGGATGACACGTTTTTCTGTTTTTCACTTCATTCTGCATCTTACTCTTCCCCCACTTGGTCGCCAGTATCTGTCAGAGTTATATTCAAACTGGAATAGAACTCCATAGTTTTCGATGGCACCCGTCTCATTTACTGTGTACCTCTTTTCGCCGGCATCCCATGCCGCAGCGAATTCCACGGTATGCTCATACCCATTACCGGTATTTGAATACTGGATACTGATGCCGGAATCCTCTTCCTGCCATGCAGCACTGCATGACGTTTGATTCCTGCAGCTTTGTTTCACCATATCCCCGGAGTCACTGCGGTACCAGCTGGACATGCTTGCCCCGCCTTCTCCGGTTTCCGCATCGCAGGACAGGAATGTAACTTGTCTGGTGTCCTGGTTCCTTGCAAAATTCTCAGATACGATTCGATCCATATCCGGCAGAGTGAGCATAAATGCCGCGCCATCCTGTGCCAGCTGCCCATAGGTAACCAGCGTACTGCCTTGACCCTCCGTCTCCAATTTTCACGGCAGTCCGATGGTTCTGCCTGCGCCGATGTCTCCTAAATAATAAACATTTTCATCATAAGCACTGCATGAAGGGTAATACTCTCCCGGGGCTGGTGCAGTGATCATGGCCTGATCCACATCTGCATAACGATTGTCTGACTTTTGCGAATCTGCAAGCGGATATCCTGCTGACAGATCTGTGTCCGACGTATCCCTATAAAATACATGATAATAAGTTCCGTTCCCCTTTGTAAACTGCAGCATATAGATCTGCGCCGCCTGGGATGCACCCGATATCTCCGCGGTGTAATCGGCGGCATCCGGCCGTGTATTCATCCGGGCGTTGCTGCCATCCACTTCCAAGGCAGTCCCATCTCTTGCAGATAGAGAGGCCAGAGCATCCTGTCCGTCGACCGTTCCTGTCGTACCTGCAATCTCAGTTACTTCGTCCGTCTTCTGGTACCAGCTTCTGAAGGCGGAGTCTTCATACCGTTCTATATTTCCTGAAATGCCTTTTGCCATTACCTGCGAAGTCCTGATATCCTCTGAAGATCCTGCGCCATTCACCGTTTCCGGATCCGCCAGTACAAGAACAAATTCCTGTTTTCCTTCTTCGGATTTTTGGCATTTCAGATAAGATGCTGCCTGTCTGCTGTTCTGGGAGTTGTGGATGACCTGCAGCAAATAGCGTTCTGCATACGATTCCACTGTACAGGTCAGCGTAGTCTGTTCTGTCCTGTTGTCATTCTGCACCGCCGTATCTCCTTCGTAATGACCTGCTTCCGTATATACCACGCCGGTTCTTGACTTTGCCATATCTGGAACCCCATTTTGGACACGGGGTATCCTGAATTCGGCGTAACTCCTGCTATACTTGTATTCATGAGACCAGTAGGAACTGATCTGGCTGTCAGATACCGCACGGACAGCCGCAGCCATATACATCCCCGCACAATCGGAAAGCCTGGACGGCAGCTCCATCTCACGGGTGACACCTGCCGGACCGTCCTTGTAAATCACGGAATCTTTATCTGCTAATGCTTTGACCGATACATTGATTGTCATACCGCCTGTAAATTCACTCAGGTCAACGCTTCGCTCTATTGCGGCGGAAGAAACTCTTTCCGCCCCGCTCAGAGATAAAAATGTCAGATCTCTCTGCGTGTGACCGCATAGGAACCATCTGCATTTTTTGAAATAACTACGGTCTTTTCCACCTGTGCGGCCTCGCGATAGATATCCTCGTCTGATCCTTCTATTTTCCTGCTGTATGCAGCCGTACCTGCTGTCTCATCTGCAGATTCCTCATAACCATTTTCCCTCAGATCTTTTTTCAGTGCTTCCATTTCCTCTGCGCTGTACTACTTACTGCAGACCTTATCCTGTGCGCTGCGCTCGATGGTAACGGCATATCCTGCCAAATAATCCATGATGCCTTCTGAATTCTCATCCGCGGCGTCTGTCTGTGCCGCCTGATCCGCCGCATTGGCAGCTGCCTGCAGCGCCTGTTGTTCCACAATGTACTGTTCTGTATCCCTGCACATATATATTCCCAGAGTCATGCCAAGGGTTCTAGCCTCAGACTCTTTTAATGTCTAAAGTAAAATCGGTAATTCTCATTCTCGGCTCATTTGCCGCGCAGTCATCCACATTCCCTGCCTTCGCGTCAAAGCTCAGTAGGCCGTTCTCTGCATCATAACTGCTGATCTCCGCCGTAACCAGCCCCGATGCACAGGAAGCTACGACCTCTTCGGTTGCGCTGTCCACTCTAGGATAGGCCAGCACACTGCTCTTCAGGCTCGCCATGCTGTTCCCCAGCGAGGAAGCCGCCTGCAGTTCTTCATTCAGCCTGTCGTACTCCTCACATGCCGCCACAACATCCTGTGTCAGTTCCTGACTGGCAGCTTTTCCAAGCTTCACCACCGGCTCCAGCTGTAATGCAACCGCTTCCATCTCCGCATCAATCTGGTAGATACTGTCCTGATAAATCTGCAGTTCGTCCTCCGACAATCCTGCTATGTACACCTGCGGAATCTTCTGTGCCAAATCCTGTGCCTTGGCAAACTGAAGAAGCGCACTGACCGTACGCGCCGTCTCCGCAGCAAACTCCGGGGTTCCGGACTCGGAAAACATCCTGTTTCTGCTGGAATATTTATATTCACCGTTAACCAGAAGCAGATTGATCAGCGGCATGTCGTCCGCAAACTGTACAATGCAGGTTGCGTCACTTAGCTGAAGAAGCTTTTCAGCCAGCCTCATGGTCACGCCCACTGCGTTCTCCACACCACTGATTGCAAGATCCAGGCCGGCAAAACATTCCACATATCCGTGCACAAGTTCTCTCGGCGCTACGGATGCAAAGACCTGTTTTAGCTTTTCCTTCTTCCTCTCGCCCCCGGATAGCGGGAAGTAACCGTAAACCGGATTGGAGATTCGCTCCACATCCGTTAATTCACGGCTGATATATTCCATCAACTGTCTTGGCTTCAGAGCCGACACGTCCACCACTTTCGTAGTAAACTGGCTGCTGTCGATCACCAGATATACATTCTTTCCTGGTATATGATTGGTCTCCCAAAGATTCCGGATCATTTCCCGGAACCCGTCCTGATGATCAGCATGATTGGCTCTACATACGACACCATCTTATTGATAGCAATATCCGCGTCAAATTCCATGGCATCCGCCGTCGGCAACGGCAGAGTATCCATGGTGTCAAACAGCTCCTGGAGCTGCGGCATAACTACTTTGTGAGTACCATGATAACCGCAATGATCATAACACCAAGTATCTTAAGGTACACAAGGGAGCTGGATATCTTTCCGTTCAGGCAGTGCTCTTTCTCTAACATCAAAGCCATCTGCATGGAAACCAGTTCCAGATTACTGCTGCTCTCCGCAGAGCGGTACATATAAATCCTAAGAGGGGGAAACGCCCCGTTCTGTGACTCCATCGCCTCCGAAAGGGATATTCCCTGCCGGATTTGGCGTATCATGTCTTCATACACCTGCCGTTCATTCGGCTTAATGGACTCTCCGTTTGCAATGATGTTGAGCGCCCGCACCAAAGTAACGCCCGCACCGACCAGCGTGGACAACTGCCTGGAAAAATCCGCCTGCACCTTTGCCTTAAACTGCTTCCGGTTCTTTCCGAACCGCACTTCCTTTGCTGAAAGCAGAAAAGCGTCCTGCTCGTGCAACCTGAGCTGCAGCTCCGCCTCGTTTCCCGCATTCATGGTGCCCAACATCTTTTTTCCGTCTATCGTCTGAGCCTTATACTTGTATTGTGCCATCAGACGTCCCTCCCTGATTCCCTAATTTTAGGTAATATTTTACTATATCAGAATCGCCAGATACCAGTCAATCATCTGGTTCCCGAAGAGCAGGCCCAGTATCATGCCCACACACAGAAACGGCCCGAATGCAAACTGTTCCTTGCGCCCCTTCTTTCCTGATGCCAGCAGATAGATCCCATATCCGCCTCCCAGGAGGATACCGATAATCGCAGATGCCAGAACCGTCCGCCATCCAAGAAACAGCCCCCCTGCTGCCATCAGCTTGATATCGCCGCCTCCAAATGCTCCCGGGACAGCGATCGCAAGAAGCAGCATGGGTACGCTGATGCACACCATTCCGATCAGCCTCTGCCCGATCGTAATATCCTTCATAAAAAACAGTCCCGCTGCTGTCAGAACTACAATGGCTATGGAGCAGCCGTCCGCAATCTCCATGGTGTCTAAATCCATCAGTGCCACAACGGTCAGAACCCCTGCGAATGCGAAGACCAGCACTGCTTTCGCATAATCCCCGCCGTCATATCCATAGTATATGGCGCAAAACAGTGCGGCTGCACCTCCTGCTGCCTCGGTAAGCGTGTCCCTGGCTCCAATTTTCCCGCCGCAGTAGCGGCACTTTCCCCGCAATAATAGATAGCTGAATATGGGAATTAAATCCGCTGCCCCTAGTTCATGATGGCAGGCCGGACAGGCTGAACGCCCCCTGATAAAAGACATTTTCTTAGGGACGCGATAGACAATCACGTTTAAAAAAGAAAACACACAGGCGCCGGCAAAAAACAAAAGGATGCACAACAGCGCTTCACATATAATAAAACTCATATTTATTCTCCGAATCTTGTTTCAAACCACGCTCGGTGATTTCACATTGAATTATGTAAGTTAAAATCTTCTTATGAAAAGAAAAAAGGTATTTGTTTCCACTTTTTCCCTTTCATAAAAAGGGGAATTCACCCGGTTACAACCGAACAAATTCCCACTCCTCATCTAATCAGTATATTGATGAATCTTCCAGTAGACTTCCCATGTAACAGTATCATCAGTTGCATCATACTGATACTGCACCAAAAATCTTCCCTTCCGATAACTCATGGTATCTACGCAGTTCTTTCTGGTATTCCATGAAACTAAATGGATCTGTCCAGGACAACATTCTTCGCTTCACGCAGAGCCTGCCGCTCCTGAACTGACTGATTCCATATCCACAGGGTGGTGCAAGAACCACTGCTGAAATAAGCAGGACTATGAGGGCTGTTTTGCATGTATATTTCAATAAACTTGGTACCAGAACCGCTGCAAGAATCAATATAATTACAATTACAGCGATCAGTTCAACCGCGTAAACCCTTTCTTATTTTTAGCCTTCTGTCTTAATTCTTTAAACAAAAATTTTTCCTCCTGGATAATGTTATTCGTCCTCCCTTTGCACCGAATAGATTCAATAGTATGACTCCCGGAAAGACCGCATGTCATGCATCATGACATGCGTATCTGATACTGGTTGGATTTAACTCCCATTTGTCAGTCTGTGTCAATAAGCTGTTGCGCATTTGGCAAATTACTTATTAGCTATCATAAGTTTTGAAGCTATTATTTACGCTTTCTTTGCTCTTCTTCCACACTTTCTTTGCACTTTTCATCTCAAAATATATATTCTAGCAAACACGCCCGTTTATTTCACTTTTACAGCACCAATTGTGCTAAATCCGGAACACTTCCTGGTCATCCGGTACATATAGATTTCCGCTGTAATATTTTCTTCCTTCTTCGGTATATAGTTCTTTCCGTTCCTCCAAATGCGTTTCTTCCGTATGATAAAGAATCAGATTTGGGATTCTCAGCTGCTCTGCCAGCAGACATGCCTCCTTTACCGTACTATGATGTTTTTCGTATGGCTTGAATTTATCTGCTTCTCTATAAAGGCAGAATGCCTCATGCATCAGCCAGTCGCTGTCTCTGACATACTCCTCTTCACACGGATTATACGGTTCATCCCCGCAGCAGGACAGCTTTTTCCCGTCCGCGGTTTTCAAAGTAAATCCAAACTGCCGGGCCTTTGTTGATCCAATATCAAAAAAGGTAACTTCGCAGCCCAGTATCTGTTTCGTATCCCCGCTTTCAAGCGGAATCAGCTGAATACGCCCTCCAAGGTGTTTCGTCACCTTTTTCATGATCGTCAGTTCCGCTATCGTTGTAATCGTGAGGATCAGGCCGCTGTGGCAGTAAATCCTGACCTTCCCCTCATATTTTCCCTGATTGATGTTCTGCCCGATCATTCTTATCAGCCAGAACAACCCCAGCAGATGATCAATGTGCTCGTGTGTAATAAATATATCATGGATTTCTTCCAACGGTATATTCGTCTCCTTCAGAATCCGGAGGATCTGATTGCCGCCCCCTGCATCTACCAGAAAATGCCTGTGTTCCTCCGACAAAACAAAGCACGTATTATAGCAGTCTGTCACCGTTGCATTTCCAGTACCTAATATCGTCAATTTCATAGTCTGCACCCTTTTCTACTGTACGTTTCCCACCGCCCCTTTTAAGCGGCCTGCTGCCTATTCATAGTACTTCATCAGCGCCTGTGTTCCCAGCTCTGCGTATCCTTCCGCTTCCAGTTCTTCACAGTTAGCAAGCACCTGGCTGAGCATCCCCAGGTCCAGCTCACTCATATTTGCCTCAATTAAAGCCAGTTTCATATCCTTGATAAAATGCTTCATAAAAAAGCCGGGCGCATAATCGTCAACCAGAATCTTTGGCCCGAATGTATCCAGCTGTCTGCTGCCTGCCGCACCAGTGGATACTGATTTTAAAACAGTTTCCAGGTTCAGCCCTTTTGCCCTGGCGTAGGCAAGCGCCTCACAGACTCCCGACAGCGCCCCGGCAATCATAATCTGATTTGCAAGCTTGCAGTGCTGTCCGCAGCCAGCCTTTCCCTGATAATTGATATTTGTCCCCATGGCTTCAAACAGCGGAAGACACGCTTCGTAGTCCGCCCGATCCCCACCGGCAAGGATAGAGAGGGTTCCCTCTTTTGCTCCGGTATCACCGCCAGTTACAGGGGCATCAATTACATGGAAGCCTTTCTTTGTCCCCTCTGTATATATTTTCTCCGCGATCTGCGGGCTGGTCGTTGTCATATCAATCAAATATGCGCCTTCGTCCGCACTGTCCAAAATATTGCCTGCGTCAAAATACACCTCTTCCACATCCTTTGGGAATCCCACAATCGTAATAACGGCCTCACATCCCGCCACACAGCTCTTGATCGAGTCATGGAAAAGTGCCCCCTCTGCAATCAAATCTTCTGCCTTCGCTTTGTCCCGTGCAAAGATATGCAGTTCATAGCCCGCTTTCATTAGATTTCGTGCCATGGATTTCCCCATGATTCCTATTCCAATAAACCCTATCTTCTTCATTCTATCACCCTCGTCTTCATATTGCCGGAAAATGATTTCAAATTTTTCCGGATCTTAATTCGTATTTTGTTTTATTGCTTCAGCTGATTCATGATTTTACTTTATACTGCGTAACAGTTCAGACAGGCCTGAACTGTTACCACAGAGACTTACTGTTTTATTATAGTATATTAGGAAACCTGTCACAATAGAGAAATTATTTTTTTGTGTATCATACCGTCAAATCACATTGTAATCTTCCGTTGAAAATGCTATACTGAACACACATTTTACAAAAGAGAATATCTGGGGAGGTATTTTATGAAGCGGAAAAAAGGCGGGTTCACCTTAGTTGAATTAATTGTTGTGATTGTTATCATTCTAGTATTGGCAGCCGTCCTGGTTCCTTCACTTTTAAGATATGTGTCCAAGGCTAAAAATGCCGCCGCTATTAATGAGTGCAGCGAAGTACTTCAGGCTGCTGCCAGGACTGCCGTTGATCTTGCCGCCGAGGGAACCCTTACCGCACAGATCCTGAACGACAGCAGGCCTGTAATCTTGAAACAGGCGAATGCCGGCGGGTCATTTGAGACTACTATACAGTTTGAAGACGATGATGCAGAGATCTTATCTTTCGGATATTTATCGGAAAGCAATCTCCATGTAATTTATGACATCAAGCATGATCCCCGGATTTACATAGATGTTGAAGGTAATGCTACCCTTACCAGAATGAACAATTTTATAAAACAGGCGAGTGACTTTGTTACAGGGCAGAAACAGGATAATCCAAAGCTAAATTCTCTGGACCGCCTCAGGCTTATAGAAAATGCAGTAAATAACGGCGGGCTCTTAGCAGTTACCGAATCCCAGAAAAAGGGCACGCCCTATGAAAAAAACGAATTATATTGGCATCCTTATTATTTAGGCGATTTCAAACAGGAAAACCCTCCGGTTGTCCTGTTTGCCAACACATCATCTACCACACACGGCGGCTGGTCAGCTAATCTTATCTATGTAGACGGAAAAGTATATCAGGCTCCTGAAAAGAACACTGTGAACATAGCAGGCTGGGGAACGGGCACCTCTCCTGTATATGATTACAATTCTTTGAAGACTTGGCTGGACGAAAATAAGTACACTGCAGTAAACTAAATCACCTCATATAAAATATAAACCATCTGCCAACCGGCTGGCACAGCCGGCCAGCGGTGGTTTTTAATTTGCTCATTTATCTGCAATAGGAAAACATCTTCTGGCATTGATACCAATAATATATTACAATATACATATTAACCAGACAGGAGGACTCTCTATGGAACTTTCCAGGCAGCTCGCCTCACAGATTGTTAATGCAGTCTACGAGGTGGTTAAAAATGACATCAACCTGATCAATGCCTTTGGCATCATAATCGGCAGTACGAACCCACAGCGAATCGGTACTTTCCATGAGGCCGGCAGTGAAGCCGTGAAAACCGGCGCGCCCGTATACGTGGACAGCGGACACCGTTTTAAAGGCACACAGAATGGAATTAATTACCCCATTTTTCTGGAGGGGCAGCCAGTCGCCGCCATCGGCATCACCGGAAATCCGGATGAGCTCCGGCAGTTCGGCTTCCTGATTACTAAAATCACAGAAGTTTTTCTCAAGGAGCAGCAACTGAATGAAGAAATGCTCTCTGAAAACCGGTCCCTGCATTATCTTGTAACTTCGCTTATTTATGACAACATTCAGAATCAGAAGCAGCTGGAATTGCTGTTGGATAAATACGAGATTGATCCTGCTCAGGAATATGCCGCGCTTTCTATAAAAATGCCGGACACCACTCTGGAGCCTGCGCTGCGTTTTTATTTTGCCGCTCTGGGATGCCGGCTCTCCCTTTATCTTTATCCCAATGAGTGGGTTGTCATATTTGACAGGGAAACCTTTGGCCGTTTTTCTCCGTCTGAATTTGGCAGCAGGTTTCAGGAACGCGTTCATTCCGGCATGGGGCCATTTTGTACACTCTATCAGCTGCACCAGTCCTATCGCAGTGCCCAGGCCGCCCGGGAACATGCACAGCAGCGGAACGCCGTATTTTATAATATAGAAGACATTTCCATTGAGTTTGTCATGGAAAGCCTGCCAGGCAGCATACAGAGGCTTTATGCGGACCATGTCCTGAAGCAGCTGAATCCCAGGGAGCTGCATATCTTGAAAACGTACTTCAACTGCAGCCTTTCCTTAAAAACTGCTTCCGAAAAACTCTTTATCCACAAGAATACTCTGCAGTATCAATTGGACAAGATCGCAGAAAGAACCGGACTGAATCCACGGGTATTCCATGATGCTTTCATGCTGCAGTTCGCTTTATTCTGCAAGCAGCATTTATAAAGGTCATTGTTTATTCATACCACTGTATGCGGGGATGATTTTCAAACAAGTTTTATTACTAATAACAAATATTGACGGGATTTTTTTCTATTTTCAGTATCTGTAACATAGCCGTACACTGAAGTTTTGATATAATAAATACATACAGGACATCATTGTTTCTGTGTCTATACAAAAAATAGTAAATGTTATTAGTAAGCGACAAGATGTGAAATGATATAAGCCCGTATAAGTTGGGGCATCTATTGTTGATTATGTTAGTAAGGTAAAGACGATGCCTTTTTATGCAGTATTTGATGAGCAGACTCCTGTTGGATTTGCTGCGATAAAAATTCATAATACATTTACAGCCGAGGTGTGCGTCATGGGCGTTATCAACAGGTATCAACGCGGCGGATTAGGCACAAGACTTATATCGGCTGTGGAAGAATATTGTTGTTCCAACAAATTCGAATTTTTGACTGTTAAAACATTAGCCCATACCGTTCACTATGAACCCTATGAGAGAACCAGAAAATTTTACCGCAAGATGGATTTCGTGCCATTAGAGATTTTTCCACTTCATTGGGATGAAGAAAACCCATGCCTATTTATGGCTAAAAAGCTATAGTCCATTATGAACAAAATGGGATATTCCGTATGTCTCTGCCTTGCGGCAAAATGGCATTCTACTGCGTAACTTTTCGTCTATTCAATCAATAAAAAATTAAATTTCAAATATGGAGGTTTTATTATGAAGATCGTAGTTGCTGTTGATTCTTTTAAAGGCAGTTTAAGTTCCATGGAAGCCGGACGTGCAATCCAAGAAGGTATTCAAAAAGCCAGTCCAGAAGCAAATGTAATTGTCAGACCGCTGGCAGACGGAGGCGAAGGTACAACCGATGCCCTCATAGAAGGGCTGGGCGGGGAGCGTATAGAACTCACTGTTACGGGCCCTCTCGGTGAACCGGTGTGCGCCTGTTACGGATATCTGAAAGAAACCGGCACCGCCATTATTGAAATGGCATCTGCCGCGGGGATCACTCTGATTCCAAGAGAACAACGGAATCCTTTGGCCGCCACCACCTTTGGTGTGGGAGAACTGATCAAAGATGCCGCAGAAAAAGGATGCCGCAATTTTATCGTCGGGATCGGCGGAAGTGCAACCAACGATGGCGGAATCGGCATGCTCCAGGCACTTGGATATGAATTTCTGGATGAGAACGGACTTAAATCAGGCCAAGCGCCCAGGCCCTTGCAGGAATTTCCAGCATCCGCAGCGACCACGTCTTCCCATGGCTGTCCGAATGTACTTTTCAGGCCGCCTGCGACGTAACCAATCCCCTTTGCGGTAAAAACGGCGCCACATACATATACGGCCCGCAAAAAGGCGTTACTGAAGAGATGAAGCCCTTACTGGACGCAGCCATGGATCATTTTGCCCAAATCACCGCTGACACCTTTGGCGTCAGCCACGCCGCCGCCCCCGGAGCCGGAGCAGCCGGAGGACTCGGTTTTGCCCTCCTCAGTTACCTGAATGCCCGTCTTACCCCCGGCATTGACCTGATCTTGAGTGCAGTCCGCCTGGAAGAAGAAATGAAAACCGCAGACATCGTAATCACCGGAGAAGGCCGCCTTGACCACCAGACTGCCATGGGCAAAGCCCCCGCCGGAGTGGCCGCCCTCGCAAAAAAATACGGCGTCAAAGTTCTCGCATTCGCCGGGAGCGTTACCCCAGATGCCCGGGCCTGCAACAGCGCCGGAATAGACGCCTACTTCCCCATAGTACGTGGAATTACCACCCTGGAAGAGGCCCTCATCCCAGAAAATGCTGCCCAAAACCTTACAGACACCACAGAGCAGGTCTTCCGCCTCATAGAGGCACTGTCAAACGAGAGATACTAATAAAAAGGGACTGCTATATGGAAGATTTACATAGGGCAGACCAGCTGCACATCTACAAACCAACCGCCAAGTCATGCCCATATGCCGCCCCCCGCCTGTTCCGCGTCCGAAGTGTCGGCTTTCCCGCCCGGATGCCGCTCTCGGGCGGCTTTTTAAAAAATTTTCACTGCAATCATCGCAATCCCCAGCACAGACAGAACAATTCCCGTGGCCCGGTTCAGGACCTTCGCCGGGGCTTTATTCGCAAATTTAGCTGCTAATCTCGCGCCAACCAAAGTAAACAAAATACATAACACGAGGGCAGGTATATCCGGCAGCCCGCCGCTGATTGAAAAATGGGATATGGCGCCTGTAAAAGCCGTAAATGCCATGATGAAAACACTCGTCCCCACCGCTGTCTTCAATTCATATCCAAGTATACTTGTCAGCATCAGAAGCATCATCATGCCACCGCCTGCACCAATAAATCCACAGATAAATCCGATCACGATTCCGCACAGAATTGACTGGATAATTTTTGTCCTGGCGCTTTTTTCCTCCTGCTTTTCTTTTGTCGTCATAACCGGTTTTACTATAAACTTAATACCCAGAAGCAGGGTCATAAAGACAGAAAAGCTTCCCATTGTCGTATTCGGAACCAAAGAAGCGATATAACTGCCGAACAGGGTAAATACCAGGACTGTTAGGAGCATCACGATCCCGTTTTTGATATCCAGGTTCTTATGTTTCCCATATGTATAAGCAGAAACTGCCGATGCGAGCACATCAGATGCCAGTGATATTCCCACCGCCTCATATGCATCAAATCCCAGAAAAGTAATCAGCATGGGGGAGATCACCGCCGCTGCAGAAAGCCCCGCCAACCCCGTTCCGATCCCGGCGCCCATTCCTGCCGCCAGACAGACAAGTATCTTCACTGTCATCATTCCTCACCTCGTTTCATGGTCTCCAAATTACTTGATATACGGTAGAGAATCTGATCAAACATCTGCCTCTCTTCACTCGTAATTCCCCTGAAAACGCTCTTCATAACCCGGGCCTGAGCCTCCAGCGCCTTTTCAAGCGGCCCGGCTGCCTCCTTTGTAACCTGCAGATGGCTGATCCTCCGATCTTTATCATCTTCCCTGATTAACAGCGCCCCTCTTTTCACCAGTAATTCTACTGCCTTAGATACATAAGATTTGGCTATATGACGGTACTCCACGATATCTCTGGCCGTATCGTACTGAGGATTATTGTGAAGAAATAAAAGTACATCCACTTCCACTTTACTCATGCCGTACCCGGCTGCAACCGCATTGATGCTTCCGCTGTACAGCTTATTGAATTGATTTGTAATGGATAAAAATTCACTTATAGAAATCATCATCCTGCCTCCTGATTTATTAATTAAACTGTTCCTTTTTAAATCAAATATAGTTCTTTTAAGAACAGTTCTCTGATGAACTATATTATCATAAAACAAAAATTTGTCAATTGATTTTAAAATAATAGACGTTTTAAAAAAAACAGTTGAAATTCGAGAAAAAAAGAGATATAATAATCAAGGTTCGTCTGACGAACCATTGGCTGGAATAGCTCAGTAGGTAGAGCACTTCACTCGTAATGAAGGGGTCGTCGGTTCAAGTCCGATTTCCAGCTTTCGTAAAAAAGGCCGCAAACCCGGGGTTTTTAAGGGGTTGCGGCCTTTTTTATATCATTGGAAAAGATAGATAAGGAACCAGATCTATTCAAGATAAATGCTGAATATCACAATCATCTGAAAACGGATGTCAAAGATGATATATATCAAGAAGAAAACTCCGTGTTATGAATATTTTCAGAAATTCTTTCGATAAATGAATATTTTAGTGGATAAGCGGCACATAATGTTGCATATTCATCATGAAATGTGTTAGTATATGTACAAGATTGGAACTACTCCTCAAAATAGTTCCTTTCCCACCACATTCAAGCCCGGAGTCCTGAAGATTCCGGGCATTACATTATTTGAATCACAGCAAATGTACTTCTCATTTTCTGGCCTCATCATGAAGAAAACGATGGTTGCAGTTCGCCATCTTTTTACCACTATCCCTCCAAAAGAGAATCTATTGAAACCTCAAAAATATCTGCAATCTTCTTAACCATATAAATATCAGGCAAACGCTTCCCCCGTTCATAATTTGAAAGAGTCGTCCTTGTTATATGCAGAAATCTTGCAAGTTGCTGTTGTGTCATGTGTTTCTGAATCCGTAATTTACGTATACTAAAACCGATATCTGACATAATATCGACCGCCCCCCATATGTCTACATTATCATGCTTTCCTAGAAAAGTATACGTAACGTGTCGTATATTAACTATTTTCATTTGATAACGAGTTCATGCTGCCTTGTATAATGACAAATCAATTTTGAAAATGTATCTATGTACGGCATATGAAAACAGTCATTCACTGAAAGTATTTTAAATACATTTCTAAATCTTCTCTTTTGCGGAATCTTCTTTCCTTGCTTATTGAATATGTCTATGGTACAATACAAAAAAAAGCAATTTAGATATAAAAGAAAAGTTATTTTTAATGGAATAATTATTAAGTCGAAAATGTTTTATGGAATAGGACGTGTAAGTTCTAAATAAGGTTAAAAGGAAAGGGAGGTATCATATGAAAAACAAAATACTAAAAGTTATAACAATCATGGTAATGGCGCTTTTACTGACCGCTTGTTCAGGAGGCAACAAACCGGCAGAATCAACAGACAAAACGGCCGATGAGACCTCCGATACAAAGCAGTCTCAAGATAAGAGTACTGACAAAGAAGAGAACGTTCAAAATTCTTACACTATTGATCAGGTCACAATCACCGCAGAACATTATTCAGTCGAACCATATAATGATCCGAACGGTGAATATACAAAACAAATCTCTATCATGTTCAATATTAAGAACGAAACTGACAGTGCCTTTGGCTATATTAAGAGCTGGGAAGGCAGATTACCTGACGGATTCAAATTGGAAAGCCTGACTGAGGCACAAGATTTAGACTTAATACAAGTTCCCTCCGGTGACTCTATTGATGACGTAGCTTATTTACTTGCGGATGATTCCGCGAATCTTGATGAGATAATAGCGACATATTTGTTTATGGACTACAACGAAGATTATTGGAAAGACTTTGGTAAAATCGTGTCGGGAGAGATAAATGAAGAGGAATTCAAAAGCAAATATGGAACGCCTAAAGAATTAACATTTGATCTGACACCAACTAACTAAATACAAACCGCTCCCTGATCAGCAGACCAATCCAGCCTTATTTAGTCAATGATTAATCCAATGATAAAATCTGAACCGATAAGGCAATTGAATCCTGAAGGGAGCGTTTTTTCATCTAAACGGGCAAAAGCCGCTATCAAGTTTAATGGAACAGAATTAACAAATCTGTAGTGTTTTTCTATAATACAAACAAAGGAAAAGAGAGGGAGGAATTATTTATGAAATGCAGCAAATGTGGAGCAGAAATTCCAGAAGGAGCAAAGTTTTGTACTGAATGCGGAACAAAAATATCCGAGGAGGCCGCCGTTCATGAGACCCCGCCTGTACAACAGGAGGCAGAACAACTTATCTATACCATAAACAAAAATAATGGAAATAATCCAAAAGTAAATCCCCCGGCACCAAAGGGCGCGGCTTTCAAAACATTCCGTTTGGTATTAGGAATCATTTCAATTATATTGTTTCTAATAGTCTCGCTGCAATCATGTGTTGCAGGAGCTGCAAATGCTTTAAGCTCAAATGGTGAAGTCAGTGGATCTGCAGGATTTTTATTAGCTATATGTATGTTGATTGCCGGAATCGTAACAATATGCTTAAAGAAAAAGCAAACAACAGCAGCGTATCTTGTTCCTGCAGGATTTTATATTGTCGGTGCACTTCTCGCGGCAGCAAATGTAGGAAGCTACTCTGATTTAGGAATATGGGCCGTGTTAGCCTCTATATTCGGAGCACTGCATGTATTATTCATGTTCAGAAGTAAGAATACTAAGGCTTTAATCTCTATCATTGTCCCCATAGTAATCGTAGTCATCATATGCATGTTCGTAGGAATTTCAGGATCTGGGACAAAGGATGCAGGGAATAAAAACACAAAGAATACGGAGAATAAAACGACAAGTTCGACAGAAAAAGAAAATGAGACCGCTGCAAATGATACTGCAAAAACGCCTGAAACCAAATCAGACAGCACAGCGAAACCAGAACCCGATCCAGATGTTCCGGCTGAGTATAAAGCTGCCTTAACGAAAGCAGCAAGTTACAGCGATATGATGCATATGTCTAAAGCGGGAATATATCACCAGCTTACTTCCGAATATGGTGAGCAGTTTCCCGCAGAGGCTGCGCAGTATGCCGTAGACAATCTGAATGCTGATTGGAATGCCAACGCATTGGCAAAGGCGAAGTCTTATAGTGATACCATGCATATGTCAAAATTAGGTATCTATAACCAGCTTATTTCAGAAAATGGAGAGCAGTTCACGGCAGAAGAAGCTCAATACGCCATGGATAATTTGAAGGCTGACTGGAATGCCAATGCATTAGCAAAAGCAAAAGACTACCAGGAATCCATGGCTATGTCTGTTGAAGCTATAAGGGAACAGCTGACCTCCGAATACGGCGAACAGTTCACAGCCGAAGAAGCAGATTATGCAATTTCAAATTTGAATTAATATCTGCGTTAAGAACAAATTTCAGTTGAAAAGAACTCAAAAAAGCCGCAGCCCCGTCCTCCGGGATTGCGGCTTTTTATTGAATGGAAAAATATTCTGCGGGATGCGCACTGCGGCATAAAAAGCAGATACCGCTGTGTGAACGTCGCATGCGCGGGTTTCGCAAACGGAATTCTATTTTCATACTCCTGATTCAGCCGTCTAATAAAGAACAGCCCGTAGCATATATACTTTAGATTTCAATATTATATCCTCTTAATAATTCCAATACCAGCTCCTCATCATTTTCAGCACTATTACTTTTAGACATTTCATCCAGGTCAAAGCAGGGCATATGTTCCCATATATCCTCGTATGCAAAATAGCTGTAAGGCGCCTTCCGGCATTGTATCGGTCTGTGTTCAAATATTTCACATAAATTGTTATCAGATAGAAAAACACATTGATTATTGATATTTTTTAGTATATAGATATTTATAACATACCCTTCACATTGGATATCATCCTTTTCACAATACTTGTGGATAAACTCTTTTTTGCTTATGTTAAGTTCATTTGATATATGTATCAGATCACGTGGATAAATGATTACGATTCTTTTTTCTAAATCCGTACTTCTACAGCACTTCCCGCATTTCCTGCAACTCATTTGGTTTCCCCATACTTTTTTACAGTTTCATCAACCGTTTTATAATTTAAAAATATTCCCCTGTTCCATCTGAGATCTCCTCTTTTTAAAAAGGGTATTTTTAATTTATAGACCTCATATGCCCCGAATGGATAGAATCCCTGGGATTTAGCTCTTTCTGAATTTATCTCGTAGTAGGTTCCTTTCATACATATATCATTTATATCATGTGAAGATATTTTCAAAGTCATAACACCATTTTGTCTCAAATCTTTACTATCTGAACAATAGAATAAAGAAACCACATCCGTAGTGAAAACCCCTCTTCCCCGAAATGTATATCTGTTCTTTTTATGTTCTTTGTATTGTATAAGTTTAAATAGGACATCTTCCCGGTTTTGCTTAAACTGAATGATCTCAATAATATTTTCTCCCTGAAAATTATTATGGCGGGAATACCAGAGCCCGTCTATGGAGAAACTCATTGCCCTTTTGTAAAAAAAGCTCCGTATCTTTTTATATGTCTTTCCACATATAAAACCTAATATTGAAATAATTGCAGCTATAACAATCTCATCAAGTAACTTGACTATACTCCCCCACATCATATTCAGCGCTCCTAAGTTACAAACTATTTCTTATTTTTATTGTTCTTTTCAGTTTCTTTATTTTTATCGGCAATATGTTTAATATGTTCTTTTAAAGCTTTTCCTCCGCCATCTGGCATATGATTCACCTCTCATAAAAAGATGTGGGGTTAAGGCTATACTACCACTCTTACCACTAATAATCAATCGTGTTGGATCGATTATTTCCATATTTTTCCAGATATTTTTTATTCTTATAGCGTTATAATTATTACAGGGGTGCGTTATATGGATGAAATAAAATTATCCTTAAAAGAGGAAATCGAAAAGCAGGCACAAATAATAGAGGAAGAAATATTGCATAATAAGGAAAATGAAAACCTGGAAGTTACTAACCGGATGGAAAGCGCTCTTCTTAGGAAAATAAAACAGCTTGAAAGCGAAAAGGATACAGCTGGCTCATCAAAAAAGGCTGAGATACATACTTCTTTACAGGAGGATGCCTAAGAAAGAAACCCTGAAAATGTCTGATCCCCATATTATGGTGTTCTTATTGATTTAATTTCCAGCAACTGCTATTATTAATTTATATTGATTTATATTGATCAGGTAAACAAAGTTAAGCCAAATGCTTAACATCATTGTGGTGTATTTCTCAGTGTGGGTATTGACTAAAGAGGATACTCAGGCCATGAAACAAAAATTATATGATTTTTCAGACTACATCTCTTTTGATTTGGAAACCACAGGGCGTAACTCAAAAACATGTGAAATCATTGAAATCTCGGGAATTCTTGTCCGAAATAATGAAGTCAAAGAGGAATTCAGCAGTTTAGTTCATCCGGGAATCCGTATTTCGTCAGAGATAGAAAACTTAACCGGTATTACCAATAATATGTTGTCTGCTGCTCCGTCACTGGATAAAGTTCTTCCTGAATTCATTGCTTTTATTGGTGATAAGCCTCTCATTGGCTATAATATTGCAAGTTTTGATATGCACATCCTGAACAGGTTTACCGCAAAATTATTAGGAAGGTTTATCGATAATTATTACATAGATCTACTAACATTATCCAGAAAGATGCTCCCTGATTTGAGCAGTCACAAACTCGGTGCGTTAGCTTCATTCTGCCATTGCATTGCAGAATCTGCGCACAGAGCACTGTCTGACTCCCTTATGGTACACGAATGTTTTCAGTATATGAAAGAATATCTGCCAGATACTATCATCACCCTTAAGCAATTACAATGCTCCGGTGACCGCTCAAACGCGAGAACATCTTTGGTAAAAAAAGAAACCCAGGCGCTCCACAAACTACATGAATCTCTCCCAAGTGTGATTGATGTTAGTGTTTTAACAGAATCCTATCATGATAAAGTTGATGCTGTAGCCGGAATGGCTTTCTGCCTTACCGGAGATTTTTTACACGGCAGCAAGTCAGAAATCAAGGAAATCATTGAGGATCACAGCGGGCGATGCATCGGATCTGTTTCGGGTAAAACGGATTATGTAATTGTCGGCGCCTATGGCAGCGAACAATGGGCATGCGGTAATTATGGTTCAAAAATCAAAAAAGCTATGGAATTGCAGGCAAAGGGATCTGATATCAGAATTTGCAGTGAGAAGGAACTGTTTGATATGTTAAGCCTTCTGGAAAAGGAGGAGATTTCTAATAATTCTGCTGCCGTCTCCTCTTTTGAAGCAGAACTTAATCAGATGCTTTTATCCATTATCCAGGAAAAAGAGCTTCCATTGAACTCTCTGCATCTGTATGCAAATCTATCGACCACATCAAAGGAGGAAATGTCAAAGTCCATCTGCATATACGAGCCCGAATACCCTCCGGTAAAAGATGACTGCGTGAATCCTGGAAAGAACTTCGTCGTAATGAATATTCAGATGAATGATGCCATAGAACTGCTTATAAGGAATCTGCAATTTGAAAATATACCTCTGCCGCATACCGGAAAGCTGAAGGCCGTGCCGTCAGATAAGACATTCCGACATGTTATCTTTGATTTTTCTGATCGAACAGTCTTTGAGTATATAAAAGAAAATGTGCTGTACTGTTTAAAAAACTATCATTCCAGAGTGAGAAGCTTCGGATGCTGCAGTAAATTCATGGAATGTTCTAATGCCAAAAAGTGTGTTCATGTAAATAAACTTTATGCAACTGCCTGCGCTTATAAGTATAATCTTGAGAATGGAAGGATATTTTATGGTGGAAATAGAAATATGTAACTAAATAAGATACTTGCGTCAGCAGGAATAGG
>BAIF02000098.1 GCA_000509105.1 Clostridiales bacterium VE202-21 | reverse complement strand
TTCCCTTCTGGGCGCCTCTGGCTCTATTAGATCTTCTTCGTTAAGCGGTCAGGATTTTAAACTGACCTTACAGGCAGGAAGCCCCGCGCCTTACAGTCCGCTTGGCGTCCTCCCATCCATTCCCAAGCCAAAAGCCCGCGAACTAGTTTAATTCATCTACTACTTTCTGGATTGCTGCGAGTGCATCATCCGGAAGTTTATCATATCCTTCTTTCGCTGTCTCGAAAGCTTTGATCTCGTTGACACGGTCGTTCATACGAGCTTTCAGCTGTCCGACATATTCCGGATCATTCATATCCGGTACAAAGCCTTCCCAGTCAAGAATCTCGATGTCTGAGAACGGTCCCCATTTGTGGAAGTCTGCTTTTTTCTCTACGATTGCTTCCAGAATTCCAAGGGTGTCTTTTGGCTGTACCTTCTTGCCCATGAAATCGCCTGTGTTGATGATGTAGCAGTCTACGTTCTTTTCTTCAACCAATTTTTTGAACTTCTCGTAGTCGTTAGCCAGCGGATAGGTTCTGAATGGGTTTGCATATGGCACTACTACCAGTTTGTTCGGGTCTACGCCAGGAGCAAGTCTCTCTGCTGTAGATCTCTTTGTTGCAAGTGTAGCTCCCATTACGGATGCAAGGGAAGCTCCTTTTAATTTAACTACCGGCGGAATGGTAGGATCTTTCATGATCCAGAAGATTGCGTTAACAGGCGCCTCGATCTTATCCACACGGTTTGGTGACCATAATTTGGATTTGATAGCACGTCCGTTACCATTTCTTACGTCTTCTGTTACTAACTGTACTTTTCCGTCTTCGTCAAGTGTAGCGGAACAGTTCTGCGCTGTCAGCAGATACTTGTTGTCTTCGCATCCTGTCGGATAATCCTGTGTCTTGTCAAAGTAGGTCGGCTCGATGGCAATAGATGCGCATGTATCTGTGTTGATGATAAAAGCGTCATCGTGAAGAACTTTGATATCGTACTTTCCGTCATGTTTTGCATGTGTGATTGTAGATTTACCGGATCCGGACAGACCGTATACGGATGCAACGTACTTGCTTCCGTCAGCCAATGTGTATTCTTTTTGTCCGCCATGGCAGGAAGCATATCCGTTGCGGTTTGCAATCGCCCATACCATCGTAAGTGTTCCTTTTTTGTGCTCTCCGAAGTATCTCATACCAAGGATGCATGCACAGTTTGTATCTGTGTTGAAATAGCACAGTGTCTGAGGATCGCTCAGGCAGCTGTAATCAACTCCCGGATGAGCAACCGGTGTCCACTGCGGATCGGAGAAAATATAGATGTCTGGTTCTTTTCCATCGCCAACTGCAACAGATTCTTTATACATCTTTACATAATCATCTGACATATACTGGAAGTTCAGCATCCAGGAATACATGATGTTCTCTTCGCCTTCCGGAATCAGGAGGTGTACCTTAACCATGAATTCCGGGTCAAGCCCTGCATATACAGTCGCATGATACAGCTTTTTGTAACGAGCGCTGTAAATAGCATCCATAGCCACTTTGTCTAATTTGTCGCAGTCTACTCCAGGTTCTCCAGCGATGCGACGTGCTGCGGCATAACGTCCTGTAATTGCGCCGTCGTTGAATAAAAGCACCTTAGCGTCTGCATCCAGACCAAATTCTTCACCTCTATATACGGGCATATCTGTTACGATTGTTCCCGGAGAATTCTTCGCCAGATTATATGCCTCTTTTAATGTGTTAACTGGAACTACATTGTTTCCATAAAATGCTGCTTCAATAATGGATCTTGTTTTTGAAAATCCTGGTTTGCCCTTTCCAATTTCACTAATTGGATAATATGCTTTTGTTGACATAGTGTAATTTCCTCCTTCAAATCGAAATTTGTTCTATTATCTCATGTTCGTTATAAAAAGTCAACAGTTTTATTGAAAGACATATCTGTCTCAGTTTCATTTATCACCGCTTTTTCGGGTAAAAGCATATAAAAAAGCGCGAAAATGCAAGAATCCATATTGCATCCTGCATTTTCGCACTGAATATATATCTTTTTATTGATATTTTATATCTTTTTATCCGTATTTTTGCAACTTCCTCGTTAAATGTTTCACTAACTACTCAAAGTATTTCTTTTTCAGCTTGGTTGTAAATACCATATACCAGATCAGTACAATAAGAAATACAACCATAGCAATCAGATCCAAAACTTTCATAGGGAATATAAAGTAATGGATTGCATCCACCGCTCCATACAGGGTTGTGAAAATGCCAAATACCAGAACAGCGGGGAGCGCTTTTTGAATAAACTCCTCTTTGTTGCTGCACATCTGTTCCGTGATTCCCTTGCCAAGCAGCAGGATTTCATTAATGTGTCCGTCCTTTTTCATTTTCACATAGGCGTACAGCCCATAGATGCCACATCCAAATATCAGGAGGCTGAGCGCCCCAAACATATCTTCCATATATTACACCTCTACTCCCAGGATCTCTTTTACGGTATCCTTCATCTTATCTGCGTCGCACTCTCTTGTGTGCAGAATCTCTGCGTTGCGGATTTCTTCGATTGCATTCGGCACATCAACCTGTGATACTTTCTCTAGTTCATCAATCAGTGCGAACTCATCAAGGGCGTCATACTCCTGGTCGATCGCTGTCATAACGCTTCTTGCAAACTTATATGGACTTGCAGTAGATGCGATCAGCGCTTTTCTACTGTCTTTGCTCTCCTCCCGGTATGCTTTGCACACATGGGCTGCTACCGCCGTATGTGTATCCATCACATAACCAGTGGATCGGTACGTATCACGGATGGCTGCCTTTGTTTCCTCTTCGTCTGCAAAACCACCGATAAAATCAGCCAGTTTTTCTTTCATGTCCGGCGTTATCTCGTATGCCCCCTCTGTCTTCAGCTGCTGCATAAGAGCGGCATTTTTCCCTGCATCCTGGCCTGCAATCGTGTAAATCAGGCGCTCCAGATTGCTGGAAATAAGTATATCCATAGAGGGGGACGAGGTCAGCACAAATTCGCGGTTCCTGTCGTATCTGCCTGTCTTGAAAAAATCAAACAGTACTTTATTTTCATTGGATGCACAGATCAGCTTCTCAATCGGTACCCCCATTTGTTTTGCATAATATGCAGCAAGTATATTGCCAAAGTTCCCCGTAGGCACTGTAACATTGATCTTTTCTCCCGCTTCAATCTCTTGGTTCTGCAGAAGTTTTGCATATGCGTACACATAATACACAACCTGAGGCACCAGTCTGCCGATATTAATAGAGTTAGCAGAGGAGAACTGATATCCGGAATCAGCAAGTTCTTTTTCCAGCTCCCGATCCTCGAACAGAGCCTTCACTCCGCTCTGGGCATTATCAAAATTGCCATGGATGGCAACTACAGACGTATTCTTTCCTTTCTGTGTCACCATCTGCAGTTCCTGTACCCTGCTCACACCGTCCTTTGGATAAAATACAATAATCTTCGTACCAGGAACATCCGCAAATCCCGCCAGGGCAGCCTTCCCCGTATCCCCGGAGGTTGCCGTCAGAATGACGATATCCTTTGTTACGTGGTTTTTCCTGGCTGCAGTTGTCAGCAGGTGCGGCAGAATGGAAAGCGCCATATCCTTAAACGCAATGGTAGCTCCGTGGAAAAGTTCCAGGTGATAAGTATCCCCCACCTTGACCAGCGGCGCAATTACTTCTGTGTCAAACTTCTCGTCATATGCGCAATTAATACAGTGCTTCAGTTCTTCTTCGGAAAAATCAGTTAAAAACTGCTTCATTACCGCATAGGCAGTCTCCTGATAGGTCATATCCTTCAAGTCGTCCATTGTTACATCCAGTTTTGGAATGCTCTCCGGCACAAACAGACCGCCGTCCTCGGCCAGTCCCTTCAGAATTGCTTCGGAAGCGGTCGCTGTATTGTTGGCATCCCTTGTACTTTTGTATAATAGATTCATTCTCTTACCCTCTTTTTCTTTCTTCGCTGTGTTACTGCACTGCATTATATCATATGTTTTAGTTTTAATCAATTTTGTTTGCGAAATATAATAAACAGAATTCCGCTCGCTGCCATCAGCATGGGATAAAACAGGTATGGAGTGATATCGAACGGTGTAAGGCCGGTCAGGGTTGCAGCCGACAGCATCTGTGCGCCGTAAGGAATCATCCCCTGCCCCACCGAGGTAAACATATCAAGCAGGGAGGCCGAACGTTTTGGAGCGATCTCATATTCATCACTGATTTCCTTTGCAATCGGCCCTGCCATAACAATTGCCACCGTATTATTAGCCGTACACAGATCCACAAACAGTGCGAGCAGCGCAATGCCAAGCTCCGCTCCCCGTTTTCCTCTGATCCTGCTCTTAATCAGCCTTAGTATAAAATGAATCCCGCCGTATTCTTTTACAAGAGCCACAATGCAGGCAACAATAATAGAGATTACCGTAATGTCATACATGGATGTCACGCCGTCTCCGACCACATTAAACAGATCGGCTACCGCTATACTGCCTGTTGCAACACCCACAATCAGCGAGATTACCGTACCGCCGATCAAAACCAGAAATACATTGATTCCAATCAGCGCCCCCACCAGTACCAATATATAAGGAAGCACCTTCCAAAGGTTATACTCCATGATTGTAGTGCTGCTCAGACGTACATCTCTGGTAATAATCAGGAAAATAATAATCGTAATAACAGCAGCCGGAAGCACCAGCAGAAAGTTCGCTTTAAACTTGTCCTTCATCTCGCATCCCTGAGTCTTTACTGCCGCAATGGTCGTGTCCGAGATCATGGATAAGTTGTCTCCGAACATGGCGCCGCAGACAACCGCACCGATACAGATTGCCAGAGAGAATCCTGTCTTTTCCGAGATTCCGATTGCAATCGGCGCCAGCGCGGCAATCGTCCCCATGGAAGTTCCCATAGAAATCGAGATAAAGCAGCCAATCACAAACAGACCAACCACGGCAAATCTTGCCGGAAGAATGGAGAGCCCGAAATTAACCGTGCTCTCCACGCCGCCTGCCGCCGTCACAGCACCGGAGAATCCGCCGGCACACAAAAAGATCAGGCTCATTGTGATAATGTTCTCGTCTCCCGCCCCTGATGCAATAATTTTTATCTTTTCCCCAAAAGTCACTGTTTTATTCTGCATAAATGCCACAAACAACGCTATCAAAAAGCCTACGATTGCGGGCATCGCGTAAAAATCTCTGGTCACTATTCCCGCGCCCAGAAATATAACCAGGAATACGGCAATGGGCAGCAGCGCCACAGCCCTTCCATTGTCTGCCTCTGTTTTTGTATTTTCCTGTCTCATTCCATACCCTCTCTTAATCAAAATATTTCCCGTAAACTTCGGATATCTATCCCCAGTTCCTCTTGTCTCTGGCTTATATATATATCTGCCCCTTTATAACAATACAGGTCATGCCGGACACATTCCGCCGCCATGGCAACCATAGGCTTTGATTTTGTCCAGATGACCTCGGACACAGCATCGCTGACGATCTGGCCGAATACAGCCTCCTTTTTATCGGAAACCAAGGTCAGAAAACGCCCTCCCATCTCCTCTTTCTTTTCTTCCAGCATTCCATGCCTGCAGCAGTGGTCCAGCGGTACTTCGTCCTGCGCTTCTCCAAAGTAAACGATTCCCAGACGGATTCCCTTTTTCTCCAGTTCCTGTATCTCTTCCAGTATCTTTGGCAGATCCTCTGCCCAGATCTGCAGCAGCAGTTCCGAACGTGTATCCTTCAGAATGCTTCGGCATACTGCGATCACATTATCATACTCCCGTATATGCCAGAATCTGTCCAAATCCGTCTCCGCCCTGTAATCATGCAGCAGCTCCTCAAGCTTATTCAGGATCTTATCCGTCTCATCCCTGACCCTGCCTGAAATCTCTTCAAACGGCACTGCCGCGTAACGATTTGAACACTCCTCCTCAGAATACAGTATAAATCCTTTCATGACAAGAGATTCGAGCACATTATAAATTTTCGAACGGGGAACCGCTGAATACTTACTTGCCTCATATCCTGTCATGCCCCCATTTCTTAGCAAAACAAGGTATACCTTCGCCTCCGAATCTGTAAATCCAATTTTATTTAACAGATAAACTCTGTCATCCTGCAGCATTTTTCTCTCCTTTTATTGCGGCCTCTTCACACAGCCGCATCGCCCCACCTTGCTCTGCCTGTCTGCCTGTTCCTGCAGATAGATTCGGGCATACCTTACGCCTCTTCAGCGGCGGGTATGCCATTCTTACCGCTCTCCTTTCCCAATCTTTTTCCAGGCTGTTGCACACCTTCGCTGCTCCTATGCCAGGAATGTCCCTACTCCGGCCGCAACCGCCTTATCATATATCTTTTTTGCTGTTACCAGATCCTGCGTTCCGATTCCGACCGTCTTAAAAACGATAATATCTTCCTCAGATCTGCGGCCTTCTATATCCCCCAAAAGCACATCGCCCAGGTCACCGGTAAAATCATCCTCTGTGATCAGCCTGTTTCCAGAGGTATAATAATATCCCCCGCCTCCGACAGCACTGCCTTTCTCGAATCAAAATAGATACCGGATGCCCGTTTCAGCACGACCGGATCCATCTCCTGCATATGAGGCTGGTTAGAGCCGACACAGCTGACAGTGGCCCCCTTCTTCACCTTGCTGCCATCGAATACCGGAGCCACAGAAGGAGTTGCGCTAATCAGCAGATCCGCATCCTCCACGGCATCATCCGAGCTTTCAGCCGCCAGAATCTGTGCTCCGTAATCCCCCAGCTCCCGATTCATCTTCTCCACAAATGCCCAAAGCCTTTCTTTATCCTGATCAAATACCTTAACCTGATCCAAATCTCTCACTGTCAGCATTGCCTCCAGCTGCGTGGCCGCATGTCCGCCGGTTCCGATCAGAGCTCCCTTTTCACATTTTTTATTTGCCAGCACATCAAAAGCTGCACCGGAAGCTGCGCCCGTGCGGAGTTCATTTACATAATGCCCGTCCAGCACGGAAACAACCATTCCATTCGTAGAATCAATCAATATAACCTGAGCCGGTGATGGCGGCATTCCCTTTTCACCATTTTCTGGTGTTACGTTAACGACCTTGAGGCACCCCATATCCATCTCCTCCACAAAAGACGGCGTATACATCATAGATCCTCCATGTTCCGGTGCATGTATATTTGCGTGCCCCGGCGCCTCGCCCTTCCCGGCGGAAAAAAGGCGGAAAGACTCCTTCACCGCTTCCACGGCATCCCGCATTGTGAATACCTCTTTCATATCCTCCTTAGACAATAGCAGCATCTTGCTTCCTCCTAAAATAAAAATTCCTTCCCCCCATATCCGTAGTATCCCCCTTTGGTGACTATTATTATCATTATAGGCAGGAAGTCGAAATTTGTCAATTAGGAGCGGAGGTCGCCTGTGTGTAGGGAGAGCTGCGGGGCGGGTGCCTCCCGGGGTAAGCGTTTTCTTCTGCCTGGATGCGTCCAGCCGCCGGAACGGATATAGGGATGTCTGGAAGCGTCTTACTGTTGTTAGCCGGAGTTAAGTAAAATAGAAGGAAACCCGGGGTGAATCTTTTGATACCGAATCAAAAGATTCCCTGGCCTCAGCATGCGAAGTCATCGGGCTTCGGATGATGTGGCCAGGTTACCCCGGTTTTCCTTCTATTTTACTTTATTCCGGCTTACAGCAGTAACCCGTTTCCAGACATCCCTATATCCGGCTCCGGCGGCGGCCCCCTCCTCAAGCACCGCCCGCCCCTACTTACTGTTCGTGTAGTTTACAAGGCCTCCGGCTGCGATTAGTTTCTGCATGAATTCCGGAAATGGCTGTCCCTGGAATTCTGTGCCTTTTGTTCGGTTATAGATCTTTCCGCTGTCAAAGTCTACCTCGACTTCGTCTCCGGCGTCTATATTTTTTGCAGCTTCCGGGCATTCAATGATCGGAAGTCCGATGTTGATTGCGTTGCGGTAGAAGATTCTGGCAAATGTTTCTGCGATTACACAGCTTACCCCTGCAGTTTTTAAGCAGAGCGGCGCATGCTCTCTGGAGGAGCCGCAGCCGAAGTTTTTATTTGCCACAATCAGGTCTCCCGGCTGTACCTTGTTTACGAACTCCGGGTCAATGTCAGCCATCGCGTGGCTTGCCAGTTCCTGTGCATCAAAGGAGTTCAGATATCTTGCCGGTATAATTACGTCTGTATCTACGTTATCCCCATATTTAAAAACGTGTCCCAATGCTTTCATTATTTGTCACCTACTTTCTCAGGATTTGCAATATATCCTGCGATTGCACTTGCGGCAGCCACTTCTGGGGAAGCCAGATAAATCAGGGATTCCACATGTCCCATACGGCCTACAAAGTTACGGTTCGTTGTTGAAACGCACTTTTCCCCTGCTGCCATTACCCCCATGTGTCCGCCCATGCAGGGCCCGCAGCTTGGTGTATTCACCGCACATCCTGCATCTACAAAAATATCCAGAAGTCCCTCTGCCATGCATTGTTTATATATCTTCTGTGTTGCAGGAATTACCATGACACGCACATCCGGATGAACCTCACGGCCTTTCAGAATTGCCGCGGCTTTGCGCATATCCTCCATCCTTCCGTTTGTACAGGAACCAATGACAACCTGGTCGATCTTGATTGGCTCCATAGCTTCTATCTCGTCAATGGTCTTCGCATTGCCCGGAAGATGCGGAAATGCCACGGTCGGACGCACCTCTGACAGATTGATCTCAATTACTTCATCATAATCGGCATCCTCATCTGCTTCATAAATCTTATATTCCTTCACGGAATGCTCTTTTATATAAGCCTGCACCTTCTCATCCACCGGGAAAATCCCGTTCTTTGCCCCTGCCTCGATCGCCATATTCGCCATCGTAAAACGGTCATCCATAGAAAGTTCCTTCAGGCCGTCCCCTGTAAATTCCATAGATTTATAGAGAGCGCCGTCTACACCGATCTTTCCGATAATATGAATAATAATATCCTTACCGCTCACAAAAGCCCCCGGCTTACCGGTCAGAACAAACTTTATTGCACTTGGCACCTTAAACCACAATTCCCCTGTAGCCATCCCCGTTGCAATATCCGTCGTGCCCACGCCCGTTGAAAATGCCCCAAGAGCGCCATATGTACAGGTATGGGAGTCCGCACCGATGATACATTCACCTGCGGTCACAACACCAGCCTCCGGTAGAATTGCATGTTCCACCCCTGATTTTCCCTGCTCAAAATACCACTTCAGCCCCTGGTCCTTAGCAAACTCACGGATAGACTTAGAGTTCTCCGCCGACTTAATATCTTTATTCGGCGTAAAATGATCCGGAACCAATACAACCTTATCTTTATCAAAAACCCTCTCCGCCATTTCCTTGAAAATAGGCAGAGCCATAGGTCCGGTAATATCATTCGCCATTACCACATCCAGTTTCGCCTCTATCAGCTGCCCGGCCACAACAGAATCAAGCCCCGCATGAGCCGCCAGAATCTTCTGCGTCATAGTCATTCCCATCACAACAACCTCCTCTTTCTAATAAATTCTACCTGTCATTTTATCATAATAAAGCGTCAAAGAAAAGATGAGATCTTATCCTTTTTCCAATCCAGCCCCCGACCACTTCCCCATAATTCCGCGCCATTTCCTCATCCCCTCTTCTCATATGCCCACATCATTCACTAACTTCTATCCCTTCCATAATACACTTCCTTATATATCAGCTTCCTCGTAAGGCCCCATACTGCAACCTTGTGCCATCTAGTCCCCCGCCGCCATCCCCGTACCACAACGTCCCCCGTAATCCCGGCCGGATGCGCCCAGCCTGCCGCCAGAGCGGAGTGCCCCCCCCTCCCGGGGACGCATCTGGTGATTTCTAGTGCATCAAAGTGCGTATTAGAAAACGTTGCGTCAAAACAGGAGCCCCACAGAGATAGAATTTGCTTACCAAAGCAAATTCTAAGACGACCTGAGCTGCGTAGTCATAAAGATTACGCAGTGAATGCCGTCGGTTCTCTGTGAGGCTCCTGTTTTGATGTTACGTTTTCTTTGCAAACGGCCTGCACCAGAAATCACCAGATGCGCCCCTCGGGGTTGGCACTCCGCTCTGGCGGCAGGTGCCCCTCCAACTTTATTTTGCCTGAATATATTTTTTCGCTGTCAGTGCCTCTGCGCACAATACCGCTCCGCCTGCCGCGCCGCGTACTGTATTATGTGACAGTCCCACGAATTTGTAATCAAACAGGGTGTCTTCTCTCAGCCGTCCGATGGACACGCCCATACCATTTTCATAGTCTACGTCCATTTTAACCTGCGGACGGTTATCATCCTTCAGATACTGGATAAACTGCTTTGGAGCACTCGGCAGTTTTGCCTCCTGAGGGAAGCCTTGATAGCTTACCAGTTTATCGATCAGCTGCTCTTTGGTTGGTTTTTTCTCGAAGTTTATAAATACTGCAGCCGTATGTCCGTTCAGAACCGGAACACGGATACACTGGCATGTGATCTTAGGCAGCTCTGCTTTTACAATCTCGCCATTTTCTACTTTTCCAAGCACTCTGAGAGGTTCCTGCTCACTCTTTTCTTCCTCACCGCCGATATAGGGGATAATATTTTCTACCATTTCCGGCCAGTCTTTGAAGGTCTTTCCTGCTCCGGAAATTGCCTGGTATGTGGTTGCCACAACTTCTTTCGGCCCAAATTCTTTCCATGCTGCAAGACATGGGGCATAGCTCTGAATCGAACAGTTTGGCTTAACGGCAATGAATCCTCTGGTTGTTCCCAGACGCTTTTTCTGATCTGCAATTACTTCAAAATGGTCTGCATTGATTTCCGGTACTACCATCGGAACGTCCGGTGTCCAGCGGTGTGCACTGTTGTTTGATACAACCGGAGTCTCTGTCTTTGCATATTCTTCTTCAATTGCTTTGATTTCTTCTTTTGTCATATCCACCGCGCTGAATACAAAATCCACAGTAGAAGCTACTTTTTCAACTTCATTCACATTCAACACAACAAGTTTCTTTACGGCTTCCGGCATTGGCGTATCCATTTTCCATCTGTCTCCCACTGCCTCCTCATATGTCTTACCTGCAGAACGCGGGCTTGCCGCTACAGTTACTACTTCAAACCAAGGATGGTTCTCAAGCAGAGAGATAAATCTCTGTCCGACCATTCCTGTTGCGCCTAAAATTCCTACTCTTAATTTCTGTTCCATTTTTCTCTCCTTCTCTTTTCCTTTGGTTTAGACAATATTTATTCCACAGCCTGCTGCGTATCCCGCCCGACCAGGCATACATTACCGGATGTCCTTTGGGATATTATTTTC
Source organism: Clostridiales bacterium VE202-21 (assembly GCA_000509105.1). Classification (GTDB taxonomy): domain Bacteria; phylum Bacillota; class Clostridia; order Lachnospirales; family Lachnospiraceae; genus Faecalicatena; species Faecalicatena contorta. The sequence goes on along the minus strand of BAIF02000098.1, from coordinate 108,707 downwards.
TTATATGCCCAAATACGCCTCTTGCAAAGCGATAACTTTTTCCATGGCTGCTTTTCCAGGAGCGCCGATCGTGTTTCGCATTTCCACACAGGTTTTCATACTGATTGCATCATAGATGTCTTCTTCAAATACCGGGGATATTGCCTGGAATTCTTCCAGGGACATATCGTCCAGCGCAATATTTTTTTCTATACAATAAAGAACCAGCTGTCCTACGATCCCATGCGCATCCCGAAATGGCACGCCATGATTTACCAGATAATCCGCTGCATCCGTTGCATTCGTAAATCCGTGTTTGGCACTGTTCTCCATACGCGTTTCATTAAAACGCATGGTACGGATCATTCCGGTAAACAGCGCCAGGCACCCCTTGGTCGTATCAATGGCGTCGAACACCAGCTCTTTATCTTCCTGCATATCCTTATTATATGCAAGAGGGATTCCCTTCATCGTTGTGAGAAGTGACATCAGTGCGCCATATACGCGTCCTGTCTTCCCGCGGACAAGTTCCGCGATATCCGGATTTTTCTTCTGCGGCATAATGCTGCTTCCTGTACTGTAGGCATCGTCAATCTCTACGAACTGGTATTCATTGGAATTCCAGATGATCACCTCCTCAGAAAAACGGCTCAGATGCATCATCACAGTTGACATGGCAGACAGAAGTTCGATCAGATAATCCCTGTCTGACACGGAATCCATACTGTTCAGCGTCGGCCCTTCAAAATCCAGAAGCCCGGCCGTGTACTCCCTGTCCAGGGGATAAGTCGTCCCTGCCAGCGCCCCGGAACCAAGCGGACAGAAGTTCATGCGCCTATAGATATCTTTCATACGTGAGCGGTCTCTCTTGAACATCTCGAAATATGCGCCCAGATGGTGTGCCAGCGTGATCGGCTGTGCCTTCTGCAGATGTGTGAACCCAGGCATATAAGTCTCCGTATTTTCCTTCATTAGATTCAAAAGAACTTCAAGAAGCTCCTTGAGCAGCTTATCCAGCTCCAGAATCTCATCTCTGGTATAAAGCTTCATATCCAGAGCCACCTGGTCATTGCGGCTCCTTCCTGTATGTAGTTTCTTCCCGGGTTCCCCAATACGTTCAATCAGATTGGCCTCCACAAAACTGTGGATATCCTCATACTCGTCCGTGATTTCCAAAACGCCGTTTTCCACATCGGCCCGAATTCCTTCCAGCCCATCTATAATCTGCTCTCTTTCTTCCGCTGTCAGAATTCCCTGTTTTGCAAGCATCGTCACATGCGCGATACTCCCGCGGATATCCTGTTCATAGAACTTTTTATCAAAAGAAATTGATGCATTAAAATTGTACACTAATTGATCCGTTTCCTTTGTGAAACGACCACCCCATAACTGCGCCATTTCCTGATCCTCTTTTCTCTATTTTAGATTTTCTCATTAGTTTATCATAGTAACGTGCTGGTGTCTACAATAAATTTCAAAGGGGTCTGACCCCTTTGCGTTCCGTTTTCAGAATATTCTCATTATTCTTTTCTTCTGCTCTCCATCGAAAACTGGCATCCGCAGTAATCCTGGCGGTAAAGCCCGTGTGTTTTCGAGAGTTCTATCGACCTTTTATAGCCGTTTTTCTTTTTAAAGTCGGACTGCAGGTATTTTATTCCATATCTGGATGCTATATCTTTTCCTATTGTATTCAGCTTTTCCGCATTTTTCATCGGACTGATACTCAGCGTGGTTGTAAAGTAATCGAAACCGCCTTTTGCCGCCATCTGCGCGGTCTCATTCAGACGCAGTTCGTAACACTTGAAGCAGCGCTCACCGCCTTCTTTTACATGTTCCAAGCCCGCGGCCATGCTATAGAACTTATCTTTGTCATAATTCCCGGCTAGAAAAGAAACCGGATGTTTAAAGTTCATATCCGAGATTAATGTCTGCTGCTCCAGCAGCCGTTTTGTGTATTCACTTTCCGGGAAAATATTGGGATTATAATAGAAAACTGTAATTTCAAAATATTCCGATAAATATTCCAGCACATAACTGCTGCAAGGAGCGCAGCAACTGTGCAGCAGAAGCCTTGGCACCCGCCCTTCTTTCTGCAGAGAAGAAATCAGGCGGTCCAGTTCTTTCTGATAATTTACATAGCGATAGTTCATATTTAATTGAGACCTTTCTATCGATTCATAATAATATGAAGGTATTATATCACACCTCCCTGACATCCCGCAACTTATGAGTATATATTCCACGTGCCAAAAGTTATATACTTATTGTTCGTACTCTCGATGGAGATAATTATTGAAATACCCTCAGTCAATTACCGGGGCCTTTTACGCTCAATCAAGCGAATTCATACGCCGCTGCGGCTTCGAAGCCACTCCCATTGGACGCCCCTCTTTTACCGACTGGATGCACCAGCCGAAAAACCGGGCAGCCTGTCTCATGCCGGTAGCATATATGCCATTTTATTAATCCTAGAGTTAACGTTAGGGACCCTTAAGGAAAAAACATAGAAAATGGTGGGCAGAATTTGCAGTCTCACTGCAAATTCTGAAGCGGCCTAAGACCCGAAATTATCATATTTCGGGTTGCATGCCGCTGGACCACCATTTTCTATGTTTTTTCCTTTAGGGTCTCTTACGTTAACGGAGCGGATTAATAAAATGGCATATATGCTCTCGGCATGAGACAGGCTGCCCGTTTTTTCGGCGCCCTCCCCCCATTCTACTAAATCCTGCTCCCACTGCGCATCCAAATCACTTTAGTATTCCATCCAGTGCCAGATTGACCTGGAGTACATTTACAACCTTTTCTCCAAAAATACCAAGGAATCTGCCGGTCGTATACCTTTCTATGATATCCTGTACCTCTTCCTCCGTCATATCCCGCTCCTTTGCAAGCCGTGGAACCTGATATTCTGCTGCGTCCACACTGATGTGCGGATCCAGGCCGCTGCCGGAACAGGTTACCAGGTCTACAGGTATCTGCTCATCCTCTGCATCTGGATTTCCTGCCTTGATTTTCTCTACTCGTTCCTGAATCTGTGCTTCGAATTCCTCACCGGCGGGAGTCTTATTAGAAGGCCCTGCATATACCGTCGCCATCCCATCTTTATTTGTGAAGGTCTCGGTATTGATATTCATAATCCTTCCCCACATATACTCATCACCTGTGAACTGCTGTCCCAGCAGCTCGCTTCCGTACTGCACGCCATCTACTTCAATTATACTTCCATTTGCCTTATCTTTGAAAAACAACTGTGATATGCCAGTCATCAGCCAGGGATAGATTACCCCGCATAAAACGCTGAATATGACAAGCGCCAGAAACGCTTTCCCAACTACTGACTTTAAAGTCTTCATCTATCGACACCTCTTTCTTATTTACTTCCTGCACATTGGCTGATGTTTAGAATCCTAAAGCTACAATCAGCATATCTATTAATTTGATGCAGATAAACGGTGCAATGATTCCGCCCAATCCATAAACCAGCAGATTTCTTGACAATAGTTTGCCTGCGGAAACTTCCCTGTACTTTACTCCCTTTAATGCCAGGGGTATCAGTGCAATGATAATCAGGGCATTGTAGATGATTGCTGAAAATATTGCGCTCTCTGCACTATGCAGATTCATAATATTCAAAGCACCCAATCCGGGATACAGGCCCATAAACAGTGCTGGGATGATTGCAAAATATTTTGCCAGGTCATTGGCGATACTGAATGTAGTCAGGCTACCCCTCGTCATCAGCAGCTGCTTTCCGATCTTGACAATCTCGATCAGTTTCGTCGGCGAAGAGTCCAGATCCACCATATTTCCCGCTTCCTTTGCGGCCTGTGTTCCCGTATTCATCGCCACCGCCACATCGGCCTGCGCCAGCGCTGGTGCGTCGTTTGTTCCGTCCCCGGTCATTGCCACGAGATGGCCTTTTGCCTGCAGCGTACGGATCATATCCAGCTTTCCCTCCGGTGTTGCCTCCGCAAGGAAGTCATCCACGCCCGCCTCTGCCGCGATTGCCGCTGCTGTCATCGGGTTATCTCCGGTAATCATAACCGTCTTAATCCCCATCTTGCGCAGATCGGCGAATTTTTCTTTCACGCCTGATTTAATAATATCTTTTAGATAAATCACGCCCAAAACCTGATGATCTTTGGCTACGACCAGCGGCGTGCCGCCTTTTTCAGCAATCCTGCGTACGACTTCTTCGCATTGGGCGCTAAAGCTCTGCCCATATGATTCCACATATTCACGCACAGCCTCTGCTGCGCCTTTCCTGATTTCACTCTCTGCAGTATTCACTCCGCTCATCCGTGTCTTAGCGGTAAATGGAATGAATTCCATATGAAGCTCTTCCAGACTTCTCTCACGGAAGTTGAATTTTTCCTTTGCCAGTATGACTATGCTTCTGCCCTCCGGCGTCTCATCCGGAAGAGAGGAAAGCTGTGCCGCGTCAGCTACTTCCTGTTCCGTGTGTCCGTCTACGGGGATGAACTCGCTTGCCTGCCTGTTTCCAAGCGTGATAGTTCCTGTTTTATCCAAAAGTAGTGTATCAACGTCTCCTGCCGCCTCGATTGCCCTTCCGCTCATGGCCAGTACATTAGCCTGATTCAGTCTGCTCATTCCGGCAATGCCGATTGCAGAGAGCAGCGCGCCGATCGTAGTCGGTGCCAGGCATACAAGCAGTGCAAGCAGTGATGTCACGGAAGTCGGATTCTCGATTCCTGCCTGGCCCGCTGAAAATTGGGAGTATGCATACAGGGACACTGTTACTAATATAAAGATTACCGTCAGCGCTATCAGAAAGATTTCCAGTGCGATCTCATTCGGGGTCTTCTTTCTGGATGCCCCTTCCACCATGGCGATCATCTTATCCAGGAAGCTTTCTCCTGCTTCACTGGTCACTCTTACAACGATCCAGTCCGATATAACCGTTGTTCCGCCGGTGACTGCGCTTCTGTCGCCTCCTGCCTCACGGATTACAGGAGCAGATTCTCCTGTAATCGAGCTTTCATCGACAGATGCGGCGCCTTCTACAACTTCTCCGTCTGCGGGAATCTGTTCCCCGGTATGAACGATCACCAGATCCCCTTTCTTCAAATATGCTGATTTGACATGTTCGATTTGATCCTTCTGGTCAGCAGCAGGAATTTTATTCGCCATCACATCTTTTTTAGACGCCCTCAGGGAATCTGCCTGCGCTTTTCCTCTGCCTTCCGCAATCGCCTCCGCAAAATTTGCAAAGAGTACGGTAAACCATAATATAACTGCGATTCCTAAGATAAATCCAGCTCCTGCATCCTGGATGCCGAACAATGCAAGAACAAAAAGGATTGTTGTCAGTATCGCTGATACATAAACCAGGAACATAACCGGATTCTTTACTTCTGTTTTAGGTGACAGTTTGATGAATGCGTCTTTTACCGCCCGCATCAGCATCTTTTTATTCACCATTGTGTCTTTCATCTTTTCTGCCATTTTCGTTATGCCTCCCAACTTATCCTAACATCTGAAAATATTCTGCAATCGGTCCGAGCGACAGCGCCGGGAAGAAACTCAATGCCCCAACCAGCAGGACTACAAAAATCAGCAGTCCGATAAACATTGCATTGCTGGTGGACAGTGTTCCTGCCGTAACAGCCACTTTCTTCTTCCTGACAAGACTTCCGGCAATCGCCAGAACCGCCATCATCGGGACAAATCTGACAACGGCCATAACCAGCCCGAGCGATATATTGATAAAGAGCGTATCCGCGCCAAATCCGGCAAAAGCGGAGCCGTTATTTCCACCAGCTGATGAGTATGCGTACAAAATCTCAGATAGTCCGTGTGCTCCCGGGTTATTCAGACTGTCAAGCGTAGATGGGAGCACCGCTGCGATACCGCTACCAATCAGGATCGCAACCGGTGTTGCAAGGCAGACAACGCATGCCATCTTCATTTCATACGGTTCGATCTTCTTACCCAGATATTCCGGCGTCCGCCCGACCATCAGGCCGGCGATGAAGACCGTCATGATCGCAAATCCGAGCATTCCATATAACCCGCATCCTGTCCCTCCAAATACGACTTCACCAAGCATCATCAGGAGCATCGGTATGGCCCCTCCCAGCGGAGTGTAGGAATCGTGCATGGAATTGACGGAGCCGTTAGACGCCGCGGTTGTAAAGACCGCCCATGTGGAAGATGTTGCTATCCCGAATCTGGATTCTTTGCCTTCCATATTACCGCCGGATTGTCCGTCCGTATGCTCTATATTGACTGCACCATCCGCTGCAAGCTGGGGAGTCGCATTCTGTTCTGAAATTGCAACACCTGACAATGCAAGAACCAGCATAATCATCATTGCAGAGAAAATTGCAATGCCCTGCTTTTTATCCTTAACATTTCTTCCGAACGTGAAGCACAGCGCCACAGGTATTAATAGAAGAGACAGCATCTCAACCATATTGGAAAATGGCGTCGAATTCTCCAGTGGATACGCTGAGTTCACGCCGAAGAAACCGCCTCCGTTTGTGCCCAGCTGCTTAATAGCGATCTGACTTGCCGCCGGCCCCATAGGGATTGTTGCCTCTGTTATCTCCTCCCCCTCTTCCGTTGTGACCGGCTCCACCAGCTGCGTTGTCTCATAGCTGTTCATATTTTGCACAACACCCTGAGACACAAGCAGAACAGTTACTACGATTGACAATGGAACAAGAACATACAGGACCACTCTCGTAAGATCGGCCCAAAAGCTTCCAAGCCCCTCCGACTTTACTTTTATAAATCCACGGATTAAGGCAAACAGTACACAGATTCCGACTGCCGCAGACACGAAGTTCTGTACGGTCAAACCCACCATCTGTGAGAAGTAAGAGAGTCCTGTCTCGCCGCTGTAAGCCTGCCAGTTTGTGTTGGTCACAAAACTGACCGCTGTGTTAAACGCCAGATCCGGACTCATCCCGCTAATTCCTTCCGGATTCCATGGCAGATGTCCCTGCAGCATAAGAATCAGGAATAACGCAATAAAGCTGAAAATACTGAAAAGCCCTACGCTGGCCGCATATTTTTTCCAGCCCATCTGTTCCTCTTTATTCACTCTGAGGGCTTTATAGACCAGCCCCTCTACCGGTGACAGTATCTTGCTAAGCCATACTTTTTCACCATTCATAATTTTTCCTATGTAGCCCCCAAGCGGTATTGCAAGCGCTACTAGGATGACAACATAAAGCACATACTGCAAAATTGTATTTCCCATTTATTTTTCCTCCTTACAGGTCTCTAATTTACGCCAGTCTATATAAAATTGGGATAATAAAAATACATTCTGGTATTAAAATGACATTAAAACAGCAATCCGCAAATCTATTCCTTTCTCATAAATAAGGGGTCAGGACCAGGGATTTTCCAGTTCTGCATCATACTCCAGGTTCCTCAGAAAAAAATAGTTTTTTTCCCCTTAACTTCGCTTGTCATCCTGATACAGTCATTCATGTCAAATGCCGGTTCTACCCTGCCCTCCTTTTCAAAAGAGGCGAACCGTTCCATATTAAAGTTTGCAGGAACATAGGATGCATCCAAGGCCTGTGCCGCCCGGAAGTGTTTCATGGCTTCCGCATGCCTGCCCTGTTTTTCCATGACAATTCCTCGTAAATTATGCGGCACCGCACTGTCCGGATATAACTCCATATACTTCGGAATCAGACGGTCACACTCTTCCCACTTATGTTCGGACACATAATTCCTGATGACTCTGCAGAGATTCTTCAGATCATCCTCCATATCAAATAAATTTCCACTCCCATATTCGTTAGATTCTTTCTTCATTATAAAAGCCTCCCTGCTTCGGATGCGTACTGCTTTACCGCCGCACCCATATCTTCTCTTTACTACTAAAAAATAGCATGCTTTGTATTAAATAGGTGTGAAAGAACATACGGCGGGTATTAAAAAAGTATAAAAACCATAAGGAGGAGGTCAAGGGGGTCTGACCCCCTTGACCTCCGTTTTCAGAATATTCTCAAAAAAGCGGGAAGCCGTGGGTATTCTTTTCCCACGGCTTCCCGCTTTTATCGCATCTGCAAATTTTCTAATCCATGCTTTATGTTTCAACCTCCTGTATATATTTTGAAAATATTCTATTCAAGATACAGGCCGAAATATATGCTGTTCCTGAGACAGCAATGATAATTAGTACCGGTAAAAGATACAGATCGATGGCCACTGCCAGATACGGTATGAGTATTACAATCATCATCAGGATTGTACGGATAATATGCCTGAAGCATAAAAATATGGATATTTTCAATATTTGTATAATTGTTGTATCAAATTTAGCCAATACCGGCGCCAGATAGATACCTATCATTACATATAGAATAGACATAACTGTAAATACCGTCAGGAAAAAAGCCTGTGCAAAAAGCTTCCCTGTGGCCGCCGCATACAGGTTGAAGTAAAGTATTCCCCCAACTCCTGCATAAGCCAGCCAAATCAATGTCCCCTGCCTGAAATTTTTCCGAAAGGCCTGTACAAAGGAACGGCATATATAGGACTCTTTATTCCTGCACATTTTCAGGGTAACCGTATAGAGAGCTGCCGTAGATGCACCAACCGTAATTATGGGGAGGCTGAAAAGAATCCACAGTATATTCAGTAAAAACAGGTTGCTGATTTTATAAAGAACCGGCATAAAACCGTTTTCCGGGCTGAACACTCTCTGAATCATACATAGCCTCCTTTCTCTGTGAGCACTAATACGGCGGCCTTATGAATCAGGCCATACCAGCGGAATGGAATAGCCTCATTTTGCCTTCCGCAATTTCTTCACACTTTGTTTTTACATATTTCATATAGTTTCTTGGATCAACCTCTGCTGTTTCATTCACAGCAACAGCATCTCTGATTGCATTTGTATACGCCGCCTTAAATTCGGTCCCCACATTGATCTTACTCATGCCCAGGCTGACGCATGTCTGAAAATCTGTTTCCGACACCCCTGTCCCCCCATGAAGAACCAGCGGGCAGGATGTTAACTCAGCGATTTTCCTAAGGCGTTCAAAATCCAGTTTCGGCGTACTCTTATAAAATCCATGTGCAGTGCCGATTGCCACTGCAAGTGCATCTACTCCTGTTTTTTCTACAAATTCGGGTACTCTCTCCGGGTCAGTCAGCGCACTCGAAGCATCATCAACAACGATCTCTTCTTCCCGGCCGCCAATTCTTCCAAGCTCCGCTTCAACCGAACATCCGAATTTCTTCGCATATACTGCGACTTCTCTCGTGATTTCTATATTCTCTTTAAAGTCTTTTTTGGATGCGTCTATCATAACCGAGGTAAAACCGGCGACTACCGCTTCTTTGAGAAACACCGCATCTGTTGCATGATCCAAATGGAGACACACCGGAATGTCTACGGATTCCGCCATCCCCTTAATCATCCCGACTGTCTGTTTCAGTCCGATATATCTGGCAGCTCCCATAGAGGCCATGAGAATTATGGGGGAGCGCATCCGAAGCGCACTGTTCATCATCCCCTGAGCATCCTCATAACCATTAAAATTAAATGCCGGAACTGCATATTTCTTTTCCCTTGTTTCTTTTAAGATTTCTTTTAACGTGACTAATGACATTATACCACACTTTCTCCTTTCTTCCCTATCGTTATGTATTTTTCCAGTCTATTTACTTCTTCTTTCGTTATCATTGCCGGACCAATTTTATATGTATTTGCAAGACCACATGCACCGGCGTATTTCAGGCATTCTTCTAATGACGCATCCTGTGCATATTTTGCCAGATAACCTGCTAAAAAAGAGTCCCCCGAACCTACGGAATAGTTTCCGCCCTGTACTTTTTCGGCTTTTCCAAATAGGCATTCCCCGTTTTTACCACAGGCTATACTTCCATTTTCACCATCCGTGACAATCAGTTCTTCGATTCCCCTCTCGAATTTAAAGCGCTTTAATTTTTTGGTAAAAAGAAAAGCATCCAACTGAAACGCTTCTTGGAATTCCTCTCTATTCACTTTCATCAGACTTAATGGGTAGTCCCCTGCTGCTTTCAGCCAGTTTCCTGAAACATCCACAGCGAAACGATGCCCTTTATAAACCCCATATTCCAGGATCTCCCGAAAATCTTGTTCCGATATTCCCCTGCATGGCGCACCGCTTATGACAAAAGACTGCTTTTCCTCTGAGTCCATTATGCCCTTTAATAATATCTTAAGGCCCGAGACCTCTTCCCTGGATAGTACGGGACCCGGATCATTATAAGAGAGTGTCTTTTTGTCATACTCCAGCATGACACAGGTATTAATCCGGGATTCGCCGGCAATACGGTACTCCAGGCAGTTCAGATGCTCCTTCCTGCCCAGATCCCGGATTATTTCCCCTGTCTTTCCGCCTAAAATATTCATGCAAACATATTCTTTACATGCCAGATTCTTTAATGCCCTGGCAACATTCAGCCCTTTTCCCGATATGATATGCAGCACCTCGTCTGCCCGGAACACATTCTGTACAGCAGGCCTGCTTCGCACAATATGCCACTGGTCATAGCCGGGATTCAGGCTTAAAATAAAGTACCTTCCGCCTTTCATTTAATCCCCCTTTGTTGTTTTGCGCACCACTAAGGACGGACGTATCAGATGCTGGACCGGCTGTTTTGGCTGGAAGTCTTTATTCATCTTCTGCATCAGCAGATTTACGGTATTGGCTGCCATGCTGTCCAAATCCTGATGTACTGTCGTCAGTGGTTTGTCGGCAATCAGATGATAGAAGACATCATCATATCCCGCCAGAGAAATATCTTCCGGTATACGATATCCGCATTCCTGGATCGCCTTTTTGATTCCATATGCCATATAATCATTCAGTGCCAGTATCCCATCCGGTGTCCGGCCACTCTGGAGAAGCTGCTTCGTTTTTGCATAACCGTATTCCACACTGATATCATCACAGCCCACAATCCAGTCCTGTTCCACGTCCAGCCCCATCTCCGCAAATGCCCTCCTGTAACCGCTGATACGTTCCTGGGCGACCGGCAGCTTTTTATCACTGGTGACAAAATACCATAGCTCGCGATGCCCATTTTCTAATAAGTAACGTGTCAGCTGGTAGCTGCCCTCCGCATAGTCTGTCAAAACACAATCTTTTTTAAAGCCTGTATAATAGGAAGTACAGAACACGATCGGAATCTTATTCTCCTTCACATCCGTAAAAACTCTGCTTTCATTTTTCCTGATATTTAGCGGAAGCACGATAATTCCATCGTACTGTTTATCCACAAAATTCTCCATAATACGAGTTTCCATATCCGGATTATTATTGGACACACCAAGCACAAGTGAGTACCCATATTGATTGCAGTAATGCCCCAGCAGCTTCATGAGTTTCCCGTAATAGGGGTTCTCGGAATCCGGGCAGACTAACCCTATTGTCATAGATTTTCTGAGAGCTAACCCTCTCGCCAGGGGATTCGGCTTATAGTTCATCTCCTCTATGCACTTCAGTACCCGCTCCCGTGTACGGCTGTTCACGACACTCTTATTATTCAATACCAGTGAAACAGTTGCCTCCGATACACCTGCTTTTTTTGCAATATCCTTTAGTGTTATGTTCCCCATTATCTCTTCCTTTTCCTACTTGTGCCCCATTTTCGGCAAATTTTCTATATTGATATCAGGTCCAAAATATTTATATAAGACAAGGTCATGTTTGCCTGTGTTTTTAATTATATAACCTTCCTTTGCCCTTTGGCAAGTAATTAAGAGCTCATCCATACAGGAATACAGGTCAAATTGCCCTGCCGCCACCTCCTGGCCGCCGACTGTCCCCTGCCCCTTCCAGACAAAGATATTGTGTACGCCTCCCTCACGGCTGAAAAATTCTTCACCCGGCTTTAGAATCAGCCTTTTCCCGCTGAATTTAGGAGTCCCATAATAGATCCAGTCTTCCGAGATATCCCCCTGTCTGGTCTCCTCTACAGGTTTCGGATAAATATGCCTCTTCTCATAAAAATCAGGATCGCTGCTTGCCTCCCAGTCAATCAGATCTAAGGCCGCTTCCTCCCCTCTATTCTCAACCTCTTCCTGTGCCACGTCCTTATACAGCATGCTTTTGGGAATGCTGCAGCCCTCCACAACGGGCTGAAATACGGTACAGACATCGGAAGACTCCTGGATCTCCATTGTCAATGCGCTCCCCGGCGCATGAAGTATTCCCGAATCCAGGAAAAATCCTTCTCCCGGTACATTTAAAAAGGCCCGGGAATGTTTCAAGACCTCTTCCTCTCCAGCTTTCCATTCTTTCAGGATCGGAAGGAATATCTCTTTCTGGAGGTTTTGCTCCACAATATACTGATGTACTCCGAAAAAACTCTCCGGATGGTTTCCAAGCGGCGCATCCAGAAAATGATATGCTTCATCCTTGGAATTTTTCCCTATCTTTTTCATGTCCTCTGCCCTAGGATGGATATGGAAAAACAGCCTGGTGCCAAAATCATATATTTTGATCAGCCGTCCCAGGCAGCCGTGCTTTTCTGCATATTCCGCCCCCAGAATCTCTGTCCTGCATAATTGCAGTGCATCACGCACCGTAATATTTTCACCCGGGATCTCCAGATAAGAATAGCCCTCATCCGGTATATCAATTCTGTTATCCGCATGCGTTTCCGAGCAGAACCATCTTTCCATTATGCTGCCGCGTTCACCTGCATCATAGTCTTCCTCCTTCAGCCCCAGCCTTTTTCCCGGCTTCAGAAAATCATGTGCCACCCAGGCCGGACGCAGCCTTAATATCCCCTGCATATTTTGAATATAATCTGATATAACCGCCTTTGTATCTTTCATCTTTCTCGTCTCCTATGCTGTTATTTTGTATTCTTATCCCTTAATTCCTGTAGATGTGATCGCCTCTACGAACTTCTTCTGCATTCCGATAAAAATGGCAAGCGCAGGGATGGAGGTTAGAATGGAGATTGCCATCAGAAGACCATACTGCCTCGAGGCCGATGACTCGCTGTAACTTGTCATAATCGTTGCCAGGCCGACCGGAAGTGTCATGGATTTATCCGTAAATGTCACCAGCAGCGGCCAGAAAAAGTTATTCCACGATGATACAAAAGTCAAAATGACCATAACCGATATGGCCGGCCCAGACAACGGAAGACATATCTTCGTCAGTATGGTAAAATGGCCTCCTCCGTCTAACTGGCATACCTCGCTGTATTCTTTGGGGATGCCGCGGAAAAACTGATAAAGTAAAAACACACCGATGGCATCGCATATCTGTGGAATCACTACTGCCGAGTAGGTATCCAGAAGCCCCAATTTAGCTACGATTTTATAAGACATAATGGAAGATAATTCTTTGGGAATCATAATCGTCGCAACCATCAGCATGACAAGAACACCCGAATACTTAAACTCTATTCTTGCCAATGCATATGCCGGCAGTATATAGAAAACGCAGGATAATACAATAACCAATGCAACGACAATCACACTGTTTTTCATCCACACGCCCAATGGATAGGCCTGCACGGCCTCTGCGTAATTTTCAAGAGTCGGCTGAATCGGAAGCCAATTGTATAGACCATTGAAGATCTCTGCCGTCGATTTGAATGATGTTGATACAATCCAAATCAGAGGAAAAATAAATAATAAAACAACCAGAATCAGTATGATATACAATATGCCTTTTGTAATCAGGCTGTTTTTCTTTTTACTTTTCATGTTTCCCCCTCCTTCTCTGGCTCCGCTTGATTCTCCATTCATCGCGGTCAAGAAATACCCCGTAAATCACAACTGACATCAGCAGAATGATGATAAATAAAACCACTCCTATTGTTGCTGCATAGCCCAGTTTAAACTCCCTGAATGCTTTGATATACAGATACTGCACAAAGGTAAGGGTGCTATAGTTAGGGCCTCCCGATGTCATAACATAGACCTGTCCGAATACCTGCATGGAATATATTACTGTTGTCAGCACTACGAAAAATGTTGTGTTTTTTACATATGGGATTATAATACGCACCAATCTTTGAAACCGGTTGGCTCCGTCTATGGAAGCCGCTTCGATCAGATCCCGCGGAACATCCTGCAGAGCCGCAAGATAAATCACCGTATTATAGCCGATTGTCCACCATATAGAAGCCACTGCGATACCGAGCATCGCTGTGGAGGTCTTTGTCAGCCAGAAGACCGGCTCAATACCCAAAAACGACAGATAGTGGTTTAGAATTCCATTGTTTCCGTCCAATATGTATCTGAATGTAATACCGACCAGGGTTGTCATTAAGATATAGGGGACAAATATGACGGCCCTTGAGAAGGTTGTTCCTTTCAGCTTCTGGTTTAAAAGCAGTGCCAGGAGAAAACCAAATATGATATTCACTGGGCCTACATATAATAAGTATGTAAATGTATTTTTCAGAACCTTATAAAACAAAGGGTCCTGAAAAAGCATCTTATAATTTTTTAGACCTATGAAAGTTCCTGCCGTCTGCACCTCTATTTCTCTAAAACTGTAGTAAAAATTGGCAAATATGGGGAGAATTTTAAATATAAACAGCAGCACAAAATATGGTGCGAGAAATAGGAGCAGTATCCCGGCTTTTTTCATTTTTTTCTTTTTATTTACCACGCTCATCCCTCCGTTATTATCCGGCGGCAGTGTATGGTGAGGTTTGCAGCACTGCCGCCTAATACGGCATTTCTCAGACAGCAGGCGCCCTATTCATTGAGACCTGCCCGTTACCGTACGATGTTCTCCCGCCTTTAATTCCCCAGTATTTTATCAACACTCTCTGCAGCTTCATCCAGAGCCGAAACGGAATCCTTTTCCTTGCTGATCACACTGTATACTGCATTTGCAACCGGTGACAGCTCGTTATCCGCACCAAATTCACTGGTTCCCGGACATAACGGCTCATATTTCACATATTCTGCCTGATCAATAAATGCCTGTGCATATTGGTACATCTCGAGCGCCTTATATTCCTCCGATTCACGTACCTTCTGGTTTGCAGGAATCTGTCCGCTCTGTGCAGCCCAGTTAAATGAATTTTCTACGATCCAACCGATAAACGCCTGTGTTGCCTCGGTCTCTTCCTCACTTCTTTTATCATATCTGGGAACCGTAATCGTATGAGAACTTCCCCATACAGAATTTTCTCCCAAAACCTGTGGGAATGGTACGGTGGTAAAATTAAGATCAGATGCCATAGCGGAAGGTGTAAACCACGGTCCTTCAATCACCATTGCCGTAGTTCCGCCCAGCCAGTCCGCATCGATATCTGCTTCAGCTTCGGGAGCATAACCTTTTGCCACCCAGTCTGCCAGAAAATCCAGCGCTTTGGCACCAGCATCACTGTTAAATTCTGCTTTTGTCATATCTCCATTCAGGAAACTACCCCCAGCCTGTCCCAGAAGTCCGTACCAATATCTGTAGGTATGCGCGTAATTACTGCCAAGTCCGACCGCATACTGGTCATCCGTTTTTAATTTCTCACAGAGTGCGTTGAATTCATCCACGGATGTTACTTTCGCATCTTCTGCAGTAAGGCCAGCCGCCTCAAAAGAATCCAGATTAATAAACATTGACATGCAATGGAAGTCCAGCGGAATCCCATACTGCTTCCCATCCACCTGGTTTCCCTTCCATATGACATCCGAATAATCCTCTTGATTCACATCCATCGTTCCAATCAAATCATCCAGGGGTACGATCATCTCCTTGCCCGCATATGTAGACAGATCTGTGGGATGCATCAGCATGACATCCGGTCCGCTTTCGGTATTGCTGGCGGCAGATAATTTTGTAAAAATCTCTCCCCAGGTAACTGAATAAAAGTCTACTTCGATCTTATCTTGTTCACTGTTAAACTGCTTTACCATATCAGCCATTGCCTGCTGGTCATCCCCTGTTAAGCCTGCCCAAAAGGTCAATTTTACTTTTTCTCCATCAGAAGACTTTGTATCCTCCGAAGATTTTCCACATCCGGCTGCCAGTGCTCCAATCATCATGATGGTTAATAAAATGGAAACTAATTTTTTCATACTTTTCCTCCTTTTTCACTTAAACTTCCTCATCATACAGAAATGTCCGGACAATTTTGTCCGTTCTGTATTCCTCTCCGGTATGGCATATAATCTGATACTCCGGCTGCCACAAAATTGTGTGCTCCTGCTGTTTGCAGTAATCGTCCCACTGCCTGACCTTCTGCTCATCGCGCTTTGCCTGGCGGTTGACAATCCTTGCGTAGAGCACTTTTTCCGGCACCTGCAGAACAAGGGACAATACCTTGAACTCTATGTCATACTTACTTTTCATTCCGTCAAAAAAGCTCGGCTGCCTCATTTCCTTCGATAACGGTGCGGACGCCGCTATGCTTATGCCCGCCCTTAAATTTTCCGCTATCACATTCCAAAAGGTTTCATAACAGCATTCGCGCCAGATAGAACAAAATTCATCGTATGCCCTTCCCTGATAAAATCTGTCATAAACCTCTGTCATAAACGGCTGGATCACTCCATCGTAATCAACGTATGGAATCTTATATTTGTCAGACAGCCATCTGCCGCATGTTGTCTTTCCGCTCCCTGGCAGACCAGATATCAAAATTAATCGTCCGCTATCCTGCTTCATATCTTTTTCTCATCTCCGCTAAGTACTCTGCGTACTGCAATTGGGGCGCAACCTTCGATTCCGCAAGAAGCGTTTTTTTCATGTTCCTTAACAAGTTTTCCCTTCCGCTGGCGCATAATCCGGAGATCGCTGCACCCAGCCCACTGATTTCTGATGTTTTTAAAATTGTAATTTCTCTGTCCAGTGCTGCAGCTTTGAACTGCATAAATAACTGGTTATCCGTAATGCCGCCGCCTGTGAAGTATGGCATCTCCTTTTGGGAACCGTTACAGTACCGGCTTAAATCCGCATACATTCTCTCCGTCCCGATTGCCATATAGACATAACCGCTTAAGAGCAGTTCCGAAAGGGAAGTATTTTCCTTTACATCCAGTAAGTTGATGTAGCGCGCATGCTCTGCATATCTGCCATAATCTTTCGGACATGCTATCCTGCAGAGCCTGTCCACATCCGGCAGGTTAAAAAGCCTTTGATTGGCATCATCATAGAATGCCTGGTCAGCACTTTTTCCGGCTAACCCTGCCAGACATTTCAACACTCTCCCATAATAGTCCAGGGATCTGTTCACCACATATTCCTCCGGTTCAAATCCTGTGACCAGACAGCCGCCCTTTGGATTGAATGTAGCTGTGCCCCGCAGTTTTTTTTCGCCGTCTGCTTTTACCATTGCCAGTACAGAAGAAGAGCCCATTGAATCGTAAAACAAATCTGAACTTCCATATAGCTTTCTCACTGCGTACAGTCCGACATAATGGTCATGACCGCCCAGTCCATATACGATCCCGTCTTTACTCCCACAGTACCCGCCTAAGCTTCCCACAGGTTTTGGAAGCTTAATATGCAGCCTCTCTGCAGTCTCTAAATCCCATGTCTTTTTATGGATATCATAAAGATAGCTGCGCCCTGCCTGGGATGTATCCCATCTTGCAGTACCCGTTCTGCTATAAGTCAAATAACTGCTGATCGGAAGCCACATATCCGGTATCCCGGACAGCACGTTCTCCATCATCCATATCATCTTATACACGGCAAATGTCGATGATTTATGTACCCCTGTATTAGCAAACCCCGATTTCTTACAAAGGATCTCATCTTTCCATTTTGGAATGTCATCTGTCTGTTCATGCCAGACCAACGGCATACTTAAGACTTTTCCTGATTTCATAGGGATCACCGATTCTCCCACACTCGAAAATCCAACACTCTTTAATTCCGAGATTTTACCGGCTTCTTCAATCCAATGTTCAACACAGGCATCTATTTTCTCAATATCAAAATAAGAACGGCCATCCTTTAAAACCTGAGGGGTCTCCTGTTTCCATATTGAGAGGATGTCTCCATTTTCCCCTAAAAGAATGGCTTTACTATTCGTTGTTCCGACATCAATTCCCAAAAATCCATCCATATTTTTATCACCTCCTTTCGTTTTTAAAGCGCTTTAAATTTAATTTGAATATACTATACTTAAATATATTTGTCAATTATTTTCAGGATTCGCATCAAGTTTCGTCAATTTTTAACAATTTTAGCTTATAATTTTCTGATATTATTACCAATATTCAATTTTTAAATCTGTTTAAATAGATAATTTATTTGTATTTCCAAGAATCCCCTACTTGTTAACATCCACTTGCAAAGGGCAGAAAAGAATGTTCGGGTTCTGACTCATGATTTTGTATTTTTTACACCCGTATATTCTTTTTTCTTATTTTATTGTTTCTTTTTATTTTCCAATGAAAAACATTTCCTGCCGCATTTCTTTCTACATAGCAAATAAAGTTTATAGAATTACGGAATAGCTTTTCCTGTTTTCTGTCAGCTACCATAGATATACCCATAAGAACGGAAATTAGAGGGCAGCTTCTGATTCTATCTGCGAGTTCTTTCACCCATCTTAAGTTTTCTCATAAACTAACTATATACTTGTCGAATGGAGTGTCTGCATGGAACCAATACTTGAATTAAAAAACATAAATTATGCTTATCACACATTAGAAGGAGAAACCAAAGCACTGACAGATATTTCCTTTTCCATCGCCTCCGGAGAGTTTGTCGCTATTGTCGGTCCGTCCGGATGCGGCAAATCTACGCTGCTCTCGATTATATCCGGCCTGCTGGAGCCGGAAAAGGGGCTGCTGAAAACTAACGGAAAATATTTAAGAGAAAGTACCATGAATATCGGATACATGCTCCAGCATGACCATCTTTTCGAGTGGCGGACCGTCTACAGCAATGTGCTGCTTGGTCTGGAAATCCAGCATATGCTTTCTGCAAAATCGAAAGCGAAGGCAAAAGAGCTTCTCGAATTGTACGGCCTCAAACAGTTCATCAATTCCAAACCCTCTGAATTGTCGGGAGGGATGCGTCAGCGCGCTGCTCTGATCCGCACCCTTGTCCTGGAGCCGGATATTCTTTTATTGGATGAACCATTTTCTGCCCTGGATTACCAGACCCGTCTTTCCGTAGGCGATGATATCGGACAGATTATAAGAAATGCACACAAGACCGCATTGCTGGTAACTCACGACCTCTCGGAAGCCGTAAGCCTTGCAGACCGCGTCATAATCCTGACGGAACGGCCTGCCACGATTGCCAAGATAGTCCCGATCACATTTACCCTTGAAAAGGATACTCCCCTTCTGCGAAGGAACGCTCCCGAGTTCAAAAATTATTTCAATATTATATGGGAGGAGTTGAATAAAAATGAATGAGATTTCTGTTGGACAGCAAAGTTATCTGGACAGCCGGAAACGCCACAAAAGGATTGTACGGGTCTCCCGGATTGCAATCCTTTTGAGTTTTCTGTTCCTGTGGGAATTCACTGCAAATGTGGGAATCATTGACTCCTTCATCTTCAGCAGCCCGTCTAAAATAGCCCTCTGCTTCTGGGGAATGGTTCTGGATAAGACGATCTTTCTCCATATCTGGACCACTTTGTATGAAACGATCGTCAGTTTCCTGCTTGTCACCCTGATCAGCGTTATGCTGGCGGTTGCCCTTTGGTGCAGTAAAAAGCTGTCGGAAATACTGGACCCCTATCTGGTTGTCCTGAACAGCCTTCCGAAGTCCGCGCTGGCGCCGCTTCTAATCGTCTGGCTGGGCGCCACTAAGACTACAATCATTGTAGCCGGCATGTCCGTCGCAATCTTTGGCAGCATCCTGAATCTTTACACCAGCTTCACGACGGTGGACGAGGAAAAGATAAAATTAATCTATACACTGAGGGGAAATAAATGGCACGCCTTGACAAAAGTCGTTCTGCCCAGCTCCATACCGGCTATTATCAGCAACATGAAGGTCAATATCGGACTCTGCCTGGTCGGTGTCATCATCGGGGAATTCCTGGCGGCGCGCAATGGACTTGGATATCTGATTATATACTCTTCACAGGTATTCAAAATGGATTGGCTGCTTATGTCAATCGTCCTGCTCTGTATCATGGCAATGGGGCTTTACGCACTGATCAACCTGCTTGAAAAAGTTTATCAGAAAAGAATTTGACAGAGGGGTCTGACCCCTTTGCTCACATCTTCTCTCTATATGTTCGTTCTGAACATTAAAAAGCAGCTGCGGTTCATTCCCACAGCTGCCCTACATATCCTTCTTTGTCTGTCAAATGCAAGGTGCACGAAGCTGTCCACCTTACCAAAGGGTCTGTCCCCTTTTATTTTCTAAAAACTCCAAATACAAATAACAGCATCCCAATTAGAATTACCGCCGCGATCACCTTCTGAAACGGATGCGTACTATTAAAGTCCTTCAGATATATGTTAGGATTTTCAAGTGTGATCCCCGGTTCACTGCGGTTCTCTTTCAACTGGAAGTCTTCGATAACATGGTGCCACCCTGTGGAATCGGTATACACCTTCACATAGGGCGCTCCCAAATATTTGTGCAGCGGAATACGGTAAGGGGCACTCTTGATCCGCTGTGAGACCCCCGTATTCGAATCGAATACTTCAATAATCAGAAAATAATATGTAATATACTGCCTGTTCCTGCTGTTGGAATCTACATAATACTCCCGCACGATATTCACGATCTTACCCTTCTGCGGATGCCCCGCCTCCACGCACTGCGCATGCAGTCTCCGGTAGTAAACTGCCTTCTGCACCATACGCACTGCCTGAAACGGGAGCAGAAGTCCTGCTGCCAGAAAGATCAAAATAAAAGGCTGAAATCCTTCCCGCAGTATGTTTCCCAAAAGCCCTGCATACCATACGATTGTAAACAAAATCAAAAATACTACATTGCCTATTTCTTCATTCGCTGTCCGGATTTTTTTTATGCATATGTCCTCCTCGATCTAATATCGCTTTCCTATAAGATATCATACCACAGACAAATAAAAAAATCTCTTTAATTAATAGAAGAAAACGTAAAATAAACAGTAATAAAACAAGAATCCATAAACAACGAGCTTCAGCCTTGACAGCAGATGGGGGCGCCAACCGGCTGTCATTTTCCGGTGCGCCCTCATCTGCCGCCAAAACTAAAGCTCATCTCATACAATCTGTTGCATATTCGTTAATATTCCTAAAATTTCTGCACCACTTATTTAATACGTGTCAGATGCTGGCAGTAGACATAGATATTCTGGATCTTCTTCGCCTCTACGCCGTCATCCGCCTGTATCACAGGCTGCGTCTCCGAGGGGGTAACGTAGAGCTTAAACACAATCGCATCCTGCCCTGCCCTCATATTTCTGATCTTTTTAAATTCAAAGTCCCGTTTTGTAATACCGAGGTAATCAAAAATAACTGTCTCAATGTCAACATTGGTAAAGCAGCGGAGAATCATATCCTCATCGTACATGTCTATGATTGCCTTCGTTTCTTCAAACGTAAGGTTGCTGCATTTAAATTCGCCTTCGTTCAATACCGACATCATATTGCTGTTGTCAAGTAACAGTAAAGGTTTTGCAAGTTTTCCGCCCATATCAGTCCCTCCCTTTCTTACGTGGAATCTGAATAGTTACACACAGCATCTCTTCTATAATTTAATGATAAGCGTATGGGAAGAAAATTACAACCAAAGTTATTAACTTAACGGGATTGTTAATTTATTCGCCGTTACTATTCATGGCCCAGGGGCCGCGCATCGTAACTATTCGCCTTCGCATATTTCTGCTATTTTCTGCCCTGTCGGCGTACAGGCAAGTCCTCCGTATGTACCCTTTAGACATGGAGGCAGCTGCTCCCCTACTTCTTTCATTGCGATGATCGTTTCATCCAGCGGAATCTGCACAGAAAATCCACAAAGAACCATATTGGCCGATGACAAAGCATTTGATACCGCCATAGCATTGCGGGCATTGCACGGCTCGTAGCCTACAGATACCGGGTCACAGATCAGGCCCAGTACATTCTGCAGGGTGACTGCGGATGCTGTAAATGCCTCCTGCGCGGATCCTCCCAGCATCTCTGCCACACCCGCTGCCGCCATGGCTCCTGCGGAACCGCATTCAGCCTGGCAGCCTGCCACTTCACCTCCGAATGTAGCCTGATGTGCGACAAAGATTCCGACACAGCCTGCCGCAAACATTGCCTTCGCGATCTCCTCATCACTCTTTCCCATACGGTCTCCAAGATGGACAACCGCCGCGGGAAGGATGCCGACAGACCCCACTGTGGGAGATGCCACCACGACATCCGGCCTCTTCTGCTCCACCTTCTCCAGGATACCGATGGCAACGCAGACCAGCTCGTTTAAAATACCGAGTTCCGCAACCGGAACCGTTTTATTCTGCATACTCTCGTACATGTCCGTGGCTTTAACCGGGTACAGCTCCCCTATCTTTTCGTTCGTTTTATTGTGGATCGCGACATGGGCCGACCTGCGCATTACCCCTACAATGTTCTGCATCATCTCCATAACCTTTTCCCGTGTGTAGCCGCTGCGCGCCATCTCATAACGTATGCCCAGCTCACCGGCGCTCATATTTTCTTCTTTGCCAAATTCCAATGCCTGCGCCGCCGTTCTGAAAGGAATATCCTCATAAGCAAAACTGGACAGGACCGGAAGTACATGATCCGTATAACGTACATCGGCTACACCAGGCATATCCAGCATCTTCTGAAGCTGTGTCTCCTTTAGAGCCTCCCGTGTCTCAAAGTAAAGCATACGTTTCCTATCCGAAGCGCTCTCCTTTACCCGGAATTCCTGCTCTGTAATCGCTTTCAGGCCCTCTTCGACCGTCCCCCGATGCGCCGTATCATCCAGATAGAGAAATGCGGCGTTGAAATCTCCTTTGATCTGGATCGGAAACCCGTCGATTTCTATGATCTCAATGGCCCCGCCGCCTACCGAGGTCGTGCCTAGTGTCAGACATCTGCCGTTCTTTCCTTCCATTTCCATCAATGCATAATTCGCATGTTTATTTTCCTTCGGTTCTTTCACAAATTGGATGTCTACACCTTTTTCTTTTGCAATTTCCAGCGCATCCGTCATATCATCGCTGTCGATGCGGCCGCCGATCAGTCCTGCTGTAAATCCCCTGTCTGACCACTGAAGCTTATAATACGAAGCGTAAGAGCTGCCCGGATCAAAAGAAATTCGCGCCCTCTTCACCTCATCGCCCAGCAGCATACGGGCAACAGCCCCGATTCTATAGGGACCTGCCGTATGGGAGCTGGATGTGCCGATCATGACCGGGCCAAACACCTCATTAAATATACTGCCGTAATATTCCTCCATTTTATCCTCCTTCTCAGTTATGAATCAATAAAATATTTGTAAAACCCAAAAACTTACTTTGTTCTCTGCGGGTAATCTTTTTCCAGTGTCTTTTTCACCGATACCATCAGAAGAAACATTACAAAGATCAGCGGAAGCCCCGTCACAACAGACATGATCTTCACTGATTCAATTCCTCCGATCAGCATCAGTGCTATAGAAAGCATACAGAATAACAGTGCCCAGAAGAGCCGGTTCCATCTCGCAGGCTCCCCTGTCGGCGGCAGTTCCTTTGTAGTTGCGCCTGCCAGCACATACGCACAGGAATCAATGGTCGTGGCCAGGTACACAAAACAGACGATACATAAAAACAGCATCATGATCTTTGCCATTGGAAGCGTTTTCAAAATTGCTATAATCGCCTGGCTCTGTCCCTCATTGTTTAAAATACTGACCAGATCCACCCTGCCGCTCTTCTGCAGGTACAGAGAATAGCCTCCGAAGATCATAAAACTGAAGCAGCATCCCAGAGAGCCCCATATCAACTGCCCCCACATGACATTTTTAATCGTTCTTCCGCGCGATATCTTTCCTACAAACATTCCCATCATGGGCATGAAAGCGATCCACCAGCCCCAGTAAAATACGGTCCAGTTTTTCGTAAATTCCCCGCTTCCAAAGGGCTGGGTGTAAGTACTCATCCTGAAAAATTCCTGAAGATACAATCCGGTACTATTCAATTCCATTTTCAAAATCACCACCGTAGGCCCCACAAATAAGATAATCAGAAGAAAGATAAATGCCATCACGATATTGATATTGCTCAGTTTCTGAATTCCTTTATCCAGCCCAAGAAAAACGCTCGTGCCGAAAATGAAGATCCAAATCGTCAATACCGTCAGCTTCACAGTCAGATCATAGGCCTGCGGGATTCCGAATACCTCCCGGATTACATCCGCCAGAACTGGTGTACCGATGCCCAGTGAGGTGGCAATGGACCCTACCACCCCGAATACCACAAGGATATCAATCACATGTCCCAGCCATCCATTTGTCTGCTTTTTCAGAACAACGCTGCATGCAGAGCTTAAACGGATGCTTGGTTCTTTTCTTACATATATCATGTAGGCAACTGCTATAATCGCAGGGTTATAAAATGCCCACGCACTCAGCCCCCAGTGGAACTGTCCGTACATGTGTGCATACTCATAGGCCTGTTCGCTTAAAGGCTCGATCAGAAACGGCGGACTGCTCACATAATAGATTGGCTCCAGGAACCCCAGTATCACGATGCTTGTTCCCACACCGGCCGTAAACAGCATGGCAATCCAGGAGATCTGCGAATACTGAGGCTTTTCCTCCTTATCTCCCAGTTTAATACTGCCAAACCGGCTGGACGTCATCCAGATCAGAAAGGCGAAACTGCATATGCAAGCCGTAAGATAGAGCCAGCCAAAATTTTCGGTACAGCGGTCATACAAAAAATTGATAGCCTGTCCTGCTTTAACCGGCTGTAAAAGTAAAACCAGTATCAGCAAAACCAGTATCAGGCATGTAGGTGCAAAAATTTTCAGATTAATCTTTCGAAATAGCTTTCTCATAAAGGACTCCTTTAGCAGCGCCGTTTCTCTCCATATTTCACAATCAGGCTGTCCGCGACACCAACGCCTTCGTCTTCGGGATAAACGAATAATGGGTTAATATCCAGCTCTTTCAAAGAGTCTTTGTTTGCAGCCGCAAAATTCCCGACGCTTACGATTGTATCACATAAAGCGTCAATATCATACTTCTCTCCTCCTCTGTATCCATTTAATAATTTGAAAGCCTTTAAGGACTGCAGCATACGCATTGCCTCTGCCTTATTGACCGGCGCCGGGTACACCACGACATCCTTGAAAAGTTCGACAAAGATTCCACCCATTCCAGCCATAATCATTGGTCCGAACTGCGGATCATTGTTCACGCCAATAATCATCTCCAGTCCGGGTTTCAGCATAGGGACCATCAAAATCCCGTTTATTCCGGCTTCCGGACAATGTTTCTTTACATTCTCCATAATCAGGTCAAAGGCATCCCCGGCTTCTTTTGCGCCCTTCAGATTCAGAAGCACTCCGCCCACATCGCTCTTATGCAGAATCTCCGCGGATTCAATCTTCATGGCAAATGCCCCCGGCATTTTTTCTGCCGCTATTTCCGCCTCCCCACGGGAGGTTACAATCAACTCCTCTGCCGCAGCGACTCCGAATTCTTTCAGGCACATCTTACTTTCATGTTCCGACAGAGCGCAGGTCTGATCGCTTTTTCTCTGAGGC
This sequence comes from Clostridiales bacterium VE202-21, assembly GCA_000509105.1. Lineage (GTDB taxonomy): Bacteria > Bacillota > Clostridia > Lachnospirales > Lachnospiraceae > Faecalicatena > Faecalicatena contorta. Next base: position 83,116 of record BAIF02000098.1, on the reverse strand, counting down.
AGTGCGATCTCATGGCTGACGCTGCTGTAATCAAAATTGATGTAATCCGCCAGCTTTTTCAGCATTTTAAATGCGTACACAGGCGGAGGCAGCACAGGCACTCCGATCCGAAATAACTTTTCCTGATATTCCGGATTTCTCGTATTCTCTGCAAATGGGATAATTGCAATCGGCTTACATCGATCTCCCTTTTTCATGGCCACCTTTTTGATGCTTCATACATATAATAAATGGCGGGGTCTGCAATCTCATATAAAAGAGTATACCCGATCAGAACCATTCCTACATTTGGATCATCCATCACGGTCTCCAGCACCTTTGCATACAGATCTGCATCATAGGACAGGGTGGCCGTCATATCCAGAGGATTGTTCGGAGTTGCATATCCGGGCAGCTGCTCTTTTAAGGCCGCCAGCGTCTCCGATGTAAAGTCCGGATAGGAAATTCCGTTTAAATACCCCACGTCCGCGCAGATCGCAGTTTCCCCTCCTGAAAGATTCATGGAGGCAAACTCCGCTTTATCGGGCAATCTTGGGATCGTTGAAAGTAAAAGCGACAACGCTGTTAACTCTTCCAAATCATCCGCTCGGATCGCGCCGAACTTTTTCAACAAGGCGTCGAAGGAAGCATCCGATCCTGACAGACTACCGGTGTGGGAGGCCGCGATCGCCTGCCCCTTATTGCTTCTGCCGGCTTTCAGGACAATGACCGGTTTTTTCTTTGCCGCTGCTTTATTCAGCACTTCCACAAACTTAGACGGATTTTTCACTCCTTCTATATAAAGGCTGACGACTTTCGTGTGTTCATCCTCAACCAGGAACTCCATATAATCTTCCATTTGGATTCCTTTTGCATTCCCTGCGGAAATATTATAGGAAAACTTCATGGACGGGCACTCCATCATCGAGAGACACAGTTGGCCGCTCTGGGAGATCACGCCGATATTCCCCCTTCGGTCGCGCTCTGCTGATATAAATGCAAACGCATATACATGGTCTGTATAATTGACATACCCTGCACAGTTCGGACCCATGATGGCAATTCCTAATTCCTCGGCTCTTTCCAGCAGCTCTTTTTCCTGCCTAATCCCCTCTTCCGTACCCGTTTCCCCATAGCCGCTGGCAAAGACTACCGCACCGCCGCAGCCTTTTCCTGCACCTTCTTCCAGAAGCGGAAGTATCGTCTTCTGGGACGTACAGATAATCATCAGGTCAATCACATCCGGGATGTCCGTCACTGACGGATAACATTTTCTCTCAAATACGGTGTCTCTTCTCGGATTCACGAAATAAATCCTGCTCATATCCTTAGTATATGTAATAATATTTCTGCAGACATCGCCTCCAAATCCATTTTTTTCACTTGCGCCAACCACCGCCACTGACTTTGGTTTCAGTAATTTGGTCAAGTCCATCTGACCGCCTCCTTTTTATGTTCTTGTATCACTATGCCTTTTGTACTGTTTCCACACCTCTGCGGTAGCATGCTGCATTCTTTTCGTTAAATCTTCCTTTTCCCTTTTTCTCAAAAAACTGCAAAATCGACTCTTCCAGATATTCCACCGTAAAGAGATCTGTTGCCGCAGCCAAAGCTCCAAGCATCACAAGGTTTGCCGCTTTTAAGTTCTGTACTTCGGCAGCAATATCTGTGGCAGGAACCTTTATCACGGTAATATCCTCCCTGTATGTCCGGTCTTTCGGCACAATGGAAGAATTGACCATCAGAAGGCCTCCGCTCACCAGACTATCTTCAAACTTATCCACCGCTGGTGTATTGAGGGTCAATAAAATATCCGGGTGCTTTGAAACCGGGCAGGCAATCATTTTATCGCTGATCTTCACGGTACAGTTTGCCGTCCCCCCGCGCATCTCTGATCCATAAGAGGGGTAGAACAGCACGTTTTTGTCCAGCTTCATCCCGGCATCTATTAAAATCATTCCCGCCGTTAGTACACCCTGTCCGCCAAATCCGGCACAAATTATCTCTTTCTTCATGATGCATGCCCTCCCTGATCTTTAAATTCTCCTAGCGGGAAGTATTTTATCATTTCCTCATTAATTCTCTGTGCACACTTTACCGGCGTCATATTCAGGTTGGTCGGGCATGGTGAAAGCAGCTCGACCAAACAAAACCCTTCCCCGTCCATGTGCTTTTCAAACGCCTTTTTGATATACTTTCTGCTGACAGTTATCCCCTTTGCATCAGCCATGCTTCCTCTTGCCAGGTATGCAATGTCCAGACCGGAAAAAGCATCCTCAATTTTAAATGGTTTTCCCCACTGGTCCGGATTCTTTCCGTGCGGTGTGGAGGTTGTAACCTGTCCCGGCAGGGAGGTCGGTGCGCACTGTCCGCCTGTCATGCCGAACAGGCTGTTATTGATCACAATGGTGATGATGTTGTCGTTTCGGATTCCCGCGTGCATCATCTCCGCCATGCCAATCGCGTAGGCCGCCCCGTCCCCAAGATAAGCCAGAACCGGATTCTCTTTCCGTACTTTTTTAATTCCAATGGCAGTCGGAATCGGCCTTCCGTGTGCCGCCATAATGGTATCAAATCTCCAGGAATTAATATTCAAAGAGCCGCATGCCACATCCACCACCGTAATAAGTTTTTCACTTAGTTCCATTTCTTGTGCTACTTCTGCAATCAGCCTTACTGCCAGACCATGGCCGCAGCCCGGACAGAAGGCGCTGTGTGCAAATGTCACTGTTTCAGGAGCTATCATCCGCATCTTACATATCCTCCTTCTTCAGCCATTCTTCTATCTTTTCTATGATTTTCTCTGATTCCGGTATTTCAAATATAGATCCATAGTGTTCAACCGGTACTTTGCCGTTTACTGCAAGCCTGATGTCATCTGTCATCTGCCCTAATATGTTGATCTCCACCGATAGGAACAGCTTTGCGTTTCCCGCCTTCTCAAATGCCTTTACCGGGAACGGCCACAAAGTAATTGGCCGGATCAGTCCTACTTTTAACCCTTTGCTACGCGCCATTTCCACCGTCTCCAGACATACCCTGGAGCTGATTCCGTAAGCGACCAGGACGATCTCTGCGTCCTCCACCTGGATGTTCTCATATCGCTGCTCAGTCTCTTCGATCTCTGTGTATTTATTCAGCAGGTAAGATTCATAATCAGGGTGTGTATAATAGACATTCTGTATTTTACGGTGCTCATCCCCCTTTTTGCATCCCTTTACCGTCCAATCAAATTTGTCGATATCATGTTCCTTGAACTCCGGTATCTCTACCGCCTCAATCATCTGTCCGATTGCCGCGTCGGAGGCAATCAGTACCGGGTGCCGGTATTTTTCAGCCAGGTCAAAGGACACTTCCATCAGGTCTGCATTCTCCTGCACGGAAGCCGGCGCCAGCACAATTGTCCGGTAATCGCCGTGTCCTCCGCCCCTGGTCATCTGCCAGTAATCCCCCTGTCCCTGGGAAATATCACCAAGGCCGGTTCCAATTCTCATGACATTGACAATGACTGCGGGCAGGTCAGCTGCTACCAGATAGGATATCCCCTCCTGCTTTAATGAAAATCCGGGGCCGGATGAAGTCGTCAAAGCCCGTGCTCCGGCGGCAGCCGCTCCCAGCACCATATTGATGCCGGAGAGCTCTGATTCAGCCTGTACAAATTCACCTCCCACTTCTTCCATCCTCCAGGAAAGATACTCCAGTATCTCTGTCTGGGGAGTAATCGGATATCCGCTGTAAAAACGGCATCCGGCCGCCAGGGCCGCCTCGGCAAGAGCCTCATTTCCTTTTAATAATATCTTAGACATAGTTTCCCTCCACTATCGTATTTCAAACACATAATCCGGACATACCTTGTAACATATGCCGCATACTATACATTTACTTTCGTCCACCTGGATGGAATTGTAACCATTTGCATTAATGAAATCCGATACACTGACCGCATGTCTGGGGCATGCCTCAATACAATATCCGCACCCTTTGCATCTCGATACATCTGTGTAAACTTTTTCTAACTTTTCCATAATCACCGATCCCTTATCCTTATTCTTTACTTTGCTCTACCGCTTTTAACCCAAGACGTCTGACAATCACAGCAAATGACGCTCCGATTACACAGCTGACTATCAGGAAAATGAATATATAAGTATATCCATGTCCGCCGAATTTGTCCAAAAAACCGCCGAAAATAAGCGAATACAGTGAATCCGGCACATAGCCGATAATGGACGCTATTCCAATTGCCGTTCCTGTCAGCATACGCGGGATGCCCGCCTCACTCATAACCGAGAATACAACTCCATAGAGCATCATCGCTACCGCACTCGGAATCAATGTGTAAACACTTGCCGCCGTAGGATTGATGGAGGCCGGAATAAATAATACGGATGCAAACAACGCCGCCACAATCAGGAAGGACGTTGTCAGCCATTTACAGGTTGACTTAAATACTTTATCTGCGAGAAGACCGCCCACCGGAGCCAGCAGCATCAGGCCGTTACGGATCACTGATATGAAACTGGAATCTGCCGGCGCAACGCCGATTACCTCAGTCAGATACGGATTGAAGTAAGATACGCTTGTATATATACCGTCTCCACAGAAAATAACGAAAGAAGCAATCCACACAATCGGGCTTCTTAAGATCTTCCCAACATCGGAGAACTTGAATTTGTCTTCATCGGCATCAGCCGCTGCGCCGCTGTTACCAGCTTTGTTTTCCTTCATCAGCACCATCAGGAGGATTCCTGCAACAATTGCTATGGAACCGCCGGCAAGAACCGCTCTGAAGAATCCGGTCTGCAGATCACCGCCAGCTGTGTTAAAGAATTTTAATGCAAATGCGTTTGTCAGCGCGTTGGTAATTCCGTTGCAGGCATAATACAGACCATACATGAATCCCTGTTCCTCTTCTGTTCCGATAATTCTGACAGCTTTCATCAGCGAGGACCAAAATACAAACGCCGTGGTGAGCGACAGTGCAAGCCAGATCATCATTGATACTGCAAAGCTCTTCATGGTAAATGCATAAATGTATGCCAGCACCGATGTGGCCGCCAATGAGATAACAAGCGCCTTTTTGGCAGAAATCTTATCTGCAAGAATTCCTCCCGGTATGTAAAGTATCATATTTGTCACCGTATACATCGTCATTAAAAGACCTGACTGCGTATTGCTGATTCCCATACTCGCAATCTGTGCATCGTAAAAAACGAATTTGACATAGGGAAGGAAATAAATCGATCCTCCTGCCAGCCCCAACGCAATAACGGTCAAATACTTTCTCATTTTAGAATTCATAGTAACCTCCTTTTTTTCATCTGTTAAAAACAGATCCTCCTTTAGAATACCTTAATCTGCAGCTCTGCTGCGGATCCGCCCGCACGGGCATGTGTTACGGGATGCCCTTTGGGTATACCTTTTCTTACGTTTCATTCCCTTTGTTATTCCTTCCCATTATTTATAAATGCTTTCTTTTTTCTATCTCCCCCTCTCTCTGTTCTCTATTATAGAACTTCGTTCTATTTTTGTGACATTTTTTTTACTTGGTAAAAATACCAAGTAAAAGATGTCTTATATATTTGAATACAGTATACCCCCATTAACAATTAAATGCAATATTGCTTTTTCATTTTTACTTTTTTTTATGAATTATAACCAATTCGATTATAGTAGTTTCTCGATTTCACGTCCATAGCGTTTCAAAATTTTAGCAAATTCGTCAATTTTATCAGGTTCCATACGCAGTGATGGAGCACTGATGCTGATTCCGCATTCCACCCCGCCATTGTGATTCATAATTGCAACGCCAATGCATTTAACGCCAAGAACAATCTCCATGTTGTCAATCGCATATCCGTTTGCACGTGCCAATTCCACTTCTTTCCACAGCCGTTTCTTATCCGTTATCGTATAGTCGGTAAAAGGCTTGAGTTCTCCGCTCAATATCCGCTCAACATCCCTGTCCGGCAATCTGGACAGCATAGCCTTCCCCACACCTGTACAATGCAGCTTCGCCCGTTCGCCTGTAACAGGGCCTGCCACGGAATACCTCTGATTCATAGGATAGACGACGTCCAGATAGAGGACCTCATCCTCCTTGAGAATAGAAAGATAAACCATCTCACTGGTCTCTTCCGCAATCCGCTGCAGATAGGGGAGTGCAATTTTAGAAATACTCATATTCTCTTTCAGGGCCCTGCTCAGGGAAAAGATCGCTGTCCCCAGCCTGAACTTTCCTGTCTCGGGATCCTGCTCCAGGTATCCCATATTTTTAAACGTGACCAGAATATTGTGAACGTTGCTCTTATATAATCCGAGCTGCTGGCTGATCTCTGTAATCCCCAAAGGCTGCTTGTCTATAAAACAGTTCAGAACTTCCAATGCTTTCTGTAAGCTTTTTACTTTGACATCTTTTTCATCTTTCATAGTAATACACCTTTTCCTTTTTCTTATCTCTTAATATATTACTTTTTCAGGGTGGAAGCAACTAATTTTTCTACGGTGGGGGAGGAGGACGCTGAGAAGAAGGGAGAGTAAAGCTGCGGGAGCTGCATATGGTTCATCTGAAAGAACCATACTGTAAGCAGCCAGCCCTCCGTTAACGAGACGGAAGCCCGTTCACTAGCTTCACACACTGATACACTGTTTCTGCAATGATCTGATTCCCTCTGGCATTCGGGTGGACTCCATCAGCGAAATACTCCGGATGGTCTTTTGTCACACCGTAAATATCGATAACCGGCACTTCACAGTTCTCCCCTACCCGTTGGATGATAGCATTTACTTCATTACCAATAACCATTTTATCTACGCCAAATGCAACTTCTTTCTTGCCGTCTGTGGCAAAGGCATCACAGCATGTCATGAGATATACTTCGGGTTGGCTGGGGATGTTCTGGTACAAGTCCACGAACTCTCCGAGCTCTTTTTCATATGCCGCGGCGTCCCAGTTATTTGGCTTCGAATCATTCGTGCCTAACATAATCAGAACAATATCGGGCTCTGCTTCCTGCGTTTCTTCGTAAAAATCTTCTTGTTTGTATGGCTTATTACCTCCATCAAGCAAAGTACGGCCGCTCAGCCCATAATTAAGTACCTGATAGCTATCCCCTAGTAATTTCTGTAAAATGGCAGGATAGGAATCTATTTCCCGGGTAGAAAGTACGCCTGCTCCATATGTGATACTGTCCCCTATGCATGCGACCCTTATCTTTTTATCTTCTGTTTTTTCCGTTTGCTCTATTTGGGGCGCCGGTGGTTCTTTTACTTTATAAACAAAGCAGAAAAGAGCTGTGCCTGCAGCCACAAGCAATGCTGCGGCAATTATAATAATTCCTTTGATGACCTTATTCATTTTCCCTGAAGTCCTTCCCTTTTTCTTTCCGCAGACAGAACAGCGTACCCATTTTATTTCCTGCATTAGAATATTAACTTTCTGCAATTAACTTTGACGCGCATATTTTCATATGATTATTCACCGTTAGAACACCCCAAGTCTTTTTGTTGGCAGGTGAAGCCGGCGGTATAAAAATAGCTTCTGCAATTATATTACTTTTAATTTTCCCTAGATTGGTAATGCTATAACCGTTTTGGGAACCATATCCAAACATATTTCTTCCTACAAATATTCCTGCTTTACTTCCAAAATCTCCTAATGCAGATATTGCAACAGCGTCAATTAGCTCAGGCTGCATATGTATATAACAGGCAAGCACAAGCATTTCTTTCTGCGGGTGTTGACATATATTTAGGACTTGTGACGATACGCGCTTTGCAAGGGAAATAACATTTTCCCCATGCTTTTTTACAGAAACGCTAAAAGCAGTGGAATAATTCCCCATTGCTCCTTGTCTGTAACATTTGATCTGATTACGAATATCGGCTGCAATAACCACCTTATTTGTATTTTCTTCCAACATCATTTTTGCAATCAGCCAGTCATTTACGGTAACGCAATGTTGTTTGCATAAAGTCTGTATTTCCAGAAATATTCAAATCATCTTGTATTTGATAAAAAAGTCTGCCAGTATCCGTTTCCTCTGCAATTAAACTTTGCAGAAACGGGTGCGCTTTTTGAAGAGTGTCTATGCTTTGCCTTAGCACTCCTTCATCATATTTACATTCTATTTGTACCATAATTCCAAAATGCATATTTGGGCACATAAAATGCGCACGTTCTGTATACACATAATTTTTAACCGATTTCATACCTATTCTCCGATTCATTTTCATTATGATATAACTTGAAACCTGCACATGCTTCTGTAAGTAACTGCCTGATTTCTTCCGGTGGGATATTCGTTGTGTTCGTAGAAACAATCGTTGCTATACCATGTGTAAATATCCATGTTTTCACAAACACTTCCGGTTCAATCGGAACGGGAATGTATTTTGCCAAATCGTAAAGACTTTCAAGCCTTTTTCCACTATCTGACATACATAGAAGATGAAACAGATTTTTTTCTTTTTGTGCCAATTCCACATACTTTATTCCCATGCTTAAAAAATAGGGGGTTTTTGTATCAGAAGGCGGTTGCAGCATGGTTTCCTCAAAGAGTTTTTTGGTTTTTTTGTATACTTCTTCCTTTAGTTCTTCCATATTGCGAAAAGCATGAAACACTGGCTGAGTAGAGCATTTTAGTTCGCTGGCAAGCAAACGTGCGGTTACTTTTTCAAAACCATATACTTTTGTCAATTCAAATGCTTTTTCAATAATGGCTTCTTTGGATATCTTAACTTTGGGCGGCATAATGAACTCCTTTTAAATAACTAAGATATATATCAATGTTATTTTATACTGTACAAAGATTTTTGTCAATTACTCTGATTGATTGTTCATAAAAATGATACGCTATTGCAATGAAGTGAGGGGCGGCAGCACTACTTGCTGTCGCCCCCCTGATTACTTGGCTGGTTTTACTATCTTCTGGAAATAACGGAATCTATCAGACCATATTTTAGTGCTTCTTCGGCACTCATAAAGTTATCTCTATCGGTATCTCTTTCAATTTCCTCAATAGTGCGCCCTGTATTTTCGGATAATATTCTGTTTAATCTTTGTTTGTTTTTTTGCATATAATCAGACATTATTTTTATATCGCTGGCTGGCCCTTGAATACCGTTACCATGCATGGCCGGCTGGTGTATCATGATTTCAGCATTAGGTAAAGCCATACGCTTGCCATGTGTACCTCCGGCTAACAAGAATGCACCAAAACTTGCAGCCATACCAATACATATTGTAGAGACATCACACTTGATGTATTTCATGGTGTCATAAATCGCAAATCCGGCAGATACAGAACCTCCCGGACTGTTAATGTATAAATGAATATCTTTCTCTGGGTCTTGGGCCTCCAAAAAGAGGAATTGTGCCACAATTAAACTGGCAGAAGTATCGCTTACTTCTTCTCCCAGAAAAACAACTCTGTCTGACAGCAAACGTGAGAAAACATCATAGCTGCGTTCTCCCCGGCTCGTCTGCTCAATGACGTAAGGTATTGTACTCATGCTGCCATCTCCTTGAACATACTGATGAATAGACTACATCTTGTGTTATAGAAATTCCCACAAAGGGAAATTCTGTCTTGCTTTGGCACAAACACCCCCATACTTCTATAAACTTTGGGCGGATATAAGTATAATTGCTTAAAAGCAAGTGTAAATGCTTGTTGAGAGTCATAGCCAGCTTCATAAGCAATTTTTGTAATCGGCTCGTTTGATTTTATCAATTTTTCAGCAGCCAATGTAAGCCTTCGACTTTGAAGGTATTTATAAACGGTAATTCCAGTACATTCGGAAAATATGCGGTTAAGATAAAATTTTGAATAGCCAGCATTTTTAGCAATTTTATCTACGTTAATTTCTTTCTCAATATTATCCTCGATATAATTCAAGACCTTACCTACAATCTCTTTTTGCAGTTCCATAGTTTCGCCTCCTTTTTATCATTATAACAAGTTTCAGATTGTGTGTCTTAATAAAAAGTGCGGTTTTGGTGCCAAATACGGATAACCTTACAAGCCTGCCGCGCCGATCACGTATAGAATTCGGAAATAAAGCTTAAATTTAAAAGAAGCAGCTATGGTTTTCCACAGCTGCTCACGTTATTTTCTTTTTACTGTTAGACTTCCTTTTCTGGAAACAGGTCTTCCAGTGCATGTTCTACGCGTTCCATATCCGCAGTAGGCTCAAACCGGTCAATCACAGTTCCGTCGCGGTTGATCAGGAATTTTGTAAAGTTCCATTTTATGTCACTGCTGTTTTTATAATCCGGTTCCTCTGCTGAAATAATCTCGTGAAGCTTTCCGCTTAAAGGATGCCCTTCATCGAATCCCTGAAATTCTTTCTTTTCTGTTAGGAACCGATAAAGCGGATGCATATTCTCACCTTTTACGTCGATTTTTGAAAAAAGCGGAAATGTAACGCCATAGTTCATTTTACAAAATTCTGCAATTTTACTCTCATCTTCCGGTTCCTGTTCCTTGAATTGGTTGCAGGGAAATCCCAGGATTTCAAATCCTTTTTCATGGTATTTTTTATAAAGTGCTTCAAGCGCCTCATATTGAGGTGTGAATCCACATTTACTGGCTGTATTGACAATCAGTAGAATGTTGCCCAGATATTTCTCCATACTCTCTTTGGTTCCATCGATCCTTTCCAGTTCTATCTTGCTTAAGTCCATTTCATTTTTTCCTTTCCTGCGCTTACTGCTTCTAATTCCTTCACTGTTAATTACTCAATGCAGTATTAGTATGTCCTTTTAAAGTACACATAATACGCAGCCAACGCAGCAGGATACCAGAAAACGCTCTTTTAATGAAGAATCTTCACTTATCTCGTTTTTACTCCACAGGGGATAGTATATTTTTCGTCCCTCCTTTGCAATTTCCAACAGCCGGTTATATCCGTCTGCCATGCTATGCGCATTCCAGCAGGAAACAGCCGCAAATTATTTTAATGTCATTTCCGACATTGGGCCTTCCGATGGTATTATGATTGATCCATAATCTTTGAATTCCGGCAATGCACTGATTTCTTTTAATGTGAATGCAGATGTTACCATACAGATCTCCTTCCCTCTTTTGTACTCTGGTACACTTCTGAAACATCCGTCCGGAAGTGATATTCCCCGCTGCCTTTTTCATAGCTCTGACCGTCCGGAAGAACGATAACTGCCCTTGTATTACAGGGAATTTCTACAGTTAATTCAAAAATATTTCCTTTCTTCTCCCATTCCGAAACGATATCCCCATATTCAGACTTAAAGGTACGTTTCGCCCAATCTAAACGCTCATCTAACTGCGGCTGAATCAGAATCTTTTTAAATCCCGGCTCCACATAGTTGATTCCGTTTACGTTACGGAAAATCCAGTCATCCACACAGCCAAATGCATAATGATTCAGGCTCATGCAGAATGTCATTCCATAAATCTCCGATATAAATGGTGTGCCATCTTCGTCCAAAGCAAACCAGCTCTCCCAGATGGTTGTTGCTCCGTGTTTTACCTCATACAGCCACGACGGCGCTTTTTCATTAAACAGCAGATCATATGCCAGATCCCGGCGTCCGATTTGACACAATGCATCCTGCAGGATCGGCATTCCTAAGAAGCCAACATCCAAACATCCATTGTTCTCTTCTATCTTGCGCACTAAGTTTTCAGCAAACTTCTTCATTAAGTCTTCCGGTACTAATCCATAGTAAATCGGCATTGCATATGCCCCCATGAGGTCGGCCGGCATATTTCCTTTTTTGTCCAATACGCCTTTTTGAATAGCTGTTTTCATGTTCTCCGACATTTTGGCATAATATTGTGCATCTTCATCATTCCCGAGAACTTTTGCTGTTTCTGACATGATAGATATAGAATAATAGCCATAAATGGGAGCCACATATCTGGTTGATACACGTATTGCTTCCAGGGTGCCTTCTCCATATCCCTCCCTGGAATAACTTGGGATCAGATGTTCTCCGTAATGATGCCCGGTATTCCATAGATATTGCTCAACTTCCTGCGGAAGAGTACTATCCCCCGGTCGATTTTCTCTTGCCGTCCTAAGAACAAAATTACACCAATTTTTCATAGAATCATATTGCTGCTTCAGGATATGGGTATTACCGGTGAGGCAATACATGTAATATGGAATTAATACAGCTGCATCGCCCCAGCCCGCAGGGGAAACTGCGTCCGGCGTTCTGAACTGTTCTTCGTACATTTCATACTGTCCAATATAAGCTCCTGCCAATGGTACTACAAACGGCACTGATCCATTTTTCTTTTGTTCACAGGCAAGATTTTCAAGCCATCGGGTTAAAAACGGCGTAATATCTTCATTCAATAACGCAGTTTTTGTATATACCTGAATATCGCCCGTCCATCCGGCTTTTTCTCGCTGCGGGCAATCGGTCGGTAAGGACAGCATATTCGCATGCTGTGACCAGCGTGTATTCTCATATAACCTGTTTACCCCGTCATTAGAGCAGGAAAATGTCCCCACATTTTGTTTTTCGGAGCTTAGTACAATCGCAGTAATATCTTCTGCTTTCAATTCCTCTATTCCGTCGATCATGACATACCGGAATCCTTGAAATGTAAAGTGCGGCTCATAAACCTGTGCAGTTCCATCGGAGATGTATTCAATTCGCTGATCAGCTGTCGGATTATTATCAAAGAAATTCCCTTCTGCATCCAGCCCTTCCGTATGAATCACTGTCACTTTCGTATCTTTTGGTACTTGAATATAAAGGCGTACGCGGCCGGCAATCACCTGACCGAAATCAATAATACGTTCGCCTTTCGGTGAGGTCAGCATTCTTTTAACTGGTAATTTCATGATGGGACGCACTGGCTGTCCATACTGTGCTTTTAAATTACCGTATCCAAAATCTGCCGGTATAACACTCTGCCAGCCGCTGTCATTGAAACCAGAGCTTTCCCATCCGTACGGCATCTTATTTGCATCATAAACTTCACCAGCAAAAAGATCTGAACACCGAACTGGACTTTCCTGCACTTTTATTGTTTCATCCGAAACGAAGCACCCCGTCGTTCCATCCTCGTATGTCACTTCCAGCTGCGTCAATATGGCATACGCCGGATCGTAGCTCTCGTCCTGTGCCTTTGTCATAAATCCATGATACCAGCCATCCCCCGTATGCATTCCGATAATATTTGTTCCCGTATGTAAAAACTCTGTAACATCATACGTCTGGTAGCAAAGATAGTCTCTATATACGGTACACTCCGGCGCAAATTCTCTGTCATCGGGACGTTTCCCATTGACTGTCAGCCGATAGACGCCATGACAGGTGGCATAGAGCCTGGCCTCTTTCACTTTTTTGTCAAGCATGACCTTCTGACGAAACAACACTGCCGAGGGCTGCTCCCCCAAATGAGCTTTACGCTCCACGGTGGAAAACGGCGATTTTACCCACTTCGCCCGCCACTCGTCCCTTTTTAGAAATGCTGTTTCAAATTCGCTGAAAGCTTCAGCCTGGTTTCCATGATTATCCTCTACTCTAATTTTCCAGATATACCGGGTTCTGCTTTTTAAGGCTTCTCCTCTGTAATCCACATATACAGACTGTTCAGAAACCTGCCTTGTGCTGTCCCACACAATCCTGTTTTCGTTGTCCCGCACCTCAATCTGGTATGAATGCTGCAACACGTTTTTTTCATTGCTTTCCAAAATCCAAGAAAAATATGGATTCCTGTCGATTCCTATTGGGCGTACCAGATGCATACATTTCAAATCCTTAATTTTTAGCATAATGTTCTCCTTTTAAGACTGGTAAAATCAAATTCTTAATGTCCTATACGAGTTTCTAATACGATCATCTGATTTCATTTTCTACTTTCATATTTGCGTAAATAACCCCTGTGATAATAGAAAAGATAAGTGGGAAGCCAAGATATAAAAAGTTAATGGCATGATTAGCGGCAGCAGTCTGAACTGCAGCTGCTCCATCAAATCCACTCCAGGTCAGTATCCATCCGCAAATAGCAGTTCCAAGTCCCTGGCCTATCTTAGTTCCTACTGTAGCACAGGAGAACAGAGAGCCTGTAACGCGATGTCCTCTTTTTTGAAAGTGATATTCATCGGCTTTTACTAAAAACGGTGTATAAGTAGCAGAACCCGGAACCATGCCAAGCGCTTTAATTAACAGACCGGCAATTAGTATTATCATTCCTGTAAACTGCCCTAAAACAGCCACAGTACACCCTGCAACCGAAACAACCGTACCATAGACACAAGCCTTCCGCATGCCCAGTTTGTCAATGAGCTTTGGCATAAACGGAAGCCCCAGAATTAGCGGGATCGTCGTACACATTCCTAATATTCCCATAAGACCGGCATTTCCCATGGAGTACGTTGCATAGTAAGCCATACTTGATTGCATAATACCAGAATTAGCATATCCCACAAGATACAATAACAGGATTAATATGAAGTATTTATTCTGCAGTAATTCAATAATTGTCCTTCCGAAGGAAATAGATACCGTCTCTGCCGGAACACCTTCACCTGCTTCCAAAACAGGAGATCCGAACTCTTCTTCCGGTAGTTCCTTTAGTGTGAAAAACGGGATTAGCAGGATCCCAACACCCACAACCGCATAAATTAAAGCAATCATCCGCCACCCCTGTTGTCCGCCGCCGAATGCTTCGACCAGACCGGAGGTAACAGATGCTACAATTACACTGCCTATTGTTCCACTCAGCATAGCCGCGCCGCTCATCGTAACCTGATCATGCTGATCCTTCGTTACACGCGCCAGCATCATATTGTAGGCAACCTGATTCATCGTATAGAAAACAGCGCTGATCAGCAGATAAAAGAGAAAGATCCACGCACTTTTTGCGCCTTCTCCCAGCGATCCCGGAACATTAAAAATCAGGAACATGCATACGCCCATAGGAATACAGCTAAGCAGATACCAGAACCTTGTTTTTCCCATCTTAGACTTTGTAAGATCAATAATCCTGCCCATAAAGATATCTGTAATACCATCAAATACCTTTGCAAACATTAGAAGAGTCCCGATAATTGCAGCGCTGACTCCGATGACATTCGTACAATAAAGTAATAAAAATGTTGTTATTGTGCCCCAGGTAAATCCTCCCCCTGCATTTCCCAGTCCATATGCAATCTTTTTCCACATTGGCAATGAACCTGTTATTTGTTTACCCATCTTTCTTCCTCCTTTTTTCTTTACATCTCTTAATTACAGGTTCATCTTAGATTTTATTTGCCTCTGCCGCAATTTATATAATCCGACTTTACAATAGATGTAATGACTTTAATCCGACATTTTATTGCTTTTTTCATATAGCATTGTTAAAATATGAGTAAATAATAATATTCCGATCGCATTGGAGGAAATGCATTTGAAACAGATTTTAGAATACGTCGAACAAGTATTTAAACGCGAAGAAGAAAAGAATCTGAAAAATTATGCAGCAGAGCATTTACACTTTACCCAAAAGACCCACACCTGGCAGCCATATAGTTCGGAAGGGTATATAGATAAAGTCCTGCAGATTCCCTATGACTACTTTATGACGATCGAATACTGTACCCCCACCCAGGAGAATGGCTATCTTTTGTCTACATACTCACCATGTCCTCTGCCCGTATCACAGAAAACTTATCTTTTGGAAAATAATAATGAAGATGATAATTTACACCGGCACGATTATTTCGAAATGATCTATGTTTATAAAGGCACCCGCACGACACAGATTGAAAACCAGACAATCCATTTAGCCGAGCATGATATTTGCATTTTCGATACCCAGTGTGCTCATCTTGACATTCGCTCCAAAAGTGAGGGAATTGCATTGTACTGCTGTATAACAAGTAGAATCTTAGACTCCTATTTTTTTAAGCATTTAACAAATAAAGACATACGAGATTTTTTTTTAATTAAAAGTAATGTTAAAAGTGATGTCAGTTATTTAAAGCTTCATGCAACCCCCGGCCATTCAAAACAGATCGAAGAAAATCTTGCAGCTATATTCAGTGAAATGGAATCAACTAAAGCCGGATATGGAAGGATTGCCCAAATACATACATTAAGGATCCTGAATGCCTTCGAACACTTCACCACTAATGACATCTACACTTTTTCCAAACGCCTTCAGGGAAATAAACTATTTCAGGCTGTTGCAAAATATATTAACAGCCATATAGCTGATATTAGTTTAGATCAGCTGTGTGACCACTTCCATTACCAGTCTGATTATTACAGCAGGCTTATCAAAAAGTATACCGGCTTAAACTATTCTCAGTATGTGCATGCTTTAAAAATGGATAAGGCAAAAAATTTGTTAGTAAATACTGATATGTCCGTTTATGAAATCCTGATATATCTTGGGTATCAGTACCATTCCTATTTTTATAAATCATTTCAACAGGAAACCGGAATGACACCTTCTGATTACAGGAAAGCCAAAAAAGGGGAACTATCGGTTTAGTTCCCCCTCTTTAAGCGAATCAAAGTGCCCGCTTCATTATTCACCGAATTCATCACCGAATACCGGTTCTATGTACTTTTTGATAAATTCTATTCTATCTTTCGCCTTAGGCGTAAACATGGCGGTTATAGCCACTACAATTTTCTTTGCCGCATTCACGTAGATGACGTTACCCCCATCGCCCATTGCTGCATACCCCTCTTCTTTTTCACCCACCAGCCACCATAAGTACCCATAGGGCAGATTCTCTTCTTTCCAGCGGCTGTGTTCCTTTGTGCTTTCTTCTACCCATTCCCTGGAAACGATCTGTTTGCCATCCCAGATCCCGCCGGCCAGGTACAGCTGTCCTATTTTTGCCATGTCTGCAGGCGAAAGGGTCAGACCCCATCCCGCGGAATTTACACCGGCCGGATCAGATACCCAGCCGCTGATGTCCGTGGCCTTATTAAATGCAAACTGTTCTTCTTTGCTTTGGAACGTAATACTGCGCTCCACGGTAATACCGAGCGGTCCGAATAAATTCTCCCTGGCGAAATCCAACACGGTTTGTCCCGTTGTTTTCATGAGAATCCCGGTTAGAATATCGGGACCTATGAGAGGCGCATATCTGAAATCACCTATGTTTCCCCGTCCTCCCAGATAGTCCAGCCCAAATGTCACCCAGTCATCACTTGTAAAATACTTCACATAGGGACCAGACCTGTATTTATAGGGCGCTGTCATTGTCAGCAGATTTTCAAGCGTTATATTCTGGATTGTTTTTTCTCGTTTCTTCACTGTATAATTGGGGAAAAAGTCTAGTACCTTCTGGCTGACGCTTCTGATGCATCCCTTCTCTATGGCAATTCCGATTAATATGGAAATGATGCTTTTTGTCACGGAGTATACATGCAGACGGCTCTTTGCAGTACATCCGTTAAAATAATTTTCATACCGGACCTGCCCTTCTTTTAGCACTACGATTCCTGCCGTATTGCTATAATCAGTTTTTATTGTCTTCTCAAATTCCGCCACTCTTTCCAGATTCATTTAACCTCTCCTCTTTTCTGCTTTTATTTTTACCGGGTAGTAAACTTCCGTAATAAGTTCGCTTTCATCCGAAACCTGGGATGGATCCGTCACATACACTTCATATAAAGCATTGCTGCTCTCATACCCTTCTTTTTCCGCCCATTCACGCTGTTTTGTATACACAGAAGGCAGGTTGGAATATGAGCCGTGAAGAACCGTTTTCAGGCACAATCCCGGGCAAAAATCCCTGGTGCCGGTGGCGTATTCCCTCACCGGTATGGCAAATTCAGTATCCAAACCAAAGGGACTATATTCCGCGCTGTGGAAAAGTACCATAGGCGGCGCAGACACAGTCAATCGGTCCGCCTCAATCTTCCGGAACAATTTACGATAGCAGTTTCCATATTCTTCGGAAAATTCGTATTCATTCACCATTTTCCGGATTGACAAAAGATACATCACCGGCACTTCCGTAAGCTGTACATCGATCGTCTCCAAGAAGGACATCATTGATTTACCCGCCTTCAGATTTGAAATATCACTATTTAGCTGTTCTAATGTCTCTTTCAGTTTTCTGCTCTGGTCCCCGATCTCTTTCATCTTCCTGCAGAGTCTAATATAAAGCATCGCCTCCTGCTCTTCTTCAGATTGAAGAATCTCACCGATCTCCTCCAAAGAAAATTGATAAGATTTCAGACGGTTAATCAATAACATCGTTTCCAGCTGATCAATAGAATAATATCTGTAACCGGTCTCCGGGTTTACCTCATTGGGCAGGATCAGCCCTATCTCGGCATAATAGCGCAGTGTCTTCGTGGACACTTTGCATATGTTAGAAAACTCTCCAATCGTTAACATCCGTTTTCCACCTCTTGGTATGTAGAAAATCTACTAATCTTACACCTTGCTACGGGGAAAGTCAAGATGGGAAATTTAGAGCAAAGGGATGGAGCCGTTACTGTTCACGGGGCCGTGCACCTTGCTGCACGGCATCCGAGCCAATAAAGTGATGGGACGGGCATCCGGCTCCCCGCCGCAGGCGATTTTATATGTGCCATAGGCCGCGCATATTAACATGGAGCTTGTTGGGGCGGCAAAGTCTGCAATATATATGCAACTTTTCAGATTCAACTTCGCAAGCATTTCGCCCCTATACGCCCCTTCCTAGTACCACAGCCTCGTATGGCCGCAGGGATCGTGCGCAATCTTTATAATTCCCCAGAACTTTATGATACCCCTCCTGGGAAAGCTCCTCCACCGCCACTTCTCTGTCCCTGAAGTTACACAGTACAAGCAGTTCTTCATCCCCGCGTGTTCTTTTATATGCCAGTACATCCGGGTTTTCCTGATGCAGGAATTTTATCTCCCCTTCGGCTATTACCGGGTTTTCTTTTCTGAGACAAATTAACGCTTTGTAGAAACTGAGGATCGAATCTTTGTCTGCCGCCTCCGATTCCGCATTTATGGTATTATAATTTTCCGGCAGGCCGATCCACGGAGACACCTCTGAGAAACCTGCGTTTTTCCCATCTGTCCACTGCATAGGGGTACGCCCGTTATCACGGGAACGCGCCGAGAGGATATCCAAGGCTTCTTCATGGCTCTTTCCCTGGGACAGCAAGATTTCATAATAATTCAAGCTTTCCACGTCCCGGTACTGGGAAATATCCCGGTATCCTGCGTTGGTCATTCCCAATTCCTCCCCCTGATAAATGTATGGGGTACCGCGCATCAGATGAATAGCCGCGGCCAGCATTTTAGCGGATTCCTTCCAATACTTTTTATCGTCTCCAAACCGGGATATGATTCTCGGCTGATCGTGATTGCACCAGAATACCGCGTTCCAGCCTCCGGCTTTCTGCATCCCGGTCTGCCATTCTTCAAAAAGACGTTTCAATGCCATTATATCCGGATCCATCAGCTCCCACTTATTCCCGTTTTTGTAATCTACTTTCAAATGGTGGAAGTTAAAGCACATAGAAAGCTCTTTTTCTTCCGGATTAGAATAGCGGATGCAGTTATCCAATGATGTGGAAGACATCTCTCCGACGGTAACCAGATCTTCAATCCCGGTATCATGAACCAGTTCCTTCAGAAACTTATGCACGTGCCTGCCGTCCGTATAGAATCTTCTTCCGTCCCCTTGTGAATCGTCCTCGAATATTTGCGGCTTTGATATGAGATTAACAACGTCGAACCGGAATCCTTTGATGCCCTTTTCCTTCCAGAAACGGATGACTTCTTTCAGTTCCTCTCTTACTCTCGGATTCTCCCAGTTCAGATCCGCCTGTGTTACATCGAACAGATGAAGATACCATTTTTCAAGATGAGGCACATATTCCCATGCGGAGCCGCCGAATTTGGACTTCCAGTTCGTGGGCGCTTTCTCCGGGGAGCCATCTTTGAAAATATAATAATCTATATACTCTGGATCACCCTCCAGCGCCTTTTGAAACCACTCGTGCTCTGTGGAAGTATGGTTGAATACCATATCCAGCATCAGGCCAATCCCCCGCCTGTCCGCCCCGGCAATCAGTTTCTCCAGATCTTCCATTGTTCCGAACAGTGGATCGATGTTCCGATAATCCGCCACATCATAGCCATTGTCATTCTGAGGCGACACAAAAAATGGTGTCAGCCAAAGATAATCTACGCCCAGTTCCTGCAGATAATCCAGCTTTTCCAGGACTCCGCACAGATCTCCAACTCCGTCCCGGTTCGTGTCTTTGAAAGATTTGGGGTAGATCTGGTACACTATTTTATTTTTAAAATCTGCCATGTTTCATGCCTCCGTTTTTTCTAATCCTTATTTGCCTGCTCTCATTATGTCTGTTTCATCCTGCCGCATTCAATTCCAATAGGTTACAACCGCCGTTTCACCTGATGCTGCCCGGCCTCCCGTATGATACTGGATCTCTTTTGCATCTCCTTCTCCAGTAATAATGCAAACCGTCACGTCCGGATGGCCCGCAGCTTTTATCTTCTCCCTGCTGAATCTAATAAGAGGGGTTCCTGTTGTAACATCCTCGCCTTCTTTTACCAGGTATTCAAATCCATCGCCCTGCATATCCACCGTATCGATTCCTATATGAAGAAGCAATTCCATGCCATTGTCCAGCGTCAGGCCGCAGGCATGGCGGGAATCCTCCATGAGTACCGTCACTTTTGCGTCAGCCGGTGCACAGAGTGTTTCACTTTCCGGGAGAATGGCAAGTCCGCCGCCCATGATTCCCTCTGAGAACACACCGTCTCCCACTTCTTTTAAAGAGAGGACTTTTCCGTCTAAAAATGCCTTCAGTTCCATTTCTTTGTGTGCCTTATCCCTGGATGTTTCTGTGAGAGACTCTTCTGAATCTATATCTCCCCCCAGTATTCCCTCCGCCTGCACATGAATGACGTGTCCGTCATCCTCTCCCCTTACTTCCGGGGAATCTTCTTTGTTTCCGGCTGATGCCACGCCCTTTTTCTTTCCTGCAATTATCGTCAGTACAAAAGGTACTACAATCGCAATCACCATGCATACAGCAAAGGAGAGCATATATTGAGGCTTGATGGAAAGGATTCCGGGGATTCCCCCGACACCGATCGCATTTGCCGTTGTTCCGGTGGCCACACAGATAACTGCCGCACAGGCGGAACCTATCATACCGCATACAAATGGGAAGAGATATTTCAGGTTTACACCGAAGATCGCCGGCTCTGTTACGCCCAGATAACATGAGATACATGCCGGTACATTCACTTCCTGTGCCTCCGCATTCTTTCTCTGCAGGAAGATCATCCCAAGTACTGCAGAACCCTGTGCAATATTAGAGAGTGCGATCATCGGCCACAGCATAGTTCCGGTGTAATCCGCAATCAGCTGCAGATCAATGGCATTCGTCATATGGTGAAGCCCGGTAATAACAAGCGGCGCATAGACAAATCCGAAGACCGCCCCGAATACAACCTTGAACGAACCGGTAATTCCCGCATATACGACACTTGAAATGGCTGAGCCTATCTTCCAGCCAACCGGTCCCAGTATAAAATGTGCTGCAATCACAGCCAGCACGAGACTGCAGAATGGTACTACGATCATGGAGATCACCTGCGGCGTAATCTTCCGGAAAAATTTTCCAGGTATACAAGGGTAAATGCTGCCAGAATTGCCGGTATCACCTGTGCCTGATATCCGATCATGTTTACCTTAAAAAATCCAAAATCCCAAAACGGAATGTCTGCTGCTGCCGTGGACGCCACGGAGTAAGCATTCAGAAGCTGGCCTGAAACCAGCGTCAGACCAAGAACGATTCCCAGCATCTGAGTGGTACCCATCTTTTTGGTCACTGACCAGCAAATTCCCACCGGCAGCATATGGAATACCGCCTCGCCGATCAGCCAGAGAAAATTATCTATTCCGGACCAGAACTGGCTGATATCACACAGCGTTTTGGTTCCGTTTTCAAACAGGTAGAGACTGTCGATACAGTTGCGGAACCCCAGGATCAGACCTCCCACAATAATCGCCGGTATCAGAGGCGCAAAGATCTCTGCTATCGCAGCCACTGCGCGCTGCAGGAGATTCTGATTGCTCTTCGCCGCCTGTTTCACAGCATCCTTGGATACCCCTTCGACTCCGGCAACCGCAACAAAATCATTGTAAAAATCCGCCACTGCGTTCCCGATAATGACCTGGAACTGTCCTGCCTGCGTGAAACTGCCCTTTACAACCTTCATGGCTTCGATTTTCTTCACATCCGCTTTAGACTGATCGTTCAAAACAAACCGCATTCTCGTCATACAATGAGAAACCGCGGCGATATTCTTCTTTCCGCCGACCAGTTCCAAAAGCTCTTTTGCGTCCTCTGCATATCTGCCCATTACTCTTCCTCCTAATCTTAACATCTGTTAGATTTTGCTTTTACATATCTGTTTATTCACTGTCTGCCCTGTCGCTGCCTAACTTGTTCAAACAAGTTTCTTTAATCATTTTATATCACACTTGTTTAAACAAGTCAAGCGTTTTTTTTATAATAACTATGGACAGGAAGGTCATGAAGAAGGAATACAGATTTTGATAGAGTTTTGCTATAAAATGAAATTTTCCAGGGAAGAAACGAAAGCTAAGGTGGCAGACAAATTTGGTCTGGAGCCGATGAAGGCTGTAAAGTACATGGAGAGGTTCTGGTAAAATTCTGCCACTGGTTGAGGACGCAATATAATAGGGACAGCCATCTGCCCCTAAATCAGGATATTGCGACGGCCATCTGTCCCGGCGCGGCTCCATAAAGCAAGCGTTAGAGGCTGTAGAAGAAAACGGAACGGGAAGGGAGGGCAGAATTTTGCCTTACCTTTCCGTTCCGTTTTCTTCTACAGCTTCTTCGCGAAGTGTCAGGAGATTTCACCAGCAGACATTGCTCCGCCAGGTTCCGGGCTCACCTCGCCATTCGCGTCCCCCATCCATAAAGTTTTACTCAGCCGGCCCTGCCGTCTGATGCATGCCCAGAGGCTTCACATTAAAGTTCGAACGGTATTCTGTCTCATCCCAGAAAATATCCTCTGCCACAAGACACTGTGGATTCAATTCCACCCCGTCCAGAATGATTTCTTTAAACTTCTTATAACCCGCACGGTCAATCAGATGGCCGCCATGAAGATATTCCGGCTTATAGTCCATAACCCATGCGGAGAACTTCTGCCAGTTGCTAAGAACTGAGAGGACTACATCCTCTGTTGCCCAGTTCAGGAACATCTTGCCGGTACGCGGAGTCTGGCGTCCTGTCCTGCCGCCTAAGATTACGCGGTAATACTTCGTGGGCTCTCTGGTCCATGCACTGGTTGGACATGCTCTGACGCACTCGCCGCAACCGATGCAGCAGCAGGCATCCTTCTCGATCTTTCCGGTATCCTCATTGAGTTTCAGCACTCTGGTAGATGCCTTTTCACATGTGCGTGCACAGGCGCCGCAGCCAATGCAGCGTTCTGGGTGATAAACCATACGCGCCACCCCAATGATTCCAAAGTCGCACAAATGTGCCTTATTACAGTCATTCGGGCATCCCGCAATATTAATCTTAATGTGATAATGGCTAGGGAATATAATGGGTTCTATCTTCCTCGCCAGTTCATATGTATTGCAGTTTCCACAGATACAATGGTAATTTCCGATACATGCCGTAATATTCCGTGCACCGATTGTCGGGTATCCGCTCTTTGGATCCCATTCCTGAGGCTCATGCGATACTGTGTCCATATCTACCTGGCAAAGCTTTGCATCCACCTCTTTGATATAGTCTTCCAAATAAGCATTCACGGCCGGAACATTCTCATAAGGAATGCCGGTTATGTCAAACGTCTGCCTCGTTCCAAAGTGAAAGTTCCCATCCCCCCAAGTCTTCGCAATATGCTCAATCACTGAAAGGTAGGAGGAATCAATAAAACCTCCCGGAACCCTCATCTGCAGCATAAACTGTCCGGGGACTTTGGACTGGCGAAAGCAGTTAATCCGCAGTTTTTTAATATTAATATCCTGATTCATACCAGTTACACTCCTTTCTCAATCCACCAAGTCACGGGCTGCCGTATAGGGAAAAACAGGTCCGTCTGTACAGACATAGACCTCATCAATCCTGCAGTGCCCGCATTTTCCTATGGCACATGACATCTTCCGCTCAAAACTCATCCAGACCTTCTCCGGGTCTACGTCGTATTTCATGAGTTCAAGCCCGGTGAATTTCATCATCGGAGGGGGACCTACTACAACCACTGCATAGTTTCCCTGAAATTCGTCGAATGGGATCTCTTTTACAAATTCTGTTACAAAGCCGGTTCTCCAGCCTTCCTTCCTATCGGTATCCAGCGCATAGGTCGTAACAAACTGCTCCTCCCACTTCGCCAGATCCCCGCTGAAAATGATTCCTTCCTCATTCTTAAAGCCAGAAATAAGATGCACGCTCTTAACGTATTCCGGCTTCTCTGCAAAACTGCGGAGCATAGAACGCACTGGTGCTAAGCCCGTTCCCCCAGTAATAACGACTATATGTTTCCCGGCAAATTCATCGACAGGCCATCCTTTGCCATAAGGTCCGCGTAAGAACAGTACATCTCCCGGCTCCTTTGAAAAAATACAGTCTGTCACTTTCCCCACTGAACGTATCGTAAACTCCAGCCATCCCTCTCCCTGTGCCGAAACTGAGATCGGAGCCTCACCAATCTTTGGGATAGACAACTGCATAAACTGACCATGAGCCGGACAGACATCAGAAGCGACTCTGAAGGTCCACTCATGCTCACTTTCCTTGTGCACATCCATAATTGTACACGGTTTTGGCATAACAGGATTCATCATAACAGTCCCTCCTTTACTGTTCCATGCCGGCTTTTATCTCCTCAACCGCACGATTCATTTTGTTAACAGTTGCACTAATCGATATCATTTCCGGACAACGGTGCGTACAGCGGCCGCAGCCCACACACATATGGGAATCCCCAAACCGCGCCTTATAATCATAAAATTTATGTAAGACCTTGAAACGCATTCTGTCCGCCGCAGTACTGCGCATTTCTTTCTGTCCAGCCATCTGGTCGAACCCTTCCACCTGACAGGATGCAGTTACTCTGCGTCGCTCTCCCACTTCCGGATTGTCCCCATAGAGAATATCCCGTGTCGTAAAGCAGGTACAAGTAGAACATGCCACTGTACAGCTGCCGCAGGATGTGCATCTTCCATCGAATTCCTTCCACATCGGGTGTTTCTTAAGCGCCTTACGTACCTCTTTATCCGACAGATCCGGAATCTTGACCTTCAGCTCATTCTCCTCTACGAACACCGGTGTATACCTGGTATCAGGCATCCCTTTAAAATAAGGCTGAAAACTCTCATCTGTCACATGAACCTTCAACTCTTCTTTTGAAAATTTAAGAGCCAGTGAGTAGTCATCCGTCCGGTTCGTTCCCATTGAAACACAGAAACATGTATCGTCTCCTCCATTACACTCCATCATGGCGAACTTAATCCGCTCTCTGACACGCTGATAATAGAAATCCTCATACCCTCCGTTACCAGCAAATATCTTTGCCTGAATGTGCTGTGCATTGATATCGCAGGGACGGGCAAGTATCAGAATTGGTTTTTTAGGTCCTTTACTCTCACGGTACTCATCTTCCGTAAAATAAAGAATTGTCTCCTGGATTGGATTGATAACCTCCTTTGCAGGATAATCTGACTTTGCATCCCATACAATCTCGCTGAAATAATCCACCTGGTCATAACGGATAATGTCGGTATCCGAAAAACGCCCTTCTTTTTGGAAACGCTTCGGGGCATAAACGCAGTAGTCCTTTTTGAGTGCGCACAGAACCTCATCGGCCTGAGCGGTATTAAGTACATAATCCATTCTGAAAACCTCCTTTTCATTGTTGTCCCAGAGTTCCCATTTAGACTTGCCTGAACTGTTTTGTTCTAGAAATTTTACTGTTTGGTCTGATCAGTAGCTCCGGTATCACATTCCTATTTATTTTACCATTAATTTACTATAACAAAAAATTATTTATTATTATTATATAATAAAATATAATTATCATTACTATTTTTCTCTCCGCAGGTAAACACCAACCGTTACTATGCACGGCCAATAAGCCGTGCATAGTAACAGCATCTGGCTCATTTAAAGTCGCCAGCGGCGAGAAGCCAGATGCCCGCCCCATCACTTTAGTGGCCCGGATGCCGTGCAGTGTGGTGCACGGCCCCGTAAATAGTAAACACCAACCTTCCCTCACAAAGACTTGACATCTCTGTCCTATGATTTATAATAAAGCTAGATGTTTAAACAAGTATGCTAATATAAAGGAAAATATACCATGCCAAAAGCAAAATTTGAATCGATTTACAAGGATCTGAAACAAAAAATAGAAAGCGGTGAGTACCCTTATCAGGATCTGCTGCCCTCGGAAAATACAATGGTAAACATATACAGCAGTTCCCGGAACACAATCCGGCGTGCCGTCCTGGAACTGGCTGAACAGGGCTATGTACAGTCCCTGCACGGGAAAGGAGTCCGCGTAATCTATCAGCCGATCGATCAGGCTGATTTTACACTTGGCGGAATCGAAAGTTTTAAGGAATCCGCAGAGAGAAACCACCGGAAGACTTCCACGAAGGTCATTCAGTTCACGGAAATTACGGCTGATGCACGGGTGTCAGCAAACACAGGCTTTGCGCCGGGCAGCGAGCTGTATTACATTCAGCGGGTCCGGTATCTGGAGGACAAGGCGCTGATCCTGGATATCAATATGTTTCTCAAATCCCTTGTGCCTGGCTTACAAAAGATATCGCCGAAAAATCCATTTATGAATATATCGAAAACGAAGTGGGAATGGCTATTGTAACCAGTAAGAGAAAGATGACCGTGGAACGTGCCACTGAAATTGACGAAAAGTATCTGGAACTGAACGATTATAACTGCCTTGCAGTCATCAGCGGCCAGACATTTAATTCTGACGGAATCATGTTTGAGTTTACCCAGTCCAGGCACCGCCCCGATTATTTCTGCTTCCAGGATACTGCCACCAGAAAGCGGTAGCTAGTACATCGTATAACATCTGAAAGGAGTTTTAGACATGTGCGGACGTTATTATATTGACGACGAGACAGCCCGGGAGATCGAAAAGCTTGTCCGTCATCTGGACAGGAAAATGTCTGTTTCCGGGAAAAAAGACATCTATCCGTCCAATACAGCCCCCGTCATTACCGGGCATCACAATGAATTTGCAGAGGAACTGTTTACCTGGGGATTCCCCGGATTCGGCAGTAAAAGCCTGCTCATCAATGCCCGGGCTGAGACTGCTATGGAAAAAAGAACATTTAAAGACAGTGTACGTACCAGAAGATGTGCCGTACCTGCAGCGGGGTTTTATGAATGGAATTCCGAAAAAGAAAAATATACATTTCGTAACCCGGACAGCAGCATCTTCTATCTCGCCGGATTCTATAAGGAATACGAGGAAGGAACCCGCTTTGTGATCCTGACAACTGAGGCCAATGATTCTATGAAGAGCGTACACAACCGGATGCCGCTGGTCCTTGGCCGGCAGGAGCTGGACGCCTGGCTGTTTGACGATAGCCAGACGGAGCTGATTCTCAGAAAAGTTCCCGGCCCCCTGAAAAAAGACACCGAATACGAACAGCAGAGCCTGCCTTTTACCAACATGTAGACAGATCTGCCTGACATTTTCCCTACCGGGATGGCAGTATAGGAGATGAACATTATGGAACAAATGAATTTATTTGATGACCGCAGGCAGACGGCCCCTCTTGCCAGCCGCCTTCGTCCGGACACACTCAAAGATTTTGTGGGGCAGGAGCATCTGCTCGGAAAGGGTAAGGTCCTCCGGCAGCTGATCGAAAGGGATCAGATCTCTTCTATGATATTCTGGGGCCCTCCCGGTGTTGGAAAGACCACTCTTGCCAGCATTATCGCCGGACAGACCAAAGCTGATTTTATTAATTTCAGCGCCGTTACCAGCGGAATTAAAGAAATCAAAGAAGTCATGAACCAGGCCGAGCAGAGCCGTCGCATGGGGATACGCACCGTTTTGTTCGTAGACGAGATCCACCGCTTTAACAAAGCCCAGCAGGATGCATTTCTGCCTTTTGTTGAGAAGGGCAGCATCATACTCATTGGCGCCACAACAGAAAATCCATCCTTTGAAGTCAATGCCGCTCTGCTCTCCCGCTGCCGCGTATTTGTACTGAAAGCACTGGAAGAAGAGGATCTGGTGAAGCTTTTGGGCCATGCCCTAATAACTCCGTCCGGTTTCGGCGGCCAGAATGTACATATTACGCCTACCCAGATTGAGGCCATCGCTGCATTTGCAAATGGAGACGCCAGAACGGCCCTGAACACACTGGAGATGGCGGTGCTGAATGGAGAAATCAGCGCAGCCGGAATCACGGTAACGAATGAGGGGTTGGAGCAGTGTATCAGCAAAAAATCGCTCCTCTATGATAAAAATGGAGAAGAACATTATAACCTGATCTCCGCTCTGCATAAATCCATGAGAAACAGTGATCCCGATGCGGCTATCTATTGGATGCTGAGAATGCTGGAGGGCGGGGAGAATCCCCTCTATATTGCCCGCCGCCTGATCCGGTTTGCCAGCGAGGACATCGGTATGGCGGACAGCCATGCCCTTCAGATCGCGGTGGCTGCGTATCAGGCCTGTCATTTTCTGGGTATGCCGGAATGCGACGTGCATCTCACACACGCGGTCACTTATCTGTCCTTTGCTCCAAAGTCGAACGCACTCTATACCGCATGTGAAGACTGCAAAAAGGATGTCCGCAATCTGCGGGCCGAGCCGGTTCCCCTGCAGATCCGCAATGCGCCTACCCGCCTGATGAAGGAGCTGGAATACGGAAAAGGATATGAATATGCACACGATACGGAAGAAAAGCTGACACACATGCAGTGCATGCCGGATTCCTTGAGAGACCGGCGCTATTATCATCCGACCAAACAAGGGGAAGAACTGCAGGTTAAAAAGAGATTCGAAGCGATCCAGAAATGGAAAGGGGATATGCCTCCCTCAGGAGAAGTATGAAAGTAAAAAAATGTGTAAAAGAATCATTTGTTGTGATCGGAAAAGAAGGCTCCACGTTAGATGGGGATGGTTTTATACAGAAATTATGGGAAGATGCGAATGGAGCATTTTGTGAGATACAGCATCTGGCAAAAAAAGATGAACAAGGAAATATAGCGGGAATCTGGGGCGCTATGTCTGATTTCACCTATTCATTTAAACCCTGGGAAGAGAATTATACCAAAGGGGTATATCTTGCGGGAGTAGAATGTGATGATGACGCCGCTGCACCAGAGGGGTGGACGAAATGGAACATTCCTGGCTATGAGTATTTATATGTGGAATGTGATGGTTATGATATATTTTCTGAAATGATACAGTATATGGTTAAAAATGAGCTTCCATTGGCAGGGGCAGTACATGATTTTACTTGTCCTAAAACCGGTAAAAATTATATGTTCTTTCCTATTGGCAGAGTTCAGTAATTGCAGCTTGTTAAGGTAATATTCACCGTGAAGGAATCTATGGTGATTATGATGATTTTAATGACGTTGAAGAATTGATTGAATTTATAAAGACTGGAAAACGATAAAATTTCAGTCTGCAGGATCGGGAAATTTGAATTGATGGAGATATCTTGATGAAAGAGATAATTGCTTATAAGTTGTCATTTAAAGATGCCTTAGACTACCATAATGATATACTTTGTATTCCCTTCCAAGAAAAATATTGGGATGAATACATGCAGATTTATAATGAATGTTTCTATGAAATGAGAAAAGATTTAGAGATTGAACCAATTAATTATTATTCTAATTATTCTCAAATGAGCGATAAAATAAACAATACTTTTATTTACCTGCAAAACGGAGTTATAGCAGGGGCTGTTACTTGTTTTGATAATGAAATAGACGATTTGATTGTTAGAAAGTCATTTCAAAGGTTGGGAATAGGACAAAAGTTGTTACTATGGGGAATGAATCATATAAAAGAACAAGGCTATAATGATATTGACTTACATGTAGCCGAATGGAACCAGAGTGCTATAAAGCTATATTTAAAAACAGGATTCAATATCACGAAAAAAGAAAAAATCCGTTAATTTCTAGTTTGCTGTCTCGTCGGTTCAAAGACTCAAAAAGAAGTAAGGCCATTTTCAGGTTGTGGAGGATATGAATTTTGTATATAATTACGATCACCCAATGTTTGAAGATTGTATACAATTGGTTGATGTGGTTTATCTGAAAAGAGCACGATAAATCCCTAAGTATTTGAAAATTCAACAGCATAGAAATGGGGAGTTGACGGAGGAATTAATCAAATGAATTATGAAATAATACATGATGTCAAATAATAAATAGGTGTTTAGAAAGGAAAATCTCATATGAAAAGATATATTGCCTTGTTAAGGGGAATAAATATTGGCGGTAAAAACAAAATAGATATGACTGAATTAAAAGAAGGCTTTGCAGAACCTGGTTTTACAGAGGTTACTACCTATCTTAATAGCGGTAATGTTATCTTTTCAAGTGCTATGGATGATAAAACGGCTCTTTCAAATAAAGTTAAGCGAATGATAAAAGACAGATTTAATTTAGATATTCCAGTTTTTATTGTTTTGCAGGAAAAATTAAAAGACTTATTAAATAACGCTCCTGATTGGTGGGGAGATGACAATAAAGATATATATGATAACATCATATTTCTTATGCCCCCTTTATCTTATGAAGAGTTTTTTGATGAAATCGGCAATCCGAAATCGGAATATGAGAAAGTGCATAATTACAAAAATGTGATTTTCTGGTCATTTAGCCGGAAGGATTATCAGAAAACAAATTGGTGGTCAAAGACAGCCAGTGCAAATGTTAGGGACAAGATTACAATACGGACAGCAAATACTGTAAGAAAAATAGCAGGTTTGTGATATAAAACAAGAAGTTTTTTATATCTCCTGTTGGTTACATTCAGCCAACAGGAAAAGCGACAGTGACGATTACTATCGCTTTTACATTAGATCAGCACAAATTATACCCAAAGGGCCCCCGTAAATTCATGCCCTGCGGGCGGATCTGCAGCTTAGCTGCAGACTAATATACACTTACACAAATAACGCAGCCGCACAGTAGACCAATAAGAGAGCCATCACAATATTAACAAGTCTTGCATGTTTTGAAAAAAATCTACAGAAAACAGTGCCAAACAGCGCCCATACAAATGACCCGGAGGCACCGATCACTGCCAGCACAACCGTAAATCCAACCACTGCCCCAATGGAATGATAAATCGGGAGTATGTATAAAGTCATTGCAGTAATTGCATAAATATAAATCTTCGGGTTGGCAAACTGGAGAACCATACCAGAAAGAAAGCCAGCTTCTTTTCCACCGCCTGCCTCCAGATTTGTCGGGCTTTTCCACACCTTCCATGCAAGGTACAGCATGTAAAGCGCCCCCAAGATCTGCATGACAGGTTTTACCTTGGGAAGATATGAAACCAGAGTTGCGCTGCATA
Organism: Clostridiales bacterium VE202-21; assembly: GCA_000509105.1. Classification (GTDB taxonomy): domain Bacteria; phylum Bacillota; class Clostridia; order Lachnospirales; family Lachnospiraceae; genus Faecalicatena; species Faecalicatena contorta. Next base: position 51,569 of record BAIF02000098.1, on the reverse strand, counting down.
CTGTACAGATGGTCATAATTATAAAAAATCCACTTAAAATTCCCAAATTAAAACGGACGCTGCGGCGGAAGCCAAGACGAATCGCGTTGCTCATAGAAAGCAGATTATTGGCCCCCGGCGTATAAGCAGTAACAAAACAATACATACGGGAAGAGAATAAACTTAGTATGGACGAGCTTGCTAAGTTAAGTGGTGTAAGTAAAAGTATGCTGGCACAAATAGAGCGTGGAGAAGGCAACCCTACCGTATCCACGCTATGGAAAATATCAAACGGATTGAAAGTACCTTTTGATGCACTTACCGTCCGTCCCAAAACGCCCTATGAGATTGTAAAAACCACAGACCTGGAACCTCTACTGGAGGACAGCGGAAAAGTTAAAAATTACTCTCTTTTTCCAGACGACGAAAACCGCAGATTTGCAGTCTACTATCTCGAACTGGATCAAACAAGTTACTGGGAGTCGGAACCCCATCTGAAAGGAACTACCGAATTTATTACCATATTTGCCGGAAGTATTGAAATTAATATCGATGGTAAGAAACTAACCGTCGGTAAAGGAGAGAGTATACGCTTTAAAGCCGACAGCCCGCACTCCTATCGAAATACCGGAAATGAAACTGCCATTTTGCATATGATTCTGTTCAATCCCTGAATTATAAAATGCCTTCCGTAAAAATACTGCAGGGCCTCTGTTTTAAGATCCTATGCATCATCATTCAAAGTGTAATTTTAAACTGGTTTTTCCCCTCTTCGTAAGTATACTCAATCGTCCCGCCCAGCTTGCCCACAATCTTCCGGGCGATGGCAAGCCCCAGCCCGGTACCTCCTTTGGATGTTCTGGCTTTATCCCCGCGCACAAACGGGTCAAATAGAATGGGGCGTATCTCTTCTGCAACCGCCTCCCCGTCATCCTGTATAATCATCTCCGCTCTTCCCCTTAATTCCCTGACGGTGATCCAGGCGCCCTGCCCGGTCTGGTTGTATTTTCTAATATTGCAGAGAAGATTTTCAATTACCCTTGTAAACTCTTTTTTGTCAACATCTGCCGTGATTGGAGTCTCCGGGATCTCAATATGCATCTCAATTCCCTTGTCTTCCAGTTCTTCATAGTATTCGGCGCATACTGAGCGCACCAGCTCGCAGAGGTCTGTCTGTTCCAGCTCCAGTTCATATTCCGGATTATCCAGTTTCAGCAGCAGGAACATTTCATTGACCAGCACATCCACCCTGACCGCCTTTTTGTCTATAATCCGATAGCACTCTTTTAAGTCTTCCGTCTTTACCAGTCCTTCCTCCAGTGCATTTGCATAGCTTTTAATTGTAGCGACAGGAGTTTTGATGTCATGGGACAATTCCAGCAGCATACGGTTTTTCTTTTCTTCGCTGATCCGTTTTTCCCGCTTCTCTTCTTCCAGTCTTTCCGTCATGAAGTTAAAGCTGTCCCGGATCTCCTCGAACTCACGCTGTGCACGAAAATCCAGCCGCACCTGATCCACACCGTTTTTAATCACCTGCTCCATTCCACCGGTGATCTCACCCAGCGGCCTGCGTATCTTTCTGGATAAATAACGGCTCATCAGGAAGCAATTGCCGGCAAAGAACAGTACAAACAGCAAAAGGAACCCGATGGTCAGTCGCCTGCCCTGTTGGCTGCTCCCTGCATTATAATTATAAGTCAGCGACAGCGCCTTCCGGTCTATTTTAATAAAATAGTAGAATGATTGTCCCCCTTTTTGCACCGTCTTTATAAATCCTCTGTAATCCTTTGCCGAGGCGGCCGTTTCCACAAAATTATCGGTCACCAGATATTCGTAAATCTCTTCCTGTGTATACGACTCCGGTTCATCCAGTTTGTCTCCGTATACCTCCAGAACGTGATAGTCTTCATCCAGCTTTTCAATCCAGCCTCCATTTTTTTCAAGTACACTCAGGTTCTGGATTTTCCCGCTGCCATCCACCATATCATATGGCGCCAGTGTCTCAATACTGCCGCCCCCGATGCCAATCAGTATCCCGAACATACATACGTTCACTCCGATTACAAGAAAGACAGCAAAGAGAACATAACTGCCGACCAGCTGCCGGAATACGCTGCCGGAATTTTTTCTTATACTCATCACGTCTCCCTCTCCATCTTGTATCCCAGGCCCTTTACTGTCTTGATCTGAGGCGGCTGCTCGCCTGACTGTTCCAGTTTTCCCCTCAGATTACTGATATGTACCATAACGGTATTGTCATCCCCCGCGTAGGAATCTTCCCACACACTTTCAAAAATCTGCTGTTTTGTAAAGATTCTTCCCGGCTGTCCCATGAACAGCTTTAATATCTTAAACTCCGTGGATGTCAGCTCTACTGCCCTGCCGTCCAGCTCCACTGTCCCTTCCTCTTCGCTGAGCAGCAGACCCCGGAGACGGAGCACTTCCCGGGTCTGCTTTGTTTCTTCACGGTAATCATAATTTCTTCTGAGCTGCGCTTTGATACGCGCCACAACCTCCAGCGGATTATAAGGTTTTGTGATGTAATCATCTGCCCCCAGTTCCAGCCCCAGGATCTTATCATAATCCTCACTCTTCGCAGTCAGCATAATCGCCGGAATCCGGCTGGCCTCCCTGATCTTTCTGAGTACCGCATATCCGTCCAGCCCGGGCATCATAATATCCAGAAGGACAAGGTGCACTTCCTCCCTCCGGAAGATTTCCATTGCCTCAATCCCATCCTTTGCCTTCCTGATTCCGATATGTTCCCTGTCCAGATAAAGTTCCAGTACATCCAGAAGCTCTGCCTCATCATCCGCCGCCAGAATTGTATACATTGCTCATTCCTCCCACTTTGCTGTGAATCCGGTATTCCCGGAATAATGCCGTTCCTGTTTTTGGTATAAAGCAGGCCGACATATCTGCTTTTTCCAGGGTCAGCAGCCGCACCTTTTTCTCGATTCCGCCTGCATAACCTGTCAGGCTTCCGTTTGTTCCGACTACTCTGTGGCAGGGTATCATTAAAGAAATGGCATTGTGCCCTACGGCGCCTCCCACTGCCTGTGCAGACATTTTGTCAAGCCCCTTCCGCCTTGCAATCCTGTCCGCAATCCCGCCGTAGGTCATCGTCTGCCCGTACGGAATCGTAAGCAGAATTTCCCATACCTCTTTGCGGAATGGAGTCGTCTCCATCAATAACGGAGGTGTAAAACCCGGCTCTTTTCCGCTGAAATAAATGTCCAGCCAGCGTTTTGCTTCCTCAAAAACAGCCAGTTCCTTTTCTTCACAGTTTTTCGCCAGCCCAGCGCCAAAATATTTTTGCCCGTCAAACCATAGGCCTGTAATCGCTGTTCCATTGCTTGAAATCGTAATGTCCCCCAATGGAGAATGATAGTGATAAGTGTAGGTCATTGCATGACACCTCCCAATATGTTCTTCTGCTTTTTTCTGAACCATATAAAACAGCATGTAAAAAATATAATTCCCCAAACCGTTGCAATCGGTGTCGCTAATCCTACATATGTCAGCGATGAACCCGGCAGTCTTGACATGAAAAGGGAGACCGGAATCCGAATGCACAGAGCCGATATGATCCCCTGGAACATGACAGGCTTTGACACTCCATTTCCATTGAAGTATCCGATACTGCTGAACAATATACAGGTCAGAATACATTCCGGGCAGAATCCTTTCAGATAAGCGGCGCTCTGCGTGATAACCTCCACATCACTTGCAAATATGGAGGAAAGAAGCTCTCCGCCGAAAAAGCTGAACAGAAACATAAAAACTCCTACTGCACCGCCCCCCAGCATAGCCGTATAGAATCCCTGAAATGCGCGCTTATGTTTTCCTGCTCCAACATTATGTGCGACAAATGCGGACACACTCTGCATCACGGAAGCCGGAACCAGCAGCATAAAGGATACGAGCTTCTGAGCAACACCATACCCCGCCGACGGCATCAGCCCCATACCGTTTACGATCGAATTAATCACCAGGAACGAGATCTGTACCGTTGTCTCCTGCAGAGCAATCGGAACTCCCACCCGGAGAATTTTTCTCAGCTCTATTTTTGAGAGCCTCATCTGCTGCTTTGTAAATGTAATTCCCAAATCCTTCCGTTTTAGTACGGCCAATGATATGATAACCGATACCATCTGCGCAAGGACCGTGGCCAGTGCGGCACCGGCAACATCCATATGTAAGACTCCCACAAAAAACAAGTCACCGATAATATTTACCACACATGCGATCCCAACAAAAAGAAACGGCAGATTCGCATTTCCAACGCCCCTGAGGATACTGCTGATCACATTATAGGCAATGATAACAATAATACCGCCCGAGCAAATCCGGATATACTGAATTGCTTTTTCTACCGATTCTGCCGGCACCTGGAGAATCTGCACAATATTTCCTGCGAATACTTCCAACAGTATGGTCATGATAATGCCAAGTGCCAAAAACAGAATCACGGTTGTACCAACCGTATCCCCTGCCTCTTCCGGTTTCTTCTCACCAATATGCTGGCCGATAATTACCGTGGAGCCCATCGCTAGGCTTGTAATGATAAATGTAACCATCTGCATAAATACACTGCCTGTTCCTACCGCGGAAATACTTGCCGCGTCTCCAAACCTCCCGACGATCAGCAGATCGACTGCGCCATACGCCGACTGCAGAACCAATGCGCCCAAAACGGGAACTGCAAACTTAATAAGCGCAATTCCCACAGAACCTTCCGTAAATGAAATTTCTTTTTTCCCTTTAGCTTCCATAATTTTAATTCTCCAATCCCGGCATCGTTTCTTGCAGTCTTGTGATCGTCTGTACTGTCTGCTCTACTTGATCTGTTGAAATATCAGCGAGGTTGTCCGCCCATTTACCATGAAATTCCAGAACATACTTTTTCACATATGCCTCTCCCTTATCGGTAAGTTTCAGTAATATAGTGCGCTTATCCTGTGACTTGCTGTGTTTTCGTATCAGTTTTCTTTCTTCCAATTCTTTTACCAGCTTAGTAACACTTGGCAAAGTAATGTTTAGTGTCCTGCTTATATCACTCACACAGCATTCTTCCTGATAAACCGCCATTTTATAAATCACGTGTAAAACGTGGATATGGCGGGGTTTGATCCCCTTTGGGAGCGCGGGAAGTGTTTCGATTATTTTCTTGGCAATAAAACAGCAGTCCAATAATTTTTCCAGCTCTTTTGCATTCATAAGACTCCATTCCTTCTATTATTTACCGTTAATAATTACTATTAGTAATAATAAAGTCATCGGAATGCTTTGTCAACCTTTTAAGCTTATTACAGCCAAAAACAGTAACCGTTCAGATCATGAAGGAATGGCCGCCAGACGAATTAATATGCCGCTCCCGCTTCGGAGCTCCTCCCAGTAGATGAGCTTTTCGGTGTCCTCATCCCCCCGCAACACTAAAGCTTGTATTCTGCAGCCTTGTCCAGCAGCTGATCCAGACTCTCTGTATAATCCAGGCTCTCCTTCCAATCAGGATCAAGTTTATCCAGGATTAGGCATTTGGCCATGCCGGTCCGGTAATATTTTCCTCTGCCGCCTTCAAAAGCATCCAGGGTATCGAGATACCGCTCCTGGTATTCCTTCCCGCTACGCAGGGATCTCAGTATATTTCCTTCTACATAATATGCCGTTCCCTCTGTCAATTCACAGCGCTGCTCAGCGATAAGTGCTTTTGCTGACATGTTTTCCTGACGCTGCCTCTGCTGGGTTCTATATTGCACTACGGCCGCTTTCAGCTTGTCTGTCTCCTTCTCCTGTGCCGCAGCTTTTAAAAGCTGCATCTCCTTTATCATGCGCTTCTTCTGCTCTTTATCCTGATCCACCTCTTTTATAAACAGAGCATCTTCCGAACTGCCCGTTTCATTCCCGCTTTGCTCCAGCTCCTTTTCCATCTGGGCAGGGGACAGGTTTTCTCCCAGGATCCGGAAATGGCTGAGCTGCCAGGCGTGGAATGCTTCATGCCAGATTGTGGCGATCTGCTCTTCTTTGCCATATCCGCTCCCCGATACCATCCCTTCCACGCCGCCTGCCAGGGACAGCAGGCTGTCAAACCTCTCCAGGGTGGGAATAATTACCTCATAATGATCCCCCACCGGATAAGCTGTTCCTGCAAAGGTTTCGAGTACCGGGGAACGCTTTTCTATGCCGCCCTGATAAAATACATAGTCTGCTTTTCCATCATACATGGCAACCGGATAATCCTCCAGCCTGAAATTAGAAAAGCCCAGTTTATCTGCCTGTTCCTGTTCTTCCAGTGCTTTGCTGTAAATCTGCTTCTCCTGGATTCCGATTCCCCGGTCTGCCGTAAAAGTCCAGCCTGCCAACAGTGCTATTCCGGCTGCGGCTGCGATCACCTTCTGTACACTGATCCGTTTTTTGCGGATCCTCTTTATGCTGTTCTTCTTTGCACTTGGCTTCTCTGTGCTGTCTTTGTTTATACTAAGCATCTCTGTACCTGCCTTTTTCATATTTTTCTTCATCTCTACGCCTCCTTTTTGCGGAACAGATACAGCAGCATCCCACATACGTAGAGAACCAGAAGACCGCCCAGTATGCTGTGGATCTGAATACTTTTACCGGAAAGAAACCTTCCCGCCTGTGACTCCACTGCGTACAGATCCGGTATTAGAAATAGGATACCGCGCAGTACCTGCCGTGCCAGGCCGGATACAATTCCCGACAGAGTTTCCAAAACGGGATGCATTGTTCCCGCCAGCATGAACGCTGCGGCAAGCACTCCTGCTGCCATTCCGGGCAGAATCAGGCTGACCGCGCTTGTAAACAGGCTCACGGCCGCTGTGCTGACTGAAAAGAGCAAAAATGCAGGGATACATTTTGCAAGAACTGCATATTCCCCTTTGACCCCCGCAAATACCATGACTCCAGCATACAAGATAAATAAAGCGCACAGAGAACTAATGATGCCTGCAAGGGCAAGCTGCCCGTGATATTTCCACTGGCTGATGCCGCGGATCCAGACCAGATGGCTGGTCTTTCTCTCGTATTCATTCGGTATCGTCCGCAGGCTGAGTGCAATGGCTATTCCGCCGCCGATTACGGAGACCACATTCAGCACCAAGGGCATCATCATACCGAATTCAGTCACCGGCACGCCGTTTACGGACAATGTCGCCGCTCCGCTCATGCACATCATCACGATAAGGATTCCGATTATAAGCACAACATAGATATCTTTTCTTCTCATCCGCTCTCTTAAAGCATTTTTCATGATTCCCATCTCTCTGCTCCTCCGATCTTCTCTACAAATATCTCTTCCAGGCTTCTCCTGTCTCTTCCCTTTTCCCATTCGTGGAGTAGGCAGCCTTTTTTCATAATAATTCCTCTGTCGCACACACGCTCAATGTCATTGAGGATATGGGAATTAATGATAATTGTTTTCCCCTCTTCCTTTAAACATTGAATTGTATGCATCATCTCCACTCGCCCCAGTGCGTCCAGGCCGGCGGAGGGCTCATCCAGAATCAGAAACTCCGGATCCCCCAGCAGGGCCTGCGCCAGAGCCAGCCGCTGCAGCATCCCTTTGGAATAATTTTTCACCCTTGTCTTACTCTCTTCCAGCCCCGCCCGCTCAAGCAGTTCGGGGATCTGTTTCTTCAACTCTGCCTTCGGTATCTTCTGAAGGCCTCCGTAGAATTCCAGCACCTCCCTGCCGTTCAGGAACGGATAAAAATACGGCGTCTCCGGGGAATACCCGATCCGGATTTCCTCCTGTATTTCCACCTTTCCTGCATCCTTTGGGATCAAGTTCAAAATCATTTTTATGGTGGTCGTCTTGCCCGCGCCGTTGCTTCCGAGCAGGGCAAAGACTTCGCCCCTGCGGACAGAAAAATTCAGATTATTGACTGCGCACTGCTTTTGGTATATTTTCTTCAGATTGCTGCATGATAGCATGTTCATATGTGCCCTCCCTTGTTAAGATATGTCTATCTTACAACAGCGCCTTAAAGAGAAGATAAATGCAACCTAAAGTTAACCTTAATATTAACGGGAACGTAAAATAAAAGGTGAACCAGATTTCCGCCGGGCCGTGTACTTCCCGTTTGAAACCTAATCCACCTTTTATTCAGCCTCACCGTATCTCTTTCACCGGTACCGCCGTACGCTTTGTTTTTAAAAATAATATGATAAATACCAATGTTCCCACCAGGCATAGAACATTGGAGGCCATGCCCCAAGTCAGCCCGAATGTCCCGCAGATCAGTCCCATAACCCATGGAAAAACAGTATGCCCCATGCTGATGCTGACAAAGAAAACAACCGAGACAGTACTTTGGCAGTCCGCGCATTCCTTGTACCCTATGGTCAAAATTAACGGAATGGCGGCCCCTGCGAACAGTCCTGCCGCCGCATAGCCAATCATTGCAAAAGCCATCACCGGTATCAATACGCCTGCCAGATGAAGTACAATAGCCAGCGCCAGTCCCACTGTCAGAATATGCTCTTCCATAAACCGGATTGTCAGCCTGGCACAAACCAGTCTTCCTATGACAAGGCAGACCCAGAACAATGAAGAACCCATACTTGCAGTAAACGTACCCGCGTCATATTGATACTGCAGGTACAGCGGCACCCATGTGCTGATTCCGCCCTGATGTCCACAATAAAAGAACATGGCAAGCAGTAAATATATAATAACCGGCTTTTTTAATATTCCAAAGTTCATACAGTTTTGATTTTGTGCCCAGATTGCCGCCGTTCTCACCGGGGCTTTCCCTTTGAACAAAAAAAGTACCAGCAAGGCCACACTCACAGCTCCGATATAGCCATAAATCATCTGCCACCGTGGCAAGACCGTCAGAAGCTTTGCCGCAAGAAGCGGCCCGGCAAAGGATCCCGCGCCGAAGCAGCCATGCAGCAGATTTATATAGAATCCTTTCTGTTCGTCATGATATGCTGCTATCTCCGTGTTTACTGTCAAATCCAAAAATTTAGTTGCAATTCCAATAAGAAGCAGCAAGATAAGAAAAAACGTAAGGGTATCTGCCCAGCTTACTGCGAGCATTCCCAGCGCAAATACCGCGTATGTAATGAAAATCCATGTCCTGTTTTGAAAGTATTTCAATACGAAAGCGGATACAATTACACCGGCTAAACAGCCAGTATTGTATAGAACTGTGAAAATACCCCCTCCCGAGACATCCATTCCAAAATCATTCAGAAAATCTACCATGAACGTGCCCAGAATAGATGTTCCTACCGCATAGGTAAAAAACAATCCATATATCAAAATGAAATACGCCGTATTTTTATTCTTCATTTCGGTTCCTCCAATATTACTTTCTTAACAGAATCTTGACAGTTCAGACAGGTCTGAACTATTACACAGAATCCTCAAAAGGATTTTCCAGTTTCTTATAGTCTCTGTGAAAATCTATTTGTTTGTTTTCAAAATAATAATATCAGAGGTAAAATTACGACTCTATAATAATATCACTAACTTTTGTCAATATATTACTTATTTACTCTGCTGCATAATATTTCAAGCTGATAGGTATCGCCAAATCCATTCAGATAGTGCATCGGTTCAATTGACACATTGCCTGTCTGCATCAGATCCTGATACCATTTTTACATACACAGAAATGGACAGCGGTAGCATAAGAATGCAGGACAATACCAGGATCATTCTATAAAAAACTTATTTTAATTTTTTTAATCATGGACCTGCAGTTCCCTCCTTCGCTCATATACCTATGATAGCATTATATTTCTGAATTTGTATTTTTTTAATATTATTTAGATTTCACAACACAGCATAAAAATAGGGAACCGTTAGTAACACCGGTTTGCTTGTCGCACCCGCACTTACGATTTTCCTAACCTCAGGAAAATCGTCTGCAATCATATGACCACTGTTTTCACAGGGAATCATCGCTCGTCTAATTACTTTAATGCAAGCCGCCGTATAGAAATTTCTATACGGCGGTTCTGTTTAACGTGTTCATATTATCATTTTTTCTTCTCTGAGTCCCGGGGAGGATAAAGCAACAATAATATTCCCCTTATCCCCTTTTCTACGCCGCATCCGTATAGAAGCCGGTTCCTCTGCAGTATATATATGATATCCCCATACGCAAGCTGTTCTATCCCATTATTTACCGTATAGCCCACCTCTCTTAATTGACCGGACGCAAACGGAATCTTTTAAAAAACAATGCCATGATAGTTCTTCCGCCGGCCGCCTCCCATCTTTTATTATGTCGCCGGCCTTGTTCTAATTTCCCCTTTTTATCTATCTTTCATGAAGCCACGTATAACGTTCGTCTTCACAGCGGTCCGTCTGAAGCCACGGATTCCCATCAAAATGCCGGATCATCCAGCATGTATACATCTGGAATCCCGGAGCCGTCGCCTGAGGATGCAGACATCCCCCCGGAATGGCTGCAAAGCTATTATCTACGCTCTTAAAAACCTGATCTCCTACAAAACTCGCGCCAAAACCCTCTGGGCGGTCAAACTTAAAAAAATAGACCTCTGGCTGCGGATGCCGATGCGGCAGATATCCTGACCAGTTTCCCTTATTATTCAATACTTCACCCAGCACCATATTGGAGAACGGCTCCTCCTCGTAGTCGAAGATTGTATTTACACGACGCACCGCCACATTCCCAAATTCATCTTTCCCCGAATATAACCACTTTATATCCTCCGGGCTATACATCCGGTTCAGAAAATTCTTTTCGTTACGTGTACATTGGACCAGTATTTCTGCTTCCGCAAGGGCTGTTATTTTCACCCTCTGCCCCTTGCATACATGTAGGCACCAAGGACCATCACAAAATACATCTTTTCTTGCGGCTTCTACACATTCCGTTTGCCATTCGTAAATAACTTTTCCTGACAGCAGAAGAAACGCAGCCTCCTCCCACTCCCAAAAGAATATCCTGCTCTCTTTTGCGGCTATCTGATAGACCCGGATATCCATCTGCATTTCACTGTATGGGCCATCATATGTCGTAAGCAGCATCTCTTTTGTTTCATCAAATCGCGGGTATCCAAATACCTCTCCCATATACTTCACTTCCTTCTAATATTCCTTTGCCATCTTCCGATGGCACAGCATATTTTCATACGCTTTCCGAACCGATTCTTTTTGTGATATCTCTGCCACTCCCACATTCCACCAAGATTCATAGCCATCTGTCATCGTCTTGGGAAGAACCTTGAGGTCAAACAGACAGGCTTTCTGTTCTGCCCTCGCCTGTATAAGCGCTGCTTCCAATTCTGTTTTCGTCCGGCAGGTATAGGCTTTCAGGCCGTATCCTTCCGCAATCTTTGCATAATCTACCGGAATCAGGTCACCAGACGGCATTTTTCCCTCCGTGTATCTGAACTCCGTTGCAATACTGCCAACACCATGCACCATTTCCAAATTATTGATGCAGCCAAAGCCACAGTTGTCGAACACAAGGATATTCACCTTTTTACGTTCCTGGATAATCGTCATTATTTCACTGTGAAGCATTTGAAAGCTGGAGTCCCCAACCAGACAATAGACCTGAAAGTCTGGTTCTGCCATCTTCACTCCCAGGGCGGCGGCCACTTCATATCCCATGCAGGAATATCCATACTCCGCATGATATCCTCCGCGCTTATCCGTCTTCCACATGCGCTGCAAGCAGCTTGGCAATGAACCTCCTGCCGTTATAATCGTTGCATCCTCCTCGATTGTTTCCTGTATTGCCGCAATTGCTTCTGTCTGTGTGAGAGTTCCGCCCGTCAGCCTAACAAACTCCGGAAGCGTGCGGAGATCTCTCTTTGAAATAATTGGCTCAAACCCTTCGCCTGTATACTGTATTTTTCCAAGCCATTCCAGCTCCTGATCCCACCATTTTCTTGCCTTTCTAATCTCATCCGTGTATTTTGATTGATATCCACAGTCTTTCAGTCTCGTCGCTAATTGTTCGATTATCACTCGGGCATCACCAACCGCCTTTACCGCATCCATCTTATATGCATGATACCGATTATTGTTGACTGTAACAATACGGACTCCTTCTTTTTGGTACAAAAACTTGGAACTGGTAGTAAAATCTGAAAGCCTGGTACCGACTGCAATCACAACATCCGCTTCCCGTGAAATCACATTTGATGCATATGTGCCTGTCACGCCAACGCCGCCTAGGCAATAGGGGTGGCTGGATCTGCACGCACTTTTTCCACCTTGCGTCTCGCAAAATGGAATATTAAATTCCTCGCAGAACCTCTCTACAGCCTCCCCCGCCTCTGAATAACGCACACCCCCGCCAACAATTACCACCGGTTTTGCTGCCTCTTTTATGACGGATACTATATCGTCTATTTCTTCATCTGCTGCAGCCACGCGCGTAATCCTGTGCACCCGTTTCTCAAAAAAATATTCTGGATAATCGTACGCTTCCCCTTCCACATCCTGACAAAGCGCAATACAGCATGCTCCAGTTTCCGCCGGATCCGTCAGCACTCTCATTGCATTAATCAATGCAGTCATGAGCATCTCCGGTCTAAGAATCCTGTCCCAATATTTACATACAGGTTTAAATGCATCATTCGTCGTTAGTGCCAGGCTATTACTCTGTTCTAACTGCTGAAGCACTGGATCCGGTTGTCTAGACGCGAATGTGTCTGCCGGAAACACCAGAAGAGGAAGATTATTGACCGTAGCTGTAGCACAGGCTGTAATCATATTTGCTGCTCCCGGTCCGATTGAGGATGCACAGGGAATAATTTTTCTCCTATTATTCTGTTTTGCATATGCAATGGCAGCATGGCACATCCCCTGTTCATTCCGTCCTTGAAGCACTTTTAGGTCGCCAGGATAACAATCTAATGCCTCTCCCAGCCCCACTGCAATCCCATGCCCGAAAATTGTAAATATCCCTTCTACGAACTTGGTCTCTTTCCCATCCATCACTACATATTGATTATCCAGAAACCTCACAATCGCCTGTGCAACAGTCAGTCTTACTGTTTTTCTCATTCTTCTCCCCTTCTCTGCTCTCTCACAATCATTTCTCCATATCTTTCTTTTTTATCCCGGATAAACGTAGCCACCTCTTCGGCATCCGGCAGCGAATCCGAACAGTTGTTGCTTCTCACCATCATAGAAGCCTCTGCTGAACCAAATTCCAGGCACTTCATCATATCCCATCCCTGATAGATTCCATATAGGAATCCTGCTGCATATCCGTCTCCGCCTCCGAACCCCTTCCTGGCCTCTACGGGAAATGGTTTTACGAAAAAGCTCTGTCCACCGCTGGTATATGCTGCCGATCCCTGTATTCCATGTTTTATGACAACAATCTTTGCACGGTATCCCATCCAAAGTGCCGCAGACATACAGTCATCGTTATCCACATTCAAAAATCGCTCTGTCAGGTTAAATTCTTCTCTGGACCCCATCAGGATATCCGCTTCCTTTGCGGCAATCGAATAATACACTGCAATCTCGTCACTATTCTTCCAGTTATATTCTCTATAGTCAATATCAAAGATAACCCGAGTGTCATGTTTCCTTGCAAGCATCACCGCTTTAAGTGCAGCCTCCCTTGAAGGGCTCTCTGAAAGTGCTGTTCCCGATATCAGGATTGCCTTTGCACTTTTTATATAATCCTCATCTATATCATCTACTTCCAGCTGCAGGTCTGCTGCCATATTTCGGTACATCAGAAGGCTACTTTCTTTCGGAGAAAGCATTTCCGTAAATGTCAGCCCTAGCTTTTCTCCGTGGCCGCATTTTGAAATATAAGAGGTATCAATTCCTTTTTCCTTGAGATACTCTACCACATATTCGCCGAATTGATCGTCAGACACTTTTCCTATAAATCCCGCCTTCAACCCATGCCTTGAAACGCCTACTGCGATATTCGCAGGAGAGCCTCCTACAAATTTCTCAAAAACATGAACTTTTTTTAGAGAATTGAACCCCTCTTTAACTGAGTCATTGTAGGCAGGATTGAAATCAATCGTCACACGCCCCAACAATATCAGATCCAATTTCCGATTTCTGTCAAAATTGATATACTCCATCTGTATCCTCCGCTTTAGATTGTACCATCCCACGTACTCACAGTGCCGACCTTCTTCTCCTCCTCGTCAAACCAACGGGTCGTCACTACTTTTCTCTCTGTAAAGAAAAGGTAACCATCTTTTCCGAGTGTATGAAGATCCCCAAAGAATGAATCCTTGTGTCCGTTAAATGGGAACATGCCTACCGGAACTGGAATCCCAACATTGACTCCGACCATTCCGCCGTGGGTATTCCTTGCAAATTCCCGGGCATAGTGGCCGTTTTGCGTGAAAATGACAGAACCATTGGCAAAGGGATTCCCATTCATCAATCTTAATCCCTCTTCAAAATCTTTTACTCTCTTTATGCAGAGTACCGGACCAAAGATTTCCTGATTCCCCACCTCCATGTCCTGCGTGACAAAATCCAGAATTGTTGGTCCTATATAAAATCCGTCCTCGTATCCCGGCACAGCCACATTCCGCCCATCCAGAATCATTTTCGCGCCTTCTTGAAGCCCTTTTTCTATCCAGCCAAGCACTCTTTCCTTATGTTCTCTGTTGATAACCGGTCCTAGTCCGGTCTTTGGATCATAGGCCGGTCCCACAACAAGTCCTCCCGCTTTCTTAACAATCTCCTCCACAAGCCTGTTTGCAATGCTTTCCTGCACTACAACCACCGGAAGCGCCATACACCGTTCTCCCGCACACCCGAATGCAGCATTGACAATCCCGGCCGCCGTCCTTTCAATTGGTGCATCCTCTAATACAAGCGCATGGTTTTTGGCTTCGCACAGTGCCTGTACCCGCTTTCCATTTGATGCAGCCACTGTATAAATATGTTTTCCCACAGACGTAGATCCTACAAACGTAATTCCTTTTATAGCCGGATGCTCAAGAAAGATTTCCGCCTCATTCCTGGAACATGTAACGATATTAATTACGCCGTCTGGAAGTCCGGCTTCTTTGTATATCTCTGCAATCCTCATGCATGTCTGCGGAGTAAAGGTTGCAGCCTTCAATACAATCGTATTACCACATGCAACACAGATTGGCGCCATCCACCCCATCGGAATCATAGCTGGAAAATTGAATGGGACAATCCCTGCGAAAACTCCCAGAGGCTCTCTGTATGACACAGTATCAAATCCACTGGAGGCATCCATCAGGCTTTCTCCCATCATCAGAGATGGAGCTGAAATCGCCTGTTCCGTTCCTTCTATTGCTTTTAGCACATCGCCTTCAGCCTCAGCCAGATTTTTCCCATTTTCCTTAGCAACAGAGAGAGTCAGTTCATCCAGATATTTCACTAGCAGCTCCCGTACATTGTATAAGATCTGGACTCTCTTTTTTACCGGCGTTGCAGCCCAGCCCGGGAAGGCCTCCTTTGCCGCCAAAATTGCTGCTTCTACTTCCTCAGCTGTACAGCATGGAACCTCCGCAATTACATCACCGGTGCTTGGATCATATGCTTTTTTATAAATCTTCGTCCTGGACTCTTTTACAGTCCCGTTTACAAAGTATCCCAATCTTTTAATCTCACACATTTTTGTTTCTCCTTTCGCAATCTCCGCATTTTATCTGCTGATACTCTGTCCCAAAGCCTCAATGGATGTCTCCAGACCAGCCATCACACTCATCGTTAGATCCTCCATTTCCAGAGATACATAACCGTCATATCCCGTCATTCGGGCCACAGAGAAAAATTCTCTCCACCATTGCAGATCTTTTCCACACCCGACTGCCACATAATTCCACGAACGTTGTGAAGACTCCGTCACAGCCCTTGTTTCCAGCAGCCCGTTTACATCGCACAAGCCGCGCTCCACTCTCGCGTCCTTACCATGGATATGGTATACTGCACCCTCCAGATTTCTGAGTCCGGCAATCGGATCTGCTCCCATGACAATTAGATGTGACGGATCCATATTCATTCCAATCATCGGTCCCACTGCATCCCGCAACTGCCACAATGTTGCCGGATTGTACACAAGCTGAGATGGAAATTCCTCAATTGCAATCTTTTCAATTCCCTGTTTTTCACAGTGTTCTACAAACTTCTTCCACCATGGAATTGCCACATCTTCCCACTGGTAACGCACGCACTCTGGCATATAATCTGGCCAAGACACAGTGGATGTAATCCAATTCGGAGTCATATCCGTTGGCGCTCCCGCCGGAAGCCCCGACATCATCACCAATTTTTTTACTCCTAGCCTGCCTGCCAGCACAGCAGTCTCATATGCCCCCGCCGTATGCCTTTCTCCCATTTCACCCGGGCTGAGCTGATTGCCCGAACAGTTCAATGCAGCGATTTCTATTCCCTTTTTTTCAAATAACCTTCTGAATTCTTCAAGCCTTTTCTCGTCATGGAGCAGTTTTTCTGCCGGAGCATGGGCGCAGCTTCCCCAGCCGCCCGCCGTCATCTCTACGGCATGAATCCCAAGAGACTTTACTTTATCAAGCATATCCTCCACACTTAGACTGCTAAATACATCTGTACAGATTGCCAGTTCCATAGTTACCTCCCATCATCCAACAGTTCTTTTTCTATCCGCATTCTAGCTTCTGGAGCTTGCACGTCCATTTTTTCCGGAAATCCGAACATGGAAACACATGCAATCGTATCTCCGCCAGCTTTTGGCGCATCTGTCCGCATCTGCCTATATGCAAAGTCCATTTCCCTCAGGGTCTCGAAGATCCCGTCAAAATCCACATCCCCTTCTCCCATTGCAAGATGTTGATGTATCGTCACATCTTTCCGCCCATGCTGGTTAAGCCAAGGCGGGTTGGCAATGTAGCGGCAGTCCAGAGTCTGGTTATATGTATCCGCGAACAGCACATGTGTCAGCTCATTACCTGCATATTTCAGCATAGAACGGACATCCCCTTTTCCCTCATCGTAGAAAAAGCCATGAGGCGCTGAATATACATATCCCAAATTGGGCAAGCGGAAGGATTTGACCAAATCGCAGGCTTCTTGATTCTGTTCGCAGAAATCGTATGGATGCGACTGTATCTCTACGCGAATCCCTTCCTTCTCAATCAGCGGAAGCAGCTCTTCCATTGACCGAAACCACATCCCGTTGCAGATTTCCTGCTGGTTCGGGTCTCCCGACAGCTCTGTATTAATTACCTTTACCCCCATATCTGCCGCAATCTCAATCATCCGCTTCCAATTTTTTACTGCAAATCTTCTTTCATCCTCCGTAGGGCCTGACCATCGGTATACCACAATAAAGGAAGAAATCTCAAGACCGGTTTCACGCAGGGCCTTCCGGTATTCTCGCTCACATTCCTCTGAAAACAGAGGATGCTTGTAAAATGGGTTAATCCGTGGATGGGGAGACTGCTCAATATATTTATACCCCCAATCCGCCACCTGATGTACCATCCAGTTAATATCCAACGACTGTTTTGCCAGTACATCTACATCAAATGCAATCTTCATAGTCCATCTCCTATTCTATTCCCTATAAAATTTAGGCCTCTCTTCTATTTCTATCTCCACAGTTTCTTGTTTGTCCCTTGCTTTAGATGCCGCTCCTGCCGTAACCTGTCCCACATATCCATCCCACGCTGTAGGACCGTCAATCCTTCCACGCCTCACTCCATCAATCCACTCCTGCAATTCTGTATCGTATGCCGCTTCAAATCTTTCGGACCAGTCGCCGTGAACTGCATATCCTCTTTTTCCATCTGCACACACCCGGATATTCGCTGGTTCCGGAAGGTTTAATATCCCGTCCTCACAGCATATCTCGCACTTGATATCATAGCAATGCCCTGTGTTCACAAACGCTTCAACGTCAATCCTTACCCCTGACTTTGTAGTGAGGATCATAGTCTGTGGATCCCTTAGCCGCTCATGTGCCCGCCGCGTATTCTTTGAAAATACAACTTCCACTGTAGCGTAATCCTCCTCCAGAAGCCACCTCAGAACATCAATCTCGTGTATCATAGAATTTTCTACTGCCATCTTAGTCGTATAGGATTCATCTACCGCCGGATTCCTATGTGCACAATGCAACAGCAGAGGCTCCCCATATATTCCACTTTTTACCGCCTCCTTTAACTGGCGGTATCCCATATCATATCGCCGCATGAAGCCCACCTGGACCAGGTGTCTTTTGCCTTTCATCTCCGCTTCCACAATACGCCGACATGCCTCAGGCTCCGGTGCCAGCGGCTTCTCACAAAATACATACTTATTCTGCTTCACAGCTTCCAACACATACTTTTCATGTGCCATGTCCGCCGTTGTAACAATTACTGCATCAATCTCAGCCGATGCAATCAAGGCTTCACCACTCTCATATAATTTGCATCCATATTGTTCAGCCACCGTCTGTCCTGCTTTCAGATTAGCATCTGTACACGCAGTCACCCAGCCGCCGTGCAGTTTCTTGTTAATCCTTTCCATATGAGATCTTCCGATTGCTCCCGTTCCGACGACTCCAATTCTGATATTCTCTTTTTTCATGCCATCACCCTTTCAAATGTCTGCTTTTTTGGCTGCAAGCACCTGATAAATGCCTCCCTTTACCGTATTACACATATATAGCTCTTGTTCCTCATTCCAGCCGCCTACCGGCATCCCTTTATGTGTGATTTGTATCTTTTTACCCGTCATAATTACCAAATTGCTCCCCCTAAGAGATTTAACAACCGCTTGCTTCAGTCTGCCGTCCTCCCACTGGATGTCCACCTCAAATCCGCCCTCTGCGCGTAGCCCCTTTACCGACCCCTTCTTCCAGCGCTCAGGCAACGCCGGAAGCAGCTTTAGGATTCCGCCTTGGCTCTGTAGTAGCATAAATGCGATTGCTGCTGCCGCACCCAGATTTCCGTCTATCTGGAAGACTTCCGTCTCATTTGGCGTCAGCCCCAGCGGGGGATGCAGGTCAAAAAAATTCGGCGCCGTCAAATCGGATAACAATACATAAAGATATTCCAATGACTTATCCCCTTCCCGAAGGCTTACATACAAGTTAATCAGCCATGCACAGCTCCAACCCGTATGTCCGCCTCCCGCCTCTACCCTTCGCTGGATTGACTTCCGGCAAGCTTCTACATATGCTTGGTCTAACTTTTCTATTCCGTAGTCTCCTGGAAACAAGCCATACAAGTGAGAGAAATGCCGGTGCCCCTGTTCAGATTCCTCAAAATCCTCATTCCACTCCTGGAGCTGTCCATATTTTCCTACCTTATAGTCCGGCATTTTATTCAATGCCGCTTCTATCCGTCTGGCAAATACCGGATCCATGTTCAGCCTTTGTTCAATCTCCAGCAGGTTTTCAAAGAGCTCTCGAACCAGCGCCTGATCCATTGCCGATGAACAGCTCACGGAGCATACATCGCCATCTGGAAGCCGAAATGCATTTTCCGGCGACGTGGAAGGACATGTCTGAAGCACGCCTTCATGTTCAACCATCCATTCCAGACAGAATTGTCCGGCACTCTTCATGACGGGATACGCTCTATGCATCAGAAATTCCAAATCCTGCTCATATTTATAATAGGTATAGAGATGGCTACACAGCCATACGCCTCCCATCGGCCAGAATCCATGCCGTGGGTTCACACATACCGGAGTGCTCATCCTCCAGAGATCTGTATTATGATTTGCCGTCCACCCAGAACACCGGAATGTCTTTTCTGCAGTCACCATGCCAGATATGCTCAATTCTTCAATCATTTTAAATAATCCGGCGGCGCATTCATTCAGGTTACATATCCCTGTCATCCAGTAATTCATCTGCGTATTAATGTTTATCGTATAATTACAGCTAAAATCTGGCCTGACAGACTCATTCCAGATTCCCTGAAGATTCGCCGGTTCCGAATTTCCCAGAGATGACGCAATCATTAAATATCTCCCATACTGAAAATAAACTTCCAATAGTTTATCGTCTCTGCCTCCCAGCCTGATGCGCTCCAGTCTTTTATCCAACGGCAGTTCAGAATAATCTGCCCCCTCTAGCTCTAGCTTGACCCGTCGAAACAGTTTCGCCCATGCTTCTGCATGTTCTTTTTGCAGGTTTTTGGCCAAGTTTCCCGACACCTTTCGGATTTGCTCTTTACATCGCTTATTCAAAAGCTTAAAATCCTCAACCCTCTCTTCCCGAAAACCTTTATATCCTGATTCCATGCATACGTACACTGTCAGTTCGTTTATATTTTCAGCTGTGATTTCGCCTTTTTTCAGAAGAACCTTCCCTTCATCTGATATTGCTTTAATTCCAACGCTCAGACAGATTCCTTTCCGATCCTCAAAATACTGGATTGGATCGTTATGCTCGACATAATTAGGCACCACATGCCCTGGCGCTTCATTCTGGAGAAACAAAATCTCTTCCGGTTTGTCTTCCGTAATCTGATGCTTCAGCTCTGATTCCAGCCAAATCCGTATGCCCTCCAGTTTTGTATCACTTTTTATATGTAAGATGACCGCCTTTTGAGGTATGGATGCATATGTCTCATAAGATATTCCTTTGTCTCCAATTCGGAATTCCATTACTGCCCGTCCACGCTCCATGTCAAGATAACGACGATAACCCGAAATTTCGCCATCATCTTCAAACCGAAACCTTAAATTTCCTACCGGCATATAGGATTCCGTATAGGTCAAAGTCATATTCTCCCGGATCAGCTGTTCTGCTTCCCGAAATCTGCCGCCAAAATTTTTTGTCTTATTTTATAAATCATTTGGTCCGAAACTTCCAGTTCCTTTTTTTCTCCCGTTCCCGACCAAAATGTATCCAGATTCAAAGATATCTTCTCTTCCCGGGCTCCTCCATAGACCATCGCACCCATACTGCCATTTCCAACCGGCAGCGCCTCTACAAATTTTCCGGCAGGTTTCTCAAACCATATCTCATTTTTCATCTTGCATTACCCCTTTACTGCCCCTGACAACATCCCTGCCTCAACCCTATTGTGGAACAGGATATAAATAATAACTGTCGGGATTATCGCCATGATTATAAATGCAAACTGTGGTCCATATTCCGCGGAATGCTCTCCCACAAAGCTCAAGATTCCTCTCGAAACCGTATACTTTGACTGATCAGTAATAAGTACCAGTGAAAAGATCAGTTCACTGTACGCATATACAAAGACAAACACTGCCTCTGTCATGATAATCGGCTTACTGACCGGTACCAGAACCTTCCACAGCAACCGAAAATCACCGCATCCGTCAATAATGGCTGCCTCATCCAATTCCCTGTCGATTCCATCTAAATATCCCGCATATAGATAGATTGCCTGAGGGAGGTTAAATGTAATGTAGATTAGGAAAAGGAATATATATGAGTTCTTTGCATTTAATGTTACTGCAATATTAGAGATTGGAACCATCGTACAGTGCACCGGAATCATAATTCCCAGCACAAAAAGAAGGTTCACATATTTCAGCCACTTAAGCCTTTTCCTCGAAATCACATACGCTGCCATCATTCCTACAATCGTTACCGCAAACGTTGTCGCCAGCCCCAGAATCAGCGAATTAGTAATCGATGTAGCAGCATGTGCAATGTCATTGGCCTTGATATAGTTTTCCCACCTCCAAATCTGGGGAAGGCTAAACAGCCCAAGACTAATCTCGCTATTATTTTTCAAAGACGAGAAAAATGTAATGATAAGCGGCAAAACCGTTATAATCATCCAAAAAACAGCAAAACCATAACAGATAATACTTGTTACTCTTTTTTTCATGCCCTGCTCTCTCCTTATAATTCTTCCTGCTTCAAAGCTCTATTTACCACAAGGCTCAGCACGATTCCCAGCACAATCATGATTACTCCTGTCGCGCTGCTCTTGCCATACAGCTTGTACTGGAACGCTTCATAATAAAGGAGGATTCCCGGAGACTCGCTGACTCCGTTAGGCCCGCCTCTTGTCATTGCCCAGATGATGTCGAATACCTTAATGCAGCCCGTAATACAGATAATAGAAAAAACCTTAAATGAATTTTTACAAAGTGGAATCGTCACATACCAGATTTTCTTTAACCCAGAGCAACCATCAATCTCCGCTGCTTCATAAAGCGAGGATGGAATAGCAACAATGCCTGACGCAAAAATCAGCATATTATAGCCCGCATACATCCATTCGTTTACGAGAACAACACACCAGATATTTACTGTAGGAGTCGCAAGCCAGTCCTGCACCCATTCTTCAAGTCCCAGCCACGACAGAATCTGTGCAAATACTCCCCAGCTCGGGTTCAGCATATATACCCACATAAGCGCTACTGCAGTAACCCCCAGCATTACCGGCATAAAATATGCCGTCTTCATAATCTTAGTGAACTTCATCTTGGACGTTATAATCAGTGCCAAGATAAACGAGAGCGGCATCAGGATTATAAAACCGCCTACAAGAAAATACATACAATTCTTCAGTGAATCCCAGAACCCCTGGTTTGTCAGTACGTTCTCGTAATTTTTTAGTCCGACAAACAACTTTGGTACATTCGCAATTCCTTTCCATGAATAGAAGGATAGGTATATGGTCTGTATCGTCGGATATACAATAAACACTGCCAGTAATATGATTGCCGGCATTAAAAACAGAACCGGAACAGCTAACTTTCTTTTTTTCCTCATTTTTATGCCCTCTGATGCGAACTGCCCGCATCAACGGGCAGTTCCTGAATGATTATTCGTATTCCGCTATCGTATCTGCAATCTGCTTTCCAACTTCTTCCGGTGAATTTCCCATTGCCAGCCCTTGCAGCGCCGCTCTGACAGTTGTAATCATATGGCTGGCTGTATCATAATTTTGAAGGTCAGATTTACAAGCTTCGGTCTCACTTAAAATCGTATTAATGTCATTCAGCAGATAATTATCCACCTCGTAATTACTCTTGATTGCCATTGTATTGGCGTTAGCCTCCAACAGACCGTCAACATACTCTTCCGAAGTCAAATACTTCAGGAATACGACAGAAGCAGCGATTTCTTCATCTGTAGCTCCTAACGTTGAAATAAAGAAAGCATCTGCCGCACCTCCCATATCCACATTTGCATATTCTTGTGTTATTGCCGGAAATCTTGCAACACCCATTTTCCCTTCCTTAAATATGTCACTGTCCGCAGCCGTTCCTGCAAACCAGCTCCCATCATAATGGAATGCCGCTTCGCCTGCTTTGAACTTTGCATCCTCCTGATCCATGTCCATGTTCAGCAGGTTATCGCCTAGATATCCCTTGTCCACCATCTCTTTAATCATGGAATAGATCTCTATCTGTTCTTTACTGTCATAAGCCATCTCGCGTTTGGCAAGCTGTTCTGCAACATCCGGTCCATACTTTTTAAGGGAGAGAACTGTATGCAGATGCCCAAATCTAAAATCAGACTTTTCTCCTACCTGAAACGGCGCAATTCCATTACTCTTCAATGTTTCGCATGCATCCATCAGCTCATCAAACGTGGTGGGGACTTCTAATTTATTCGCCTCCAGAATCTCTTTGTTATAGTAGAGAACCACCTGATAACAGCTCCACGGCACTGCATAAATACCATCGTATCCGTAACTTGAATATGTGCCCGGCTCCCAGTAATCCAAAAATCTATCTCGCCACTGTGGATCAGCTTCTAGATAAGGCTCCAAATCAAGAATAGCTCCTGCAGCTACATAGTCCAGATCTCTCGATCCACCAAAATCATAAAATACATTCGGCGCATCTCCGGCCGCAAAGTCTGTACTGAGTTTATCAATATAGTCCTGTTCCGTTGTGATGTTGGTCATCTCAACCGTAATGCCATTATCCATTTCATTGAACTTCTTCACCATGGACTCATAGTACGCTGAATTTGCATCCTCCGCACCACCTCCCATTTTAGTCGCTACCCGAATAGTCACATCCTCAAATGTCATATCATCTACGTTGTACTTATCCGTATCCGATACTTTACTCTGAGCAGAATCCCCACTTTTTGCCCCCTCTTTTCCTGCACATCCTGTCATCGTAAGAAGCAGACTAAGACTGACAGCTACACTTAGAAACCTTTTCATAAATCTTTCTCCTTTCGTTTAAAAATATTTATGTTTTATGTATTTTATTATACATAAAACGAAACGTTTTTCAATATATTTTATTATATTTTGTTATATTTTATTCTTTTCGTCATTTTTTATATATTTATTAGTATTCATTTGTGCATATTTACTTTTTTAATAATTTTACTTGTTTTTTAATCGCGAAACGTTTCATTCATAATAACACCTTGCAAATGCCTATAAATACAGATATAATGAAGATAGTTTTAATTCTTTCCGTCTTTATCCGGCAGAAATGAAAGGAATGTATAAATGAAAGCTACATTAAAAGATATCGCCAAAGACACTGGTCTGTCTTTGGCCACGATATCAAAATACATCAATAACAAGCCAGTATCTCCCCGCAACCGTGAAAAGATCGAGGAATCCATCGCTAAATTTGGCTACACCGTCAACACTGCTGCCCGCAGTCTGCGCACCCGCAGAACACGGACAATCGGAATCATCTCTCCTGCAATTGGGCATCCCTACTGGGGAAGTGTTATTTCTTATGTTGAACAGTTTTTATGGGAACACGAATATTCCACTATTATTTGCACTCATAATGTAAACAGTATTAACGAGCAGCAGAGCGTACAGTTTCTGATTGACAAGCGGGTAGATGGAATTCTTTATATCGCCTATTCTCAGGATGATTCTTCTATAAAATTGATACAGGAACAGAACATCCCTATTGTATTCCTTGATAATAAGCCCGATACTGTAACTGCTGATTTTGTAACCTCCCAAAACAAAAACGGTGTTTTCGGGGCTGTTGAGTATTTGATCCAGCACAATCACCAGCGTATTGCCCTGATTACCACAAACTCGCTGTACACGACCGCCGAAAGGCTTTTCGGCTACAAACAGGCTTTAAAGCATTATAGCATCCCGGTCAAGGATAACTATATTATATACAATACGCCCAATTCTAACCTCGAAAACACTCAGCTACCGGGGCTACTGGCTTCTTCACTTCCCCCTACTGCGATTATAGCCTCTACATACGATACGGGCGTCGATATCATTACTTATGCACACAGACATGGGCTTACAATTCCTGATGACATTTCGTTAATCATCTTTGACGACAATAATATCTTCAAAGCTCTTAATATCACTGTGGTGCGGCAGGATTTCTTTCATTTAGTCCAGAACTCTGTCCGTCTTTTGATAGAACGAATCAATGAAAATACAGAGCTGCCTGTCCAGCATATTCAAGTTGACACTGACCTAGTCGTCCGCGGCTCTGTAAAATTTGTTAAATAGAGGTATAATGATGTCTATAACAATCAAGGATATTTCAAGAGAAACGAACTTGGCCGTGTCTACCATTTCAAAGTATATAAATGGCGGCAATGTCCGCACAAAGAATGCGAAGGCAATCGAAGCTGCAATCGCCAAGCTCGGTTACCGCCCGAACATCATGGCCCAGAGCCTGAGGAATTCACGCTCATATACCGTTGGGATCATTGTCCCGACTATGAATGATCCATTTTGCTCTAAGCTGGTCGAACAGATTGAGCAGATGCTTCAACTCGAGGGTTACTCCTGTGCACTCTGTTGCTATCATTCAAAAACTGCTATCCGGGAAAATACTATCGAATTTCTTCTCCAGAAAAATGTAGATGCGATATTATTTTTGGCAGATTATCAGATTCAGAGCAAAGAATTATATATACCAGACACCAGAGTGCCGCTGATTATCCTAAACCGTTACCTTGAGGGAATCCCTGCAGATTTTATCCTTCCGGATATTGCAGGAGGGATCTACACATGTACAGAATATCTGATTAAACATCAGCATAAAAAAATCGCCTTAATGACCGCATGCCGGCAGAACGATTCCGAAGACAATATAGGATACCGGCGCGCCCATGAAGATTATCATCTGACATACCATGAAGATTACACCGTCCATTCCACAGACAGGTTTTTAGCTCTGTTAAACAGCGACACGCCCCCGGATTCACTGATAATATCAGATTATCAGCTCTATACCGACGCTGTGTCCACCTTTTTTTCTATGGGATTAGAAATCCCAGATGAGTTCTCCCTGATTGCTTGTGATAATTCTGATTTCGGTCAGATCATGATGCCGCCGATTACAGTGCTTGATTATCCAATTAAAGAGATTGTAAATAAGACCATCCGCATCCTTTCTCAACGGCTGAATGGCGACTTTTCAGCCTTTCCATGCCTGTTCCGTTTGAAGACACAGCTTCACGTACGAGACTCTGTGCTGGATTGCCGGTAATCATAATATGGAAAAAGAAGATTATGAGCCCCTCTTTCCAAAGCTCATAATCTTCTTTATAAAATAGGATTCCAAAGATCCTCTCAGCCATTCAGATAAGATACGGAATGAGTTTCACACCATAGATAACATTACAGACGGGGATATTTATATTAACTGCGCAGAGTCCTATCTGATCAAATATCTGGCTACAGCCGTAAAAAGGCTAAACGGGCGCTATCCCGGGATTCATTATCACATCACCAGCGGCGATACATCGATTGTAGCTGAACATCTTGACCGGGGACTGATTGACATGGCTTTTATTGCCAAGCCGCATGACCTCTCAGAATATGTTTATCTGGGAATACCGGAAAGTGATACCTGGGGTGTCCTTATTTATGTACAGGGACTGTCCGCTGGAGCAAAATTCAGAAATCTCACTGGACGATTTGATCCCGTATTCCATCTTCTGCTCGGAACAATCCATAAAGGCAGACCTGTGGGAAAAAAGTGACCAGCTTCAGATCACGGCCATCTTTAGCCGCTCCAATAATGTTGTCGTTTTTGTCCGGGAAGGGCCGAGCATTACCATTACTTCCGAAAGGCTGATTGAAACACACTGGAATGAAAACGCTTACCTTCCTTTAGATCTGCACCCTTGCAGAAGTTTTTAAATTCTTCATTTGTTTTTTTCCATCCCGCTCCTCCGGATATAGCAAAAGGAACGATTACCTTTCACTGCAGATTATAAGATTCCAGAAATGTGTTAATAATGGTTAGCGCTACATACACCAATAGGGGACATCAAATAGGGGACACCTCTGTTATATCTTTTTATCTTTTAATAGTTGCACATATTCTATATCATCAGACCCCCCTCTATTTTTTAGAAACAACTTTTTTCTGCTGTAAACAAGCAGCTATCCTATCAACAAATCCTCCATCTATATTAGAAAAATATCCGCTAATTTTTTTCTCTATTGTTTCCGTAAAATAAGTACATCTTAATAGATAGAATTTCATAATCTTTTTCCTTCATTTCTTCGTTTATGAAACGTTTCCTCCTCATGGATGTCTGCCCGATCATCTGTAAAAGCTGGATCATTAAAATGCCACTTTTTTCTATTCCGCTTCTATAGTTAAGATAAAGATAACTCAGCCGGCCGAAAATGCAGAAAGCCCCCCGGGCGTATACGCAGCCCAGGAGATTGAAGACGCCAAGCAGATTGTCCGTGACCAATTTACAGAAATGTTCACCGGCTGTACCCTGACCGGCCTGTGGTATGACGGAGAAATCAGCCGCAAACAGGCCGATGAATGGGCCGAACAGTATGAAGCCAAAGAAGCGCTCGTCCTGCTGTCTAATTTCGATGTAGACGCTTCCGGAGGAGACGGAAGCCTGAATCCCAATTCCACCTACACTGACTGGAACTGGATTCTCGTCCGCAATTCCGATAGCGAAGCATGGACTAAAGACATGGGGCTATTGATAAGCATAGATCCTCTTAATATCTCCCCTGCAGCTCTGAGTCCCATGGGAGCAGGATAAATATCACAAAATACTGGGAAGTTTTCCCGGCTGCTGCGGGAGCCCGGCGCCGGTCCGGGCGCTCTTTGCCAGCTTGTCCGTTCATGTGCAGGCCTATTCTCTGAGAGGTATATTTCTCCGCATTTTGCAATATAGTATATTAATTTTATTTTTTCGAGGGCGCCATGCAGACAGTTTTCCAAAAAACATTGGAAAGTACAATGTACTACCACAATATCCCTGTTTTTATCTACAAGATCCGTTATCCCTTTTTTACAACCACATGCAGCTCAGCTGCCGCCAGGAAGATCAACCAATACTATATCTGCCATTCCCGGGCGGCAGAAAATTACTGCCAAACAGTTCTTTTCCCCCAGGCCGTTGAGAGTGCCCGGTACATTCAAGATGATCATATTCCCTTTAATTCTTATGAGATGGATACCCAGTTCAAAATTACACTGAATCATGATTCTATCGCCAGCCTTTATAACGACCAGTATACCTACATGGGCGGGGCCCACGGCATGACCCGCCGGAACTCAGATACATGGGACTTTTCTACCGGTTACCGCATCTGCCTTCGGACGATATATTCCGGAAATTCTTCTTATCCGGAGAACATATTGGAAGAAATTGAGAGGCAGACCGCAGAGCGTTTGGCGGCCTCCCCCTCTTCTTATTTTGATAATTATCCGGCTCTTATACGGGAGCATTTTAATCCTCAAAGTTATTTTCTTGAACCGCGCAGTATTGTCATATACTATCAGCAGTATGACATTGCCCCCTATGCCACGGGAATCCCCGAATTCAGGCTTCCTTACCCGGAAAATATTACCTCTTGTATATAGAACATATGTTCTGATACAATCATTTTAAAGGAGGTAGTACCCATGAAGACTGTTATCTACCACATTGATGTGAACAGTGCGTTTCTCTCCTGGGAAGCCGCATACCGTCTTCATCATCTGGGCGGCACCCTGGATCTGCGCACCATTCCTTCCGCGGTCTCCGGGGATATGGCGGCAAGGCACGGCATTATTCTTGCCAAAAGTACTCCTGCAAAACGCTTCGGCATCCATACCGGGCAGACGGTCCTGGAGGCCCGTCAGAAATGTCCCGCCCTTTATATGGTTCCCCCCAATTATGGGCTTTACCAGAAATGTTCCGATGCCTTTATCAAGGTCCTGAATGAATATACGCCCACGGTGGAACAGTACAGTATTGACGAGGCCTTTATGGATATGAGCAGCACCCTGCACCTCTTTGGAAGTCCTGCCGGAACCGCCATGAGGATCAGGGACCGCATCCGTGAAGAACTTGGCTTTACCGTAAATATAGGGATTTCCAGCAATAAACTGCTGGCAAAGATGGCCAGCGGATTTCGCAAGCCTGACCGGGTCCACACCCTTTTCCCGGAGGAAATCCAAGAGAAAATGTGGCCTCTGCCCGTCTCGGATTTATTTTTTGTGGGCAGGGCCACGGCCTCCAAGCTCCTGAAGCTTGGTATCCGAACGATTGGCGAGCTTGCGGCAAGCGATCCCGAGCTTCTCTCCTCTCATCTGAAAAAACACGGCAAGGTTATCTGGCTTTTGCCAATGGAATTGATTTTTCCTCTGTGGAGCCTGAACCGCCGCCGCAGAAGGGGTTCGGCAATTCTACCACCATTGCCTTTGATGTGACGGATGCTGGGATCGCCCACCTGGTACTTCTGGGGCTTGCCGAAACGGTGGGTTCCAGGCTCAGGGAGAATCAGGTGCAGGCAGAACTGATGTCTGTAGGAATCAAAAGCTTTGATCTGAGTTATGCCAGCCATCAGATGATTCTGGATAACCCCACTAACATTACCACGGAGCTGTACCGGTCTGCGTGCCGCCTGTTTGACCAGCTCTGGGATGGCAGAACAGCAATCCGTCATCTGGGCATCCATACAGGCAGGCTGCAGGATGGAACGGCCCTTCGGCAAATGAGCCTTTTTGATACAGCGGACTACGCAAAGCTGGAAGCATGGGACAGCACTATCGATTCCATCCGGAAGAGATATGGCATGGATGCGGTCCGGCGGGCCGCCTTTCTGGATACGCCGATCGACCATCTGGAGGGAGGCATTTCCCGGGAAAAGCGAGATGTAGACTATTCCCTCCTCTGCATCGAATAATTTTACTCCGGCAGATAGTTTTATTTTTTAATACAGGAGATTTGTTAAGAGATGAAAAAGCTGATGTGTATCTTACGCTATAAGACAGGAGGTATATAAGTTATGGGTATGGGAATCGGAATTAATGTTCATACACCGGATGCCGGAAAGATCCGGGGACGCCAGGAACCAGTGGCCTGCGGTGTCTGGTATACAAGCACCGGAACCGCTATCCCAAAACTGATCAAATTCCAGGGGGAGGACGGCGAGATCCGCACACTGACAAATCTGCATGTACTTTCCTTTGAAAAAAAGAATTACTGCGGCATTCCCACCGTAGAATACGAATGTGATGCAGTGGTCGATGCCCGCCGCTATCTCTTCCATCTGCTCTACTATGTAGAGCATCAGAAATGGACGGTGCTCTGGAAGTCCTCCCAGAGCATATAACCCGCCGAAACCTTTTTTACTGTTTCAGTTTTCCACCTGATAAATGCGTGCAAACTCTCTCACATGCCGCTCAAGAACCATAAGCGCTTCCTCTTCTTGCTCCGGCTCCTGGTCGTATTTATTAAGGAGGAAAAAAATGGGGGAATAAAAGTGAAGAGCCATCACTTCCGGATCTGCCTCTCTGAAGATTCTCCTCCTGCACATTTCTTCAAACAGGGCGCTCTGATAGGAGATGCTGGCTTCCATAAAGATCTGGCGGTATACTTTATATATGTCTTTGCTGCGGTACTGCTCTATCGTCAGCATCCTTCTGAACCTGGCAGCGAATTCGTCCTTCAGATAAAACAGAAAGATGCCCCTGCTAAGTGCCAGCAATGCCTCAAGCGAGAGACCGCCATACAATGCGGCGGCCTCTCCCATATCCGATTCACCCGGAAGGCCGAAATCCAGAGAGATCCGTTCCATCCTAAGGGACATCTCCTGTACAATCGTATCAAAAATCTCCTGTTTGCTTTTATAATGTTTATACAGAGAACTGTCTTTGATCCCCACTGCATCCGCAATATTCTTCACACTGGTTCCCTGATATCCCTTTTCCGCAAAGAGCGTCAACGCTTCCTCTATAATCCGTTCTTTCGTTGTCATACGTGTCTCCTCTAAATGTGCATGATTTATTCGCATTGCAGCAGCGCCTGTACTTCACGCTCCCGTCCAAACAGTACACAGCCGCCGCTGTGCTCTGCATCCAGCAGCCCACCGGCCTGAAGCCTCGCAAACAGAGGGGAACGCAGCACTTCCCGCAGACTTTTCCCCCGGATATTTGTATCTGAATATGGGGAAAACGGGCACGGTTCTGCCCCTCCGTCCGCGTTGATGTGGAAAAATCCCCTGCCCGCCGCCAGACAGCCGCCCGATGATTTCTCGTCTCCCGGGAAGGATATGTACAGCATGGACGTATTCCGGCTTCGAAGTTCTGCAAGCCTTTTATCCATAAATGCCCGGTCTGTATCATCCGGCGCCAGTTCCTGCGTCTTCCCGTCAGCGGGAACATATTCTACATAAATCACGGCTTTACACCCGGCCTTATCGAGTTCTTCTGTGAAATCGCAGGAAGTCACTTCTGCTATATTTTCTTTTGTCACAGTAATAGATGTGCCAAACAGAATTCCCGCTTTTTTCATCCGTTCCATGGAATCTGACAATATTTTATAAACGCCGTCTCCACGCCTCGCATCTGTTCTTCCCCGCTCTCCTTCAATACTGAAAACCGGCACCAGGTTCCTGTGATCGGAAAATAACTGTTCATAGGACGCATCCAGCATAGTCCCGTTTGTAAACACAGGGAATAAAATCCGTTTATGTACTGCCGCCTCTTCCAGGACATCCCGCCTTAATAACGGTTCCCCTCCTGCCAGCAGAATAAAGCCGATTCCGGTCTCCTCGGCCTGTGAAAAAAGGCTGCCCCACTCTTCCCGGGCCATCTGCCTCTTTGTAATCTCTTCCTCACACAGATGGTTTGCCCGTGCATAACAGCCTTTGCAGTGGAGATTGCACAGACTGGTAATACTTGCTATTAAAAACGGAGGAATATGTTCCCCTCCCGCTTCCGCTTTTTGGCGCAGTTTCCGCGCTGCCCTCGAAGCCGCTGCATACTGTACCATAAACGCACTTTCCTTCGGATTGTCCAGGGAAGCTTTCAGTATCCCCTTTATAATATTTTCTACACCACCGCTTAAATATTCTTCTAATTCAAATGTCTGCATCCTTTCCCTCTTTTCTTTCTGCAAATATCAACCTGCTCTGCACAGTAAACGGACAGGCTAATAACCACTCGCTTTACATTCTCAGTATAGCTAGCGGTTATTAGCCTGTCAAGAGCAGATAAGAATCTTTCTTTATTTGCAACAATTTGGTTACTGTTCGCTCCCCCAACCTATCAGCGTAGTGATGGGCTGGAGCAACAACGTAAAACAACCGATGAGCCTGCCCTCGCTGAAGGCAGCTTTAAATGAGCAGGCGGTGTTACTGTTTACAGGCTTGCCTGTGAACAGTAACACAATTAATTCTTTTTCTGTATCATACTCTCAAACTTCTTTTCCGACAATATCTCGTTTGTTACAAATTCACCATCATAGAAAAGACTGAAAGAGGTAAAGGGCGCCGGTGCACTTTGAGCCTGTTCTGCTGTTTCGATTTTTACCGAGTGCCACGGCACCTGATTTTTGAGTGCTGCCGCCTCCAGAATCGGAATATATTTTGCCGTAAACGGACATTGGTTTGTATAGTATGCTACATATCCTTTCTCGTCCACATGCGGCTTTTTTGCATGTTTCATAAATGCCGGTTTGTCCACATTTTCAGTAAATGGCAGATACATCAGCTCATAAAAGGGTTCTGCCGTGTCCACAGTTTCGAATCCCTTATACTTCAAATATCCTGGATCCATCAGAAATGGCCGTTTCTTTGCGGAAGACAGTACAACAAGCCCTTTCTTCCCCTTTTCTCGGCTGTCCCGAATACACTCTTCCAGCAGCTGACTGGAATATCCCTGTCCCTTAAACTTACCGGATACCCAGAAGCAGTCAATATACATATATCCCGGCGCTTTGACCGGCACCCAGGCCGACTCCGCGGGAATATATTCTATAAAGCATTTCCCCCGCACATCCCCCTTCAAAAATACCAGGCCTTCGTCCAGCCTGTCCCCCAGCCATGCCTTCTTGGAGGCAACCTGGCAGTCCTTATTGTTGGAAATTGCACAGCAGATATGTTCCTTCTCCAGATTTTCCTTTGTCAATGCAATCAATTTCATATATGTTTTTCCTCTTTTCTCCGCCACATAACCTGCGCAACGATTATTTTCTATATTTAGGTTAACATATAAAACATGACATCTGTATGTCATATATAACCCCTGCGAGGTAAAATGATGATCCGGCCACCCCATCACCTTAAGCGCATCATTAGAATCTAAATCGAGCAGTGCCTGTGATATTTCAATCAAATTTCTTCCAAGATCAAGTCTTCCATATATTCCTTCGCTTCATTCTCATTCTCCATTATTGCATCCATATCCCCAAATCTCATAAGCACTATAGGCATGGTCAAAATGATACCCCAGCTTTTCTGCCAATGCGGCAGACCCTTTATTCTGAGCATCCCAGCTGGGATACCAGTCCCGTTCCAGGCATTCTAAAATCAGCTTTGCACCGGCAGCATAAGCGAGACCTTGTCTGCGATATTCTTCCTTTGTATCAATCTCTATTTCGATTCCGCCTATATAGCCTGCATAAGAAGATGCACCGGAAACAATCTCATCTTCTTTCAAAATCACCACTCCCAAACCATGGTCCCGATACTCTGGATATTCCTTATATTGAGATACCAGATCCCGGCTCCATTCGAAAAGACTGCACTGCCTGAAAATGGATTCATCTATCATCTCTATACGATAATCCGCCGGCAGCCCGGCAACTGCTGCTTCTAATGCCGCTTTGTTGAAGACCTCTTTTTCCTTTTTAAAGGCATAGCGCACAACCTTTTTCGCCTTTTCCCCGTAATACTTTTCAATCACCCCGCTCCACTGATCAGTCTGCGGAATCATAATCATAAACTCTTGTTTGCAGCAATCGGGCTTATATGCGGCTAATTCTTCATCTGGTTTTCCCGCCAGAAAGCAAAAGTCTCCTAACATAGCCATGGCAGAGTTGGGCGCGTCTGTATTATCCACATATATGTGCCCCATCACATTCTGCAGGCATGACCAAATAAGCGTCTCATCCCAGCCTGCAAAGAGCGGTTCTGCTTTGTGACGCTGCTGCAACATATATGCCTTATTCTGCCGCTCTGCTGCAAACCTGCCCGCAGAGCATGCACTGAGGGGTGCCCCTGTGGATACTTTTTTACTGGCATTACGCAAATAATCATCTGCTTCTTTTCTTGATTTAAAAATAATGATCTCTTTTTCCTTCCGATATTTATTCAGCAGTTCATATATCTGCGGCAATTGTTTATCCGGAAAATCAATAATCCATTGTTTAAGTTCTTCATCAAATTCCGATTCGACCCATGGCATATCTTCGCGTTTTTTTCCTATCCGGGATTCTGCACCTGAAAGGCAGGTTTCCAGCGGATAATCCATTAGAAAAACAGTGTCGCATGCTTTCAGACGTTCTGCAAGTGTTCTCTGATAATTACCGTCAATAATCCAGCTGTCTTTTTTTATAATATCATTCGACAGCGTATCAAACTCTTCTCTTGTGATATTTGTTTGATCCGGCTTATGCCACAGCATATCCAGGTAATATAGCGGTAATCCGGTCAAATTTCTAAGTCTCCGGGCAAATGTACTTTTTCCTGCACCAGGACTTCCAATAACGATTGCTTTTAACATAATATTGTCCTTAATAATTGTTTTTTTCTTCTAAAGGTTAATTATAGTGAAACAAACGTGACATGCTCCCACCACTTAATCATAGATTTGAAGTGGGGGCTTCTTTCTCAATCGCCCTAAATGGGTTCCATAGTTTTTCGCGAATCTGTGGATATTCCTTCTTCAGTAGTCTACTACTGGCACTCTTATAAGCATTGATAAATTTGCTGATTTCACTCCTAGGCTCTGCACGGAATATCACATAAACATGATCTATGTCATGATTCCATTCTTCCAACGTAATTCCATACTTAGGCGCAATATATTCAAATATATCCCTGGCCCGATCCGATATATAATCATGGATCACTTTTCTCCGAGATTTTACTACCATAATCAGATGGTAACAGAGCAAATATGCTGAATGTGCATTACGGTCTAATTCCGTTACATTCACCACTCCTTCAATTTATCGACTGGTTACATTATATCATGCTTGCCATAACAGAACGAGTGTTCGTCCATAGTTTAGAAAAGAATTTTATCAAAGAATTTGATATTAGATTTCAGAAAAAATCTTCTGTACCAGATATGGTATATAGCTATTTTCGCCGATAGGCTAATTGCAATTCATCCTCCACCTAAAGAGGAAGGGGAATTCTTGCCTATAACATGTTAAAAATAGCATGTAATATTTTTTACTGTGGCGTCTCATTTAACTTACGACAAAAGAATAGATGCAGAGGATATATCAAGAAGATTTTAAACCATACTTAGTACATCGAAAATTTATCTCAGCTTAAAAGCAAATTAATTATTATTCGAGGTACTTGGATGGTGACTATGGCTTTTCCCGGTGGGTTAGCTGGTAATCTTATTTTTTTCGATCCACACCGCATACGCAAGTGGTGACTAGAGGACCCCAATCTGACTTTAATCTACATGATTATTTCAATCCGCACCGCATACGCAAGCGGTGACCGCAAAAATCATATGGTCGTACAAAAATGTTGGAATTTCGATCCACACCGCATACGCAAGCGGTGACTTCTGAAACTGCTGACAGCGATATCATTGATACGATTTCGATCCACACCGCATACGCAAGCGGTGACGATCCAGTGGTTGTAAAAATAATTCTCACAAGCGATTTCGATCCACACCGCATACGCAAGCGGTGACACAACGCAATGGTTTTCGGAACTGTTAACATGGATATTTCGATCCACACCGCATACGCAAGCGGTGACGCTAAACAGTAAAACTGGAAAGATGTCAAAACTATTTCGATCCACACCGCATACGCAAGCGGTGACGTTGCTACTATGTTACGTTGTGGGGGTAAATCGTAATTTCGATCCACACCGCATACGCAAGCGGTGACGGTTTATGATTTTTGACAATTACTACAATATGACAATTTCGATCCACACCGCATACGCAAGCGGTGACATTGATTATGTCGCGGTGGTGGAAGTTTACAATATTTCGATCCACACCGCATACGCAAGCGGTGACACGTTCCGACAGAGGTTGATTTTGAGCTGGATGGATTTCGATCCACACCGCATACGCAAGCGGTGACGGAAAAGTGAAAAACAAATTCGAAACCATGAAAAATTTCGATCCACACCGCATACGCAAGCGGTGACCCTTTGCTAATACAGGGTATTTCCAAGAATACGGATTTCGATCCACACCGCATACGCAAGCGGTGACCCGTAAGGTTTAAATAAATAAAAAGAAAAGGAATTTCGATCCACACCGCATACGCAAGCGGTGACTCAAATGACGGGATTGGGTTAAAAGAATTTAAAATTTCGATCCACACCGCATACGCAAGCGGTGACGGTTACCAATTTATCGCAACGAAAAAATCCAAGGAATTTCGATCCACACCGCATACGCAAGCGGTGACAGCAAAACTAAATAAATTTGCTTTACTTCAAGATCATAATAATATACATTTACCACAAAATCAATTGATTCATCTCATTAAATTTGTATTTTTTCCATCTGTATCCCCTTCCGCTCCTTATTTTTAAGGTGCGAATCTCCCGGGAAATTCCTGTCCGCTACTGATTCGCACTTTATTATTTTAACACTTACTGCATTTCTACAACGCCATACCCCAATGCTGTTTTAGCCCCTAATCCATATATTTCCACCATGCATTTTACAGCTTCATCTATCCTTGTTTTTCCTGCTTCTTCAAACAGCTGCTACACCATATCTACTATATCAATAAGTACGGCAAACTTCCATGTAAAAAACTGAAAACTTCTAACAATACTTCAATACCTTATCACGGCGTTTGCATCCCCCGCTAATTTTTATGATATTGGAAATTTCAAAAGAGGTTTCTATACCATAAAACCACATGACATTTGTCATGAATATATTTTATTCCCATATATACATTGACAGGCGAGGTATGCTATGGTTAAATGTAAGTACAGAAAAGGAGGTATGAATATATGTCAATAGCATCCGATTTGATTCGCGGACATACGGACACAATCATTCTGGCCCATTTGACCGAAGAAGACAGTTATGGATATAAGATCAATAAAGACATTCAGATAAAGACAGACAATCAGTATGAGCTCAAAGAAGCCACCCTGTATACGGCATTTCGTCGGCTGGAAAGCGCGGGATATATCTGTTCTTACTGGGGGGACGAGAACACAGCGCCCGAAGGCGTTACTATTCCATCACGCCGGAGGGGGATCTGGCTTACCAGCGGATGAAAGCGGAGTGGGAGGAAGCCAAAGGGCTCATTGATATTTTAATCAGGAGTGGTGAGAAGAAGGAGGATACACATGGAAAATAAATTAAGGGCATATATGGATCATCTGTTCCGGGATGTCAAACCGACCAGGAAGTCCGTAGAGTTAAAGGAAGAGATTCTGCAGAATCTGGTCGATAAATACCACGACATGATCGCAGAAGGCAGAACCCCCGAGGCGGCATACAACATAGCGGTTGCAAGCATCGGCGATATGGATGAGCTCCTGGCAGGGCTTCACGGCGCGCCATCCTCCGAAGGCCTGCCTATAACGAAAGAAGCGCTGGATAAGGGACGCAGGAAGTCGGCAGTCCTGATTTCTGTTGCAGTGATGATGTACATTATGAGCGTTCTCCCTCCTATCCTGCTCTCCGATACTATTTTCGAGAACAAACTAGCACCGGCTCTCATGTTTATTATGATTGCTGTCGCAACGGCACTTCTTATTTACAACAACCTGACCAAACCGCGCTACCAGAGAACCGATGACTCAATCGTGGAAGAGTTCAAGGAATGGCAGGAGCAGACGGATTCCAGCCGCAGGGCAATGAGAGCGCTCAGCAGCGCACTTTGGGCTGTCATTGTGGTCATTTATATCGTAGTCAGCTTCTGGACAATGGCATGGCATATCACTTGGGTCATATTCCTGATCGGTGTTGCAGTGGAAGGAATCCTAAAGGCTATATTTGAACTAAAAAAATAGGAGGCAATCATGAATAGAAGGCAATCGGCAGTCATCAGGATCATAGCCTGGACAATCGCGGCTGTGGCACTGATTGTAATACTTATTCTAGGTCTGTTCGGAAAGATCAACGTCATTTCCATTGGAATCAACAACGGTTACTACTATGCTGATTCAGGAAAATATAAAACAGGAAGTGCCCAGATCGACGGAAATGAAATAAAAGACCTGGAACTCAACTGGCTTGACGGGCGGATCCATGTGGCGGCATACGACGGCGAGACCGTACAGTTTTATGAAAAAGCATTACAGGACCTGAGCGAAAAACAACAGCTTCAATATTATGTTAAAAACGGCAAACTGATCATTCAATATCAGAAGGCACAGAAAAGGGTCTTTTTTAACAACTCCACTCTTCATAAGGAACTTTTTGTTAAAATTCCGGAGAAAACAGCAGAATCCATGGGCTCGTTCCGGATTGATACGATCTCCGCAGATGCAGAAATAAGCGGAATAACGGCAAGCCAGTTCCGCTTGGATTCCACGTCCGGTGATTTTGATCTGACCGGCTGCAAAACCGATGGGCTCTCCATGGACAGTACCAGTGGAAGTCTGACCGGAAACACACTGTATGTGGACGGCAAACTGGAGACGAATACAACCAGCGGCGATGTACAAGTAGAAGGAAGCTTCCAAAATATTGATTCCGATACTGTATCCGGGCTCATCTCCGTAACCTCAAAAGTCTGCCCGAATAAGATAAGAACCGACAGTGTCAGTGGCAATGCATCCTTTACCATACCGGAGAACGACGGATTCACTTACAAACTGGACACCGTCAGCGGTTATTTTAACTGCGACTTCGAGATGACACATAAAGAAGGACGGGGTACCTATAAGGGTGGAGGAGCTTCCTTCCGCTTTGAGAGTGTCAGCGGAGGGGCTGAAGTGAAGAGACTGTAATGGACTTAAAAAAACCTCAAAGGGGTCAGACCCCTTTCACTAAGCAGGACACAGGAGCAGTATAACTCATACATGTTATACTGCTCCTTTTAACTTTATAAAGATGTTTCACGACACGCATTTATAAAACAACTGCTTCTTATCAGCATCTCCTAACATACTGCCGCTCATGACTCCCCTGCCATAACCGGCAGACTCCGCAGCACGGGATCTGTAATATGTTCCATAATCTGTTCCGCATGAAACTGCATAAAACTGTCGCCGGCCCGGGACCACCCCCGGCGGATAACTTCCTTACTAATCTGAATACACACCCGCTCAATCAGCAGAGCCTTTTTTACACTCTCATTCACATCCGACAAAAGTATCAGCTTCTTCAGTTCTTCAGCGCACCCCTTCGGTTCGGATAATTCCTCTGCTCCACGGAATACCCACTTATAAAAGGGCATATACCTCCCATTCAAAAGATACAACGCTCCAAGCGCCGCCGTTACAAACCTGCTGCACGTCAGGGCTGCCGCCGCAAAATCCCTGCGCTGGATACACCTGGCGTAATTGTACTGTCCCGCCTGCCCCATTGCCGCACACTTACCAGCAAGCTTCTTTTTTAATACATCTTCCGGAAAGAATCCAGCCAATATATTACGGATCTTAGTAAATTCTCCAAGAGGATCACAGAACACCTCCCCGTTCACCGACATAGCAAAATAATGTTCCGGTACCCTCAGCCACTCCAGGTTATGATCCGGAGCCCTTGGATACCCGATCAGACTGCTGTAGAACTCTTCGATTGAGTGTACGCCCACCCGTTTTCTTCGTTCCGGGGTATAGAAAGAATCTGTACAGCCGCCATTACATCCCGGCAGGGCATCATACGCCAGTTGAAGCGCCCCGCCGATCTCATCATAATACTTCTGTGGAAGCCAGAGACAAAAGCCGGGCCCCCAGTCATGATCCCGTGAAATCTCATCATCAAATCCAAGACATTCTGACCCCTGGCCCGCCAGCCCCGCGGCAATCACCTGGGTATAGTCACTGAACTCCTTTTGAAGCATCGGCAAACCGCAGGCTGTGAAGTATCTCTTTGAAATCTCCAGCCCGTTCATATCTGTTCCCCCTCTTCTGCTTTAAAGTATTCCTTTAATGTCACTTCCGTTCACGTCTATTCAGAGCCCCGCAGATTCTCGAAAGCCCCTCAGCAAGCAGGGCCCTTGGGCAGGCCACATTGAGGCGGATGTACGTGTCTGAATTCTGGACAAACATATTGCCTCCCTCCAGCAGTACTCCCGCATTTTCCGCAAAGAACAATGGCAGGTTCATACCGTCTTCCACATATGCCCCAATATCTACCCATCCAAGATAGGTTGCCTCAGGAATGCGAAATACGGCTTTCGGCAGATGCTTCTCCAGATAATCCCGCACAAATTCGAAATTCGCATCCAGATACTGCCTCAGTTCCATCATCCAGTCGTATCCGCCTTCATAAGCTGCCTGCGCACCCGCCAGCGAAAGCGGGTTGAGATCAAAGTTATGCCGTGCCAGCCAAAGTTTGCGTACATCCTCATTCGGAATGATAATATTGGAAAACTGCAGTCCGGCGGTATTAAATGTCTTACTCGGGGCCATGCAGGTGATAATTCTGTCACTATTGGGATACAGCTTAGCAAGGGGAATGTGTGAAAGCCCGCTGCGGATAAGGTCACAGTGGATTTCATCCGAGATAATTAACAATCCATTCTCCAGGCAGATATCTGCGAATGTACGCAGTTCCTTCTCTGTCCAGATGCGCCCGGAAGGATTGTGCGGACTGCAGAATATGCATAATTTCACATCCGGGTCTGCCGCCTTATTCCTGATATCCTCAAAATCCATTTCATAATAGCCGTCCCCTTTCCGGTTCAACAGGTCTGAACAGACATATTCCACATTGTTATATTCTGCGGCATACTTGAAGTATGCATAGGACGGAGTCAGAATCAGTACCTTATCGCCCGGCTCACATATATAGCCGGTCAGTTCATATAACGCAGGGATAACTCCATGGGATATGTAGAGATCTGACTGAGGAAATGTCCAGCCATATAGTTTTCTGGTCCATGCCTGAAATGCCTGAAAATACGCATCCCCGAAAAGTCTGGTATATCCGAAAATCTTCCGGTCAAGTCTTTTTTGTATCCCATCGATAATGCAGTCCGGTGTGGCAAACTCCATGTCCGCAATCCACATGCGGATAAACTCCTCATCCGCATAGGGGAATTTCATGTTTTCGTCCGCATGAAAAATGTACTGTCTGAACCCGTCCGTATTCATGCAGCTTGTATGGCGTCGGTCAATAATTTCATCAAAGTTGTACTTCATGTCTTTTTCTCCTTACTTGATGCAGTTGTCCATATATAGGGCGGTCTGTAAACCATGAGATAATGTGTAACAGTTCACGCCCGCCTGAACTGTTAAGATTATTCAATATAGGCAATTGCCTCAATCTCCACCAGTGCATCCTTGGGCAGCCTTGCCACTTCTACCGCACTGCGTGAGGGATACGCGCCTGTTGTGAAGAA
Organism: Clostridiales bacterium VE202-21; assembly: GCA_000509105.1. Lineage (GTDB taxonomy): Bacteria > Bacillota > Clostridia > Lachnospirales > Lachnospiraceae > Faecalicatena > Faecalicatena contorta. The sequence continues at coordinate 9,786 of BAIF02000098.1, read as the reverse complement.
TTTCTCGTATACACGGTTCATGGCGGCAAAATGGTTCATGTCGCTAAGGAATACTGTTGTCTTTACAACGTGATCCATCGTACCTCCTTTGGCCTCAAGAATGGAACGGATATTGGTCAGTGATTTCTCCGTCTGTTCTTCTACGCTTTCCGGAAAAGCACCAGTCCCCATATCAACCGGAAGCTGCCCCGATAAAAAGAGCAGTTTCCCGATCTGATTTCCCTGAGAATAAGGTCCAATAGCCGCTGGGGCTGATGAAGTTGATATAATTTCTCGCATAAGCTCTCTCCTTAACTTAAAATATAATATGCTCTTTCGAGCAGCCGATCCCGTGCCCTGGCAGTGTGTCTGAAAATTGATTGCTGCAAGACCGGGTATCAAAAGTCTTGGGAAGACAGGTACTCTTCTATATTCTGTAATACCTTCTTCCTAAGCAGGACGCCTGACAGAACAGACTGCCCCGCTATGACATCCGGACAGATCACATTCGACATCTGATAGATTTCTCCATCCGTCCCTCCGATAGAAACCGCACTGTCCACTATATAATAGTTACCCGGCTGCTGAAGCCAGCCTTTTAGCGCATCCAGCGGGTAAGGCGGTGTAAAAGTCGTATTGATCAGCACTTTCCCATTTCCAAAGCGCTTAAAATCATTCTCCGTCATGATGACCGTATTCTTATGAAGATGTGTCGTGAGCACATCCACCGTTTCCAACAGCCTGTGAAATGGCAGATACCTTGCACCCTTGTCTTCTATACCGGGCTTGCGGGTCCGGCTGAAATAATAAACATCCATCTGAAATGCAAGCATTAATTCTGCAACTGCTGTGCCCACATCTCCCATTCCCACGATACCGAGCTTTACTCCTGTAAGCTCCATTTCCTCTTCCTGCCAGCGCCTCGGTCCAAATCCGTGGAACAGGCGCACCAGTTCACTCGAGATGAACTCTGGTACGCCCTGGTCACCATACTTCCGGATTCCAGTCACAGTGATTCCTTTTCCCCGGGCATAACTGATATCCACATTCGCGCTTGCCGGCGTATAAAGGCTGCAGCACATTCCGATGTACCGGAGATCCTTACAGGCCTCAATCACCTGTGCACCGATTTGGCTCGTATAGAACACAAGCACAGCTTCTGCATCCTTCATACGTCTGATTTTTTCCGCGTCATCAGGAGGAATGTCGCGGTAGATCCGTACATTTTCCGCATATTCAAACAGTGCTTCTTCTGCCGCTTTATCAAACCGGACAGGTTCCAGCACTACAAGCTTTTTAAATTTTCTCATCTTTCTTGAGCTCCATAACCTTCCTGTACAGGCGGATAAAATCATCCTTTGTCGTCATCCTCGCATTGTTGGGACGGTCGCCGCCCAGCATTGCATCGTCGGCCAGACGTTCCAGGCTCTCTTCTGTCACCCCGAAGGATGCAAGCGGCGGAACCGGCATATCCTCCAGAAGTTCATAGACACACGCAACGCCCTTTTTCGCTGCCTCCCTTACGGACAACCCCGCAGTATTGACCCCGAAGAAACCGGCAATATCTGCATAACGCTCCGGCCAGGCCCCCATGTTGAATTCCATCACCACCGGAAGGCACAGGGCATTCGCAACACCGTGCGGAACATGGTACTGCGCCCCCAAAGGATGTGCCATGCAATGAGAAATCCCAAGGCTGGCCGTAGTAAATGCATAGCCTGCCAGCATGGCGCCCATCATCATATCATAGCGGGCGTCCTTGTCGCTGTCACCGCGGTAAACTGCCGGACGCAGGGCGCCTGCAATCAATTTTACAGCCTGGCATGCCAGCGCATCGGAAATGGGTTCCGTACAGCGGGATGTGTAAGCCTCAATTGCATGGGTCAGTGCATCCATCCCCGTTGCCGCAGTAATACCTGCCGGAAGGGAATAGGTCAGTTCCGGGTCACAGATCGCAAGCGCCGGCATGATCCCGGTACCGCCGATCGGCATCTTCCATTCTCTCTGCCGGTCTGCAATCACTGCAAACGGCGTACACTCGCTTCCTGTCCCCGCCGCAGTCGGGATGGCTACAATGGGCAGCGGTGCGGTCCTGAATTTGTCACACCCCTGATAATCCCTGATGCTGCCGCCATTCGTGACAACAATTGCGGCGGCCTTGGCGGGATCCATAGAACTCCCGCCGCCAAGGCCAATTATGACATCTGCATCTTTGCTCAAATCTGCGATTTTTTCCACGGTCTCTACGGACGAATCCGGTTCACACTGGTCGTATACGTTCAGTTCGATGCCCGCATTTTCAACAGATTCCATGATCTTTGCAGCAATCCCGAACTTCACCAGCCCCTGATCCGTTACGAGCGTCGCCTTATTTACACCCAATTTTTTCAATTCTTCCCCTGTCTTTGCTGCAGCACCGTTTCCAAAAAGAATTGCTCCGGACGGCGCCCAAGAGAAAATGGACTTTTTATCTTTAAATACGCTGTAATCCAAAGGCAGCTGTGCAACTGGTCTAAACATGATAAAACCTCCTAAGCTTAGTAATTTTTTTTATTCCATCAGATTACCGGATGGATTAAGCCTTGATTCCCTCTTTTTCGTCCTTGGATTTTACCATAAAGTACCGGATCACAATCACAAAGAATACGATAAATCCCGTGTAGCCGCAGTAGGTCATAATAACACCCAGCAGCTTCTGATATGGCACGAAGAGGCACAGTACATAAGTGAGCACACCAAATCCTACAATCGCAATCTTGTATTTCGGGCTTTTATCATCTTTAATGAAAAAGTTAATGGTATTCCACAGTGACGGACAGATTGTGGAATATATGGCCAATATGATGACAACCGCAAACAGCGTGCCCACGGAACCCATGATATGGGAAGCCAGTGCCAGGTTAGGAATCGCAACTGTTGCAGCCTCTTCAATATTTCCCAAGTGGTTCAGCCCCATCAGGACAGAAACTGCGGAAATGAAGAATGCGCCTGTAAAAAGAATCATTTTGAAACGGCCAAATTTATATTCACGCTGGTCATATGCCAGGGTAGAAACAAAGTTGGAAACCAGAAGAAGGGAACAGCCTCCGAAAGAAAATCCTGCTGTCAGCCAATGATTGGTTCCCCGGGTAATCGTAACAGCCCCGCTGTCGAGAAGGGCTATGCCTTCCGAAATCCGTGGGAAGAATGTGAAAGCCGATATCAGCCCGACGATCAAAGTAAAGCAGACGATAACCGGCCCAAGCCATCCGATTACGTCAACCGTGCGCTTCAACCCGAAGATTGCGGTTGCTACAGCAGCCACTACCATGATAGCGGTAGCGATCGGCATCGGTACGCCCCACTGCTGGTTAAATGTAGATGCGCCGCCTGAACACATGAAGATAAAACAGCAGGCTACAAACAGCCACGCAAAGATCTCAAATAATTTTCCTGCATATTTCCCGGCGTAAAATGTAGCAACTTCGTTCAGGTTGGCCAGTCCGCGGGTCCTTCCCGCATATGCATACGCTACATAAGTCAGATACATCATCAGGAAGTTGATGATGCCCACCGCAATCCCCATATAGCCATAGCCTGAAAAGTACTGGATGGTCTCCTGTCCGGATGCAAAACCGGAGCCAATCAGGAATGCAAGCAGCGCACCGGCTAATTTAAAAAATGTGAACCAGCTCATATTTTTCTTATCCATATATTTGTATCCCTCTCTCTCTTATTCTTTTACTCTCTTGTTCTTTTGTTACGCTTCTTTCTATGCCGCCCGGAGAAACACCACTCTCCCGGGCGGCTTCCTGCATGATTTATTAGGGCATTCCGCCGCCCGGACCGGTGGCGCTGCCGCAGGATATGTGCGATAAAGCCCCCATAAATTAGCAGCAGTTGGTATGCTCTGTTCGCCCGATGATATTTTCCTGTACACGCGGGTCAAGCTCTACGAAAAATGCGGAGTAGCCTGCCACACGCACCATTAGGTTCTTATGGTTCTCCGGATGTGCCTGGGCATCACGCAGGGTCTCTGAATCCACCACATTGATCTGCACATGCTGCCCGCCTGCTTCGCAGTAACCTTTCACAAATGATTCCAGCATTTCCAGCCCTTTCTCGCCCTTTGCAACGGCAGGGTCAAACTTGTGGTTTACCAGAACTCCCTTAGGAACCATAATTGTATCCATCTTTCCGATGGAGTTGCCTACTGCGGTCGGGCCATTGCGGTCCATACCATTGGAAGGTGAAGCATTGTTCGCAAGCGGCTCCCCGTCCATACGGCCATCAGGCGTAGCGCCTACGACACGTCCCTGCCAGATATTATAAGTCTGGTTCAGAAGGATCAGTTCATACTGGCCAAAGCGGGAATCCTTATGTGCACGGTTTTCTTCTGCACAGTAGGTTACGACCTGGCGGCAGTAATCATCTACTAAATCTTCATCATTGCCGAAGTGCACATATTTATTTAGGAGCATCTGATGCCATTCCTCATGCCCCTCATAATTATTTGCAAGTATCTCAACCAATTCCGGCAGGGTCAGCAGTTTCTGGCGGAAAACAACTTGGTCAATCGCCGCCAGCGAATCGGCTGCATTAGCCACGCCGCTGATGAAGGTACCGGTACTGCTGTATTTTGCGCCATCCTTCTGCAGGATGCGGCCTTTTTCAATACAACCGTCCACAAGGGTAGATGCAAATACCGTCGGACAGATCTGAGAATGAAGTGCGGAACAGATTCCATATGCCTTCAGATGGTAATCAATGATATAAGACAGCTGTGTCTTATAGGCATCCATGAATTTTTCCATGGTATCCATCTCTTCCATTGTGCCTGTCTTAGGCCCAAACTGGCGGCCCGTCTTCGGATCCACGCCATTGAACATCGTCAGTTCCAGTACTTTCAGGATATTGATAAATCCGGCAACAGGACGGAAATCCGTTTTGCCCGGAACCTGTGCCTCTACACATCCCTCAATCGCGTAGTCACGGGCTTCGCGGATATCATTGCAGCCATTTGCCAGTACACGCGGAATATTAATATCATCATTGAAGAATGCCGGCTGTCCGAGCCCCTTCTGGGTAAGCTCAAGAGCTCTTCTGAAGGTTTCCCTGTCGATCTTTTTGTTATAACGGAAGGAGATCGCAGGCTGTGTCGTCTGTGCCCCGTCCGCTGCCTCTAAGAACAGGTAAGTCAGGCGGTTGCACGCATTCTTACCGTCTGCATCAATTCCGCCGATGGTAAGGTTCGTCCACATTGGGAATCCGGCATAGGCCTCTGCTTCAATATGGTCACGCAGCTCGAATATTTCGGTCCACTTGATCAGCATACATTCGATCATCTCAACGATATCGTCTTCCGTAGCGATTCCCGCCTCAATGTCATGCTGGAAATAGGGATACATAAACTGGTCAAAACGTCCGACCGAATGGTTGTGTCCCGCATTCTCTATCTGATAGATCAAATGAATGAACCAGAAGAACTGCATTGCCTCATAGAAAGTCTCCGGCGGATATTCCGGTACACGTTCGCAAGTCACGGCAATACGTAGAAGTTCTTCTCTGCGTTTTTCATCTTCTTCTGTCTTTGCCATCTCACGGGCGAGATCTGCGTAACGGTGTGCAAACATAATCGCTGCATTTAAAGTGACCAGCATCCCCTCCCATGTATCTTTCTGCTCCTGGGTAATAAAGTCATAATGCTCTATATGATCCAGCTTTTCCTGAATCTCTTCAATCAGTTTGCGGAAGCCCTTCTGGAAAATCACATCATACTGCGGCATATGGCTTGCTGTTGAAACGATACGTGAACCGATTGTAATTAAACCGTCCAGAGAGGCCTGCTTCATATCGTCTGGAATCTTACTGTCTACAATTTCTCTGAAACCATGTCCCTTCCATTCCGTACAAATCCGGATCAGTTCCTCTTTGTCTCCGGGGTTCACCCATTCCATATTGTCGGTGGAGCGGGTATCAAAGGTGTCGATATCCTCCAGTATCCAGTTTGAGCCCCATTCCGGATATGCGGGAACAGATCTGTATCTCTCACCATGATCTCCCACAAAAATGGACTGTGGATTGATGAAAATTTTCATGTTTTTCAACAGATATTCCAGCAAATGTGCCTTCCTGGAAATCGGAGATTCAACGGATGGAATCCGGTAAAACTCGGTTACCAGTCTGGCTCTGTCCAGGGAAATAGACGGATGGGTGTCGCGCAGCCGCGCCTTTAGGAATTCAACTTTGTTACTGCTCATTGTGTTTCCTCCTTTTTGAAAATTTGTTAATTTGTTTATCTTATTGAACTTTGGAGTATACTGCTGTACTTCCAAAGTTAGCAATCACTCACAAGCTTTTCTATGATGCCGTCCATCAGCATAGTGATGCACCGGGCACCCCCTTTACTCATCTGCGCTGTTGTCAATGTTATAAAAGCATTTCTTTCCTGCAGGAATTAGTATTTCATTAGCCGCTTCTACCAGATGAAGCATATGGCCGGTATCCGGCTCCTCAATATCCGGCAGCGGATATTCTATGTCCAGTATTTTATATTTGTTAATGCCGAGCCTGTGGTATGCAAGCAGTTCGTAACGCCGTACAGCAGGCAGAGTACTGATAAACTGTGCCGTGGCCCGGATATTTTCATCCGAATCATTCCACCCGGGAACAACCGGGGTGCGCACACAGATTTCATTGCCATGGGCGCTGATCTTTTTTAGATTCTCCAGAATCTCTTCGTTTGGCCTGCCTGTAATCTTCTGGTGCATTCCACTGTCCATATGCTTGATGTCAAAATAAATAAAATCTATGTAGTCCAGACAGGGGGCAAAAGCTTCATAATCCCCGCATCCGCAGGTCTCTATCGCAACATTGATGTGATATTCCCTGCATTTCTTTGCAATCGCATACAGGAACCGGGGCTGCATCAGCGTCTCGCCTCCGGAAAATGTAACTCCGCCTCCGGAATGTTCGAAATAAAAGCGGTCCTGATAAATACGCCTGAACAATTCATCTACCGTGTAATCTTGCCCAAACTGCTTTCTAGCCTCGGTGGGACACAACTGTACACAAAGTCCGCAGGCAGTACACTTTGCCCTGTCGTACTGCATCACGCCCTCTTCGTCCATAAAGACGGCGCCATTGGGGCATTTCTTCAGGCAGAAACCACATCCCATACAATTGACCGGATTCAGTGTGATTTCTGGCTTAAAAGAGATGCCTTCCGGATTAGCACACCAGAGACAGTGGAGCCCGCAGCCCTTAAAAAAGACCGTGGTCCGCATCCCGCGCCCATCCCTGTTACAACATTTTTGAATATTAAAAATCCTGCCTGTCAACTCTTCCATAATCTACTCTCCCTTGCACGTTTTTTAATAATTAATTATCACTTTGTTTCTCTGTTCTGCTGTTCACTTTTCATTCCGGCCTCAAAAAAGTAGTTGTAATTTCAAAACTTTTGATTTATAATTACTCAATAATTCAAGACTTTCATTTGTTTTTATTTGATTTCGGTGAAATAATCAGTCAATTTTTATAAAATAATCGTACCAATAAAATCGTTAAAAATCCAACAAGTAATTTTCATTCTGCTGTTCACTTTTTTTCATAGGGTAAATTTTAATAAAAAAATATTATCATTTTGTTCATAGTGCACGAAACACCAGATCACCTTCCGCGGGGTTATCAGAAATGAAATCGCATGCATGTTCATAAACATATACATCTAGTAAACTTATATGATTCTTTAGCCATTTGTAAGTGGCTTCCAAAAGTTTCCGTTATATTGCACAATTTAGGAGGTATTTATGGATACTGTAAAATACGAAATTTTTCTCAAGGTACTGGAGCACCGCAGTTTTTCAAAAGCTGCCAATGAACTCGGCTATACGCAGTCCGCGGTCAGCCATTCCATCTCTACCCTTGAAAAATCCTTTGGATTTAAACTTTTAAACCGTGAAAACAATGACATCAGCCTCACGCGGGCAGGGATTGATGTGCTCCCTCACATACGCAATATAGTAGACGCACAGAACACGCTGGACTTTACACTTACCTCTTACCACGAATTTGAATCAGGCACACTATGCATTGCCACAATCCCGAGCCTGGCAATCCAATGCTTCCCGGACCTTCTGCGCCAGTTTAATCTGCAGTATCCAAAGATTCATATTGTCATCATTGACGGCAATTATGAAGAAGTCGAAGAAATGCTTGCCGGCGGCAGGGTGGATTTTGGATTCTCATCCGTATCCGCTGAGCTTCCTTTTAAGACGATTCCTCTGTTCCGTGAGAGCCTGCAGGCCATCCTTCCCTGCGGCCATCCCCTCACCGAAAAAGAGGCACTTTCCCTGCACGATCTGGAATCAGAGGTATTTATCATGCCGGGTGAAGGACCAAACCATCAGGTTGGGCAGCTGATCCGCAAATATCACTTAAAGCTTAACGTCGTCTACTCCGTTTCCGATGACAACCTGACTGTCTCCATGATCGCCCAGAACCTTGGCGTCAGCATTCTCCCGGAGATGTCCTTTAAAAAATACCTGAACCTTCCCTTTACTGCAAAACCACTGATTGAAGAGCCTTTCAGGGAAATACGGATTATTTACAATGATCTCAATTCCATCTCTCCGATCAGCCGGGCATTTATCACGTTTGCCCAGAACTATTTCCGCCAGTTTCCTGATTCACGACCGGTATAGCCCAGGAAGCAGCGCTTTTCGCCCCACGAGGCATACGAATACCCGGCTGTTATACAGCTAGGAAAATGCCCGTAGAGCAGGCATCTTGTCTGCGCTCCGCTTCGGTCCGTGCTAAACGTGCGCCACTGGCGCACAGCACCCTTCGCTGCAGGCAAATTCAAATAGGCTGGATGCGCAACAGTTTGGGCTTGCCTGAACTGTTACACGAATATTTGACATTTTGGGATTATGAGATGCCTTGACCTTGTGTCAAATTCATGATAGGCTGAATTTACCATATGTTGGTAAGTAAATATACAAATTAACTATATATGGTTTTCATTAAGATAGTTAAAAGACAAATTTTATTAAGGTGATGCATATGGATGATCTTATGAATTATTACATGAATCTTGTTCCATTTTTGGGGGAGGCTCTTGGAAAGAGCTTTGAGGTGGCAGTTCTGGACTGCAGAACAGAGAGTATTGTCGCTATTACAAACAACCATATCAGCGGTCGCAGCGTAGGCGCTCCTATGACAGACTTTGCAAAAAAAATGGTCAGCAGCGGAGAATGGCGGAACCGGGATTACATAGCAAGCTATTCAGGTCATACAGAAAACAACAAGCTTCTCCGCTCTTCCACATATTTTATCAAATCCGGTGATACCCTTCTGGGAATGCTCTGTATCAACATGGATACGACAGACTACCAGCTGCTCAGCAACATAGCGCTTATGCTTGGTGGTCTTGAGACAGGAACAGCAAAGGTTGCCAACAGCAATAATTCAGACAGTGAGACCTTTCAGGACAGTGTCTCTAATGCGATTGCCCAGACACTGCACGGCCTGTACCATGAGGACATCCCCACAGAGTTTTCAAGAAATGACAGGATAGCAATCCTTTCTAAACTCCAGGAAAAAAAGGTCTTCCTGGTCAAAGGATCGGTTCCGCGGATTGCACGCATTCTGGGGTGCAGCATACCTACTGTGTATAGGGAACTTGCACATCTGAAAAACTTACCGAACCAATAAATCGGGATTTAGCAACGGGCTTTAGTCCCGGGGCGGATGGAGGGGGACGCTTACCGTGAGCCGGGAGATGCTGCGGCAAGTGCCTGCCCTGTTGGAAATGCATGTTAGCGAGCC
>BAIF02000099.1 GCA_000509105.1 Clostridiales bacterium VE202-21 | reverse complement strand
CGCCGAGACTAAAGCCCGTCGCTAAATCCCGATTGCTTTTTATAGGTACAAATGCTATACTAAACCCATGATTTTACCTGATATCTTCTTGGGTTAATACTTTATTTTCAGAATTTAGGAGGGCTTATGACAATAGGGGAAATGAAGAAATTGCTGGATGCCGACATTCTGTTCGGCGAAGAATTATTGGATTTGGATGCAGAATTCGTTTTTTCATCTGATATGATGAGCGATGTCCTTGCCTTTGCCGATCAGTGCTCTGTCCTGATTACCGGACTGTGCAATCCGCAGGTGGTCAGAACGGCGGAGATGCTGGACATTGCCTGTATTGTATTTGTACGCGGCAAGATGCCGGATGAGAATATCATTGCACTGGCCCGCGGCAAGGGAATGGCTATTCTGGCCACCAAGCATTTTATGTTTACAACATGTGGGATCCTGTACGAACACGGACTACGGGGAGGTGCCTGAATGGATGAATTATTGACATTTACTTATACGATCTCCGGGGATGATTTTACCCGTGCCGGGGAGGCCAGCAGCGCCATTAAAAACAAACTGAAGATGCTGGGAGTGAATGCTTCCGCTATCCGCAAGGTCGCCATCGCCATGTATGAGGGTGAGATCAACATGGTGATTCATGCCAATGGCGGAGAAATCACCGTTACAATCTCGGATACTGAGATCACAATGGTCCTTGCCGATGTGGGGCCTGGTATCGAGGACATCTCCAAGGCAATGCAGGAGGGGTACTCTACTGCGCCGGAGGAAGTGCGTTCTCTCGGTTTTGGTGCCGGCATGGGACTTCCGAATATGAAGAAATATTCGGATGATTTTCACATAGAATCTGTGCCCGGAAAGGGCACTACTGTTACCATGAAGGTATTTATCTAACCGCACAGCCGGATTTATGAATCACTGTAACGAAAGGAGCTGTCATGGACAAATTTATGCGGTCTGTCCGACTCAAGGAAGACCTCTGCCAGGGCTGTATTAATTGTATCAAGTATTGCCCGACCCAGGCAATTCGTGTACATAATGGGAAAGCCCATATTATCGATAAGTTCTGCATAGACTGCGGCAGGTGTATCCGTTACTGCCCGCACCATGCAAAGATACCAATATATGATTCCTTAAATGTTTTGAACGATTACAAATATACCGTTGCACTGCCCGCGCCGTCACTCTATTCTCAGTTCAACAACCTGACTAATGTGGACATTATACTGAACGCCCTGCTTAAACTGGGGTTTGACGACGTATATGAGGTCAGTGCGGCGGCGGAGCTGGTCTCCGAAGCTTCCAGGGAGTATATGAAGGAACATGAAGACGAAGGGCCGTTCATCAGTTCCGCCTGTCCGTCCGTGGTCAGGCTGATCCGGGTGAAGTTCCCCTCCCTGCTCTCCAAGCTGCTTCCGATCAAACCGCCAGTAGAGGTTGCCGCCGAGATAGCCAGGGCGCGTGCCATAGAGAAAACGGGGCTGCCTTCCGAGGATATCGGGATCATCTTTATCTCCCCGTGCCCCTCCAAGGTTTCTTATTCTAAAGCGCCTCTAGGAATCGACAAGAGCAACATTGATAAAGTGGTTGCCATCAAGGATGTCTATCCGCTGCTGCTCCCGCATATGAGCCGAGACGAGTCACAGCTGGAGCCGCTCTCCAATTCCGGCAGGATCGGGCTTGGCTGGGGCAATGCCGGCGGCGAAGTGGGCGGTCTTCTGATCGACAGCTATCTGGCGGCCGATGGTATCGTCAATATCCTTCGAGTTCTGGAAGAGATTGAGGATGAGAGGATTCACGGTCTGAAGTTTATCGAACTCAGTGCCTGCAACGGCGGTTGTGTTGGCGGCACCCTGACCGTGGAAAACGCTTATGTGGCAACTACCAAGACGAAACGCCTGCTGCGCTATCAGCCCGTCTCCAAAAGCCATCTCTCCAGCCATCCTGAGCTGAAAAGCGTACACTGGGATGACGATGTGGAGTATGAACCGGTCTTCCGTCTTGGCAACAGTTTCAAGGAAAGCCTGGAAATGATGAGCACGGTGGAAGAACTGACCAAGAAGTTCCCGGGGCTGGACTGCGGTTCCTGCGGGGCGCCCACCTGCCAGACTTTGGCAGAAGATATCGTAAGAGGAGCTGCAACCAGCAATGACTGTATCTACGTACTGAGAGAACATATTTCCAGTCTCTCAAAAGAGATCGATTTTCTTTCCAAAACATCCAATTTGACCTGTAACTCTGATGATGACAACGCCAAGCTGCTTCATGAGTACATACATAAGCTCACGGCAGAACTGGATGCATTCGGAGTTCCGCAGAGGCATAAAAATAAGAGGGAGGAATAAAGTATGAAACTACAGGCTGTATTAGAGATACCCGGATGTAAGGTGCTGGTAAAAGGGGATCCGAAGCGGGAACTGTCCAAAGTATTCTGCTGCGACCTGCTCAGCATTGCTATGAGTAAGGCCCCGGCAGACGGTGTCTGGGTTACGGTAATGGGGAATAAGAATACACTGGCGGTTGCCTCTCTGACGGAGACCGCCTGCATCATCCTGGCGGAGGGTGTTGGACTGGACGAAGGGACACTAAAACAGGCAGAAAGCGAAGGCATTGCCGTCCTGACCACGGAACTTCCGGTTTTTGACATGGCTCTGGAAGTTTATGAAGCAGGATTATCATGATTCCGTTATATTATGACCTGCATCTCCACTCCTGCCTCTCCCCCTGTGGAGATGATGACATGACTCCTGCCAATATTGCAGGTATGGCTTCCATCAAGGGCCTGGACGTTATCGCCCTCACGGATCACAACAGCTGTAAAAACTGCCCCGCAGCCATGTTGCAAGGCAGAGAATACGGTGTCATTGTCATTCCCGGAATGGAGCTGTGCACCGTTGAGGAAGTTCACGTCATCTGCCTCTTTCCCGCACTGGAGAATGCCCTTGCATTCGACGGATATGTGTATGAACATATGCTTCCCATTAAGAATAGGGAAGCGATATTCGGCAAACAGCAGATCATGGACGAGAACGACAAAGTAACGGGTACGGTGGAGAATCTGCTGATTAATGCCACGGACATTACGTTCGACGATGCTTTTTCTCTGACTGCGTCCTATGGCGGCATCGCCTATCCGGCCCATGTGGATAAGAGTTCAACGAGTGTCCTCTCCAACCTGGGATTCGTCCCGCCAGACAGTACCTTTACCTGTGCGGAGTTCCATGACCTGAAAAACCTGCACAGAATACAAAAAGAGCATCCGTACTTCTTACAATGCAATATCGTAAGCAGTTCAGATGCCCACTATCTCGGGGATATCCGGGAACCGGAATATCAGATTTTTTCGGAATCGAAGGAGATTCCTGACATACTAAATGCGCTTCAGACAAAGGCGTAGGAAACGGATGCAAGGAATACGGCAGATTGGCTCTATTCCTTGAACCGGTATCCTACGCCTACTTCTGTCACTATAAACCGGGGTTCTGCAGGATTCTTCTCAATCTTTCTGCGCAGCGTGGCCATGAATACCCGGAGTGTACCGGCCTCGACGCCTTCACCATACCCCCAGATCTTTTTTAATATATAGTTGTGGGTCAGTACTTTTCCGCGGTTTGAAATAAGCAGCGTCAGGATCTTATACTCGATAGGAGTGAGGTGTATCTCCTCTCCGTCCACCTGGACACTTCGTTTCGTATAGTCTACGGTCAGATAATCCTGATGAAACATTTCCTGAGCGCTGTCAGGCGCTATCTTCTCCATCTTACGCATGGCAACCCTGATTCTCGCCATCAGTTCTCCCATATAAAATGGTTTCGTAACATAATCATCGGCCCCTGCATCCAGTGCCTGTATCTTTTCCTGCTCTTCCTGCCTTGCAGATACGACAATAATCGGAGTGTTGGACAACTCCCTGACATGCTTAACCACCTCCAGGCCTTCCCCATCCGGAAGCCCCAGATCCAGCAGGATCATATCCGGCTGGTTTGCGTAGAAAAGGCTGATTGCCTCCTTTACCGACTTCGCGACATAATAGCCGTATCCCTCATCTTTTAATGTCATACTCATGAAATTTACAATATATTTGTCATCTTCAACAATTAAAATTGTCTTTTTCTCGTTCATCTATACCACCCGTTCATGATTCGTTACTATTTTCTCGCGGCCTGTTAACAGGTTCCCTTATTCTGCAATTCTTGCTTCCAGCCAGAAGGTAAATCTGGCGCCGCCCTCTCTGCGGTTTTCTGCCCATATCCTGCCGCCGTGGGCTTCCACCACCTCCTTGCAGATTGCAAGGCCCAGGCCGATTCCTCGTTTTCTGTCTGTGCTTTTATCCGAAAGTGATACGAATTCATCGAAGATCTTTTCCTTCATCTCCTCTGCGATTCCATCGCCATCATCTTTCACGACAAAGTAAACCCTGTTTTTCCGGTAGGAAACATCCAGGGAAATGCTTCCCCCGTCCTGCGTATGCTTCACCGCATTGTCCAGAAGATTCACCAGGACCTGCATGATCATCTTCCCGTCCATATCCGCTACAACCACACGGTCAGGCAGGGACACTCTGAAATCCCTTCTGCTTTTCAGGCCGATCACATGCTTCTGCACCTCATAGACAATATCGTCGATGACCTCCTGGTGTTTTTCGATGAACTGCTGTCCACTCTCGATCCGGGTCATGCTCAGTACATTTTCCATCATCTTCATCAGCCACATAGATTGTTCTATAACATCCCGCAAAAGTTCGTCCCGTGTCTGTCTGTCCATAGTCTGGTTCTCGATCATCAGGCTGCAGTCACCCATAATCCCTGTCAGGGGTGTCCGAAAGTCATGAGAAATACTGCGCAGCATACTGCTCTTCATATGTTCCCGCTGCACCTCCAGTTTGGTCTGCTCCTGTTCCGCATAGATCAGTTCGCGGTCCAGCGCGATTCCAATCTGGTTGGCCGCCGTTTTCACCAGCATCTCCGCTTCCGCCGCCAATCCCTGTTTGTGGTTGAACACTTTTAAAGTCCCCAGCTGTCTGGCCATACCGATGATCGGGAACATCAGGTAGTCCTTGGAAGTGTACTCATTGCCAGACCCGGCGGGAATTGTCTCCCCTTCCAGCTCTACAATACTTTCATATCCCGTGTGCTCATAAATATAGTGGATTCCCAGCTGGATAATATTATCTTTGCCGGTTACATTGATGAACTTTTCGGACATCTCATAGAGTCTCAGCGCCGTCTCCTCACTGCCCTGGGCAATTACCAGCTGTTTCTGGAAGCGGGCCGTCAGGCTGGAGGATATGCAGGCTGTAATCAGAAAAAAGCCCATCAGCGCCACATCATTCGGATTCATAATCGCGAAGGTGTGTACCGGAATCGTAAAAAAATAGTTGAACATCATAACGCTTACAATAGCGCCTATGATGCCGTACTCATACCCTTTTGTAAATACACTGATCAAAAGCACAGCCACCATAAATACCATCAGCCCGTTTTCCTTTTCCACACCGAACTGATTAAGCAAAAGGCAGACCAGACTGGCAGACAATACGATCAGTATTGTCCGCAGTGCATAAATAAGCTTTATATTTTTTGCAAGATTCCTGATCGCCTTTCCCATTCCGTCCATGGCTGCCTCCTTGTTCCCGTGCCCAACCGCAGGGTGTGAGCAATAACTTCTTCTGGATTACTGGCTCACTGATTCCGTACTATCATAACACTTTAGCGGATATTTGCCAAGATTCTGTCGATGTCCTTTTTCAGCCCCACCACCATTAGATGATCCTCTCTTTTCAGAATCCGCTCCGCATGAGGAAGCAGCTGCAGATGTCCGTCCTTCTTGATACCCAAAATACTGACGTGGTATTTAGAGCGTATAGCCAGCTGGCGGATGCTCTTCCCTACCCACTCCTCGACCGGTGGAATCTCAAATATGGAATACCCCTCCGTCAGCTCGATATAGTCAAATACATGGTTGGCGCTGTGTTTTACAGCCAGCCGTTCTGCAATATCCCGATCCGGGTAAATGACTTCGTCCGCTCCGTTACGCAGGAGGAACTTTGCGTGAATATCTCTGTTGGCCTTGCTAACGACATATTTTGCCCCCATTTCCTTGATCAGGCTGGTTATCTCCAGGCTGCTCTGGAAATTAGAGCCAATACATACAAAACAGATATCAAAATTCCCGATTCCAAGGCTCCTCAGCACATCCTCATTTGTACAGTCTCCCACCTTTGCCATCGTGGCGTAAGGGAGAAGGTCCTGCATGCATTCCTCATTTCTGTCAACAATCATCACTTCATTGCCCAGCTGAGACATATTAACACACAAATGATGACCCAGCCTGCCCAGTCCAATAATCAATACTGATTTCATAATATTCACCTCTGCCTATCCTATCATTATCTTTTCTACCGGCGCCTTCACGGGCGCCTCTATTTTGTGCCCTCTAAGAGAAAGGGCAAATGTCATGCTGCCGATTCTTCCGCAGTACATCAGGAAAATCAACACCAGCTTAGAGACAGTCTCCATGTCCCTTGTAATACCGGTGGACATTCCCACTGTTCCAATAGCCGACACCACCTCGAATGCAACATCCGTCATTGCCGCTGGCTGTACAGTTACAATAACCAGAACCGCCAGGATCACTGCGAACAAATTGATGCACAATACCGCACTGGCTTTCCTGATGGAATCCTCATCCAGCCGTCTTCCCAGGATATTACAGTGCATTTCCTTCCGCAGATTGGCGTGTACATAAATTAGGAGTACCACAAATGTGGTTGTCTTAACGCCTCCCGCCGTTGACCCCGGGCTCCCTCCTATAAACATCAGGATCGTAGTCAGAAGCTTGCTGCTGTCGGTAAGCGCAGCCGTATCCACTGTATTGAACCCGGCCGTTCTTGCGGTCACTGATCCGAACAGTGAACATAACACCTGATCCCCAAAAGGCATGCCGGCAATGGTATTATTTTTTTCAAAGAAAAAGAGCAGCGCCGCTCCTCCGAAAATAAGTATTGCTGTTGATATAAGTACAATTTTAGTGTGCAGCCGGTATTTACGGAACTTTAGCTTATTTACCGAAATGTCATTCCAGACAAAAAAACCGATTCCTCCAATGACAATCAGACTCATAATCACCAGATTCACAACAGGGTCATTATAATATTTAGTAAAGGAAGAGTATGCCCCGCTCTCCCCCATCAGATCAAAACCGGCGTTACAGAAAGCGGATATGGAATGAAAGACTCCAAAGTATACCGCTTTCCCCAGGCTCATCTCCCGGCTGAATCTGACCGCCAGGATCAGAGCCCCCATTCCTTCAAATATCGCAGTTCCGACAATAATCTTTTTAGCCAGCCGTACAATTCCGCCCACCTGCATAATATTGACGCTCTCCTGGAGCGTCCCTCTTGTCCAGAGGCCAATCTTCCTCCGCAGGAGAATTGCGAAGCATACGCCGATGGTCATAAATCCCAGACCGCCAATCTGTATGATACACAGAATAACACACTGTCCGAATGTGGACCAGTACTGAAAAGTATCCGCGATTACCAGTCCGGTCACGCATGCAGCAGAGGTAGAGGTAAACAGCGCATCCGTAAAGGGGGTGTATACCCCTGCCTTCGTTGATACAGGCAGCATCAGGAGCCCTGCCCCCAGAAAAATGATAATACAGTACCCCAAGACAATCATCTGCGTCTGGGTCAGTCGTTTTGTAAACAGTTTCATGCCGCACCAACCTCATTTTCCATTGCAAGCAGCTCCAGCCGCTGCAGCAGTTCTTCTTTTTCTGTAAATACATTGATGTGTGACTGCCTGTAAAGCTTCATGTTGCTTTTCTCATTACATATGCTGAACATCTGCACGCCGGGGTACATTTTATGGAACAGATTGCATACCGACAGGTTATCAATATCGGATCCTGAGACTGCCGGCCAGATAGTTTACCTTCTTCCAGTTCTTGTCAATATAAATGCTTTCCAGATAAATCGGACGGATACCTGCTTTTTCAAACCATCCTGCAATTTTTTCCTCCTCGCTGCTCTTACCGAATATGACTGCATATTCTTTCTTCCTGTCTTTCTTCTGGAGTTTCTTTTCCTCATCCATGAAATTATCAATGCCCCTCATCAAGTAGAGGCCGTACAGCATTCCCGCTGTTACTATGATTCCTAAAATAAGATTCGTCAACATAACTATCACCCTCTTTTCTTATCTCTATCATAGTACTTGGCGCGTTTAGGCGGTGATAAAATTAAATTGAATTGTATTAAGATTGTGTTTAGGAAATCGGGAAATAGCGATGATCTTTAGTTTCGGTGCGGATGGGGTATGCCAGGCGGTAGTAAAGAACTCGTCCCCAGAGTGGGTGCCCGAGACGGGGGAGGCGGATCGAATTGACTATGCATATCATGCATCTTGATTAAATGGATTTTAAGGCTTTTATGTATGGGGGCTTTGGGACTGTTTTGATGAAATAATTTTTATTTCCTCATATTAGCGGACATGAAGTCCCCCCCGTCAATTCTCCTGCTGTGGGCTGCGGGTATTTGAAAGGGCGGGGATTCTTCGCAGCTATTTGTCTCCGTAATGTCCTTTGCAATGCGCGATATAGATACGGCCATTTTCCATATGATAGACCAGCCGGTCTTTATCGTTGATGCGGCGGCTGTATTCGCCTTGTAGGTCGCCGGTTAAGGGTTCAGGCTTTCCGATGCCCTCCATACAGCCGTTGCGCTCAATGTCTTTTATGAGCTGATTGATACGCTTTATTGTTTTTCTGTCCTGGGCCTGCCAATAGATATAGTCTTTCCAGGCATCGTCTGACCAGATTTTTTCACTCATCCTCTACCTCGATCAGTTCGTGCGCCGTTCCTTTACCTTCTCGGAGTTCCTTGACGGATTTTTTTACATAGGCCATATTTGATTCTGAAAAAAATGGATCGGTGGCCTGTGTGATTTCAAATGGAATTCGGTTTTCGCGTAAAACTGCTTTTACAAAAAGATTGATGGCTGTGGAGGTATTTAGGCCGACATTAGAGCAAAAGGCGTCAAAGCTGGCTTTATCTTTTTCGTCTACTCGTGCAGTTATAGTTGATTGTGCCATGATATCATCTCCTTCCTGTATTCTATCTGTCTTTATTATAGCATTATTGTATGCGTATTACAAGCTATTGTAATACGTTAGGTATAAAATTTGTTTGGGAATATTTATAAAAATTTGAGCAGTATCTTTTTTGGAGCCGTGGTGTAGCGGAACGTATAATTTATCGCTCTACTCCCCCATAGAAATGCCTGTGGCGCTTACCAAGCGCTGGTTAGTTATTTTAAATTGGGAGTGTGCATACGCTTCTTGAATATAGGCAAAAAAAATACGGCGCACACCCTCTTGAATGGATGCGCGCTGTATTGGCTACCGCAAAATTGTATTGAAGTTTGTCGGTAAATAAAAAAGCAGATAACGGGAATCGAACCCGCCTCTCCAGCTTGGGAAGCTGGCATTCTACCAATGAACTATATCTGCATCACAAAAAATATTATACATCGTTTGATTTTCAAATGCAAGTAATTTTTCCAGTTTAATAAATATTTTCGTTGCTACTCAACTCCCCTGTTTATAGTAACATATTTTCAAATATATCCCATTATTTTTTTTGCCTTTAGTGTTATATCAGCTTCTATTTCTTTTAAACCAACATGGCCTATGCAACCGGCAAAATTGTCTTTTCTTCCTTTTCCTGCCCCATACTCTACTCGTCAAACTCCAATACCGCCACATGGAACCGCGGAGTCTCTTTTATCTCCACGACAGTGCCTGTTCTTGTCTTCAATCGTTCTGCATTTTTGAAGTTTCCGCTCATGCCGAGCGCGTGTTCGATTGTATAAAAATAAGATGTCGGAAGCTTTCCCTCTGTTACCTCGAGGGTCTGGCCTATACGAAATGCCTCTATGTTTTCAATCGTGAATTCCATGGTTCTCATTACTTATCCTTCTTTCTATAACTCCATTTTTTTCTCCAGCTCTTCCCGGAACTTCTTCACCTTTCCCGGATCGTTTCCACCGGAATTGATCCCGATTACAATTTCATCTTTCTGGATCACCGACGGGAAATAAAAATCGCAGAGACTCCTGTCGTCTGCTACGCTGAGCAGTATTCTTCTGCCGCAGGAACGCTCAAGTTCTCTGCATTCCCTGGCAATACTGTGATTCAGCACACTGTCATTGGTTGCAGCAAGGACCAAGTCGGCGCCACTGATATCGCCGGCTTTGTACATGCGGCGTTCGCAGCGGATCTTCTGCTCTGCCGCAAGGTTTTCCATAGCTTCAGATAATTCTGGCGCTATGACTGTTATGTCCGACGCAAAACGGGTGAGCACTGCAGCCCGCCTGGCCGCAATTTTTCCCCCGCCTGCAATGATGATCTTTTTCTCTGACAGATCCACAAATAATGGGAAATATGCTTTTTCCATTTTTACCCCCACCTGCACGCTGCGGTGCGCACTTATTTCAATTATTGAATATACCGTTTTATTCTAACCAACTGTCAGTCCAGCATATACAGCAGTGCATTGCATATACATGCTGCGATGTTGCTTCCGCCCTTTCTGCCCCTGGCTACAATGGACGGAGTTTCCTCCAGCGCAAGTATCAGTTCTTTAGACTGCACTACGTTCACGAACCCGACCGGCACTGCAATGATCAGCTCCGGATTCAGCCTCTTTTCCTGAACCATCTCATAAAGATGTACCAGCGCAGTGGGAGCATTGCCTATGGCAAAAATCAGCTTTTCATCGAGAGCTGCGGCTTTTTCCATACTTGCCGTAGCTCGGGTAGTGCCATTCTCCTTTGCAGACCTTGCAACATCCTCATCTGCCATAAAGCAGTAGACTTTCCCCCCATATTTTTCCAGTCTCTTTTTATTGATTCCCGCTTTTCCCATCTGGGTATCTGTAACGATGGATGCCCCATTTTTCAAGGCTTCCAGCGCACGATCCACGGCGCCGTCCGAAAATACCAGATTCTTTGCGTAATCAAAATCTGCACTTGTATGGATACATCGCTTTACAATCTGTTCCGTTCCCGGAATCAAGGGTGTATCTCCCAACTCTTCCGTTATAATTTCAAAACTTCTTGCCTCAATTTCTCCGGGCAGTACCTTTTCCAGATTTATATGATTCATGCCTGTTTATCTCCTTTCAGCGGAACTCCGATCCCACATATGACCCGGTCTACTCTGGATGCCAGTGCAGCCAGTTCCGTGCAGATGCGTCCCGTTTTTTCTCTGTATTCTCTTTCAAATGCATCGACGGGGACCAGACCGTATCCGATCTCCCGTGACACAACTACCAGCCCCGGGCTGCGCTCTGCGATGGAATGTACCAGACCGTCCAGATTGTCCCCTTTTTTCATTCTTCTTTTTATATACTCTTCAAAATGGAAAATACCGCCGCAAGTGTACAGCGCCTCCTCAGGGCAGTCTGCACCGTCCGCCCATTGTATGTTTCCATAGGTCTGCTCTGCAAATTTACGTTTTCCCTGAAAAGCTCCGCCAATCACCATTTTTAAGGATACGGAGGACGTATTCTTCTGCTTTTTGGTTCCTTTCTGCATGACATTTTCCTCCTGTTCCCTGCGGGCCGGATTCTGTCCTTTTACAAAGACTGGCATCCCATACACTACTTCCACCACTCCATCTGCTGTTGCTGCCATTCCCCGGTTAATCTCCGCAAGCATTTTCTTATACAGTGCCATCTCGCTGGTATCCTCAGTTGATTCCGAACAAATTTCATTTGTCACTACAACCAGATGACGGCAGCGATTCTTCAACATTTCAATTCCTGCAAGCACACTTGCCACCGCATCATTACCGGCTCCTCCAGGTTCATACATCTCGTTCGCCACCAGATTAGACATGCATTCAAGCAGGACACAGGGCTTTCCCTGACTTTTCAAAGAATCTGAAGCATCTTCATACAGCTGCCCTCCTTTTTCGGTCAGCGCACCCAGCCCCGTATAGCACTCTATTGTGGAAAATCCTTTGTTCATGCGCATGTCACGGTGGCGCCGAATCTTGCTCCTGGTTTCCTCCCCGTAAGGAACCATCGTCGCGATATAGAGCAGGCTGCCTGCGGGGTGATCTGACCCGGGCACGTGATAATTCCGGCAGATCAAATCTTCTGCAAAGGCCGACTTTCCGCTGCCGCTGCCTCCTGTTACTACATAAAACATCCCCCTCCCCCTTTCCTGCACTGTCTTGTAAAAGTTCAGGCAGACCTGAACTTTTACGATGTATCACTTTTCTGCTGTATGAACTGTTTATACTTTCTTGCTTCTTCTTATTTCTCAATATCTGCATACCGGTATTCCAATGCCCCCGTAGCCGGAATCTGTGTCACCCCGGTGATCTCCGGGCGGATAAGATTACAGCTCTTCATGGAAAACAACGGGATGATATAGAACTCTTCTCCTACTGCCAGCTGCTCTGCTTCATGCATCAGAGACGCCCGCTTCTGAGGATCTGTCTCCGTGTCGGACTGTGCAACCAGACTGTCATATCTTTCATCCTGAATGCCGCTGCAGTTATAGGTTCCGTTAGAAAGCAGCATGGACAGATACGTATAGGGATCCGCAAAATCCGCTGTCCAGTTCATTCTGCACAGGTCAAAATTGCCCGCACGGCGTTCTGTATAGTTTACCTGCAATTCCTGGGCATTGAGTTCAATATCAATGTTCAGGTTCTTTTTCAGCTGCTCTTTGAAAACCTGGGCCGTATCGGAATCCATTTCCAGTGACGGATAGTTATAAGTCAGCGTCGGAAATCCCTCTCCATCCGGGTACCCGGCCTCTGCCAGCAGTTGCCTGGCCTCTTCCACATTTTCTTCGAAGGGAGGTTCTGCACCGTCCACAAAATATTCACCGGTGGTTTTATCCTTCATATACTTTGCGATAAAATTCACGGTAGGCTCTGTGTCTTCGCCCACGATCTGGCAGAGCTCCTCCCGGTTAATGGCGAGATTGATCGCCTTTCTCACCCGCACATCGTCCAGCGGCTTTACATTCAGGTTCGGGTAGATATACCTGGTGGCAATCGTATCGGTAATCACCAGATCATCCTTTCCATCATACAGTTCCATAACAGAGGACTGGAGGGACGGGGCAACGTCTACCTCGCCGGTCTCATACGCATTTGCCATTGACTGCGTGTCATCGAAGAAACGGTAGGTGATTTTATCCAGCTTCACCTGTTCTGCATTCCAATATTTGGGATTCTTTTCCAGGACAAAATACTGCTCCGGCACATATTCTGTGAGATAAAACGGGCCGTTTGATACGCTGGTTGCCGGACTCTTGTCCCACCCGCTGTCCACTGAATCCGCATATTTCGTGCAGGACGGCGTATAGACCGGAAGCCGCAGCAAATCCAAAAAGTATACACAGGGCTTCTCCAGTGTAAAGATCAGGGTATTGTCATCCGGAGTTTCCACTCCCAGGCTGTCCACGTCCGCTTCTCCGTTGTAAATGGCTTCTGCATTTTTTATAGGGAACAGGTAATTGGCATATCCATTACCGCTTTTCGGATCCAGAGATCTGACTATCGTGTTCAGAAAATCCGCAGATGTCACCGGGGTTCCGTCAGACCAGGACGCTTCTTTGCGCAGGTGGAAGGTCCAGACCGTGGAATCGTCGTTGACCTCGTAGGATTCTGCCGCCCGGTATTCAATCTCGCCCTGGGCATTATAGGTCAGCAGCTCGTCCAGTGCGGACACGGAATATGCCAGATAAGTCAGAGCAATCATCCCCGCCGGATCCAGTCCCCCAGTCTCACTGTTCGTAGCCACCACGATTTCCTTACTTTCTTTTGCTTTCTCAGGTTCCTCCTTGCTGCCACATCCGCTCAGTACAAATGTGGCTAGTAAAGACACGGACACAATAACACTCAGTATTTTTTTCATGCTTTTCTCCTTATATTTGTGAAGTCATCTTGTAATCACCGCTTCTTCTTCCCGTATATTCCACCGAATACAGGAAACAGGCTACCTTCCTGTCACCAAAACAGTACGTTTTTGGCCGGCCTGTATGGCAGCACTCCATCGCATATCCGCAGCGAGGTGCAAACGGGCAGCCTCCTGCACTCTCTGCCTTCTGTCCTGGTTCTCCTGCTGCCGCCATCCCCCGGCGCTTCCTGGCTGTCCGCGGATCTGGGGTCAGTATCGCCGACAGAAGAGCTTTCGTGTAAGGATGCCAGGGATCTTCGTAGATGGATTGTGTCGCCCCGGATTCCACAATACTTCCGGCGTACATAACCCCTATCCTCTGGCTGATTCTTTTTACCACGTTCAAATCATGGGATATAAACAGATAGGAAACCTGGGTTTCTCTCTGAATCTTTTCCAGCAGTTCCAGTATCTGTTCCTGAATCGAAACATCCAGCGCCGAAACCGGCTCATCGCAGACGATCAGCTCAGGTCTTAGCATCAATGCCCTTGCGATCCCGATTCGCTGACGCTGTCCCCCGGAAAAAGCCCGCGGATATTTTCCTGCGTCATCCGGATTCAGCCCGGCCAGTTCCATGATATCCGCTACCTTTTCTTTTCTCTCATCCGGAGGATCCGCCGTGTTCAAAAGCAGCGGTTCCTCCAGTGTCTCCCGGACTGTCATCCTTGGATTCAGCGACGCATAAGGATCTTGAAACACCATCTGGATCTGGCGGCACATCCCCTCCAGCTCTTTTCCCCGGTAAATTACCTTGCCCTCCGAAGGAGCATGTACCCCGGTTATCATTTTAGCGACCGTTGTTTTCCCGCACCCGCTCTCTCCGACTAGGCCGTAGGTCTCTCCCTTATCAATCTCAAAGGAGACGTCGCGCACGGCCTCTGGCTGATTCCCTTTTGCCTGTCCTCCCCCTCCGGAATAGGATTTCGTCACATGCTTCAGTGTGAGCAGCGGCTCGGAGGATATTTTTTTCTTTGTCAAAGCGCTGAGGCCGTTGGCCCTCTCAATGAGCAGACGTGTGTATTCTTCCCGGGGATCATAAAAGATTTCCTCTACGGTACCCTCCTCTACCATTTTTCCGTTCTTCATAACCAGAACACGGCGGCACACCGATGCGATTACGCCAAGATCATGGCTCACCAGCAGAACCGCGGTCTCCGTCTCCTCGGCAATCCGGGCCAGCAGTTTAAGAATCTGCCCCTGAACCGTCACATCCAGCGCCGTGGTAGGCTCATCGGCTATCAGAAGCTTCGGAGCACATGCCAGTGCTATGGCGATAGCCGCCCGTTGGCGCATCCCCCCTGACATCTCGAAAGGATACTTATCCAGGCACTCTCTCGGCCGCCGCAGCCCTGCCATATCCAGCAGTTCTTCGGCTCTTTGCTTCGCCTGCGCACGGGTACAGCTTTTATTGTGCGCGCGCACCGCTTCTGTGATCTGCCTTCCGATCTTTACCGTGGGATTCAGATAGGACAGCGGATCCTGGAACACCATAGCGATCTGGCTGCCGCGGATCTGCTGCATCTTTTTCTCATAGGCTTTTTGTTCCTGTTTCCTGGGTCTGCCTTCCCGGTAAGGAGGAGGCGCGATCTCTTCCCCGTTCAGGAGCATTTTTTGGCACATCACCTCTGCACGCTCGGGAAGCAGCCCCAGAACTGCCTGCATAGCCGTACTCTTCCCCGAGCCCGACTCTCCGACAATCCCCACGATCTCTCCCGGGCCGATCTCAAAGCTGAGACTGCTCACGGCCTCGCCATTTGCATGTCTGTCATGAAATTGTACGCTCAAATCCTGTACACTCAATACATTCATTTGCAGTTAACCTTCCTCTTCCAGGCGGGACGCTCTCTCAAGCCCTGCCCCGATCAAATTTACAGATAATATCAAAATACACAGCACCGCAATCGGATAAAACATCTGGGACGGATAGACCTGCATCTGGCTCCTGGCATCCTGTATTAATGTGCCCAGGCTCGCCACCGGCGCAGCTATGCCCACGCCCACAAAGCTGAGGAACGCTCCGTAAATATCGCCTTCGGTATCTGAAACGTGATGTTCACGATCACCGGCCCTGCCGCATTCGGCAGCAAATGCTTCCTCAGAACTCTTACGGTTCCAGCTCCCGCCATCCTGGCCGCAACACAGAATTCCCGTTCTTTCAGCCGCATGACCTCGCCTCGGACAATCCGGGCCAGGTCAATCCAGCCGGATATGCAGATGCCGAGCAGGATACTGCCCACATTTGCTCCCAGAACAAGCATAATAAGTATGACATACAATAGGGAGGGGATGGCGTCAATGATATCTGCAAGCCTCATCATGAGCATGTCCGTTTTCTGACCTGCATATCCGGCGATGCTCCCGTAGAGGATACCGATTACACCGCAGAACAGGGCGCTGCCAGCCCCCACAAGCAGGCTGATTCTGGTGCCGTACCACACTCTGACGAAGAGATCCCTGCCGAATTTGTCTGTCCCAAAGAGATGCTGCAGGGACGAACCGGCGTTTTGAATCTCCACATTCTGTGTTTCATAGGAATAGGGTGACAGCGCAGGTACCAGAAGAGCCAGCAGAATAAGAGCAGCCAGCAGAATACCGCCTGTCAGCACATAGGGATTTAACTTTTTTTTGAAACCTGCAGGAGAATTGTCCGGCTGACAGACACTTAAGGGCTGTCTCTGGTAAATCGTCTTTTTCATCGGCAGGCCCTCCTTACACGTGGATCCAGCCATGCACACAGCAGATCCGTAAGCAGATTGATGCCGATCACCACGATTCCCATAAATACGGTCAGACCCATGATCAGCGTGTAATCCCGGTTTCCTATGGAATTCACGAATTCCCGTCCCAGTCCCGGTATGGTAAATATACTCTCAACCACAAAGCTTCCGGTCAGCAAAAATGCCGCTGCAGGACCGATATAATTCAACACCGGAATCCAGGCGTTTTTCAATATATGGGTAAGCGCCGTCCTGCCCGGCTTCAAACCTTTCGCCCTGGCCAGCACGACATAGTCCTTCTGCATCTCCTCCCGGAATGTATTCTGCATCATCCGGGCAATAACCGCCGTCGGATATACTGCCAGCGAGATCACAGGCAGTATATAATTCTCCGTGCCGGTCAGGCCTGCAATGGGAAGGAGTTTCAGCTTCACCCCGAAGAAAAACATCAGAAGCAGGGCTATGACAAAGTTGGGGATACCGGTTCCAAGTATGGCCCCCAGAAATATTCCTCCTTTCACGGCCTTTCTGTCCGAAGATGCCTGCCAGATGCCAAGCAGTGTTCCGAACACCACAGCCGCCAGGATTGCCAGACCTCCAAGGGCTGCTGTCATAGGCCAGGCACGGCGGATCACTTCCACAACAGTCACTCCCGGCTTCTTATAGGAGACACCCAGGTCTCCCTGAAGAAGATTGCCCAGATACAGCCTGTACTGTTCCGTCATGGGCTTGTCCAGACCGTACTCCTCCTCCATGGATTTCAGAACATCACCGGACACATTTCCGCTTTGAAACGGGCTTCCCGGCATCAGGCGGGTCAGAAAAAACGCGGCTGTTACCAGTACGAAAAGAGAAAGGATACCGATAAATATCCGTTTGCCTGTATATTTCAGCATTTGAACTTCCTCCTTTCGTACTGTGCGTTACTATGCACGGCCTATGGGCCGTGCATAGTAACGGCATCTTGCTCATTTAAAGTCGCCTGTGGCGAGGAGCCAGATGCCCGGCTCCATCACTTTATTGGCTCGGATGCCGTGCAGCGTGGTGCACGGCCCCGTGAATAGTAACTACTGTGCTTCCGGGTTTACAACTCTTTTGAAGCCAATTCTTCTATCAGCAGATCTGTCAGGCTGTCTATGGAAGCCTTCTCGGAAACCCGGATCTGCATGTGGTATTTTGCTGCCTCGGCTGCGGTCTGTTCTCCAATACAGACTGCCAGTAAACTACTGTAGTCCTTAAGCTTCATGGCATTTACAAAACCGCGGACCGTGGACGCGCTTGTGAATGTAACTGCATCAATCCCACCCTCTTCAAAGAGGCCGGTGATTTTCTCCCGGATATGACTGTGCGTCTTATAAACCGTCTCATAAAGCGCAATATCTTCTGCCTCAAGTCCTGCCTCCCTTAACGGCGGAAGCAGTTCCTCGGAACCAATCTTAGCCCGGACTATAGTCACACAGCTTCCCGGTTCTGCCGCTTCTGCCAGCGCCTTCCCCAGACTGGCAGCACAGTAGACTTCCGGCACCAGATCCGGGAACAGGCCATATCCCTGAAGCGCCTTTTCGGTAGCGCTTCCAATCGCAGCAAGCTTGATCGCTGCCGGCCTGCCAAACAGGCTGCGCAAATCTGTTTTCATTTCAGCCAGCTGTCCGAAAAAGACCTCTACCCCGATGGGGCTTGTAAACACAAGCCATTCTTCTTTGGCACGGGTTCCGAACCTTTCCAGCGCCTCCTTCAGAACCGGATTGGGGGAGAGTGCCTCCGTCACGATCGAGGGCAATTCTATCACCTGTGCTCCCAGTCCGCGCAGCCTTGCCGCCAGCCTGGAGCTGTTCTGCCGGGGCCTCGTGATGAGGATCTGCCTGCCCCCCAGCACCCGGTCTTCCGCCCAATGGAAGGTATCTGCCAGACCGCAGACTTCGCCCACCAGAATAATGGCCGGGGTGCCGATTCCTGCTTCTTTTGCTGCTTTTGGCAGTCCTGACACAGTGGAGACTACCCGCCGCTGGGCAGCGAGTGTTCCTTTTTCCAGTACGGCCGCAGGCATATTTTCGTTCATCCCCGCGTCCATAAGACCTTTTAGGATGGTCTCCATGGAAGCAATTCCCATCAGAAATACGAGTGTCCCCCCGAGCCCCACGAGGGAAGGATAATCAATTCTGCTGGTTCCATCCTTTCTCGGATGTCCTGTAATCACATGGAAAGAAGAAGTATAATCTCTGTGGGTAATCGGAATCCCCGCATAGGCAGGTACTGCTGCCGCAGAAGTCACGCCGGGGACTACCTCAAAAGGAATCCCGTTTTCTTTCAGCAGCTCCAGCTCTTCGCCGCCCCGCCCGAATATAAACGGGTCGCCGCCTTTCAACCGCAGCACCTTTTTCCCTTTTTGGGCCTCCTCCAGCAGAATTTCATTGATCCCCTCCTGAGGGACCAGGTGGTGTCCGGACCGCTTTCCCACATGGATCAGTTCCTTTTCATCCGGAATCTGGCTCAGAATCTCTGCGCTGATCAGCGCATCATATACGATAACATCCGCCTCTTCCAGCAGCTGTTTCGCCCTCACGGTCAGAAGTCCCGCATCCCCCGGGCCGGCGCCTGCCAGCCAGACTTTTCCGCTCTTTTCCATCTCAATCCCTCCGTCTCATGTCTTCTGCCAGAGCTGCGCCAAGCTGTCTGGCATCCGCCGTATTACCAATTCTTGTCTCTGTCCAGTAAGTATCATCCTCTTCGCGGTAATACAGACCTGTCAGTTTCAGTTCGCTGCCATTTGCCTCCGCGTGCGCCGCTACCGGTGAAGTGCAGCCGCCATCCAGGGCTGCTACAAATTCGCGTTCCGCAAGAGCTTCAAACCTGCTCTTTGCGCTCTCCACGCAATCCAGGAAGGAATGGTCTTCCCCTTTCCTGCCCTGAACGGCCAGAATTCCCTGGCCGGCTGCGGGAACCATCTCTTCTGTGCTGAATATCCGTCCGATGACATGCTCCATGTTCAGACGTCTCAGCCCAGCCGCTGCCAGGATCGTTCCGTCATAGCCCTCTTCCTCCAGCTTGCGGAGACGGGTCTGGACATTTCCCCGGATCCCGCGGAAAGTACATCCTGGATACAGTTTACCAAGCTGCAGGCTGCGCCTTCTGCTGGAAGTCCCAATGACGCCGTTTTCCGGAACCCCGCTGCATCCCGGCCTGCAGATCAGCGCATCTCTTGGATCTATCCGTCTGCTGTATGCGGCAATGGGCAGCTCCTCTGGTATCTCCATGGGCATATCCTTCAGGCTGTGCACAGAGATATCAATACTTCCCTCTAAGAGTGCTTTATCCAGTTCTTTCACAAATAATCCCTTGCCGCCGATCAGTTCCAGGCTTTTATCCAGGATTTTATCACCCGTCGTCTTCATCGTAACCAGTTCGACCTGTATCTCAGGATGGTTCTTCTGTATCAGTTCTTTCACTATTTCCGCCTGAATGACGGCCAGCCGGCTCTCCCGGCTTCCTATCCGAATGACAGAGCTCATGATGTATGGTTTCCTTTCTCCAAGATCTCATAAATTGCCTTCATATCCATATTTTCCCGAATAATATCAGCCAGCTTATCATACTGTTCTTCCTTGTATACCGCCAGATCCACCGCTTTGACGGCCCCGGCATCCAGTCCTTTCTGCTTCAGCAGCACAGCTGCAACCGCTCCGGCCGCCTCCGGCCGGTCAAAAACGCCGTGCACATAACAGCCGCACACGCTCCCGGCCGCCGCACCGTCCAGCTTAACCGCTTTTCCCTGAACGTCGTCTTCCAACGTAAGGATCGGCTGTTCATCCCCCATAAAACTGGTAGTTCCCATATGGATTTCATAGCCCTCAATTTTTACGCCGTTCAATTCTTCCAGGGCGCCGCTCAGATTCCGGAACTGCCCGCTGACCCTGGTTCTCGTCTTCTGCGGCTCGAATACAGTTTTCACGGGAAGCAGCCCCATCCCCTTTACAGATCCCTGATGTTCCATGCCCTGCGGATCCACGATTTCTTCCCCGAGCATCTGGTAGCCGCCGCAGATGCCGAAGACCAGTTTTCCCGCTGCTCCATGGCGGATCACTTTAGCCTCCAGCCCGTTCTGGCGCATCCACAGCAGGTCTTCGATGGTATTCTTGCTGCCCGGCACGATCACGGCGTCCGGGCTGCCGAATTCTCCCGCAGAGGTTACATATCTCACCGAAACGCCCTCTATGCATTCCAACGCCAGGAAATCCGTAAAATTCGAGATACGGGGAGTACGGATCACCGCGATATCCAGTATCCCCACGGTTCCCTTTTTATCAAATCGTTCCGTCAGGCTGTCCTCATCGTCAATGTCCAGGTAAAAATAGGGAATCACCCCCTGCACCGGCACCTTTGTCCTTTCCTCCAGCATATCCAGGCCGGGGCGCAGAATTTCCTTGTCCCCCCGGAACTTATTGATCACGGTGCCTTTGATCCGATCCCGCTCCTCCTTGTCCAGAAGCTCCAGTGTTCCCACGATCTGTGCAAACACACCGCCCCTGTCAATATCCCCTACAAGCAGCACCGGCGCATCCACCAGCTTTGCCATTCCCATGTTTACGATATCATCGTCCTTCAGGTTGATCTCCGCCGGGCTTCCCGCGCCTTCGATCACAATGATATCATATTGTTCCTCCAGCTTGTGATATGCCTCCAAAATAGCCGGAATATACTCTTTTTTATGGCGGTAGTACTCTGCCGCAGACATCACACCGGTTACCTCACCGTTTACAATCACCTGGGAGCCGTGTCATTGGTCGGTTTCAGAAGAATCGGGTTCATCTCCACGCAGGGCTCTATCCCCGCAGCTTCCGCCTGCATGACCTGTGCTCTGCCCATCTCCAGGCCTTCCTTTGTAATATAGGAGTTCAGCGCCATGTTCTGTGATTTAAAAGGGGCCGTTTTGTACCCGTCCTGCCGAAAGACTCTGCAAAGCCCTCCCACCAGTATGCTTTTTCCTGCATTAGACATTGTTCCCTGGATCATAATTACCTTTGCCACTGTTCTCCCATCCTTTCTGCATCCCGTATTTCTTTCTGCCCGCAGACCTCTTCCAGCGCGCGGATCAGCAGGCGGTTCTCCTCCCTGCCTTTCACGGCCACCCTGTAATATCCCTGTTTCAATCCTTCGTAATTGCTGCAGTCCCTGATCAGTATCTTTTTTTCTTTCAGCAGTGTAAATAAGTCATAACTGCTTTTCAGAAGCATATAATTTGCTGAGGACGGAAAATACCTGACTCCTATTCTTTCAAATTCTTTTTCCATCATTTTCCGTTCCTCACTCACAAAAGCTCTGGTAGTTTTTACCCGTTCTTCCTCCTTCAGAGCCGCAATTCCCGCCGCCTGGGCCGGAGCCGACACGCTCCAGGGCTGTCTCACCCGTTCCATTTTTTCCATAAGTTCCTCATCCGAACAGATTCCGTATCCCAGACGCAGTCCCGGCATGGCATGCATCTTTGTAAATGCGCGGAGCAGAAAGAGCTTGCGGTACTTCCGTACTTTTTCGGGAGCGAACACCAGTTCCTGATTATCCAGAAATTCGTAAAAGCATTCATCCAGTATCATCCGGATTCCCAGCCTCTCACATTTTTCTGCAATCTTTTCCAGCAGATCCGGCTCTATCATATTGCCTGTTGGATTATCCGGTGCGCAGAGAAAAATCAGATCCACATCCTCTGTCAGCATATCAAGATACTCCTCTCCAAGCCGGAAACTCTCTTCCTCCCTGAGATAATAATATCTGATCCCGCAGCCCGACGCGGCAAGCGCCTGCGCATATTCCGCAAAAGAAGGCGCTGTCAGCACGGCCTGTTTCGGCCTTTCGGCGGAAACGAGAGAGAAGATCAGATCCGCAGCCCCGTTCCCGAATACCAGCCTCTCCCCGGACACTCCCAGCTGCTTTGCCAGCGCCTCCCTGAGTGCCCGGCACCTGCTGTCAGGATAAGCCCCGACCGAATCCATCGCCCGGCATGCTGCCTCCTTCACCGCCGCACTCGGGCCGAAGGGATTGATATTTGCGGAAAAGTCGGTCATTCCTCTGTATGTATAAATATCCCCGCCATGTATGTAATCCATGGGAACCTCCTTAAATAATATATCGTTTAGAACCAAAACAGGATCAGCAGAACCTTTACTGCGCCTGCCAGAAGAAATGTAAGAACCGCAGTCCCATAGAGCAGTCTGCCCGCTCTCACAATATCCTCCGCCTCTACAGGCCTGAGCGCATCCCCGATGTGTTTTTTCTTATACAGCTTTCCGAAATAACATGCATCCCCTGCCAGCTGTATTTGGAGCGCCCCTGCACACACAGCTTCTGTCTGGGCGGAATTCGGACTTGCATGGTTCATACGGTCCCTCCGGTAGATCCGCCAGGCATTCTTTCCATCCATCCCCAGCATATATGCGGCCGCCGTCATCAGCCAGGCGGACTGCCTTGCCGGGATATAGTTCAGCACATCATCCAGCTTTGCAGCAGTCCTTCCCAGGTACAAATATTTTTCATCTTTATAACCGATCATAGAGTCCATCGTGTTGACCGCTTTATAGAAAAACCCAAGGGGCGCACCCCCGATCATCATAAAGATCAAAGGAGCTGTCACTCCGTCGGAAGTATTCTCCGCTACGGTCTCCACTGCTGCCTTAACTACGCCCGCCTCATCCAGCTGATCCGTATCTCTTCCCACGATCATGGACACGGCTTTGCGGGCTCCCGGAAGGTCTCCTTTTTTGATCTCATCGTACACCTTCCGGCTCTCCTGCTTTAAGGACTTCGCCGCCAGAAGCTGATAGCACCAGAAACTCTCCAATACGAACCGCAGCGCCGGATGAATCCGCCCTGCGGCATACAACAGGATGCATGGTACGATAACGGATACCGCAATCACAAGGATACAGATCACTGTTCCTGCCCAGAGCAATTTTTTTTCATCCCTCCCGCACAGGACGCGCGCCTTTTTTTCCAGCCATGCAATCAAGGCCCCTATCAGCCTCACCGGATGATAAAGCCACACCGGATCTCCGCATATAAAATCTAATATAAATCCTGTCCCACAGGCGATCAGTGACATCATAACTTCTCAATCTCCCCGCTTACTCTGCTGCCTTGGCGCCAGGCTTCTTCATCCAGCGCCACCCGGTATCCTCCGCCGTTTTCCAGCTGCCAGTGATAGAACTCCCTTTTCTCTTTATCAATACAGGACAGCACCGCCATAATCGTGCCGCCGTGTACGACCATGGCCGCCTTTTTCACCTCTTCCGAGATCAGCCGGTCTACGCATTCGTAAAATCCCTCCACACAGCGCTGTCTGAACAGCTTCGGGTCCTCCCCCTCAGGGAAGGGTATAGTTCCATTGGAATCCAGCCATTCCTGATAAGCCGGAATCTCTTTTAGTTCTTCATAGCGTTTCATTTCAAAAAGCCCAAAGTCACATTCCCGCATTTTTTCACAGAGAACAGGGTTTTATCCGGAAATATACAGGCTGCCGTCTGGATGCATCTTTTCATGGGGCTTATGATTACCTGCTCCACATCCCGGCATGAGTCCTGCCTTTCCCGAATGAGCTGCTCTCTTCCCTTCAGGTCTGCCAGAGGCTCGTCGGTTCTTCCTATATATCTTTTCTCAACATTTCCCGGTGTCTGGAAATGCCGGATCATGATTATCTCCATCCAATCCCTCCTGCCAGAACAATCACGGTAAGCATGGCCAGTTCACAGAGCTGCAGGAAGTACCCCGCCAGATCTCCGGTTATGCCTCCGAATTGTTTTTTACATGTATGCCTGTAGTATAGAAATACCAATACCGCTGCCGCCAGAGCTGCCGTTCCCAGCGCAGGGCTCAGGATCAGCATCAGCGCGCCCGCCGCAAGAAAACACAGGCTTGTCGCTGCTCGCACGGTCTTTTTCTGGGCCCCATCCTGGAATGTCCTCGCCAGCCCGCTGTTGCGCGCCGCCGGAAAGGTTACGACAGAGAATCCGCTCATAGAGCGGGAAATCACGTATCCGCATGCGATCACCGGCAGCATATCTTTCGTTACTTCACTCCATATCGCGGCATTCCATAGGAAATAACAGCACATGCCGAGAATCGCAAACGCCCCGGAATTAGAGTCCTTCAGAATGGCAAGCTTTTTCTCCCTGTCACCGTAGGAGCTGAGCGCATCCATGGTGTCCATAAAACCGTCCATGTGGATGCCTCCGGTCACCAGAACGGGCAGCAGCGTCATTGCCGCCGCAAACAGAAACGTACCTGCGCCCAAGTCCAGCAGGAGTCCGCCCACTATGACTTCCAAAACGCCAAGCACGCCCCCGACTACCGGGAAAAAGCACATCGCATACTTCATATTTTTTTCGTTCCAGTCCACCCGCGGCATCGGAATTTTAGAATACATGGAAAATGCAATCGCGCAGGATTTCAGCAGATACATAAGGTTCCTCTTTTCTTTCTCAGATTACTCCCGATAACATCACTGCCCTGTCTTAGAGTGTGTCTCCGGATTTACTTTATTTTAGTACTTCGTATTTCTCAATATTCGTTTCCTCAAAGGTGCTCATCTGCAGATATACCTGCAGCCCCATCTCCAGGAGCGGAAATACTGCCACCGCGCCGCTTCCTTCCCCAAGGCACATGTCACAGGTCAGAAATGGCGCCAGCCCGAGCGCGTCCAACAGCATCTGTCCGGCCGGTTCCTTAGATACGTGGGAGGGCATCATATAATCCAGCGATGCAGGCACAAGCCTGGCTGCGCACAGTGCTGCAACCGCAGAGATAAAGCCGTCGATCACAACCGGGATATGATAAAGTGCGCCGCCCAGATAGACTCCGGCAAGCCCGGCAATATCCAGGCCTCCGACTTTTGCCATCACATCCATGGCATCGTCCCTGTCCGGCCTGTGTCTGCAGATGGCCTCTTTGATCACACTGATTTTGCGTTCCAGGCCTTCACTGGTCAGCCCGGCCCCTTTACCAGTCACCTCTTCCACCGGCTTGTCCAGAAGGACTGCTGCCACAGCGCTGCTTGTCGTCGTATTGCCGATTCCCATTTCACCGGTAGCCAGAATGTCATATCCCTGCTCTTTGAGTTCTCCAGCGATCCGGATCCCTGTCACCACGGCCTGCCAGGCTTCCTCTCTGCTCATGGCCGGTTCCTGTGCCAGATTTTTCGTGCCGCAGGCCACTTTTCTGTCCGCCCTGGTAACAGAAGGCACATCTGTCACCATCCCGATATCCACAGGAAACAGATCCGCGCCCGCAACCTCACTCATGATTGCAACGCTTGCCGCTTTTTTCGTAAAATTATCCGCAACGATTGCTGTGACTTCCTGGCCCGTCTGTGTGACCCCCTCCGCCACAACACCGTTGTCCGCACACATGATAACCAGGCCCCTCTTTTTCAGTTCATACTGGGCGCTTCTTTTCATCCCCGCAATCCGAATGACAGCATCCTCCAGCTTCCCCAGGCTGAACAGGGGCTTTGCCACGGACATCCACCGCCTCCTGGCAGCCTCAGCGCTGGCTTTATCGGCCGGCTCGATCTGCGCCCTCAATTTTTCCAGTGTCATATCATCTTTTTCTGCTGTCATTTCTCAAGGTCTCCTTTTCCTACATTCTTCTATAAAACGGCCGGCAAATGCCTGGTTAGAATAAAAGTGGATATGGGGAAATCCTGCGAACAGGCTACCTTCCATGTGAATGCATTCCCACTTTCTTTTTCGATCGGTCTTGACGGCAAGGCAGTCTGTTCCATTGTCTGTACTGTCCCAATAATGAAACTCGTGTCCCCTTATCTTTTTCCCTTTATCCAGATATAGCCCCGCTTTCATGGCTTCCAGCTCTATATAGCCAAAGCGTACCAGGCGCTTTGTCCGGAATGCTTTTCCTGGTATCACTCCCGCCATTCTGCGTGCAGTGCCTTTGTCGTCCTCCATCTCTTCATGCAGATACAGAAATCCACCGCACTCTGCAAGGCAGGGGAGCCCGTCCGCAAGCGCATGTTTTACCGAACTGCGCATGGACGCATTCTTTTCCAGCTGTTCTGTATAAAGCTCGGGATAGCCGCCTCCCAGGATCAGGCCCTGGATGTCATCCGGAAGAGAGCGGTCTCTTAAAGGGCTGAACTGAACCAGCTCACAGCCCGCCTTTTCCAGAAACGCCAGATTATCTTTATAGTAAAAGCAAAATGCTTCATCTCTGGCAACCGCAATCCTGACCGGGGCGCCGTCAGCATCCCGTTCTTTATCCGCTGTTTGCTTCCCCCGGGCGGCTTTTGTGTCTGCGGGATGAAACGCCTCTTTGTCACTGTACCAGACTTCCGGCATTCCCCCGGAAAACTGTGCGGCGATCTTCAGCAGACAATCCAGTTCCACAGTCTCTGACAGGATCTTTCCGGCCTCCTCCAGCTGCTCTCTGATCTCCCCGATCTCCTGCGGCGTCACCAGTCCCAAGTGCCTGCTCTCCAAACCAAACACCGGATTTTCCGGCACATAGCCTATCACAGGGATCGGGTACCCCGCCTGCGCCAGGCCGGTTTCGATCATCCGTTTCATCTTCGGATAGAGCATCCCGGATACACGATTTAACAGGATCCCGCTGATATTACTGTCCTTGCGGAATCCAAGGATCCCCTGAATGACAGGAAGAACAGAAAGTGCCATACCCCTGCACGGGACGACGAGAATGACCGGCGCCTTCAGGGTCCGTGCCACATCGTAGGAACTGCCTCTTTCACTGTCCAGCGCCATTCCGTCATAATATCCCATGACCCCTTCTATGACCGTTATGTCCGCCTGTTTTGCATGCTCATGGAATAAGGCCCGCATAACCTGCGGCTCACAGAAAAATAAATCCAGGTTCTCGGATTCAATCCCCAGAACCTCCCGGTGGAACATGGGGTCAATATAATCCGGTCCGCATTTGCATGCGGACACCTTCATCCCCTTCTGTTTCAGGGCAGACATCAGTCCGCAGGAAATCACGGTCTTACCGCTCCCGCTGGAAGCGGCGGCTATCATAAAACTTGGAATCTGCATACCTGCTCTTCTCCTTTTTCCTCTCCGTTACTATCCTTACTGCCGTTTTCCGGTTACTATGCGCGATCCATAGGCCGTGAATAGTAACGTTTTCCGGCAGAAATAATGTATACGGGATTCTGTCCCGTCATCATATGGTAAGCCCCCAGTTTCCGGGATTTGGCTGCGGACAGCTGCACGATCTCCGCATCGGGCAGGAGCCCCTCCTCCAGCGCTTCCATGGCCTCTTTTACCGTCTCCAGAGAGATCGCATTCAGCACAATCCGTACATCAGGGTTCTTCTCCAGCACAAGTCTTAAGATGTCTTTTAGATTACCGGAACTGCCTCCGATAAATACATGGGTCGGCGGCTCCAGCGCCTCGATTGCTTCCGGCGCCGTTCCCTCCACAATCTGCACATGGTCACAGCAGAACTTCCTGCGGTTTTGGCCGATGAGTTCTACGCCTCCGGGGTTTTTTCGATGGCATACACCCGAATGCTTCCCGACTGGCAGGCTGCTTCCATGCTGACTGACCCGGTTCCAGCACCTACGTCATAGAGCACGGCTTCCTCCGTGAGCGCAAGTTTTGCGAGGCTGACCGCCCGGATTTCCGATTTTGTCATGGGTACCCTGCCGCGGATATACTCTTCATCTTCCATATGCAGGCAGACCCGCTTATCCGGACTGGGGTTCCGTACATAAGCGGCGGCAAGACCGTCAAGGTCCTGCGGTTCCAGCTCTCTGCCCCTCTTATGGAGAATCTCCTCCTCTTCATAGGAGAGATGTTTTCCTATGTAAAATTCGGTCTCACCCAGGCCATAATCTCGTATCTTCTCACAGATCTCACGGGCGCATTCGATTCCTCCGAACAGCAGAAACGTCTTCTCGTGTTTCGCGATCTCATAGATGAAATTCTGTTTTCTTCCATGTATGCTCACAAGAGCAGCGTCTTCCCAGGAAATCCCCAGTCTTGCCGCCAGATACACCGCGGAAGATATTCCCGGTATCGTATAAACCGGATAATCCGCAAGCTCTTCTTTCAGCTTTCTGGCCCCGCTGTAGAAGCCGGGATCCCCGGAAAGCGCCACCGCCGCCTTCCTGTATTCTCCGTGTGATTTCAGGAAATCGTGGATTTCCTTCGGTTTATAAGAGTGAAATACGGGCTTTCCAAATGACTGCAGGGCATCGGTCATCCGCTGCGCCCCGATAATGCAGTCGCATTCCCGGAATATCTGTTCTGCCTGGGCTGTT
The DNA here is from genome assembly GCA_000509105.1 of Clostridiales bacterium VE202-21. Taxonomy (GTDB): domain Bacteria; phylum Bacillota; class Clostridia; order Lachnospirales; family Lachnospiraceae; genus Faecalicatena; species Faecalicatena contorta. Next base: position 66,823 of record BAIF02000099.1, on the reverse strand, counting down.
AGGGAGTTTCTGTTTCCCATCCCGATTCCGGTGAGATAAATGATCTGTTTTTCTTTACACATTCCGATATCCTCTGGGAGTCACCATCTTCCCGTTCAGTTCTTTTGTCTGTTCATTTCCGATAAACACGGTGGTAAACATATCAACCTCTGTATCTCTCAGTTCTCCAAGGGTAAGGATCCTGCTGGCTTCCTCTTCTCTCCCGATATTGCGCACGGTACCGCAGACCGTATCCGGGCTTTTATACTCCAGCATGTAGTCACAGGCCTTCTGCAGGTAGTCCTTACGCTTCCGGCTGGACGGATTGTACAGGCAGATCACAAAGTCCGCCATGGCCGCCGCCTTCAGCCTCTTCTCTATCTTTTCCCATGGCGTCAGCAGATCGCTTAAGCTGATCACTGCAAAATCATGCATCAGAGGCGCTCCCAGTACCGCGGCGCCGCCATTAGCGGCGGTAATCCCCGGCACAATCTCGATCTCCACGTCCGGATACTCCGCACCGGTCTCGTATATCAGGCCAGCCATGCCGTAGATCCCGGCGTCTCCGCTGCACACCATCGCCACGTCCCGGCCCCCTGCCGCCTCCTCCAGCGCCATCTGGCAGCGCTTTACTTCCTGGGTCATGGGGGTGGTCAGATACGTTTTCTCCGGGTATTGCTGTTTAATCAGATCTACATACACCGTATATCCTACGATGACCTTGCATTTATCCAGCGCAGCCCTTGCCTCCAGTGTCATCTGCCTGTCTGCCCCGGGCCCCAGCCCTACCACATATACCTTACTCATTTGTCTTCCCCTCTCTGCTTGCTTTCCGGAATTCCGTAGTAAAAGACGGATTGTAAAGTTCGGATCGGTCATAGCCGCCCTCCAGCACATCCCCGACTACAATCAGCGCCGTCTTGGTAATGCCTTCGCTCTCCCCGGTATTGGCCAGGGTGTCCACTGTACAGCGGCAGACTTTCTGTTCCGGCCAGGTGGCCTTATACACGATAGCCGCCGGTGTATCCTTCTCATATCCCCCCGCCAGCAGTTCTTTTTCCAGTTCCGCAAGCATCCCCGTGCTCAGGAATATGACCATGGTTGCATGGTGTGCGGCGAAACTTCTGATGGACTCTTTCTCCGGCACCGGTGTCCTGCCGGCCATTCTGGTAATCACCACGGACTGGGATATCCCGGGAAGGGTATACTCTGCCTCCAGAGCTGCAGCGGCCCCGCAGAATGAACTGACTCCCGGGCAGACTTCATAGTCAATGCCTTCTTGTTTCAATGCATCCATCTGTTCCTTGATCGCGCCGTACAGACACGGGTCTCCGGTGTGGAGACGTACCACCCTCTTGTGATTTTTCTCTCCCCGGATCATGACGTCCAGCACTTCCTCCAACGTCATTAACGCACTGTTATGTACCTCACAGCCATCTTTTCTAACCTCCAGCAATGCGGGATTTACAAGGGACCCTGCATATACAATGATGTCAGCCTCCTGCAGATACTTCTGTCCACGCACGGTAATCAGATCTGCTGCTCCGGCTCCTGCCCCAACAAATGCAATCATCTACTTTTCCTCCTTTAATATGATCAGTGAATAATAACTCGCCTCATCCGGAATGTCCTCCGCCTGGCAGTAGATCTTCTCTCCGGGCATCCCGCAGTTCTCCACCATCTGAACCCGGAGCTTCTTCTCTTTCACTGCCTGTTTTACGTAAGGCATCTTTTTTCCGGCCTTCATCAGAACCTTGGTTCCCGGCATCTCCAGGCTTTCCTCGATCCCATAGGACGCCGGAATAATATGTAATTCGTCCCTGTTTTCCACAAGGCCGGAATCCATTCTGGCCGCTGCAGCGCAGAAAGAAGTGATGCCGGGCACCAGGCTGGTCCTGCATCCCCGTTCTTTCAAACGCTTGTGGACATAGAGGCAGGTGGAGTATACACTGGGATCCCCCAGCGTAATAAATGCCACATTTCTGCCCGAACGCAGGACTTCTTCTGTCTTATCCGCGCATTTGTCATGAATCTCTTTCAGCTGTGTCTTTTCCTTCATCATCGGCATGGGAAGGAACAGCTTTGCTTTACGGACGATCTCCGGGATCACGGGCAGGACAATCTGCCACGCTACACATTTTTCAAGGTAAACAGGCATTCTGCTCTCAGTGCCCGCCTCCTCGTATACCGCGTCCTTCAGCTCCGGACTTGAGACCGCAATGGCAACGACCTCACATTCTTTTATGGTGTTCACCGCCTTCAGCGTCATCAGCTCCGGGTCTCCCGGTCCCACACCTACTGCATACATTATTCCGCAGTTTACTGCGGATCCGTCCGTAGGGCATGAATTACGGAGTGCCCTTTGGGTATACATTATTCCTTCGCTCATACCTGCTCCCTTCTGATCTGTTCCAATAATTCTTCTGCATTTTTCGTTTTCCCAAGAATTCCTTCTTCTTTGGAAAATACGACCGCCCCGATTGTCAGCGTATCTCCCGCGCGCTGTCTCAGATGAAATTCAATCCGTCTGATTACCGTCTCCATTACAGGGCGCAGTAACTTTCGTTCTTTCAAATAATCCAGGGCTTCCGTTGTCGTGATGCAGTCCATGATTTTCTCTGCATCCGCCGCTGAGGCGCCTGCCATTGCCGCATGGGAGGCAAGCACTTCCATCCGGCAGTCCGCCTGGCGGGAATGGGTGTTCATAACCCCTGCTGCCAGTTTGACCAGTTTGCCCACATGGCCGATCAGCAGAATGCCTTTCATTCCCAGGCTCACCGCATCATCGATGGTCTCGCCGATATAGTTACTGCATTTTACGGCCAGGCTGCCGTCATATTTTAAAGACTCTGTCAGAAAATCGCTCCCATAATTGCCTGGCACCACATAACACCAGTCATGTCCATTCTCCTTCAATACTTTCATTTCCAGAAAAATCGTATCCGTGAGGGCCTTTTCACTCATCGGCTCTACAATCCCGCTTGTGCCGAGCACTGAGATGCCGCCTTCGATCCCCAATCTGGGGTTAAATGTCTTCGAAGCCAGTTTTCTGCCCTCGGGAATCGTGATTACAATCTCCAGCCCTTTGCTGTAGCCGAACCTCTCCCTTTGCTCCTCGACCGCTCCCAAAATCATCTGCCTGGGAACTCTGTTGATTGCGGCCTCTCCGATCTCCTGCTGAAGCCCTTTCTTTGTGACTCTTCCGACCCCTTCTCCCCCATCCAGGCAAAGGGATCCATCCGCGGTCTTTTTCACTTCTGCATAAATATAGATACCATCCGTAATATCCGGATCGTCCCCGCTGTCCTTCTGGACAGCACAGCGGACCCGGTCCGGGCCAATGTCTATCTGCTCGATGTCCAGATACAATGTGATGCCTTTCGGAGTCAACAGGGATACCTGTGTGATGACTTCTTTTGAAAGGAGCATGTACGCGGCGGCTTTGGCTGCCGCTGCCGCACAGCTGCCGGTGGTATAGCCCGAGCGCAGCTGCTTTTGGTTTTTCCATACTGTCTCTGCCTGCGTCCTGCCTTTTGGCAGCTGTTTTTCCATGGTCTTTCTCCTCTCTCTGTTACATAGCGGCTTCAATATGTTCAACAAAGATATTGCGGATTCCCTTCATCTCGCCCAGCCCCCGGATCAGTGCCTTCACTTCATAGCCGGCGTCCTCCAGTTCTGCCTTCCAGGAATCGTCTTCCCCCGCCATATCGTTCTTCGCATGGTCACCTGCCACCACCATAAACGGCATCAGCGTTACCTTGCGGATTCCGGAGATTTCCAGTTTCGTCATGACGTTCCTCAGATCTGGAAAACCTTCTACCGTGCCCACCAGCACCTGATTGTAGCCAAGTGAGTGGAAGGTATACTCCAGGGTCGGGTATGCTGAATTCGCATGATGGTCTGTGCCGTGCCCCATCAGGATCAGTGCCTCGCCCTCCTCCAGGGTAACCTCCGCCATCATGGCATGAATGGATTTCTTATAGTCATCCACACTGGTAAGAAGCGGATTTCCCACGCGTATCCTGCGGAATCTGTCTGTGTAATCCATCACGTCCCTGAGCATTCTGTCGTTCTCTATCCCGTTGATAATATGGGTCGGCTGTACAATAACCTGCTCGATTCCGTCCTCTGCCATCTGTTCCATGGCTTCTTTGACATTCGCTACGAATAAATTTTCCTTTTTCTGCAGTTTGTTCTTAATCATTTTGCTGGTAAATGCGCGATAGATTCTATAGTCCGGAAATGACTCTCCGATCTGCTTTTCAATCGCCGTTATGTTTTTCTCCAGAGTGTCCAGATGGCTCGTCCCAAAACTCACGACAAGTATGGCCTTCTTTCCTGTTATCTTATCCATTTTCTGCTCTCTCTTTCCTATTAATTTCTGATATCGGCCTTCACCGCCTCTTATGCCTTGGAGGAGGCCTCTATATAATATTCCAGTTCTCTTATATTCACAGGCGGCTTCAGTCCGCCTCCCAGTATCCCTTTTTTCTGGAGCCGTGCAAACAGCTTTAATACGGCGGGTTCTTCCTGGTTGGTCATGGCCAGCGCCTCCTGATCCGTACACACTGTGACGGGATCCGCATGCCGCAGTACTCTTCCCTCATGCATCAGCACGATCTCATCAGCCCAGGACAGTGCGTAATCGATATCGTGCGTAGCCATCAGTATCGTAATTCCTTCTTCCGCCAGCCCATCTACGATCTGATTGACGATCTTTGTATGTTTTGCGTCCAGCGCGGCCGCCGGTTCGTCCAGTATGATGACTTCCGGATGCATCACCAGGATGTCGGCGATGGAAACCTGCTTTTTCTGTCCTCCGCTCAGGGCATGGGCCGGGCGGTCCCGGAAGGGCGTTATCTCAAGATGGCCGATCACCTGGTCCACTTCCTGTCTTGCTTTCTCTTCCGCTACACCCATGTTCAGGATTCCAAAGGAAATCTCCTGGTACACGCTTGCCGAAAACAGCTGATTATCCGGATCCTGAAAGACAATGCCGACCCTGCTTCTAAGATCCAGCAATCCCTTTTTGGAGTAATCCACCGGCTTCCCTTCAAATAGAACCATTCCCTCATCCGGCTTATATATCCCATTGCAGCATAGAAAAAAAGTGGACTTTCCGCAGCCGTTTGCACCCATGAATGCCACCTTTTTCCCCCTTTTTATTTTCAGGCTCACGCCGTTTAGGGAGTGCGGGCCTCCTTCTTCATATGCGTAGTGGACATCTCTCGCCTCTATTATGACATCCTTTTCCTCTGTATTCATAAGAATCTCCTCCATATTGTCAATGCAAGCAGGATCACTTCAAACACTGTGATTGCAGCGACCTCCTTTTTTCTGGCCGGATGATGTTCCGCAAGTACTCTGATCCTGCCGTCGTAGCACCTGGATTCCATGGCGTCATACAATGCATTGGATCTCTTAAATGCGCGGAGCAGCAGGCCCGCCCCCATCTTTCCGAAGGAACTCACCGATGTTCGCAGATCTTTGTTGCCCAGCCTGGACTTCTGTGACACCATCATGGCGGAAGCAGTCTCCATGAGCACAAAGATGAACCGGTAGATCAGAAGCATGAGTTCCGTCAATATCTCGGGGCAGTGCAGTTTTGCCAGCACGTCCAGAATATCTGTCATTGTCGTATTGAGAGATAAAAAGTACAGGCAGGACACACTCGCCATGGCTGTCGCAATCAGCTGTATCCCGAATAGAAGGGAATGAAAACTCCCTGTGATAAAAAAGCTGCCCACTGGAATTGCATAAGCATCCAGTGGGACTTTTGAGATATTGACTATAATCGCAAGTGTACTCAATATCAGGAATGTAAAAGGCACCGCCAGCAGCTTTGCGTATTGCCCCGCCGCTATGCGTCCTTTTTTCACGGTCAGGTATGTATTGACTGCAAACGCCACGCCTGCAACGATGAGTGAGCGGCTGACTACACAGAACAGCAGAGTTATCATGGAAAATGCAAACTTTTCAGCCGCATTTACATATCTTAATCTGGAGCGATAACAGAGCTTATCTACTACAATCATGCCGCCCTCCTTCCCGGAATCTTATTCCTCTTTATTCCATCTTTTTCTGCCATTTTTTTCTTTCTACGAATCGTCCCATCACAAAAGCGATGATGCCAACCCCGATCCCTGTCTGGATACAAAAAATCAAGCTTTCTACCTCGCCAGGCAGTTCGCCGCCCAGCGCAGTCTCCAGCACCGGTGTAAACCATGGGGTGTATTCCCCCTGAATCTCTTCTATCATAACGCTCCCCGCGTCATCAGAGCCGCCGAACTCAGCGCCTTTCTTCGCGAACAGGGGCACAATTGCAATTAATACAGCTGCGATCAGAAGAATAATGACTGTTTTTGTATTTTTACTCATCCTATTTTGCCTCCTTTAAAAATCCAATTGCCTTGAGTTCCGGTTTTGCATATGATTCCAGGCCGATGACAATGATAACCGTAAGGATGCCTTCGATGACTGCCAGCGGAAGCTGGGTCGGTGCAAATACACCCAGGAATTTAACAGCAGATGCCGCAACACCGCCGGCCTCGGATGGGTAAGCGAGTGCAAGCTGGATGCTGGTCACACAGTATGTAAAGATATCGCCCAGAAAAGCCGCCAGAAAAACGGATACTTTTCGGTTCACATTCATTTTTTTACAGAGCTGAAAGATTCCAAACGACAGAAGCGGTCCCGCTATCGCCATGGAAAATGTGTTTGCCCCCAGTGTTGTCAATCCGCCGTGTGCCAGCAGAATCGCCTGGAACAAAAGCACGATGATTCCCAGTACGCTGACTGCCGCCGGGCCAAACAGGATTGCCCCCAGCCCTGTGCCCGTCATATGGGAACAGCTTCCCGTCACGGACGGGATTTTCAGGGAAGAAATCACAAAAATAAACGCCCCCGCCATTGCAATCAATGTGATGGTCTTTCTGTTTTCTTTTAATCTTTTTTTCAGGGAAATCAGGCCGGCAACCAGGAATGGAACACAGATAACGCCCCAGGCAATACAGTATTTAACCGGAAGATACCCCTCCATAATGTGCATTGCATTCACAGCCGGTGTGACGGCAAACATCAGCGCAAACGCGATGGCTGCCTTGAGTAAGAATTTTTCTTTTTTTGACATATTTCTCTCTCCTTTTTTGTGATATGTTGTCTTGAAATACCCCCAGGTATACCACAAAATCGTATGAGATCTGCGGCATAACACCCGGTCATATCCCCGTAACCATTCAGATCCATTTAAAAGCGGGTTTTCTGACTCAGGCATCAACACGGTATTCCGCCTTCCCATGAAAATTCTCACAGTGACATCATGGATACCATTCCACCTTTACAGCAACGGGTATTGTGCAGGATTTCCACCTGCTTCCCCTGCGGCCGTCCGCTGCAGATACTATACTCCACTTGGACAGCTTACTTTTAAATTGTATGCCAGACCTGAATTATATACCGAAAGGGTAACATTACCCTTTTGGCTGCTTTTTATCGGAGGTATCTCCCCCTAATACTCGATCCCCCGTCTTGCCCGGATCTCCCGGTCAAAGGGATGTTTGATTTTTCGGATCTCGGAAACATAATCCGCAAGCCCGATCAGCTTTTCGTCCGGATTTCGTCCGGTCAGAACGACCTCCAGTTCCTTAGGTTTCTTTTCCAAAAAGGCCAGCGACTTTGTGTGATCAATGAGGCCATAATGATAGGCTGCCATAAACTCGTCGACCACAAGCATATCATACTCTCCGGATACTGCTTTTTCACAAACCGTATCCCACAGCCGTGCATAAGTCTCCTGAGCCTCCGCTTTCTCCGCTTCGGACAGCGTGTTGAAGAATCCAAATGATTTGTCCATATGGAGTACCGTAATTCCCTCCACGGCATCCAGAATCTTGAGCTCTCCGGAGTCCTCGTTCTTCAGAAAACGCGAAAAAAGAACCTTCATACCGCTTCCGGCCGCTCTGACAGCAAGCCCTGTTGCGGCAGTCGTCTTCCCCTTTCCATCTCCACAGTAAATATGTATCAGCCCGTTTTTCATGCGCCCACCTCATCCAAAATCCCTCTTATTTTATCATAAATTGTCTGATTATGCAATTTTCACTATCTATCATTGTATATGATTTTCCGTTCTTCCGTTTGTACTTTTTTCTTTTGTTTATGTAATTTTTTAAGAACGAGGGCAAAGGGGTCAGACCCCTCTTCAGAGGGGTCTGACCCCTTTGCCCTCCGTATTCAGAATATTCTGAATATAACCCTTTATTTCTTCCACACTGTACCCTGTTTCTGCAGGCCTTCCAATCACTACAAGCGTTACCCCTGTCTCTCTGGCAGCCTCCAGTTTTTCCTCAAACCCCCCCGCTTTGCCTGATTCCTTTGTCACAAAATAGTCTGCTCCTGTGTATTTCAGCATGGCAGTATTTAATTCTTTCGAAAAGGGTCCCTGCATGGCGATGAGATGGGAGCCCTTGAATCCAAGCTCCACGCTCTCTTCCACGGACTCTTTTGTCGAAAGAACCCTGGCAAAACAGCGTTCTTTGTAATGGTCGATCGCTGTGTACAGCCTTAATTCTTTGCTCCCGGTGGAAATGAATATCCGGCCTTCCCGTGTTTTGAGATACTCTACTGCTTCTGCCACGGAATTTACAATTACCATATTGCGGTAAGATCCTGCGCCGCCTGTCCCGCTTTCGTCCCGCAGACAGCGGATATAACCGGCGCCGCTCCCCTTACAGGCATTTTGAATATTCTCCGTGGCCAGGCGCGCAAAGGGATGAGTGGCATCGATCACAAGCCTGATCTGATTCTCCCTGATAAATCCGCAGATAGCCTCTTGATCCATCCGGCCCGTTATGACCCGGATATTTTGAATTCCTTCCACGCATTCCATTCCGTACTCTGTAGCCGTACTGACGAAGGCTGGCGCAGACAGCGTGCCTAAAAATTCAGCCAGCATTCTTCCTTCTGATGTTCCCGCAAACAGCAGAATACTCATTCTTCCGTTCTCCATATTCCTTTTCCTCCCCTTTTCCGCAGCCTATTTATGTCTGATACTTAGATTTTATTTTAAGTACAACAACTGGCATATCCTGGAAATATTCCGGTTGTGTTTAAACCTCTTTCACAGTATAATATATCACATAGCAAATTGAAACCACAAACATAAGGGAGCTTTTATATGTTTTTTAATCTAATTGGATTTATTCGGAAAGACTTAGACCTAAAAGAAACCTATTTTAAAAGTGCGGAAAATGAAATCGCAAAGAAAAATCTGATCCTGCTTCAGGTTTCCAGTCTGCTCAATGTCCTTCTCCTTGTCTTATTTTACATAATAACCCCGTTTATCATTAAAGGCTGGACAATCACATTACAGCATTTTCTTTTTCTCCCGGCGGCACTGGCCTTTTTCATCATCTCTACAGTTTACGCAAAGACAGGCCGCAGAGACAAGCGCGTGATAACCGGCATCTGCCTGGCTTTCGAAATCACGCTGTTTGCTTTTGTTATTTCTATAGATGTCTTTCCTTACCCGGATGCTCCCAGCTCTTTCCTACCGCTTTTATATATTGCGTTTCCAGCGCTGTTCATTCTCCGTTTCCGTCAGATGTTCACGGTCATGTTTCTGGTCGAGGTCGTATACGCCGTTGCAGTCTTACAGATAAAAAATCCGCTGATGGCAGAAAACGACATCTTTAATTCTGTCGTTTCCTTTATCTTTTCGCTGGCAGTCGCCCACGTAATCCTGAAACTCCGCGCCGATGACCACGACATACGCAGCCGTTACAAACGCCTGAGCATGCTGGATTCCCTCACTGGCATTCTAAACAAAAAGTCCTGTGAAAATGCAATTTCCCAGTATCTGAATACAAACGCCCCCGTGTATTGCGCCCTGCTCTTTCTAGATCTGGACGACTTCAAAAAGATCAATGATACCATCGGCCACTCCGCCGGAGACCGTCTTCTGGAAGAGACCGGAAAATTACTCCACAAAACATTCCACGCATCAGATATCATCGGCCGTGTCGGCGGAGATGAATTCATGATACTACTCACAAACTACCATGATTCAATAGAGTCCCTGAAAAAGAGGTGCACCGCCTTGCAGCGCACTCTCCAGCAGATCATGCAGAACCACGGAGTCCAGGCTACCTGCAGCATAGGCGCACTCCTGGTCAAAGGACGGTGAATCAGCTTCCAAACCGCATACACCCTAGCCGACAAATGCCTGTACGATGCCAAATCCTCCGGAAAAAACAACTGCATAGTCCAAACCCTGCCCAAAGAATGATCTCAGCAAGCACTTAATAAAGGAGCGCATGCGTATGAATACGCTGACTGCTCCAAAAAACCGTTGCCGGATATGTGTGCTCCATACCCACATATCCGGCAACAGTTTTTTGAAGCAGTCAGCAGTACGGGTACAAATCGCAGCGGCATATACAGCCCCTATGTCTTCCCAGCATCACTGACATGGAGCGCCCCCTTCTAACTCATTCCCCCACCCATTCATGGATCTCGCCGCAGGCAATCATTTCGCCGCTGTCTCCTGACGGCTGTGTCTTAAAATCATCCGGGTTCATATGGATGACCACTGTTCTGCCGACCACATCATCCGGGTAAAATCTCCCGGTATATACCGCACTGCAGGCTGCACCGTGTGTAGACAGCAGAGGCGGCAGATCACCGGCATGTTCCGGGTGATCCGTATGTTCGGGATTAAAATGCCCATCGGCATCTGCGAAAGGCTCCTCAGCATTCCCGGAACATTGTTTCCCTTCATGAATGTGGAAGGCAAAAAATCTGCTCATGTCCGGCGCATTTTCATCCGGCAGCCCGTATACCTCAGCCAACACGATCGTCCCTCCGTATACTTCATAGAAATAAACCATTCCATGGATCTCTGGGTATTTATCCGATCCTTTTATCTTTGCAGAAGCTTCCGGCATTCCGTTTAATTTATCAACCATATCATCATCCTCCTCTGCTCAGTATATGCAGCAGCCCGGAGGATGTTCATGCTTTGCGTAAACAAAAATCACTGCGCCTATTCAAAATACATATAGTCCATATAAAATTCATTAAAATGTTTATCGTTGGAGAGCTGTACTTCCGATGAACTCTCCAGAATACGCTGCACGCGCTCTGTGCAGTCGCTGCTTAACAGGTATGTCCGGGTTCCTTTCAGGCAGCTGTTTCCTACCGCCTCAATCTTATCTTGGCATTCTTCCGGAAGCAGCCCGATTCCCACGGCTTTTACGATATCCATCTTATATCCAAAGCCTCCTGCAATATAAATAGCCCCAATATCATCATAAGATGCGCCGAAGTTCAGGATCAATGTCTCAAGCCCGGCACGTACTGCGGACTTGGCAAGCTGTATTTCCCTTACATCCTTCTGGAAAAATGAGATCCCCGTCCCATCGCTGCTGACAGCAAGCGGAAAGCCGTCGTCGAAATAATCTTCCTCCATTAGCCCAGTCTCATCCACAAGCTCCGCCTTTACCAGCTCATATACCATATCGATCACCCCGGTGCCGCAGATGCCGACAGGTTTGGCATCCTGGATCGTCCCGGTAACTGCATGGCCGTCCTTCAGTTCGACTTTGCAGATTGCTCCCGGCACGCTTCCCGTGCCAAAGGTAATATTGCCGCCCTCGAATGCAGGGCCCGCTGCCGTTGAAGTCGTCAATATCCTGTCCTTATTGCCAATCGCCATCTCCCCATTGGTACCCAGATCCACCAGGACAGACACCTTTTCTCTCTTATCAAAATCCAGAGAATACAGGCCTGCCACAATATCGCCGCCCACATAAGTAGAAATTCCAGGGAAAATCACTACCTCAAAGTCCCTGTCTTCCTGCTCAAACAGTTCTTTGTAAGTTGTATGTATGGTGTCAATGTTAACTGGGGTGAAAGGAAATACGCCCAGTGTTTTACAGGAGTACCCCATCAGCAGGTGTACCATAGTCGTATTGGCTCCGATTATCATCTTCTCCACCCGGATCTTCCCATTTTCTGTCAGGCTCTCAATTCCCTGCATCAGGTCAGTCTGGATACTTTTTCTCAGGGCTTCTCTTTTCCCGCCGTTGGAGGCCTCAATTCTGCTGATTACATCCGCACCATACGCCCTCTGCCTGTTGATTGTAGTGAAAACGTCTTCCGCTTCCTGTGTCTCCATGTTGACCAGCTGCATGGCGATCGTCGTCGTTCCGATGTCCACGGCGATTCCATACCGGCGGCCGGTCTTTGCACTGCTTTTCGCCGCTTTTCCCGCTGTCTGCTCCTCATCCGCCAGAACCGCGAATTCTTCTTCCTTATGCAGCCCGACAGCGATCACGCAGTCATCCTCAGGATAGGCCTTACATGCCAGACGGTATCCCTCCTGCAGCTGCTCCCCGCTGAAGAACTTCCTGTCCTGCTCTGAAGGCGCAATGTCCCCTTCAAGGACCTGTATTCCGCATTTACCGCAGGTTCCCCTGCCCGCACAGACTGCCGGCAGGAAGATTCCCTGTTCCTGGAGAAGTTCCATCAGCGAATGTCCCTTTCTGCCCTCCAGTACTCTGATGTCGCCTCCGTCATGAAGCGTGATTGTGTAATCCGAGACATTTCTAAGGCTGCAGCCGACATTAGGGCAACTTGCACAATTATGATGGATACGGAACATGTCCGAATGATCCGTAGTCAGGTAAACCTGACAGGTCGTCTTGACCGGGTCATACATACAGCTGTCCAGTACACGGATCCCTGCACTGTTTTCTCTTGCGGTCACCTCCAGCGCCTTTTTCTGGGCCTCCATCGGAATATCCTGGGGCGCCTCCAGGCGGCGGGAAACTCCACATTTTTTCTCCCTGCACATGGCGATAATATAGGGCTGAAGCTGATGGTCCATCTGGAAAAGATAGTCATCCGCAATGGCATCCGCCAGCATACCGCCCAGATAATCCCCCTCATTGAACAGCTGTGTGGACCACTGGCTCAGCTGACCGCCCACCGAAGTGACACAGTAGAGCGCCTGATGGATTCCCTCTCCATACCGACTGAGCTCAAATCCCTCCACATCACCGAATTCCAGCAGTGCGATTGGCTCTATTTTTTTATATGCTTCCGGAAGCATTTCCTCATATTCTTCCATTACATCATCGTAGGTAGCGCTGTCTTCATAACAGTCTATCAGGGAAAATACATTTTCTCTGCATATCTCTATATTAAATTCCGTTATTTTCATGTTCTTATCCTCTCTCAACTAACGGAAGTCTAAGCTCTGCCCCCGCAGTTTTGACAACCATATCCGTACTTGCCCAAAACCCCGGGCAGGTATCAGTATTTCATTCATTTTCCAGTATAAAAAGAAAAACTCCTTGTAAAAAGAGTTTGCTGCTGACACACTTTATATAATTCAAACGGAATCCTGTTTCCCACCCAAAACAGGTCCATAGGGATATGTAAGTATCCTGGCTCACGTTTCATCCTAGGAATGCCTTCTCATCCTGACGGACAATGGCTGTTATTCTTCGTCCACGTTTACAGTAGGGGTAAGCCTGCACCGGATTTACACCGGTTTCCTTCATTCGATGCTCTTTGTCACTATAATCCGCACTTTCCCAAAGGGCTCTTATTTCTCCAAAACTGCTTTCTTCGCAACTTCTGCTGCTGTTGCTGCATCTGGTGTATAGTAGTCTGCTCCAATCTGCTCTGCAAAGCTGTCATTAACCGGAGCGCCGCCGACCATAACGATATACTTGTCGCGAAGTCCCTTTTCGTTCAGCTGGTCAATGCAGTCCTGCATCTTCGGCATTGTTGTTGTAAGAAGAGCTGACATACAGATCACGTCCGCGCCTACTTCTTCAGCCTTGTCGATAAATACAGCCGGTTCCACATCTACACCGATGTCATGGATCTCAAATCCAGCTCCTTTAAGCATCATTACGACAAGGTTCTTGCCGATATCATGAAGGTCTCCCTGTACTGTTCCGATTACAGCTTTTCCAACCGGCTCATTACCTACCTCAACCAGTTTTGGCTCCAGGACTGTAAGACCTGCATTCATAGCTCTTGCAGCTACCAGAACTTCCGGTACAAATACTTCGTTGTTCTTAAACTTTGCACCAATGATCATCATTCCTGATAAAAGACCTTCATTCAGAATCTCTTTTGGATCGAGCCCCTCATCCAGAGCCTCCTGTACCAGTGCCTTTACGTTCTTTGCCCTTCCTTTTTGAAGGAATTCTGAAATTTCCTGAATCTTTGACATTTTACATACCTCCATCATTCATTAAGCGTGTCTGCTTTAGTTATCATTTTACAATATCTGCTGCTCTGTTTTTAGTAATTTTTTTGGAACTCTTTGTACAAATATCTCTTTTTTTGTTTACTTTTTCAGTTCCGCGGCAATCTCGGGATACCACGCCATCGCTTTTTTCAAAGACTTTTTAACGGGCAGGCCATTTCCTGAGAGAATCACCAGATCATTGACGTGTTCCGGCTTCCCTTCAAACCTTTCAGCCTGGTAGATACTGCCCACGCAGTTCACAAGATAAATCTCCCCCTGCACTTCAACAAATCCTTTGACACGGTAAGTATCATCCAGAAACATTTCAATGAATTTCTGAAGTTTTTTCAGTTCCAATCCCGGATTCAAACGGAGCAGGTATTTTTTCAAGGTAATATCCGCGCTCTGTATCACAGGCTCTTCCGGCTGGTTATCCGGAGGAGCGGCAGGATTCAGCCAGCCGCTTTCGATCCGGCCGAAGGTGGTCGTATGTACAGGAACCTCCGGGCGGTGTTTTCTGATAATGCCCTTTATTTCCTCAATCTGTTCTTTGGATGCCAGATCCGTTTTATTGACCAGCACAAGATCACTGACCGCCAGCTGCTTCTTTACCACGACTGCCGTCTCATAAACCTTCTGAAACTGTCTCGCATCAACCAGGCAGATGCTTCCCATGTATTCCACATCTGAGAATTTGCCTTCCTGATGCAGGATTTTTCTGACATTCATAGGATTGGAGAGGCCGGAAGCCTCCACAATTATTATGTCCGGTTTTTCCGAAAGGGCTTTTTCAAGCACTTCCTCGAATTTATCCAGCCTGCATGAACAGAATATGGAACCGTTGTTGATCTCATCCAGCGCCGTTCCCAGTTCTCTAAGAAGCTCCCCGTCCACGCCTTCTTTTCCAAATTCATTGATAATCAAATGCAGCCGGTAGTCTGACAATTCATTTATAAAATTTTTTAAAAAAGTAGTTTTACCGGCTCCTAAGAAGCCGGTAATTAAATACAGTTTACTCATTATTTCATACCTCATTCTGCTGCTTAGCAGCAGACCCGCCCGTTAGGGCCTGAATTACGGTGTGACCTTAGGGCATAACAGCCTTGATTGCTGCCTCCAATTCTTCTTTCGCAGGTACAAGAGAACGAAATTTTAATTCACCGTTAATATACATAGACGGAAGGTTCGGAACTCCCATTTTCTTGCAGCGTGCAATGTTCTCCTTGATCGTAAACTTATACTCGATCATATCAATTGCGTCACCGAATGTCTCCTTTGCCTCATTGGCAGCGCCCATCATATACGTACATGCCGCACATGTTGCGGAATCCAGTGTAAATACTTCCACAAGCGGTTTCTCCAAATGCTCGTAATCCGGCAGTTCCACTTCAATATCCTCGTCTGCAGCCACATAGTTTTTCAGGATTTCTCTTACGGAGTCCGGCTCATGGATTGCCTGTACTACACCGATTGTGTTCTCAACAGGAACAGCATACGGCATATCACAGCCCGGAGCAAGGATGAAGTTTTTCTTGTTCGGCATATTATCCAGAAGGTCGATCACGAACTTCATATTATCCTGCTGTGTACCGTGCAGCATGACCGTTGTCAGCGGGATATTTCCGCCAAGCGCCACGTTGTACTTATCCGTGATCGCCTTTGCTGCAAGCAGGTCCACGTTCTCATCGATAGAGATGGAATCAGGGCCTGTCTGGCACATTACCTCGATGTTCCTTGTCGCATCGCCGCATACAAAGAAGGAAGACAGTGCGCCCAGTTCTCTGATATGGTCAAACAGCTTCTTGAACGGTGCGCTCATGAACATCTCAAAATGATCAGAAGAAATCTGGGAAATCAGCGGGTCTACTACTGCGATCACATCCATACCTGCTTCTATATAATATTCGGCCATCTTCATAGCAATCGCATCACAGTATTCCAGGAATTCAATCACGGCATCCTCATCGTCGTACATATCCATGAAAATGTCATTGCCGCGCAGATGTGTTGCCAGTGTAAAAGGTCCGCAGATCAGGCCGTATAATGCAGTTGTATCACCGACCGCTTCTTTCATACGCTTCATAACGTCCATGATCATAGGAATACGACCGGATTCTTTTGTCGGAATGGTGCAGTAGCAGGGTGTCTCCAGCTCCTCTTCTCCTTCCATCGGATGGCTGGCTACAGACGGCGGAGCGTCGTCCGCCCACACCAGATTACATCCCAGGCATTCCGCCTCAACCTGCAGGTCAAAGATAACTGGCTGTCCCGCCGGTTTATACAACTTATTCACTTCCATCAGAGATTCAAACAGTTTGTCCCCGTCCTGGAGCACTTCCGTAGCTGTATAGCCCAGAAGGCTGCCCGCATGCACGCCTGCAAATGGTACCCATGCCACCTGGTCTGTCTCCCCGTGGTGCAGTGTTTTGATAAGAATTTCTTTCTGGTTCATTTTGCTTCCTCACTTTCTTTTTTGCAATATTTTATCTTAAAAACTTTCATGATCCACATGTATCATAGTCTGCCTGTGCAAGCATTGCCCTGACTTCGGGTATGGAACAGCCCCGGTTTGTCCCGGTTTCAACGCTGCAGTCCCTTGGGTTAATCCCGATCTCCGCATACAGCTGGTTTACGCCCGCGAGCAGCGCCATCTGCTTCGGCTCATGGACATTCATAGACTGTTTGGGCCTGGTTACCAGCCTTGCCGCAGCGACAATCTTGGCCAGTTCCAGATCTGTAATCTCTCCTTTATCAAAAAGAGGAGTACCCGGCACGCCTACCCGTTTCATACAGGCCATAACATTTACACTGTATTCTCTGGCGCGCAGCATTTCATCTGCAATCTGTTCGTATGTATGTTCCGGTCCGATCGGCTCTACACAGTAGATCAACTCCAGGCCCGCTGCTTTAATGGCATCCAGAGTCGCAATTCTCTGCTCCTTTGGAAGATCCGTATCCTGTCCCTCGTTCATTCTGACAATATGGTAAACGCCTGTGTATCCCACTTCCTTGAGCCGCTTTGCCGTTTCCAGTCCAAAGTCACCAATATTGGCAATAAACATCATCTCCGGTGTCAGCAGTTTTTTCACTTCTCCGGAAACCTCCAGAAATCTCTCAACCCCGTAATCCGCCGTGGTCATAAGAAACAGGGCGTCCGCCTTCTCCTCCACTGCCCTGGAGGCTTCTGCAAGTATGTCTTCCAACGGCTTTTCTGTTTTATCCTCTACTACAAAACTATCCCTGGCAAGGGAACAGAACTTGCAATTCCCGGTACATGGCGCACTATTGAGCCCAATCTGTGCAAATACATATCCCTTTCTTCCATACTCTCTTCTGGAGAGTTCATTCGCCTTAGCCAGTAATGCATAAAACTCCGAAGAATGACTGTCTATACTAAGAAGTTTTACTGCATCGTCCTTTGTCAAATCCTGATTCTCATCAACTTTCCTGAAGATTGCTTCAAGCCCGTCGACATGATTAGAAAAAGAAATCATCACTATGCCTCCTATCTGTTCTGAATTCATAGTAAGATTTCTTTTCTTTTATTTCTTGCAATTTCTATAGCTAAATTGTGATTTTTTTAAGGTGTTTTAAAATACTCAATATTCTATCATGCGTACTTATTCTTAGAAGTTATCTATTGAGTGCACACTGAATAGATAATGAATTCTTTTAGTAACAAAAAAGTACGGTTAATTTTGTTGCTGACAGATATATAGTTTAGTGTTGATATATTGTATACTTTTACGTAGATAAGTTAATGTATGTTGTGCAATTTTAACACAAACACACCATAATCAAAAAGATTTATAAAGGAGGAAGAGTATTTATGGAAGCAACAACAAATGACCAGTACTTATGTTTCACCTGTGGCACACCCCCTGAGGAAGTAGAGGACCGTGAGGTAAAAAAGAGTGCATGTCCCCGTGCGAGAAAATTATTGCAGGAATTTTATGATGCAAAGATTTCTCTTGACACAACGTTCCCTTACTGGTACACAAGAACCTGGATGAAAGAAGAGGGGCAGCATCCGCTGGTCCGCCGCGGACTTGCAATGAAGAGTGCATTCTCCCACCTTGAGGCAGCAATCCGCCCTGATGAAATATTAGTTATGAGCCGTAATAAGTATGTCCGTGGCGCCAGTATTACTCCGTGGACAGCAAACGAGTTTCCTCTGAGCGATGAAGAGCGTGCAAAGAAAGACAGCAAGAAGGCTTCAAATAAGGCTCTTGAAGAAATTACGATACTTGCAACCGGCGGCGGCGTCGTTTCTGAAAGCACTCCGGAGGTTCTCTCTATGGCACGTCGTTATGGTATGCGCGTTGAAGAACATGCGGCTTTAATAGAAATTTGCCGTTACTGGCAGAACAAGTCTGCCGAGGATACATGTTGGAAGTGGGGTACCCTGCATCCCGAGTATGATACCCTTGTCAATTTCAAGAATGCTGTCCTTATGGCTGCCGATATGGAGTACGGCAACCGTCACGGACGCAGTGTCACAAACTACCAGATCGTATTTGAAAAAGGCTTCCAGGGTATGATTGACCGCTGTAAAGAGCTGATTGCTGCTAATGTGGGCGATGGTACTGCAGTAGATAAAGTTGCTTACTGGCAGGCTACAATTTATGCAATCGAAGGCGTACAGATTTGGGTTCGCAAGTATGCCGCTGAAGCAACCCGTCTTGCTTCTCTTGAAAAGGACGCAGAACAGAAGGCCGTTTTCGAAGCCATGGCAGCGCGCCTTGAGTGGATTTCATCGAATCCGCCCCGCGATTTTATGGAAGCCCTTCAGCTCCACTGGACCTGCCAGCTTGAGGTTTACAACGAAATGCAGGGCTCTGGATTTTCTCCCGGACGCCTTGGCCAGGTTCTCTATCCCTACTGGAAAGAGGATATTGATAACGGCAGAATCACCAGAGAGCAGACTCTTGAGGTTCTCGAATGTATGCGCGTTAAATACACGGAACTTGAGATTGCAACCTGTGCAGGTACCACTGGTATACTTGCAGGTAACACATTTAACAACATCTGTCTCGGCGGTGTCAAGCCTGATGGCTCCAGCGCCGAAAACGAACTGGAATACTTATTCATCCAGGCCGCAATTAATTGCCCTACTGTTTCTCCAACTCTGTCGATTATTTATGACGGCAGGCTGTCCAATACTTTCCTGCAAAAGGGGATTGAATGCAACAAGACCGGTTGTGGTATGCCTGCTGGGTAAGCAACCGCGTCGGCATTGAATACTGTATGAAGAACCATTCATGTGAAGGGATTACTCTTGAAGATGCAAGAGCATGGAGTATAGGCGGCTGCCTTGAGATCCAGCCCGGCGCTGTATATGACAACAAGATTGGCGCAGGTTCATACAGTTCTTCAGGAATCAATTTCATTAATGTTCCAAAGGTTCTTGAACTGGTACTTTTTGATGGTGTAGATCCCAGAACAAATGTCCGTGTATTTCCGGCAACCGGCAAAAAATACGAAACATTTGATGAACTTATGGACACCTTTAAGGCATATTTCAAAAAGGTGATCCAGATTTTTGAAGAAACTTATAATATGAAGGTATCTGCAACGTTTGAGCTTGACCAGCCGTTATTTTTCTCTGCACTGTCTGCTGACTGCATTGAAAAGGGAGCCGATATTGACCATGCGGGTTCTCGTTACAACCGCTGCTTCACAACATGGATTACCGGTCAGGTTAACACAGCAAACTCTCTTGCCTCTATAAAGAAGAATGTGTTTGACGACCGTGCATTTACACTTGATGAGCTTAAGGATGTCTTACTTAACAACTTCGGATTTATCAGTGCACTGGATACGGGCAACTTCTCCATGATGGAGCAGACTAAGGATGTTTCTAACCCTGACTGGGAAAGAATACACGCTTTGTGTATGCGCGCACCTAAATTCGGTAATGATGACGCTTACGTTGACGATATCTATGTCCAGGTAGCGGACTGCTTCCTGGAATCCGTGGAAGAGATTACCGATGTATTCGGAAACAAGTGGTGTGCATCCATGCTGTCTGTAGGTACCCACGGACCGCTTGGCCAGGCTGATATCGCTTCTGCAGACGGCCGGCTCGCAGGCGTTACTCTGGCAGACGGCGGCCAGTCACCTTACCCCGGCACCGACCAGAATGGACCTTACGCTGTACTTAGTTCTGCAACTGTAATCGACCATACAAATTTCAAGAATACTCAGCTGAACATGAAGCTGCATCCTGCATCAATTAAGGGCAATATGGGTTCCGCTAAGATGCTCGATATGATTCGTTCCTTTATGGATAACGGCGGCTTCCATATCCAGTTCAATGTTGTTGATTCCCGTATGCTTAAAGATGCGCAGGACAATCCAAATAATTATCGTGATCTGCTTGTCCGTGTGGCAGGGTTCACGCAGTATTGGTGCGAAGTTTCCAAACCTATTCAGGATGAACTGATTGCCCGTACAGAATATGAAGAAGTTTAAGGAGGATAATATGATGTGTGATAAATGTAAGGATTGCGCCAATCTGTCTGCCCGCGATGTGTTTAACGGTGTATGCATAATCAGCAAGGAAACAGTTTCTATCGACGCTCCTGTTTGTAAAAAATTTTTACGTGCTAATAAGTGCAAATATTGCAGCAAATATATCGTATCTGAGAAAGATCCCAATCTCGGCACATGCGACGGCGATATGGTTTACCCGGATCTCGGCGGCTGCGAGGATTTTACTCCTGCAGAATAATGGTATACCCAAAGGGCACCCCGTAATTCATGCCCTGACGGGCGGATCTGCAGCAAAGCTGCAGAACAAAGTATATGTTTCTAACTGTTCGGTACAGGACTGTGCATTCCCTGCACAGTCCGTACGGAAACATCAGTTACGCAGCAGCAGGCCCTCTTGCCAAAAACGATTTTCATGGGGTACTTTTCCAAGAAGAAAAAAATCAAGTTAATAAAGGCATTTATTTTTTCTTACTTCCGTTTTCTTTAAATAATGATATAATATCTTATATATATCGGTACGTTGTAACAAAAATAATCAACAGGCAGTCCATGAGACCGTGTACTGGATTGTCGGTTTATTTTGAGTACATTATTATATCAGAAAGAGGAAGTATTATGCCACCAAAAGTAACTGTAAAATTAGTCTTAGAAGAACCAGAGTTGCAAGGAGCCCTTGTATTAGCCGGAGAGGCAGGCTTAGACCGTGAAGTGAAGGCGGTGACAGTGGCAGAAATTCTCGATATCGCCTTTTATTTAAAGGGCGGAGATTTTGTACATAGTGTTGCATCTTTTATGGATGAACACAGTGAGAATCAATTATCCGTTGAGGCCTTGTGCGAATGGACAAAAAATTTAATAGATCACGGCGCCAGCTGCCTTGCTATTAAAACGAAGCGGTATTTAAAAGAAATTCCGGCGCCTCTGCTGCAGTTAGGCAATGAAAATGATTTTCCCATCATTGAACTGCCCCCGGGAGATACGCAGAATGATGTAACGCAATGCGTTTTAAGAGTTGTTATGGAGGCGGAAGAGCAAGGTAAGAATCGCAGTTTAACAGCTCTTTCTAATCTACATGATGCCGTGGTTAATGGGGCATCCATCGTTGATATATCACGAATATTTGCAGGTTATTTGAACAATCCGGTTTTAATCGAGGATCATGAGTGGCGTTATGTGACGTGTTGCGACAATCAATCAGCAGGAGCTGCCGAAGCCTTGCTTGCCCGCCGACGGGAAGAAAATCTGCAGGTGATAGTAGATCATATTGTTGGCGAGTCATCCATCCGCACTCAAGTGGTCATGGATAATAGAACGATTTGGCAGGAAACATGGCCAATAATATTCAAAGAAAATGTCATAGGTTATTTCAGCATTTGTGAATATGAGGGGGCAATAACATCCGAGAACCGTCAGCTTGTCGAGCGGTGCCTTGATATTCTGGCTTTGACAATTTATCATCATCAAAGCTATATTGACAGTACTGCATGGCATACCGGAGAAGTATTTTTACAGGCTCTTTTGGCGGAAAATTATCAAAAAGAAGTTGTCAGCTATTTTGCTCAAATGATGGGCTTCGATGAACAGAAGAATATGTCAGCAATCGTCATAAGTCCGATCAGCAAAGCACAGAAGGAGCAGCTAAACAGTAAAAACTGGTCTAAATATCATTATTTCACAGAGTATGCAATTCACAGCATACAGAGTTTCATTGCGCAGAAGAATTTCAAGGTTATTCTGGGCGGCTATTACGGATTCCTTGTAGTATTTGTTGATACTGGATCTAAGGGGATTCGGGACATGAAACAAATTGGTATGTCAATTTGGGAATCATTAACTGGCGGAAGAATGAAAATGGATGTTGTGATGGGGATTGGATGCATAGGCAAGGGAATCCACTCTTACCGTGAAAGCTGTTTGGAAGCGCTTGATGTTGTGCGTTGTATCCGCAGGTTTGGTCTGAAAGAAAACGTGATGTGTTACGATGAACTTGGGCATTATGCTCTGCTGAATTCTATCCTGCGTAAAGATGAGGCTGCACTGCGTTATAGCCAAACGGTGCTTGGCAAATTATATAATGACAAAGATGCGGAAGAGTTGGTAAGTACACTTAGTACATATCTGGATAAAAATTGTAGTTATATAGAAACAAGCCGTGCACTTTATCTGCACGTTAACACAGTAAAATACCGCATTAAACAAATACAAGAACGGTTGTCAGTAGATCTTTCCACCCAAGACGGTCGGTGCAGCATTTGGTTAGCCTTAAGCATTGATCGTTATCTAAAGTGATATTGTTCTGCATGGTCTCCGTTCGGGAAGGAATCGTTTAGAAAATGAAACTCAATTCAAATAACGAGGCTGTCATTTTTGATATCCAGGGTTTCTCGGTGCATGATGGTCCTGGAGGCCGGACATTAATATTTTTTAAAGGCTGTCCGTTAAAATGTTACTGGTGCTGTAATCCTGAGAGCCAGCAGCTGCAGCCTCAGCTAATGTATCGTGTTAGTAATTGCGTTAACTGCTACGGTTGTGTAGGCAGGAATATCTGCCCGCATAATGCGATTTCCCTGCCAAAGCAAAAGGGGGAGCATGTCTCATTTGACCGTAATAAATGTGACAGCTGTGATACAATTGAATGTTCTGAAAATTGTTATCATGAAGCGCTAAAAACGGCCGGTAAAGTATACACGATTGATGAGATTATGCACAGAATAGAACGGGAAAGCCGTTTTTGGGGACCGGGAGGCGGCGTGACTTTAGGAGGCGGCGAGGTTGCCGTGCAGTATAAGTTTGCTGCTGAGCTTTTGCGCCGCTGCCATGAGCGTTATATCAATACCGCAACTGAATCCTGCAGCTTTGCGCCTTGGCCCCATCTTGAGCAGATTTATGAAAATGTAGACTGGGCATTTACCGACATAAAACATATGGATACCGAAAGGCACAAGGATGCTACTGGGGTTGGCAACGAGTTGATTCTTGAAAACATAGCAAAAATTGCCGAGCTTGGCCACAAGGGTAAACTTCGCCATATCGTACGGATACCTATCATTGATGGTTATAATTCTGATGAAGTTAATATTGTAAAAACGATTGCTTATATAAAAGAGATCGGAACGAAAGAGGTTAATATTTTACCATTCCACCGTTTGGGGGCCTCCAAATATGAGCAGCTTGGCCGTATATATGACTGCCGCGATATGACTGGCTGCTCTGAAGATATTCTGCATCGTATTCAAGTACAGTTTCAGACGGCAGGATTAACCTGTTATGTCGGCAGTGATACTCCCTTCTAAACTTCTCTGCCACTGTTTTATCTGCAGGGTTTAGCAGGGAAAGGATATGAGATGTAATGGACAGTATACGAATTTTCCTTGTTAGCCTATAAAGTAAGAATAAGCCAGCCCGCTCCGGTCAGAAAACAGGGTTGGCTTATTTATTCGTGCTGATTATTCCTTATTTTTCCAACAGCAGCCAATTCGCCCGAAACGGCCGCATCAGATTCCAGTACCCCACCCCCAGCAGTTCATATTCTCTCGCCAGATTCAGCTTTGCCTCTATGCTCCTCACATCCTCAAACCAGACTTCATGTGCAATCCCGTTCCTTGTATAGTTAAAGTGAGGGCTTTGTGCAAGATCATCGTATTGTATCGATACCCCGTTTTCTGCTGCAATGTGCACAGCCTCCACATTGCCGATCAGCCTTGCCTTGGTGATCCCTCTTTCATAGGGCAGCGCCCAGTCATAGGCATAGTTGGGAATCCCCATCAGTATCTTTTCCTTTGGTATCTGTGTCAGTGCATACTCCACCACCTGGCGCACCTTATTCAAAGGCGCCACAGCCATAGGCGGTCCGTATGTATAGCCCCACTCATATGTCATTAGAAAAACATTGTCCGCATTCGCGCCCAGAAGTGCATAGTCCATTCCCTCATATAAAAGGCCCGGCTGACCGGTGGAAGTCTTGGGTGCCAGCGCAACAGATGTCTTATATCCCTGTGCATTCATAACTTCCCGCACTCTGCCAACAAACTCCGCATATGCAATCCTATTTTCCGGAAGGATATACTCAAAATCAATATCCACTCCTGAATACCCCCTGTCCTGTACGGTGGACAGCAGGTTGTCGATTACCCTCTGCTGGATCACTTCATTTTCCACCAGCACTTTCACCAGCTGGTTATTAAAAGCCCCTCCTGAGAACGGTGTCAGTACCAGCAGCGGTTCAATACCGGCCTCCCAGGCTGCCTCAATCATCCAGAGATCGTCCTGCGGAGGCGGCACAAGTTCTCCCTCAAATGTAAAACCATATGAAAAGACCAATAATTCATTCAGGGCCGGGAACGCCTGTTCCAAAATATACGGCTCCACAAATGGATATGCATATCCCGTGACTAACATATCTCCACGCATACTCGCAGACTCTTCCGGCTGCAGGATAAGGAGTGCCTGCCCGATCACCAGCTGATCCTGGCTCGCCAGCTGATTGTCATATACCATTTTCCAGACGGGCACACCCGTCTGTGCTGAAATGGAAAGCAATGTGTCTCCCTGTTTCACAACATAAATCACAAAATCACCCCCTATGTAATAACATATGAGGGTGATTTTTTATTTATGCCCAAAGGGCATCCCACGACTGTCTTATTTGTATTCGATTCCCAATACTCTGCAAAGCGTTGACTGCAGCACGCTTACATCAATTGGTTTTGCAACATGCGCCGTCATTCCGGCATCCATTGAGGCCTGGATATCCTCGGCAAACGCATTGGCAGTCATAGCGATAATCGGTATATCCGCCGCATCCTGCCTGTTCATCCGCCTGATTGCGCGGGTTGCCTCATATCCGTTCATCTCCGGCATCTGTATATCCATGAGAATTGCATCATAGGCACCCGGCCTGTTGTCCGCAAATTCTTTTACCGTCTGCAGCCCATCCGTTTTTACAAGGGAACTGGCCCCATACATTTCCAGGAGCTCACGGAGGATCTCCGCATTGATTGCATTATCTTCGGCTATCAAAAAACGGCGGCCTGCAAGGAAAGCAGTATGTTCTTTTCTTTCTCCCCCATCGTCAGGATTCACAGCTGCTCTGTCCGGTTCCCCCGCCTTTTCACATTCCAGAGTGACCTGAAATACAGTTCCCTGGTGCTCTTTGCTCTCCACGGTTATGACTCCGCCCATCAGATCCACCAGCCCCCTTGTGATACTCAGCCCCAGCCCGGTTCCTTCGACACATGAAGTATTGCTGCTGCGGGAAAACGGCTCAAAAATATGTTCCAAAAACTCCTTCTTCATCCCCACGCCTGTATCTCCAATTGTAAAGCAGTACCGGACATAACCATCCCCACGTACAGAAGACAGTTCTTCCGCCAGAAATACAACCGAACCGCCTTCCGGAGTAAATTTAATCGCATTACTCAGAATATTAATAAAGATCTGATTCAGGCGCAGCATATCGCCATAAAACCCGAAGTTTCTTATGCCCTCAGCCTGCATATGAAACTGGATTCCTGCCGCCTTCGCCTGGGGCTCTATGATCGCTGCCAGTTCATCCATCAGTTTTGGCAGATAGATTTTCATTCTTCCAAGGGCAATCTGGGACCGCTCAATCTTGCTCATATCCAGGACATCATTGATCAGGCTCAGTAAATGCCTGGATGATATTGATATCTTTTTCAGGCAGTCCGATACTTTGTCCCGGTCGTCAATATGTGCACATGCCAGAGTAGTCATCCCCATGATCGCATTCATCGGAGTCCGGATATCATGACTCATGGCCGAGAGGAATTCGCTCTTCGCCTGGTTTGCCTCCTCGGCAAGTACAAGTGCCTTCTCCAGCGTCCGTTTTGTCTGGCGCTCTGCCGCCAGCATATCTGTTACGTCTGCCCGTACCATACAGATTGTCCGGTGATTCTCGTCGCCCCACAGGACATTGATCTGCTTATACAGCACTTCCTCTCCCTCTTCATAAGGAAATACAAAATCATATCCCTCCGGTTTTTCTCCCAGCCTTTCCAACATCGTTTCCACACAGAACTGCCTGGAAATTTCTTCCCTGTCTTCTGCCGTTCCAAAGTGGAGGGCAAACTCTTTCACCGCGTCCTCGTATTTCTCCAGATAATAAGGCGCTAAGTTCTTGAGTACCGTCTCACGCGTATACATTGTCAGGGATGTGGAATTCATATTTATAAAGCAGGCAAGCTCAAAAGTATAGGCAATCATATTGAGCAGCCCCTGCTGCTCGCGCAGGGATTCTGTAATATCGGAGCGCACCAGGCAGGCTCTTCCGATTCGCAGATCAATGGCAGAGACCGTCATATTCTTTGTACGTATATCGCCCTGCTCATCCGCAATGGAAAATGCAAAGGTGTAGGACCCCTTTTCCGACAGGCGTTTCATCAGTTCTCCTGCCTCCAGCGATCCCCAATACTGTTCGCGGTCTTTCGGCACGACAACCTCTTCTGCCATGAAACGGATTCTTTTTGAATGGCTTCCGAAAGTATCCGGCAGCCTGTCCGAATTCTTATTATATGCCAGGAGCTTATAAGTATCGTTTATCAGATCTAGGTCAATCACAAAATCGTAGCTGGTCACAGAAAGCTGATGCAGAATCCGGTTTGTGACTGTCTCGTCCGTAATGTCTGTTACCGTCAGAATCCCGGTGACATCGCCTGTATCCGGAGTCTCTACCAGGTTCACTTTAAACTTGACATGACGTCCCTTTTCCTCTTTAGGAAGTTTAATAAAACAATGAAGTGTCTGCTCCGTATCATTTCTGCCAAATGCTCTCAGCGTGGGCTCGTTCAAGAAGGTTTCTAAAAAGATCTGCCGCTCTTTTTCGTCCGTCACGAGGCTCGAAATACCGGCAAAAAACTTTTCCCGTTCTGCACTGAATGTCTTCAGCAGATCCGAATCTGTATGGTCGATAATCTCCAGAATCTGGTTCTGGGTTATATTACAGTGCCCGATAATCAGTGCATTCGGATCCGGCGTCCGGTAATGCTGCATAATCATCTCTTTATACTGCTGCCGGAGCTGCTCCTTCTCGGCGATCTCTCCGCTGATATCGTGATAGACTGCGTAGAACTTTCTTTCGCCGCTCTCCATTTCAATCAGAGAAAGGTTATTCTTGACCCAAACGTAGCTGCCGTCTCCCCGTTTCAGCCGGTACACCAGTTCACACTGGCTTGCCCCGCTTTCAATGAATTCCGTAAGCCGAGCGTTCACCCGCTCCAGATCCTGGGCGTTCACGCCGGCCATAGCATCCGCACTGTACAGTTCTGATATTTCTTCCTGGGACATGCCCGTCAGCTCAGCAAAACCTTCCGACACGAATTCAGGTACCATGCTGCCGTCCTCGCAAAGTTTAACTACTGCAATTCCCCCCGGCAGATTCTTAACAACCGTCTGAAAATACTGTTCCAACCGTTCTTTTTCCCTGCGTGTTCTCACTTCTTCGGTTATATCACGGACATATTTCACATATGCCGGTATACCATTCCAATCAGTCTCACGGAAACGCGTGCTGAAAAAACGGTTCTGCCCGCTGATCTTCATCTCATGCTCCCGCCCGTCCGCCTCATATTTTGTCAGACCGCAGAAATCACAGGGAGCGTGATTTCCATAGATTGCTTCATAGCATTTTCTTCCCACACAGTCACGGTTAGTCAGACCGTCTTGTTCCGGTTCATTCACATATAAAAGGTCATAACTCTCCTTTGCAATGATATAAATGCTGTCAGCCATTTCGTTGGCAATACTCTGAAACAGCCGGGTCTCCAAAGACATACCGGTAAATACCGCATAGAACCTGGTATTTTCCGAGAGCGGCCCCATGCGCCTGCCATTGAGATGAATCCAGACCAGGCCGCCATCCTTATGGCGCATCCGGTAGGAAACATCCAGAACCTCTCCGCTGGACAAAGCGGCCTCTGCCGCTTCCATCACCCGTTCCCTGTCCTGCCCGTATACAATATTCAGCGCATTATCCCCGATCAGTGCTTCGTACTCCGCCCTCGTATGCCCCGACAGGGCCATAACACCGTCAGAGAAAAATGTAGGAATAAAACGGTGATTCTCCACGCGATAACTGGCAATCCCCCCGGGAATCGAGTTAATCAGGTGCTGCATCTCCAGCTGGGCCTCTTTCAGCTCAGAAATATTATGGAACACGCACAACAGCAGAGGACACCCGTCCTCTTCCCCGCTCCATTTTACCTGGACCCGCACCCAGACTATATGCCCGTCACGGTGCTGTTTGCGGAATTCAAATTCTGCCGTCTCGTGAGTACGAATAACCTGTTCTGCCTTTTGGACCACCATGCCGGTGTCTTCCCTGTAGATAAGTTCTGCCGCATCGCCCTTGCTCAATTCATAGTATTCGTCTACCGTATAGCCTGACAACTCAGGCACGCCGTCTGAAAAATAGACTGTCTCGAATCTGTCCGATACCTTATAGATGGCAACTCCGCCCGGGATCGCATTGATAATATCCACCAGCCGCAGAGCAAGAGGAGTATCACTGGTCATGGCTGCACTGCCCTTTTCAGGGCCCCCCGCAGCTCATCCGCCCTTTCGAATTCGCTTTTAATTTCCTGATATAAATCAGCATACGCTGCCTCTTCCTTGCAGATGCGGAGAGGTTCTACGATAGCGCATACCTTATCGAACAGCGGGGTCAGCCCCATATTCCCTGCAACACCTTTCAGCGTGTGTGCCGCCTCAAACGCGCCTTTTAGGTCATTGCCCTCCAGCGCGGTATGTAATCTGCTGATACTATCATCCTCAAAAAACTTGTCAAGAAACTTCATGTACATCTCTTCATTATTGATAAAACGTGCCATAGTGATCCCATAGTCTCCTCCATAGGCCTCGAATATCTCTTTAAATCCGCTCATCATCCCCATGCCTCCTTTCTGATTCCAATACTGCCTGCTATATTTGTATCGCTACCCACAGTCCTGAGAGTCCTGTGCATTCTCCCTCTCCTGAATAAAGTCATATAATATCTGGTACAGCCGTTTTGGTTCGATGGGCTTTGCCAGATGAGCATTCATTCCTGCCGCTTTGCTTTTCTCGATGTCATCATCAAAAGCGTTGGCGGTCATCGCAATAATCGGCACGAACTTTGCATCCTTATTGCTGAGATGCCTGATATTTGTGGCCGCTGTCAGTCCATCCATCAGCGGCATCCTGATATCCATGAGGATGGCATTGTAATACCCTTCTTCCGATTTGCTGAACTTTTCCAGGGCGCGCAGCCCGTTTTCCGCCGTATCAACAGCAAAATTACGGCTTTCCAGCAGCATAACCGCCACCTCTGTATTGATTGCATTGTCTTCTACAAGAAGAACACGTTTTCCGGCAAAATCATAATCGGCATCTACCGTCTGCCTTGCCTCTTCTTCTTTTTTCCCGAGGGCCCTGGTAAATGCAGAGACCAGGGAAGACTTGAACATGGGCTTACTCATCAGAAGGTTGACGCCTGCAAGCTTCGCCTCATGCTCAATGGCAATCCAATCATAAGCGGTCATAATAATAATGGTCACTTCTGGCCCTACAATACGGCGTATCCGCCGGGCAGTTTCTATACCGTCCATTCCCGGCATCTTCCAGTCTATCAGAATCATATCGTAATACCGGCCCTCTGCCCATAATATCTCCACCCTGTCGACAGCTTTCCGCCCGCTGTCTACCCATTCCGCCTTAATCCCGATCTCTTTGAGTGTGGCAACGGCACCCTCGCACACAGCCACATCATCATCCACCACAAGGGTTTTTAAATGAGAAAAATTATAATCCTGCTTCCTTTGATTATGCCTTTGCTTCTCCTCCTCACTGATGCCAAGCTTCACATCGACCATAAACTCTGTGCCGATCTCCTTAATTGAACGCACCGTGATCCTGCCGTCCATCATGTCCACTATATTCTTAGAGATTGCCAGGCCCAGCCCGGTTCCCCCATATAGTGCAGTGGTTCCGGTTGATTCCTGTGAAAACGGCTCAAATATATGGGGAAGGAATTCTTCGCTCATTCCCACTCCCGTATCATTAACTATGAATCGCACTACAACGTCGTTCTTTGTCCTTTGCCTCTGTTCTACGGAAAAAGTGACCCTTCCGCCCTCTCTGGTAAACTTAATGGCATTGCTTAAAATATTAATCAGCACCTGCTGCAGCTTCATCGCATCCCCGATATAATAATCATCTAACACCGGATCAACAATACACTCGTATTCCACATTCTTGGCCGCCGCCTGGCCATAGCAGATTGAATTGATTCCGTTGATAAATTCCTCTGTAGGAATCTTTTCATTCTTCAAAAGCATCTTGCCGCTTTCAATTCTGCTCATATCCAATATGTCGTTAATCAGTGACAACAGAAATCTGGATGAAATACCGATCTTTGATATGCAGTCTTCCACCTGTTCATCATCTCCGATCGACTGTGCGGCGATTGCACTCATCCCGATGATTGCGTTCATAGGCGTACGGATCTCATGGCTCATCCTGGACAGGAAATCCGATTTGGCTGCATTTGCCTGTTCTGCTGCAACCAGCGCCGCTGCAAGTTCCTCCTTCTGTTTTTGTTCCTTTCGCACCACATCTGTGACATCTGTGCGGGCAAGGCATACCCGCCCAAGCTCTTTATTGATATAGAAGACCTGGAATCTTTTCGTTCTGATACCGCCGTCCCTATCACTCATCTCCAGACTAAAAGTGTAAGCTTCCTGCTGCCCGAGCATGTCCTGCATGTAGTCATAATCCAGCTGCTTCAAATATTCCTGTGCTGCCGCCTCATCCATAAAACTTCCGGCGGTTCTCCGGATCTTCTCCTGAAAATGCAATTCCTGCCAGGCTGGCCCCATACCGCTGCTTTCAAAGGTGAGCCCCCTGAATATATCTTTTCTGATATCAATCTCCACAATGACATCATAATCCAGAGACGCAATCTTATGAAGCAGCTGTTCTTTGAGCTTTTGCTCCGTTATATCAAATGTATAGAAAAAGACAATGACATCTCCCGTCTCCGGATTCAGATAGGAGCGGAAATTGGTGCTTGCCCAGAACAAACTTTTATCGCTGCGGCGGCGCAAATATTCAAAATGGTAGTCAACATTGCCGGCAGAATAGTCTTCCAGAACCTTCTCCCTGTCCAGCACGCTGAGTATCTGTTCCCGGTCTGGCGCTTCAACAGCAGAGGCTGCCAGATTGAAAATACTCTCCTGATACGTGGCGCCGACATGGGATATCGCCGCGTTGGGATCTGTCATGTAATTTTCCAATACATTCTTAGAAATATTAAATCTCCCCTGCGTACTCCCTTCCGAAGAGGAGAGTTCGGCAAAATACTCCAGTTCTTTCTCGTAAAGCTCCCGCACACGGCTCTGCAGCTGCTTTTCCTCCGTGATGTCAACAAAAACGCAGTAAAAATACTGTTCCCCGGTTTCTTCCTTGAGCATTTGTGCCTTCAGAGAAACCCACTTTACTTCCCCGCCTTTGCATATCACCCGGTTGTCATTGTTGATCGTATTCCCGTCCGCCAGTCCGGCCCCCAGCTTTCCCCTCAAGGCATCCACATCCTCCGGATGGATCACCGAGAAAAAACGGTTTCCTATAGCTTCAAATTCTTTTCTGGTATAATTTAAAAATTCAAAAAAACCATCGTTTGCGTCTATAATCGAAAAACATGTATCATACCTGCATCGAAATACCGCACCGGGCACATTATTGTATATATGCATCACTTCGTCCTGTGCCTTTTTCCGTGCCGTAATATCAATACAAACGGAGGTAATGGCTGGCCTGCCATTCTCGTCTTTCATCTGCCGTCCTATATCATGTACCCATATATAGGAACCGTCTTTCCGCTTCATACGGTATTCAACCACATATTCTCCTCTACAGGCTAGCTGCTGCTCTACTTCCTCGTCTATCCTCTGCCTGTCGTCCGGATGCATGCAGTTCGTGATCAGGCCCCCGATATCTTTTACGAATTCGGCTTCCTCCCCATAACCCAGATATTCCAGCATCCTGCGGTTAATAAAATAAAAAGGAAAGCCGGGTTCTATATAACCGCCCATCATCCCTCCGGCGATGGACTCATTCAGCAGATCATTGCGCTGTTTCATTACATTTTCCACGACGAGAGTCTGCGGATAATGCTCTCCGTCCTGCTGGCTGCTTCCCGGTTCCGCCGCGTGGAAACAGAAGATCTGCCACTTCCCGCCCGTACATTTTAAAGTAAAGAAAAACCGGAGGTGCCACATATACATGGAATTGATCAGAGTCAGGTCCGCAGCCTGCGAAAAGATGCCGGCCGCCAGATACTGCTCATGAATGACCGAAAAATCCATATGAAAAGGTTCCGGAATCTCACTTATGTCCTGCCTCAGATACTCCGTCATCATTTCCTTTCCCTGGGCTGTTTCCCCGATTCCGGTACCGACAAATTTTATATCCTCCGCTAAAAAAGAAAGCGTTTTTTCCAGATTCCGCTCCTGAAACCATGCTCTGCAGAAAAGCTGCACCGTCTGCCGTTCATCAATTGTAATTGCCATACTTGTCCTCTCTCTTTCCGCTAAATGCAGTATTGTTATATAATATATCAGCGCTGCTGCATTCTCTCAAAAGAGCTTTGAATTCTTCGCAGGGCATCGGTTTTGCAAAATAATATCCCTGCACGTAGTCACAACCTATCTGGCGGAGCCGCTCGAGCTGTTCCCCGGTCTCCACCCCTTCTGCCACTACATCCAGGTGCATCCAGCGGGCCAGATCAATGATAAAGCGCAGAATCCCCTGGCTGTTAGGCTTGGCGGTCTCGCTCCGGATAAACTTCATATCCAGCTTTAAGATATCAATCGGCATTTCATTTAACATATTCAGCGAGGAATATCCGCTGCCAAAATCGTCCATTTCAATAACAAATCCCATATCCCGCAAACGGCTGACCGTATCTATGATCTGTTTCGGATTCTCTGTATAGGCGCTTTCCGTAATCTCCAGATGCAGCCGGGAGGCTGGGAGCTGATAATTTTTAACCGTTTCCCTGAGAATCTCGGACAGGTCTGCATTGTATATATCGGCCCGGGATACATTAACAGAAACTGAGACCCGCGGCAGCCCCTCCAGATCCCATTCTTTCATGCTGCTGCATACCTTGTCCCACACAAACTGATCCAGCTTTGTAATAAATCCGTTCTGCTCGAAAAGGGGAATAAACTCAGCCGGTGACTGAAGCCCCCATTCCGGATGCTTCCACCTCACCAGCGCCTCTGCTCCGGCCAGCTTTTCATCCGATATCCGGTACTTAGGCTGGAAATATACCTGG
The DNA here is from genome assembly GCA_000509105.1 of Clostridiales bacterium VE202-21. Taxonomy (GTDB): domain Bacteria; phylum Bacillota; class Clostridia; order Lachnospirales; family Lachnospiraceae; genus Faecalicatena; species Faecalicatena contorta. The sequence continues at coordinate 32,756 of BAIF02000099.1, read as the reverse complement.
AACTGCTGCTGCTCCAGTGCAGACTCCATACAGTCTGTAACCGCCTGTTTCTTCAGTATCATATTGCGGAGCATATCATCATATTCCGCAAAATATTTACCGTATTGGCCTTTAATACTGCTGGCCGCCAACAGCGCCCTGTCACACATCTGTTCCACGGAGATGGTTCGGTCAACGATCGTATAAACGCCCCATTTCATCGTAATATTCCTAATATCCGCCTCTTCATTCACCTGCTCAATTGCTTCCATAAACATCTCATCCGTATAGTCTGTACGTTTTTCCAGCAGACAAGCGAACCGGTCTGAATTCAGACGGCCGCAGATGCCTCTGTCCGCCGTTTTCCGGCTGTACATGTCTGCCACCGCACAGAGCAGGCGGTCTCCGGTCGGTACACCGAACACAGCATTGATCAGTTTAAAATTTTCGATATCGGAACAGACAATATCATATTCTATATCCGGATTTCTTAGAAGTATATCTTTTACCATCTGATAAAAAAATTCTTTGCTGTACAGCCCCGTCAGCCTGTCATACTGAATCACGTTAATCATGGCCGCCGTCTCCCGCAGATTGATGATGTTGGCTACCCTGTGCAGGATAATCTGAGGTTTGTAGGGCTTGGCAACAAAGTCAGCGGCGCCGTGGGACAATGCCGCCACCTCGTCGGACTCTCCGTCGTTCTGGGTCGCTACGATGACAGGGATAGCGCAGAATGCCGGTTCCGCTTTCATAATAGAGAGAAATGTGTAACCGTCCATCACCGGCATAACAATATCCAGAAGAATCAGTGAAATTACTTCCCCGTATTGCTTTAAAATATCTAAAGCTGCCTGCCCGTTCTCGGCCTCCAGAACATCATATTCCGAAGAAAGAATCTGGCAAAGCAGCTCTCTGTTCAGTTCATTGTCTTCCACAACTAGAATTTTTTTCTTTGAAAACATAATTTCCATCCTTCTGTAAAAAGTTATTCTTACAATGTCTATTGCAAGTGCTCCTACTCTTCGTATATTTGCAGGTATTTCTATTTTCCGTATATTAGAGTATGCAAAACATGAAACAGGCGGTTCACATCCAGAGGCTTTGCAAGAAAATCGTTCATTCCTGACTCTCTTGCTGCATCAACATCTTCCTGGAAGGTATTTGCAGTCATAGCCACAATCGGGATAGAGTCAGCGTCCTGGCGACGGAGGGCTCGGATAGCCCGTGTGGCGTCCAGTCCGTTCATTTCCGGCATCTGCACATCCATCAGTATAGCCTGGAACTCCCCTGGTTCACTTTCTTTAAACCGTTCTACCGCCAGCACACCGTTTTGCACCCGGCATACGACGGCTCCCTGCATTTTCAGCAAATCTTCTGCGATCTCCGCGTTCAGGTCATTGTCTTCAGCCATCAGGATATGGGTCCCTGCCAGTATTTGGCCTTCCTGCTTATCTTCCTCCTCTGTTTTCCTCTCACAGATTGGAAGCGTAACTGTAAAGTAGAATTCACTCCCCTTCCCTAACTGGCTGTTAACCTGCAGCTCCCCGCCCATCAATCGGACGATATTGCTGCTGATCGCCAGCCCCAGCCCAGTGCCCTGACTTCTCGATGTATTGCTGCCGAGTTGTTCAAAGGATTTAAAAATCCGCTCTTGATCCTCCGGACGGATACCCGTACCATTATCTATTACTCGGAAGGTAAATACAGCCTCCTGTCCACCGGTTTCTGTTTCGATCGTACGAAGCATAACCCTGCCGCCTGCCGGGGTGAACTTAAAAGCATTGGAAAGAAGATTTACCAGTACCTGGCGCAACCGCACGGCATCTCCCATTAGACTGCTGTGGGAGATCTCTGTTTCTAAGGAAAAGGAAAGCCTGTAACGTTCAGCCTCGCCAGCCATCATGCTCTGCAGGTCGTGAAGCATCTGCTCCAGGTAAAAGGGTTCGCGTGCAATGGAAAGCATGCCGTTCTCGATGCGGCTCATGTCCAATATATCGTTGATAAGGCTGAGCATATACTGTGAGGAGGTACGAAGCTTAGACAGGTTTTTACGTGCACCATCAGGGACCCCCTCCATCATACTAGTCAGATCTGCCAGCCCCACTACCGCATTCATTGGGGTGCGGATCTCATGGCTCATGCGTGAAAGAAATTCACCTTTGGCACGGCTGGACGCCTCCGCCTTTTCCAAATTGCTCCGCATCGCAGCCGCCTTCATACGGGAACGGAAGATCAGAACCACCGCAGCTACGATGAACAAAAGGATTCCCCCCAGTACCGCCGCAAACAAAAACGGGTTGGCATAAACAAAATTAACCAGTGAAAACTGATTGGTGCCAATGGAAACCATGTTTCGGTTGAGGAGATCATCCTTTTCATCAGCATCAAGACTGTTGATGGCCTTGTTCAGTATAGTAAGAAGCGTAGGATCCACTGGACGCGCCAGCGCAAAATCCACACTGCTGTTATCATTGACCAGGGTCACCGGAACTACCTTATTGAAATAGCTCCGCTGAATTTCCTGCTCGATGCGGTTGGAAAGCCCATAGCAAAAATCGATTTCGCTCCGGTCAACCGCAGCAAGGGCCTCTTCTATGTCAGAATAGGTTCTGACTTCCGACACGGGTATACTTTTGGGGAGCTGCCGCCCCTCAACAATGCCGCCTACCAGATCATCGTCTGGATAGTTCGATGCCTTGTTGCGTACAATAATGTTGTTTAAGCTGGCATAGGGGGCTGAAATTGCCAATCCCTGTTCAGCCGCATTTTCTTCCGAATCAAGGTAAAAACCTAACATATCTGCCCGTCTCTCCTTCACCATCTGGATAGCTTCCAGATAACTCTGGGCGTACACATAGGTGAATGTAAGACCGCTATAACCTTCGATCTCCTGCAGAATATCAGGAACCACTCCTTCATGTGCGTTTTCTGCCGAGGTCTTACAGAATAGAGGGTGCCAGCCCTCCGGTACAGCCACTGTTACCACTTTCTTCTCCTTAACATAAGACAGCTCGTCTTCGTCAAGCAGGATATCCGCCGTTAGATTCGTAAAATTTGCATTAAATCGTTCCGTGCCAAAATTAGGATTCGATGCGCTGATTAGCGCCAGTGACATATTTAACCCATCCAGAACCTCCTGGTTTCCTGGTGTGGTAACAATATAGTATGGCTGGGAATCATAGGACGCCACAATACGGAAATCTGTGCCGCGCTCAGTAAAATTGCCCAACAACAGATCTACCTCTCCTTCAGCCAAATATGTATAAAGATTCCCCGCCGCCGATAACTGATCATAGGAATATTCCTTTAAGCGGCAGTTCAGATTGTTAGTGGACAAAAATTCTTTCAAACGGCGGATAGATTCCTGTGCATTAACATAGACACCGATGACTTTGCCATTCATGCTCTCCAGATCATTAGTCCGGATGCTCCCGTCGTCCCTGCGGGCCAGAAGGGCAGATCTGCCGTACCCCATATTGTAATCCGGATAGGCATAATGCTCCTCTAAGCCAGGCATGTAATAGCTGCCGCCCATCAGGTCGAATTCGCCATGATCAAAGCGCTCCAGCAGTTCATCACTGCTGTCAACATCAATGTACTCGTACTCCCAGTTCGTATATTTTGCGATTTCGTTGAGGTAATCAACCACCAGGCCGTGACGGGTTCCATCCTCCGAATTCTCACTCATTCCCTTTACTTGGGGAAAGGCCACCCGAAGTACGCGAGGAGTCTTTTCTGCAGACTTTACCGGAATACAAAACATGATTGTCAGAAGTACCGTCATCAAAATCGCAGCAATCCGCTTCCTAGATTTGCCCTGAGATCTTTTACATATTTCCATATCCTTGTACCCCTTATTTCTCCAAATTGCCTGATCATGTGAGATGCTGCAGACCGTCATTTCAATCATTACAGATCTCAGGCAGAGTGCCAAGAGGTAACGGTATGAATTCAGCTTTTCCGCATCCTAATTTATATATCTATATTTAGTAGTATAGCAAAAACAGCCTAAAATATCAATAGAACGTCAACGAATAGGAAGACGGTGTCAAAGCCTCAGGCACTGGCTGGATTTGAAGTCATTAAAAACCCACAAAAGCGTATCCGGCCATGCTTATGTGGGTTTTATCTATAATGAAAGACCAAGATCCTCTGTCTTTCTATTGATTGTTTCGATTTTTCATTTCTTCAGGGTTCTAGCAGGTGGCAGGCTGCTTTATGTCCGCCCCCGCAGTCCTTCCAAGCCGGCGCCTGCTCTCTGCAGATGTCCATACAATGTCTGCATCTTGTATGGAATTTACAGCCTGATGGCGGCTGATCGGCTGACGGAACATCTCCTTCCAGTATGATCCTGCCTCCTTTACGGTCAGGATCCGGCCTCGGTACAGCGCTCAAAAGCGCCTTTGTATATGGATGCAGGGGATTCCTAAATAATTCTTTCTTAGGCGCAACCTCTACCATAGAACCAAGGTACATCACCCCTACCTCGTCCGAAATATGTTCTACCACTGACAGGTCGTGTGAAATAAACAAATATGAAAGCTGCTGCTCCCTTTGCAGCTTCTTCATGAGATTAATGACCTGCGCCTGGATTGAAACATCCAGTGCAGATACCGGTTCATCACATATAATAAGATCCGGATTCAGCGCCAGCGCCCTTGCAACGCAGATACGCTGTCTCTGCCCGCCTGAAAATTCATGAGGAAAGCGTTCAATATATTCCCGGGAAAGGCCGCATTTTTCCATAGTCTCCTCAACATAACTGCGCAGTTCATTGCCAGGTACCAGGTGATGTTCCCTTACCGCTTCCCCAATCAATTCAAACACATTCATCCTGGGATCCAGCGAGGAATATGGATCCTGGAAAATCATCTGGATCTTTGTGCGCATCTTCTTTAACTCTTTCTGATCCAATAAAAACAGATCCCTGCCAAACAGTTTTGCTTCTCCCGCCGTCGGTTCCGTCAAGCGCAGGATTGTTTTGCCGATTGTCGTCTTGCCACAGCCTGATTCTCCCACCAGGCCAAAAGTCTTTCCTTTTTCTATTGTAAAGCTGACATCATCCACTGCTTTCACAAGCCCTGCGCTTTTGCCAAATACCCCTTTTTTCATTGTGTAATACGTTTTCAAGTGATTGACTTCCAATACCGTATTGCTCATACCTTATCCCTCCTAACCGGCCGATTCTCCGCTGTCAAAACAGCTGACCAGGTGTGTCTCACTTAATTTTACTACGTCCGGATATGACTCCCGGCAACGCTCCTGACAATTGTAGCAGCGATTCTGGAAATAACATCCGGGCGGCAGTTCCAGCGGATTCGGGACGCTTCCCGGTATGGCATAGAGCTCTTCTGTCTCCTCGTTCAGCACGGGCCTTGACCGCAGCAGCCCAACCGTGTAAGGATGTTTGGGATGATGGAATATTTCGCTCGCTGTCCCCGATTCTACAATCCTTCCTGCGTACATGACAACCACAAAGTCTGCCATCTCAGCCACCACGCCCAGATCATGCGTAATCAGCATGATCGAAGCGCTGATCTCTTGTTTCAGTTCCCGCAGAAGATCCAGGATCTGCGCCTGGATCGTAACATCAAGCGCTGTCGTCGGCTCATCTGCGATAATCAGCTGTGGATTCCCAATCAACGCCATTGCAATGATCACACGCTGGCGCATCCCTCCGGATAATTCATGAGGATAATTATCATAAACATTTTCTCTTGTGATGCCTACTCTCTTCAGAATCTCCAGAATTTTCACTTTTGCTTCCTTCTTGGAGATACCTGGCTGATGGGTGCGTACGCATTCTTCCATCTGGTCTCCTATTGTATAGACCGGATTCAGGCTGGTCATCGGTTCCTGAAAAATCATGGAAATATCATTGTCTTTCCCGCCGGGATATCCAACGTCACTCCGTTCACTGCTCTTACGGTTCCGCGATCAGTATAAAAGCAGGTACACAACTGTTCAATCTCCAGAATATTCTCCTGTGAGTTCATGGTCGTCAAATATTCTGATTCCGGCACATTTTTTCTCTTTTTTTTCTTATAGTATTCTTTATATTTCTGCTTATTTCCATCCTTCATACTTATCGCTCCAAATTCTGATATCCAGTCTTCAGCATTTTTTTTAATAACAATAACTCTTCATCGACTACACGGTCAGTTCCATCGGCCTCCGCAAATTCATCCAGTATATATTGCAGTGAATTCATCACAAAGGCCACCATCCGTTTTTCCCGTTCCGTATATTCCGTCTTTGTCCCATACTCTTCTACTTCTCCCAAAAACCGTTCAAAAAGCTGGTTGTTATTTGTTCTCAGATAATAATGTTTCCGCTTATCCAGGGAGCACTTTTCAAACTGCTCCCAAAAGGCCTTCTGAAGCGGCTCCATTTCCAGAATTTCTTCCGTCTTCACATCCCGGTTCAGTTGTTTTCCCAATGCCTCCTGCTGTTCTAAAAACTTCTGAAACATATAATCTGTAATATAAACAAACAACTCTGTCTTTGAATCAAAATAGCAGTAAAATGATCCGATTGAGATATTCGCCTTTCTCACAATCTCCCTGACATTTGCATCATGATAGGAATGCGTGGAGAATTCCTCCACTGCCGCTTTTAGAAATATTTCCCGCTTTTCATCTGCAAGATTAAAAAAAGTCATTTTTGGCATTTTTTGCTCCTTTTACCGTTTGGATCTCGGATCCAGCGCGTCTCTCAGTCCATCACCCAGCAAGTTCATAGCCAATGCCGACAGAATGATTGCGATTCCAGGAAATACGATCATGTAAGGAAACGTTCTCATATAGGCGCGCCCTTCATTCAGCATGGCTCCCCATTCCGGTGACGGCGGCTGTATGCCAAGTCCCAGAAAGCTCAGGCCTGCAATTGAAAGAATTGTCCCGGCCACTGTCATGGCTCCCTCCACGATGATAATTCCCATCGCATTGGGCATCACATGCCTGACTGCAATCTTCCATGTACTGAATCCGGACGCCTTTGCCGCACTGATATAATCCTGGTTTACAATGGACAGCACCGCTGCACGCACCACTCTTGTAAATCCGACTGTCGTGTTGATGCAAAGCGCCACCACCAGATTACGGAGTCCGGGTCCTAACGCCGCTACCATAGCCAATGTCATCAGCATGGAAGGGATACACGTAAAAATATCCACCACCCTCATGATTAAATTATCCAGTTTCCCGCCGAGCAGGGCTGACAGGGAACCTATAAATCCGCCTAGTGCTGCGGAAATAATCACAACCAGAAATCCTACCCCTATTGACACCCTTGCCCCATAGATCATGCGCGCGAAAATATCTCTTCCCAGATGATCCGTTCCCAGCCAGTGTTCTCCGCTCGGAGCCTGAAGCCGGTTCACGGTATCCTGTTTAATAACCATATCATAATCGCAGATTACGCCTGCAAAGACTGCCAGAAGCACAAAGATCAGTATCACAATCAATCCGGTCATGGCCGCCTTATTTCTGCGCAGACAACGCCAGACGTCTAAAAAGCGGTCCGTCTTACGTTTCCATTTTTGCTGAATCTCCATCGTTTTCCCCGCCTCCTCTATTTTCTAAGATATACATTGCGAATTCTTGGGTCAATATAAGCCATAATAATATCAGCCAGCAATACAAGCATACAGTATATCAATGCCAGGAAAATAGTGGCCGCCATAACAACAGGGACATCTTTCTGCCTGATGCCTGTCAAAATCAGATTGCCAATCCCAGGTACTGAAAATACATTCTCAATTAACACGAGTCCGCCAAGAGACAAACCAAAGGTAGTAATCAATGTCACTAAGATCGGAAGCAGCGCATTCTTAAATGCATGTTTCCAGATCACCTTCCACTCCGGCAGGCCCTTGGCCCTCGCGGTCCGGATGTAGTCCTGCTGAATTGTTTCCAGCATGGAGGTTCTGGTCAGCCTGGAGGTAATTGCGGCCTGAGGCAGTGCAATAACAGCGATGGGCATGACGAAATTCCGCCAGGTATCGATTCCGCTGGGCGGAAGCATGTGCAGCTGCAAAGAAAACAGAAGAATCATCATAAGCGCAAGCCAGAACTGCGGCACCGCCGCAAAAAACATCGCAACCACAGTACTTCCCACGTCAACTGCCGAGTACTGTCTGACCGCAGAATAAATCCCGATCGGTATTCCGATCAGATATGCAATAATGGTTCCCCACACTGCCAGCCTTAAAGAATGCGGAAATGTAGCTACAATCTCCGTGATAACCGGCCTCTGTGAATTATAGGAAATCCCAAAGTCGCCATGAAGCGCGCCCCCTATAAAATTGAAAAACCGGACGAAAAAACTCTGGTCCACGCCCAGCTGATGGTTGAGCTTAGCGACTTCTTCCGCCGTAGCATTCATACCTAGAATTAATCTTCCCGGATCACCCGGTGTCAGAGATAATATAAAAAATACGATAAATGTGACTCCCAGCGTAATCGGGATCACCAAAAGACATCTTTTAATAATATATTTTTTCATGCTGTTTCTCCCCACATTTCTAAAATAGTGTATCCTTATAGCCCTTAAGGCGGATTTGGATTCCACGGATTTCATATTAAAATAGAGTTTCGTTTGCGAAGCTCGCGCCTTCGGCGGCCGCATCGCGACATCTGCCTCTTACGCCGCAGTGCACATCCCGCCCAGAGGAATTTCCTATATCATAAAAAAGAAGGCTGCCTCGCAGGGCCGCCTTCTCAACTTTCAACCCGTTCTTATTCACCCCATCTGAAATCCTTGAAGCAATAGAACATTCCGTTTGGATCAATATATGTATCCTGCAGACCCTGACGGTAAACGATATTAGATGTCAACGTTACCAATGGAATCTCATTTGCCGATGCCATAATATCCTTTAAAAGAGAGCAAGTCTCTTCAGTTTTCTTATCTGAATCTACTTCATAACGGATTGCATCCAGTCTTTCATTATAAATATCGCTGTCCGGTGAGGATGCACTCCATGTATTATCCGGCCAATAATAACTGTTGTAAAGTCCCTCGCTTAAGTCCGGCGTGATCTCGGAACCACTCTGGTAGATAGCCTCGAAGTTCCCGTTCAGCCAGTCCTGAGAATGCGCCCCCATTTCCAGCGTCTCAATCTTGACCTCTATTCCGATCTGATTCAGATTATCCATAATAATCTGCGGAACAACATCGCCATAGGTATCGGATGTTTTGATTGTAAAGGAAACACCGCCATCCGGATATCCTGCTTCTTTCATAAGCTCTTTTGCCTTGTCCAAATCAAGCGGATATGTATAGTCTTTCCCGTCATAGTACAGGAAATCTTCATAAGACCCGGTAGCTATTGTACCGGTACCTTCAAATGCGGATGTATTAATGGCTTCTCTGTCAATTGCGCAGGCAATCGCTTGTCTGAGTTTCTCGTTTTCAAGAACGCCATTGCGGACATTCAATACCAACGATGCGGTACTATGCGATGGTGCACTCTGAAGCACTAATTCCTCGTTCTTTTCAATCAACGGTAAATCCGCTGCTGAGGCGTTGATCATAAAATCATTATCACCATTTTCCAATGCCACAAGGGCCGTTGCGGAATCCGTAATGATATTGAAATTGAGATTTTTAATTCCTGCCTTCTTGCCATTATAATCTTCGAAGGCTTCGAAACTGATCTTGCTTCCTTTTACCCACTCTTTTAACTTATATGCTCCGGTACCTACCGGCTCGATAAAGGCATCATCGCCCTTTTCCTCTACGTAAGACTTGCAGACAATCCCAAGTCCCGGTGAACTCAGGCTTGAGAAAATACTTTCACAAGGATATTTCAACTTTAATTCTACCGTATTGTCATCTACCGCAGTCCATGACTCAATCTTAGGTTTAAAGGAATTGGAAGGAGATTTTTCTGAATTCATCTCAAAGCTGTAAATAACGTCTTCACTCGTACATGTCTCTCCATTATGGAACTTTGCACCCTCGCGCAGGTGGAAGGTTATCGTCTTCTTGTCATCGCTGACATCCCATGATTCGGCAAGTCCTGGGACAGGCTCCCCCTCCTTCATATATACCAGACGCTCATAAATCTGATAAACCGACATAATATCCGAATAAGAATTCGTCACATAAGGACTAAACTGATTTGCATCATCCCCTACAATGACATTCAATGTGTCCTTTGCTGCATCGCCGCCCGTTGACTTCGAAGCGGATTTGTCTTCGCCGCCTCCTCCACAGCCGGAAAGCATCCCGATGCACAGCATGACTGTCATCACTACCGCTGCTGCCTTTTTCATGAATTTTCCTCCTTTTGATCGAACAGTGTGCATCTCAAAGAGTATGAACCTGTTCATTTTTACATAGTAATATAATACACCTATGCTTTAATGTTGTAAAGCCGCATTTTAGATTCTCAGAGGAAATTTTCAGACATTCTGGCATATTTTAACACAGTTAAGCAAGAATTTAAATGATTGGACAACATGATTCTATCGCAGCAGAGGAAGATTCCCCGTTAATTTACTGACCAGTTTTTTCTCTCCACAAATCCCAATCCCATAATAGTTAAAATCAGTCTCTTCCACAGAGGCCGCTTTTTGAATATAATCTTCATACACATTGCAGCTCTGCGCCACATCGGAAAAATCCACCACGGTCAGGCCTTCAAATTCCGGTTCAAAAAGTCGTTCCCGTAACTTTTTGATTTTCTCTTTATCCGCTTTCAGGACCGGAACCGGTATCTGAATGATCCCCAAATGAGAACTGCCGCTTTTATCCGTAACTACCGGTCCAATTGTTTCCGGAATATGCTTTCCAAGAGTAATCCCCATGATACCGGCAGTATTTGCTATAACGCCGAGGGGCAGAGCCTCATCAATCACCATCACACATTTATTAGAGTTCTGTTCCATATCTTTTTTCTCCTTTACCTTCTCCTGATTCAAATGCCGGCGTATCGGTAAAAATCCGCTGATACTGCTTTGGCGTCAACCCAATAAATTCTTTAAAATAATTGGTAAAATGGCTTTGGTCGGTAAATCCAGTCATCCCCGCAACGTCTATTGGCACAATCCCCTGCTCCAGCAGCCTCTTTGCCCTCTCTATCCGGATCGTCTGCAGATACCGGTAGGGGGATACACCTACTTGTTTCGCGAAAGAACGCAGCAGATACGATTTTCCCGCTCCAATCATGGAAGCCAGATCGTCCAGTGTAATATTTTCAGCCAGGTGCTGTTCCATGTAACTGCAAAGCATTTTCGTCTGCTTATCAGGTTCTGTATCTCCAACCTTTTCAAGCGGAACCGCATACTCCTGCAGAATCTGTTCTATCAGATAAAAGAGGGCTTCTTCCTTCTTAAGCTTTGGCGAATCCATAAGGATTGCATCATACACATCTGCTACGGATGGGGCAATTTCGCTTTGGATAATGACATTCCGGGTAAAATATGGCGTGTACTCCTTTCCGGTAATTTCTTTGACAATGCCTGTCATGACATCGGCGTTGATATTCACAGCGCGGTAATCTAACAGTTCCCCGCCTACGGGGGCACAATAATGGTTGTCCCTCGGATTAAATAAGACCAGGTCTCCCGCGCTCAAATCGTACTCCTGTCCCTTGCACCAAAGGTGGCGCTTTCCGCCCTCAATAAAGCCAATTACGTAAAATTCATGAAAATGATTCGGAAACTTTTGTACGATCCCGCTTAACTGATATGCCTCTATTCCCAGATCACGGTCATAGTAGATATGACGCTGCTCCTGCTTTTTGATCATGTTTTGTTTACCTCCTAAATATTGGATTAGATGATTATAACATGTAGGATTTGTTTTTTCTTGTATAATATGACACGATGAATACAAGAGAGGGGCTGCCTTCACGACGCCCCCCTTTTCATCATAATGCAGAGTTCTCATTCAGGTTCCTCTTTCTACAAACCCGTGATATCCCTATTGAAAATACGATTTCAACCATCTGATAGATTACATTCAGGAAGACAAACAGCAGCAGTATTGCGTTTACATGAATCCCAAAAGGCATATAGTCCTGAATTGCAATCGACAATGCTTTCTGAACAGCTCTCGCAGTCAAAATGCCTGGAATAAGCGTTATCATAAAAGCAGCCCACACAATGGGACGGTAAACATAAACCTGCATTTTTCGGATTTCCTTCTGACTGTATCCCAAAAGACTTAAGATGGACATATCCCTCTGATTGTCCTGGAAATTGAGATACAGCGCAAGGAACAGCAGTATACATCCTATAATCGCGCCAATCACCTGGTTTATGACTGCACTCGTTTTATTGGAGGTAGCATCCCGCTGAAGCATCTGCTTCACCTGTTCTTTGCTGATTGCCGTACCATCTTCTGACACCGGGCTCATGCTCCATACTCCATTGTAGCTCCCTCGGGCGCCTTAATAACCTCCGACAATGCGGATGCATTCACATAGATCGTTTTTAACTGTGCGTTTTCAGCAATCCCGCGAACACTTTTTTTGATCTCATGTCCGCCGGTCCCTATGACAGAATCACAGAAAAGATACGGCAGTGCATCTTCCGGAAGTGCTTCGTTTTTGTATTGCCATATTCCCGTCTACGGAGAACATGACAAAGAAAAAGGAAAGTGATGTAAGGCCGGTCAATAGAAAGAGAAATAGGATAAAGACTTTATTCTGCCCGACTTGTTTCGCCAGCTGTTTATATAATAGACCCATATCTTACCCCCATACCATGTTTCTGGCTGCTATTGGATGTTCATTCAGCACATCACTTTATACGATGCCATTTTTCATCGTAATAACCCGGTCGGCCGTCCTGGCAATCTGCGGATTATGCGTCGTGAAGAGAATGGTCATGCCAAAAGTCGTCTGCAGATTATGCGAAAGTTCCACCATAATTTTGCTGTTCTCCTCATCAAGGGAACCTGTTGCCTCGTCACAGAAAAGGAGCCGCGGGCTTTTGATCACAGCCCGCGCGATAGAGGTTCTCTGCTGCTGTCCCCCGGAGAGCTCAGCAGGAAACTTATGCAGCAAATCTTCCAACTGGACACCAGGCGGTCAAAGGAAAGGGAAGGCTTTTGGGGGCTTATACCAATTTTTATATTTTCTTGCACCGTCAGGTTATCCAATAGCAGATAGTCCTGAAAGACATTTCCAACATCCCTGCGCTTCCATCCGGCAAGCTGTTTTTCAGTATAGTCCGTAATGACGGCATCTCCGCACCTTACGCTTCCGCCTGTTGGCTTTATCAGCCCGGAAAGAATATTTAACAGGGTGCTTTTCCCGGAACCGCTGGGGCCCAGGATGGCGGTGAATGTATTTTCATGGATTGTGAGGGTAATTCCTTTTATCACATGCTCTTTTCCAAAATCTTTCGTCAGATTCTCCGCTTTCATAATTGTGTCCAAGTATATGTTTCATTGCCGTTTCTGGATTCGGTTTTTTATAGTCCTTTTGGCACTTTCCTATTCATTCTGACCTCTTCTTTTGTCCGGTAGAGATCTGTAAGATAGCCAACCAGATAAATCACGAAAACCATAACGACTAATACCCATACAGGAATACTCCGATACCAATGGAATACGGCGCCCAATAAAAGTGTCACAAACAAGGGATAACTAACATCCAGCATAATTCCAAAAACGGATTTTGGATATCCAGCCTGTACGGCTGTTTAACAGAGGCCGTACAAAATCCAGCACATGGATATTTAGAACGCATGATTTACTAATCTGAACAAACCCAACCGGGGCCAGAATTTCTAATAATTAATACAGGCGGATGTCTGTACGGTAAACCCCGTTTTCACAGTAACAAAAGTATGCTTATCCACACTTTCGAGGTAGTAAATATCTGAGGCATTGAGCAGCTTCTCATTCCCGTCAGCGGTGCATCTGATTTGGGTGTCTGCTGACCGGATCAGCGAAATGAGCCTCGTTACATCCTGGTTCATTTTCGGATATTTTATGGAAACCTCGATTTCTTTCTGGGTTGTGTCTTGTTCCAGCTTGAGTAACAATGTAGTACCTCCTGCTATTTATGGATATTAGATCCGGAGTCATGGGACGCTTATTTTGTGAATTTCATATCATTTCTGATCATTCTTCTTTTTAATCACACACGTATAAAAGAGGCGCCTTTAAGATTCCGGACGGTTCTAACTGATATTCGCAGGCCCAGCACGTTCCTTCCGTTCTCCATGCATTTGGACCATACCATCGCTCCGTTTCATTGCAATTATGAAGCGTACCAAAGGTATTTATACGATTTCCAAAAACAGTGAGCTTCAGTACATGCTCCCCTTCCTCAATCTCCGTCTTCACTTGATATGGCGCATAGGCGACTGCCTGTTTCCTGCCTTCGTCAATTTGAACTTTTAAAAGAGGCGCTCTGAATCTGGATACCTCAACAAGGATTTTCTGTCTTTTCTCCAATTGAAATGGTATATGGTATTGTATGTTCCCGCCATAAAACGGAAGTCCCTGACGAGTTATATCCGCATATGCCAGTTTTCTTACAGGCGCTGTCAGGATTGATTCCGCGCCAGCAGTTTGTACTCCAAAATCCCCTAGCAGAAACATCGCCTCAATATTTTCCTTTTTCCTATAAGGGATTTTTACGATCAGTTCGTTTTCACCCCGGCTGATTATACCTAATTCCCTGCATATGATGTCCTGGTCCACATACCATCCATTCACCCTGCTCTGAACCATGCTTCCATTGAGCCAAACTTCTGCCTCCCGATTCTCCAAGGCCAGTTTTGCTCCCGCTATATCTGCCATTGATAAAAACTTAAACCTCAAAAACAACCAGTGTTTCAGCGGTTCTGCATCCTGATCCAGCCAAGGCTGTGCAAAGGCTTCCATACGAAGGGGGTAACCCAGAACCTTCCGGAACTTATTGTCGATACGCAGTATTTCTTCTTTTTTCTGCCATGGTCCCTGGTCGAAAATATACTCCGCCTGATCGAACACCAGTACATTCGGTTCCGATAAAACAACCGGCACTTTTTCTGGAATTTCTATTCGTTTCAGAGCTTCCGTTTTTTCCCTTTCCGGTATCACCGGCATCAATTTTTTTTGATATTCCACAGCTTCTGCAGGACAAAGACGGAGCAGAAGGCTGTCATGATTATACATTTCTTTTCGGATGATCGTTTTCCCATCATAATACTCTAATGCTAATTCTGTTTTTGTGCCATCCAGGGGATTATAACATATAACCCTGTATACTCCTTGTATTGTAATGGTATTATTTTCACGCACTGGTACATCCGGATTTTCCATTTTGTTTACATGTGCAAGGAAAATTATTTTTTCTTCATTGTCCTCCCGCATCTGATAAATCAAATTATCCGCTCTCATGCCATTTTCATTTTTTACATCTAACACTCTTCTATTCTCTAATTTATTTAAAAGCTTAGTGCGCGTAAATGGAACGTATTCACATACTTTTACAAAATCCTCCATTTCTTTTGAATATTTTCCATCCAGATACTTCGGAGTGTTTCCTGTGAATAAAACGCTGCCACCCTTTTTGTAAAATGCTTTCAGACGCTTGAACGTAGTAGTTCTCAATGTCTCACAATTCGGTACCAGAATTGCCTCATACCTCATGTCTCCCACCGGGAATATTTCGCCGTTTATTTGTTCTATGCTGTTTTGGTTTGGTAATAGCGATTCACAGATAAAGTCAAAATCCAGAAAACCATAGAGCAGCCACTCTATCACTTTTTCAAAATTCTGCTCCATCTCCTTTCGTATTCCACTTGTTTTTTCCTCACATCCCCAGTAAAGCCAATACGATTCAATGGGATGGATCACACCGATCTTTACGACAGCCTTTCCCCTTGTCAGTAGTGTATTGATTCTTGCAAAATAATCTTCCACATAATAATACTCTCTGTACCAAGGTGACTGGTAACCAATGGCCGCCGGATAATCCCGCTTTGCTTCGCCTCCCATAGAAGTCCATGTTAAATGATGGACACGCACGGTTACACCCAGGGCCGCCTGCCAGTCTCCCTGCAGTTTATGTCCCCGAAAGTCAAAATCCCAGTTTGTTACACCATACATTTCACTTAACACACCCGGACAGCCAAACTGGCGGGCTGCACTCTGGGCCTGTTTGGCAGTTGATAACTCCCGCCTGTCACAAAGCATATCTATTCCCGGGAGCTGAAATGCTCTGTATGACCTCATGGCTTCTCCCAGTGCTGCTGTCTGTGATTCAAGAGTAGGCTCATCCATCATATGTCCTGTCAGCATTAACCCGTTTTGTCTGCACCAGTTCCCCAGTGTGTCTGCAAAAGCCGATACAAACCGTTCACAGACATGATCATGATACTGATAACGGATTTCAGAAACACAGTTTTCACCTTTTTCCCAAAATAATTCCGGCAGATAAGACAGAAAATCATGCCCATACGCTTCCGTAAACGTCTCGTCAAAATCATCTGTGTAAGGAATTATGACTTCCGTTTTATCTTCAGCATAACATAACCTTGTTTTATGGCAAAACTGCGGTTCATCTGTAAAGATAGCAGGAATAGACTTTCCAAATTCAGCGCCCAGTTTTTCCTTATACTTTTCATGTGTAACTTCAATAAAACATTGTATAGCCTTTTTATCCAGTGTATTAACATATGCCTGGTTATTAAACCATGGATTCTCCCCGGAGATTTCTAAATATGCAAACCATTCATCATAGCCGCTCTGTGGTACTTCTGCCTCTGACAGTCTGTGATAATCTATAAGCCATCCATCCCTGATCAGTACTTCATAGCGGGATAAGAGCCTGCGCTTATCGCTTCTGACAGCCTGACCTGTAGAGGTAACTTTACTTCCGGTCTGATTTTTCTCCAGACGGCAGGGAGAAAATACCAGAAAACGGATGCGGTATTTTTCATTTTTAGTCACCATTCCGCCTCCCGATCCAGAAGGCCAGCGATCCTCATCATATAACCAGGTCAGCATCTTTTCTTTTTTTAATTTTTTATTAGAATCCTCAACCAGATCAAGGAATTCCTCTCCCATATAGGGATTGTCAAGTCCTGTGCGGCAGTGAATATGCCCGCCGCCCATCCCCATTGTCTTTAAGGTATCTATCATCATGCTGATTTTTTCTTTCGTCATATAGCAGTTCCATGCCCAGAAGGGCGTACCTCTGTATTCACTGTCCGGATTCTGGAACTGCGCTTCCTGAAAAGGAAATTCATTTTTAGGATATAGCATCATTCTCCCCCTTGTTTAAACTGTTTTTATCCTGCACTGCTTTTTCTATGTACTCTGACGGGCTGATTCCCGTAACAGTGCGGAAGATTCTGCTAAAGTAAAACTGATCAGAAAACCCAACCATTGCAGCTGCATCTTTGATAAACAGCTCCGGATTGTCGGACATAATTTCCTTTGCTTTTTCAATACGGAAAGAATTCAGAACTCTGTTAAAGCTCTGCTCACAATACTTGCGGAATAAACGGCTCAGATATGTCTGGGAGATTCCAAAGACATGGCTGATGCTTTGCGGAGAAAGCGAATCCGTTAAATTTTCTTTCATATATTTTAAAATCTTTTCGAAAAATTCCGGCGTGTCAATTTTTATTCTTCTGGCCTCTTCCTCGAAGTTCTCGCTGAAAATCTGAAGAATATTGTCTGAAAGCTCCTGCATATCCGATGCAAAATAAAAGGCTTCATCTAAAAAGTATTCATACGTGTCTACAGATTCCCATAGCATATTTCGTCTGCGAAACAAACCGAACAACTCTCTCACCTTTTCTTCAACCCATAACTGAGTTCGTTCCTCCTGCTCCCATTTTGCAAAACAGCCTTTAACTTCCTCGCGTATCTGCCTCCGGTTTCCTTCTTTCACAAGTATATTCATTCTCTCCAGCCCACTATTATATCCCTGTTTTTGTTGTTTTCTTTCCTGTTTATCATTCACAGGCACAACCTGATCTTTTCCAATTACCAGGGAGGCATCCAGCGTCTGATACAGCCTTCTTACTGCATCCGGTAGTTCTTTGGGGTTCAGCGGATCTTCCATCAGTACCAGGGTATAATAGTCGGCTGTTCTTTTCTCTTTTTCTGCCATATGAGTCATCAGCCGAAAGAAGCTTCCGGAAAAAAGAAAATCCTTTGGAAGTAAATAAAGTGCTTCCCTTTCGTCCCTTCCATATACGGCCATCTGCTCATCTTTTACTGAAAATATTTCTGTTTCTTTTGAATTCACAAATCTGCGTGGAAGACCATTTTTCCGCAAAAGTGCTGCATAATACTCTTCTTTTGAAAAAATACGGTAAAAATCCTTTTGATTTTCCATGTCGGTCTTTCCCATGCACATCTCCCGCAGGATTTTATTCCGTTTACTATAATACAATTCATCCAGACAGCCCTGCATAACCCGCATACTGGCCTGAAAAGCGGATGGCCTGACCGGCTTTAATATATAGTCACATACCCCGGTCTGAATCGCCGCTCTTGCATATTCAAACTCCTGATAGCCGCTGATAATCAAAGTCATGATCTGCGGATACCTGTCTTTTACTTTTCGTGCCAGAGTTACACCATCCATAATCGGCATCTTTACATCGGTAATCAGCACATCGGTGTCTGTATTTTCCAGCAGGTCCAGAGCGCCCTGCCCATTATCCGCCGTTCCGACAACCTCAAATTCCGGACATTTTAGTTCGATCAAAGTACAAATATGGCGAAGTGCCGCGGGTTCGTCTTCTGTTACAATTACTCGGTACATCTCTGCCTCCCTTGTTCGGGATCTCCCTCTTTCTGTATATGGTTCCTGGGACCCCCAATTAAAACTTCTGCCCCCTTTTTCCAATTTCCCAGCTTAAAAACGGTTTTTTCTGCATATAACAGATATAGTCTCGCATAAGTATTGACAAGACCCATTCCGCCTATTTTTAATTCGATATACTGTCTGTTGACGCTTAATGCCTTCTGCACATTCTCCATCTTTTCTTTCAATGCGCTCAAAACATCCTGATGAAAGCCGTCTCCATTATCTCTGATCCTTACATACCAGAAATCATTTTCTTCCCAGCCCTCAACGCAGATGCGCATCACTTCAGTGCTGTTTTCAAACCCATGGGAAACGCTGTTTTCCACAAACTGCTGCAGAATCATCTTAGGAAGCATCTGCTGTGATATCCTGTCATCAATCTCGATCTGATAGGAGAGCTTATGCTCATATCGATACTTTAATAATGAAAAGTATTTTTGAAGATAATTTTTTTCGCTGATGATATCCGCATATCTTTCATTTGTATTCGTGGTATACCGGAGCATTCCGGCTAAATCATCGCAAATATCACAAATGACCTCGTCATCGTCCTGAATCCCGCGGTTTGAAATTATATTCAAAACGTTATATAAAAAGTGCGGATTTACCTGTGCCTGTAAAACATCCAGCTGCGCCTGCAGCTGCAGCGTTGATAACCGTGCCTCGCGGATTATGGATTGATTTAATTGTTCTTTCATTTCTTTATATATCTGGCTCAGTTCCTTGAATTCGTTCTCTGCTGCCGGAATATTCTCTGCTTTTTCCAGATGTGCATTTCTTACAAATATACGGAGCTGCTCTATTGGCTTTGTAAGCTTTTTGGACGTAAAAATAATATAAAAGAACGAAAAGCACAAAATAATAGCTATCATAAGTGCAGTAATAATATAGATACCTTCCATTTTTTCGGCCAGAATTTTAACATCTTCTGTTACAATTATTCTTGCACCCAATTCTTTATTATATATTCCTGCCGCAAGTATCTTCGTACCATTCACCGACTCGTAGCTGCCGGGAGTGATCTGTTTCTCCTTTGTAAACTGCTTATAAAATGCTTTGTCTTCATTTCCTGATTGAAATAAAATATTACCGTTTTCCTGCAGCAGGCAGATATTTACCGTTTTGTCTGAAACCTGGAATATCTGTTCCAGATCTGCCTCTGTTTTCTGCACTTCAATAAACCCTATGTCCTGTCCCTGGATTTTTACAATCCCTGAAAACACCTGCACTTGTTTTGCTTTTCCCCAGGGATCCTCGTGAAGCCCCTGTATATATAATTCACCCCGGTTTTCACCCATATTCTTGTATGCGTCAAGCTGGCTGATATCCAGACCGGGCTTAATTTCCCGGCTTCCCCAATTATTACTGGCTATTACGTCGCCATGTTTATTATAGTAAATGACTCTGTAAAATTTTTGATTCAGATAGTCCGTACTCATCATTGTCTGGATCTTCTTTTTACCTTCTTGTATGTAATTACTGTTTTGAGGCGTTTTTTCCAGATGCGCCAGCATCAGTATCGCTGATAGGGTATCACTGTCACTTAAAAGATAATGGCTAACGTCTTCCATCGACCGCAGCAATTCTACATACTGCTGATTTAATTGTTTAGCCGTGCTGCTGAGGCTCATGCATTCCTGCTGTATAAAATGGGACTTACTCATGGAATAATAAATGCTGCCTGTTGCAACTGCGGATACAATTCCAAAAAGCGCATAGACTAAAAATATTTTTTTCTGAAATTTCATCCGTCTCTCCTTTATTCTACTGCCCATTATAACATATTCTTTTCCGGTTATACTACACGATGTTCAGCCTTATTCCGCAGCCCGTTTAACCTTTCACTGATCCGGCTACCATGCCGTCCACAATCCGCTTATTAAAGATTAAAAACAAGATTAGCATTGGAATGGTAATCAATATAACATCTGCAAATAACAGATTATAGGAACTGGCATACTGACCCTTAAAATTGTACAGTGTCAGCTGAATTGTAGTATTCTCATTCCCTGGCAGAAAATAGAGTGGATTTGTAAAGTCATTAAATATGGTAACCGCATTCAGAATAATGATCGTAGCCGTTGCCGGTTTTAACAGCGGAAAAATGATGGAACTGAATAATCTGATTTTACTGCACCCATCTATGTAGCCCGCCTCCTCCAATTCGACCGGAATGGAACTCATAAAGCCACGGTAAATCATAATATCAAATGGAATCTGCAGGGCAATCTCAATCAAAATCATTCCAAATAAGGTTTTATATATATGCAGTCCCTGCATGATCCAGATCGTTGGCAGAATTGCCGGTGGAATCATTAGTCCCGTCATGATAATAAAGTTTACAAAAGACATGGTGCGTCCCCGCCTTCTCTGAAGAACATATCCGGCCATGGAACATACGAAAACAAGTCCGCATAAGGAAAATACCGTCAGTAATAAACTGTTTTTAAATGCTGTCAGAATGATGTAATTATTTGACTCGAAAACTTCCTTATAATTGCTCCATAAAGGTTTCACAGGAAGTGCCATACTAAGTAAATTTGCCTCTCTCCTGTCTTTCAGAGAATTAACTAACATAAATAAAAATGGAAATACAAATACAATAACAGCCGCCGCCATTCCCACAATGTCACCAAAAAGCAGGATCCTTTTTTTACGCTTCACACTATTCCACCTCCCTTCTCTGCAAAAATCTTTGCAATGGGAATGCCAAAATAGCAATTAAAATGAACATGATCACGTTCCCGGCCGTAGACAGGCCATAAAAACCGGAAGCATACTGTTTATACACAATAGAAGCCATTACATCTGTTGAAAATCCCGGTCCCCCGCCTGTCATTGTCCAGATTAAGTCAAAACATCTCAGTCCTCCAATGAAAGATAATATAATAACAGAATTCATAGCAGGCCTGCAAAGCGGCAGTGTAATGAGTCTGATTTTCTGCCATCCATTTGCCCCGTCTATAGCTGCCGCTTCATAATATGTTTTATCAATTGAAGAAATCCCTGCTATATATATCATAGTGGCAATCGACAGTCCCTTCCATACATCTGTCCCAATCACCGAGTATAACGCCAGATCCGCATTTCCCAGCCAGTCAATTCCGGTGCCTCCAAGAAATTCAATAAATTTATTGAAAACCCCCTTCGTAGGATGCATAAATGCTGTAAATGTTATCCCTACAGCAATAGTACTTACCAGATTTGGGAAGAAAACCATTAACCGGATTATATTTTTTGTCCGAATTGCACTTGTCAGAAAAACTGCTATTAAAAAAGCCAGCACAACCTTTAAGCCTGATGTCAAAACCGCGTAGATCAATGTGTTTATAATACCAATATTCAATGTCCGCTCTGAAAAGAACATCTTAAAATTATCCAGCCCTACGAAGGTGAATTTCTCAAAATCCCACACCGTCAAACTAAAAAAAAGAGAGATTACCATGGGAATAATGAAAAAAACCAGAAAGATTGTCAATGCAGGTACCAAAAACCAAAGTGAATATATTTTTTTCTTGTTCATATTCCCGCCCTATTTTGTCTGTTTTTCTATTCTTCTGTTTATTTCCAGTCTAATCCAAGCTGCACTGCCTGCTTCTTACAATCTTCATCATATGCTTTTGCGGTCTCTTCCGGTGTTGATTGTCCTGATCCGAGCTCCTGGCAGAGTGCAGGACAGTTTGCTCCCTTCACAGGCGATAATGCTTCCATAGCCAACACTGCCCGTCCTTCTTCTACATATTTTTGGGAATCTTTAACCGCATCAAACGCATCTTCCGGCAGTTGATAACCATTATGGAATGGGCCGTCAGGAAGAACTTTTGAAACATAGGCATCGATTGCTTCGTCTGATAACCACCACTCCATAAATGCTTTTACTGCATCGACGTTTTCACTATCCTTATTTCCATAGAGAGCCGCTGCTGTAAATATAGTCACACCTGTTTTATCTTCCTCATCACCTGGATAAGCAAAAAAGCCAATATCATTTACCTGATCTCCATACAAAGTATAGATATTGCGAAGCGCCGCACTTGTCATGATGTAATGTGCTCCCTCTCCATTTACCAGCATATCGCAGGCATCGTTATAATTTGTTGCCAGATAGTCCTCGTTATAATAAGGGGTCAATTCGGAAAGCTTTTCCCAGCTTCTAACTCCGGCCTTTGAATCTGCATATTTAACTGTTCCCTGTGTGAATTTTTCCGGGAAATCAGGTTCTTCCTGAAGAAGTTCATAATTATCTACCAGAAACGGAACCTGTGATGTCCAGTTTTCTCCGAAAGAGCCTATAAGCGCTGTATCTCCTGCTTCTTTTATCGTATCACAATTTTCCATGAACTCATCCCAGGTCACGGGGATTTGAAGGTCATATTTCTCATAGATGCCTTTGTTATACATGACTCCTCCAAAAGAGCTGCTTGACAATGGAACGCCATAAAGCACGTCATCCACACTGGCCGCCTGAATGAAGTTATCATCTAATGTCGAAGCAGCCTCAGAATCCGTCATATCAATAAAGTATTCTGCCGGATTTAATGCTGCCAGCATCGCGCCTGAAGAGTATACACAAATATCTGCCATATCTCCCGATGCCAGCCGTGTTTTAACAATGTTGTTCCCTTCATCTCCGCTGGAACGTGTTTCCACCACTACTTCTATCCCCAGTTTTTCCTTTGCGAGCTCTATCACCGCCTCATATCCTGCGGGTTCCAGACCATTCTCCACCTGCATCGTTAGTTTCACGCCATCATATGGCTTGTCCCCTGTTTTAGTATCAGTTTCCACTTTAGATTCTTGTTTGTTTTGGTCGGGTTTCTCCTGGCCGTTACATCCGCCGAGAGCTCCTATTGCCATTATTAAAACAGCGAATAGAGCAATGACTTTTTTCCTTTTCATTTCTGTATCCTCCTTTTTTTGATATACACATCTTAACACTTCACCAGCGATTATTTACATGGATAAATCCGCAATTAAAAATGTACATATTCTGTCTCAAATAAGATTTCTCTTTCATGTGTCAATTTTTCCATTTTTAATACTAATATTTCCATTGCCCATAAAACAATAAAAACAATTTATAAGATGTGTGACTTTATTTGTAAGTAGGTCAATAACCCATATCTTAACAAAATGAAAAATCCCCCAGTATTGATCTTACGGGGGGAAATTCAGCTTTTGCCATTTCTGATTACTGCGTTAATTATCCGGGAGACTTGACGACCACGGAAGTAGCTCCAACAATTCTTCTTTTTTCGGAAATGAACTAAAATCTTTCATTTTTTCCATCACATAGGTTAAATAATAGTCAGCATCCACCTCAATCCGAACATTTTCTGGAAGACAGACTGTCACAGAAGGATATGAAAATTTATTGTAGATTCGGATTATTACCTGCTTATTTTTTCTCACATCACGTACATTGCATCGCCAAAACTAAAAAATCTGTACCCTTCCCTGACCGCCTCCTCATAAGCCGCCAGCACATGCTCCCTGCCCGCCAGTGCAGACACCAGCATAATCAAAGTAGATTCCGGCAGGTGAAAATTCGTGATCAGTCCATCCAGCACCTTAAACTGATACCCCGGATAAATAAAGATTTCCGTCCAGCCGCTGCACGCCTTCAGCCTTCCATCCTCCCCTGCCGCAGACTCTATGGTTCTGCAGCTGGTCGTCCCAACGCAGATCACGCGTTTTTTCTGTTCCTTTGCACGGTTGATCTTATCCGCAGCATCTTCATCGATGAGATAGAACTCCGAATGCATATGATGATCTGTAACTTCCTCCACCTTTACAGGCCGGAAAGTCCCCAGCCCCACATGGAGTGTTACTCTGGCAATATCCACGCCCTTTTTTCCGATATCCTCCAGAAGCTGCGGGGTAAAATGCAGCCCGGCCGTAGGCGCAGCAGCAGAGCCTTCATGCACGGCATATACCGTATTATACCGCTCCTTATCCTGCAGCTGATGTGTAATATAAGGCGGAAGCGGCATCTGTCCCAGCCGGTCCAGTATTTCCTCAAAGATACCTTTATACTCAAAATGTATCAGCCGGTTTCCCTCGTCCACTACATCCACCACTTCACCCACCAGGATACCATCCCCGAAACTGATTTTCGTTCCCGGTTTTGCCTTTCTGCCCGGTTTCACCAGGGTCTCCCACACATCATTTTCTTTCCGTTTCAGCAGCAGTACCTCTATCTTTGCATCCGTGCCTACTTTGGAGCCGATCAGTCTGGCTGGTATCACTTTGGTGTCATTGATCACCAGACAGTCCCCTGGGTTCAGGTATTCGATTATGTCTTTGAAATGCCGGTGTTTCGTCTCTCCGGTCTCTTTATCCAAAACCAGAAGTCTGGAACCGGATCTGTCCTCCAGCGGGTCCTGTGCGATCAGCTCCTGCGGCAGTTCATAATAAAAATCACTTGTTTTCAACTTTAAATCCTTCTTTCTGCTATTCGGGAACCGTCTGCCCTGCATAGGACATCAAGACGCCGCTCCCGTATTTTTCTGTCAGACTGCTCAACACCTGCATATCCGATTTTGGCAGGATCTCTTCCGCCCTGCCAAAAAAAGAGGCCAGCGCCGGCTCTTTCATATCCGGCTGGTAAAATGTAGTGTTTCCAACCTCATACTGCATTTCCACAGCCAGATCCTCAAATGTGGTGATCTCATCGATCAGGCCGTTATCCAGGGCCTGCTGTGCGGAATAGGGGCGTCCGTCAGCCAGTTCTCTGACCGCTTTTTCGGGCATTCCCCTGCCCTGGGCCACCGCGCCAACAAATCGGTCATATTCTTCCTCAATAATATCCCGGTAAATTTTCAGCTGTTCCTCGTCGGGACTGCTCATGTCTTTGTTGTCCCCGGTTGTCACACTGTAATACTTGATCCCTAGCTTCTCATACAAACCGGACAGATCGTAGCCGGACATAATCACCCCGATGGAACCCGTCAGGGTTCCTTTATTCGCACCAATCCAGTCCGAGGGCGCGGCAATATAATAAGCGGCGGAGCGCCGTAATGGTTCATGTATGTCCATACCGGCCGTCCCGTTGTGTCTTTATATTCTGCAATCTTGTCATAGAGTTCCACACCTTCGTAGGTGGTTCCCCCCGGTGAATCCACATCCAGCAGAATTCCGCTGTTATTAGGGTCATACATCATGGCGTCGATATAGTCCATCAATGCCTGATGCTGGTAGCTCTGCGGCTGGTCGAACATACCGGTCCTGGCCTGCGGTTCGATTGTGCCGTAGACACTGACAATCCCCACATACGGCTCTGTTGGGAGCGTGATTGACATATTCCCTCCTGTCAATACCCACTCCGAGGATTCCTGCGCAGAAGGACCCGCCGTATGAAATAAAGTTCTCACCACAAGCCTGGCAAAGACTGCCACAATCAGGATTGCAGCCACAACAACTGCAACAATAATCTCCGCAGTATGATTTTTCTTTTTCATATGATCTGCCTTTCTTCTATAAATATATAGAAAGTACAAAATGTGTTTTAAATTCACTGCGCCCGTCTGAAAGCCCCGTCAGGCGGGACACTCAGCCGGGCACATGGATGATTTAACACACCTTACTGTCTCAGTTCGATTCCCATCTCCTCCAGCGCGCTCAGAATCTTCTTCATGGCTGCTGCCACATCAGATTCTTCCAGGGTCTTATCCTTTGCACGGAACACGATAGAATATGCAATTGATTTGAAACCAGGTTTAATCTGGGCTCCCTCATATAAGTCAAACAGCGCGTAACGCTCCAGATAGGAACCGCCCTTCTTCTCGATGACTTCTTCGATCTGTCCTGCCAGGATATTCTTCGGAACCACCATACTAATATCCCGGGTAACCGCAGGATACTTTGCAATTCCGTTATATTTTCTGTCAAACGTAGCATACTCCAGTATCTCCGGCATATCAATCACTGCCACATATGCACGCTCTCCGATCCCGTAATGATCGGCCACATCCGGATGTACCTCACCGAGATAGCCGACGACTCTTCCCTCGTAAATAATGTTTGCCTGACGGCCGGGATGAAGATATGGCTTCCCAGCATTCGGATCGTAAGTTTCTTTCTGTTTCATGCCGATTTTCTCAAAAAATTCTTCCACTACGCCCTTCATACTGAAAAAGTCACCGTTCCCGTACATTCCCAGTGTAAACTGCATGCGTTCCTCGGGCAGTTCTGTCAGGGGAAGCTGTTTCGGAAGATAAATATTACCCAATTCATACAGACGTACGTCTTTGTTTCTGCGGTTGTAGTTTGTTGCCAGCGAGGTCAGCATTCCGTTTAGGGATGTTGTGCGCATGACACTGTAGTCCTCCCCGAGTGGGTTCATGATCTCTACTGTATTTCTGAGTACAGAATCTGCCGGCAGCAATAATTTATCAAATACTTTCGGGCTTTCAAAGGAATAACTCATGCCCTGGCTGAAACCACAGAACTCTGCAATATCTCTTGCCACTTCTTCCACCTTAAGCTTAAAGGAGAGCTTTCCTGCCGTTGCTTCCCCGCTGGGCAAAGTCGTCGGGATATTGTCATATCCGTAGAACCTGGCAACTTCCTCTGCCAGATCTGCCAGGCAGAACAAATCATGGCGGAAGGTCGGCGCAATCACTTCTTTTGCTGCGGCATCATATTCCAAGCCGATTTTCTCAAAATAACCGAGCATTTCCGCTTCAGTTATCTCTGTTCCCAGCAGTGCATTGATCTTCGCAGCGTCAAAAGGCACTCTGACCGGTTCTTTTACTTTCCCGTATACGTCTACGGTTCCGCCCACTACTTCTCCTGCGCCCATCTCTTCTACCAGCTGGCAGGCACGGTCAATTGCAGCTTTTGCATTGTTCGGGTCCAGGCCCTTTTCAAACTTGCCGGATGCATCCGTACGCAGTCCTACTCTCTTGCTGGACTTCCGGATATTTACCCCGTCAAAGCAGGCAGCCTCAAACAGCATCGTCTGTACATCGTCTGTAATCATAGAGTTTTCTCCGCCCATGATTCCCGCGATGCCGATCTCTTTCTCGCCGTCGCAGATCATCAGCACTTCTTTGTCCAGCTTTCTTTCCTGCCCGTCAAGGGTGGTAAACTTATCCCCATCCTGTGCGGTCTTAACGACAATCTGTCGTCCCGAAATGGTGTCCAGGTCATAGGCATGCATCGGCTGGCCGTACTCTTCCATTACATAGTTCGTAATATCGACCAGATTATTGATCGGACGGATTCCCACAGATGCCAGCCTTCTCTGCATCCATTCCGGTGATGGGCCGATTTTAATATTCTTCACAACCCTAGCACAGTAACGCGGACAAAGGTCTGTATTTTCCACGCTTACCTTAATATAATCGTTGACATCCTCTTCGTTTCCTGTCTCTTTTACAACAGGAGGATGGAATTCCCTGCGAAATGTAGCCGCAGCTTCTCTTGCAATGCCAATAACGCTGTAGCAGTCCACTCTGTTTGATGTCACCTCATACTCGAAAACCACATCATTGAGGCCCAATGCCTCCACCGCACTGGCTCCAATCTCCGCATCCTCCGGCAGAATATAGATACCGCTTTCAGGAGCATCGGGATACATTTCCTTCGTGGAACCCAGCTCCTCAATGGAGCACATCATCCCGCAGCTCTCCACACCGCGGAGTTTGCCCTTTTTAATCTTGATTCCTCCTGGAGTCTTTGAACCGTCATGTCCTCCGGCAACACGCCCGCCGTCCAGCACAATCGGAACCTTATCCCCCTCGCGGACATTGTCCGCACCGGTAACAATCTGTAACATTTGGTTTCCTACATTCACCTGGCAGACGATTAATTTATCTGCGTCCGGATGTCTTTCAATTTTATCGATCTGTCCGATCACAATCTTGTCCAGATCCGCATCCAGCACTTCATAGCCTTCTACCTTTGTTCCGGACAATGTCATTGCATCTGTATACTCCTGCGCAGTTACATCCAGATCAGGAACATACGCTTTAATCCATGATAATGAAGTATTCAATCTTATTTCCTCTCTTTCTGCTTATTCATATTATCCAATATACTTTCCATACCCGCCGGCTGTTCTAGAACTGTTTCAGGAAACGGATGTCATTCTCGTACAGCAGCCTCATATCGTCGATTTCATATTTTAACAGGGCAATACGCTCCAGTCCCATGCCAAATGCAAAGCCGGAATATTCTTCCGGGTCAATGCCGCACATTTCCAGAACATGCGGATGTACCGCCCCACAGCCGAGAATCTCAATCCACCCGCTGCCTTTGCAGAATCTGCATCCCTTGCCGCCGCATTTGAAGCAGCTCACATCCACTTCGGCGCTCGGCTCTGTGAATGGGAAATGGTGCGGACGGAATTTGGTCTTTGTTTCCGGTCCGAATAATTCTTTTGCAAATACCTCCAGCGTGCCCTTTAAATCGGCGAAGGAAATGTTTTTATCAATGACAAGCCCCTCAACCTGGTGGAAGGACGGAGAATGTGTCGCATCCACTTCATCAGACCGGAATACCCTGCCCGGTGCAATCATGCGGATCGGCAGTTTCCCCTGTTCCATCACACGCGCCTGTACTGGAGAAGTCTGGGTACGCAGCACAATATCTTTATTGATATAGAAGGTATCCTGCTCGTCCTTTGCCGGATGGTCAGCCGGAATATTCAGCTTCTCGAAATTGTAAAGATCATATTCCACTTCCGGGCCTTCCACAACCTCATAGCCCATACCCACGAAAATGTTTTCCACTTCTTCCAGGGCTATTGTGTTCGGATGTCTATGGCCAACCATATTTTTCTTAGAGGGCAGTGTCACATCAATGACTTCCGCTTTCAGCTTCTCTTCTCTCAGAATACGTTCCATCTTTGTTTTGGACTCTTCCAGCACGGCCTCAATCGCCGCTCTCGTCTCATTCACAAGCTGCCCTACCTTCGGCCTGTCCTCTGGCGCTACATCTTTCATTCCCTTCAGGACAGCGGTCAGCTCCCCCTTCTTTCCAAGGAATTTAACCCGCACATCATTCAATTTCTCTGGAACATCCGATGCCTGAATCTGTGCAATCGCTTCTTCTTTGATTCGCTCCAATCTCTCTTTCATTTGGCATTCTCCTTTCTTAGCGGACGCAGCAGCCTCTCATAAGCTGCGTCTCAGACAGCGCTTCACCTGTATCTCTTTTTAATAAAACATCCCAAAATCATTAGGGTATCCCGCCCGGAGGGCTTTGGCGCCGCCATGCCTCTTTGCGGCTATATACCATATGGCGGCGTGTGCATCCTCCCGGAGGGTTTTATGATATAGGATTTTCCTATATCATAAAAAAACTCCGTCCCTGAAAGGGACGAAGTTCTACACTCGCGGTACCACCCTAATTCCCGCAGTATTCCTGCAGGCTCTTAGCTTTGTGTAACGTACAACATACGGCATTCTCTACTATTGGTTCAAGAATGCAGCTATCGTGGGAATTTCGATTGCCATCTGAACTAAAGAAAACTTGCAGCCAGTGATTTTCTCTCTCTGATAGAAAATGGTTCTCTACTATACACGGTTATCGCTTTTTTTTATTCTGATATATCTTGTGTTATATCGGATTTACTTTATAATTGTATCACAAGGTTTTTTATTGTCAAGGATTTTCTTATTTTCTCATTCTGTCCCCTTTTCTCTCCTCCAGGCCTTCCAGCAGGGCATTCAGTTCTCCGCCAAGCAGGATGACATACATGCAGACATACAGCCACAGCATGATCAGTATAATTGTTGTAAGGCTGCCGTACATACTGGAAAATCCGGTAAAAATATCCAGATAAACGGAAAATATAAAGGAAATTAACAGCCATCCGCAGGAAGTAAATACCGCACCCGGGAGCTGCTGTTTCATAGTTGTCTTGGACAGATTCGTCCGGTTCGGAAGGTACTTATAGACCATATCCCAGAATAGAGTCAGAACTACCAGAGTCAGCAGGGTTCTGATACGAATCAGAAAATCCATAATCGTCGTCAGTACCGGCATATGCTTATATACAATGATACTAATACTGTTGCCGAACACAGAAAGTGACAGAGACAATACAATAGCCAGTATGAATATAACTGTGTAAAAGGAAGCACGCAGCCTCAGATAAAAATAATTTCTGGTCTCAGTATTTTCATAAATCAGATTCATACCCGATGTCATCGCGAGCACGCCCT
Organism: Clostridiales bacterium VE202-21; assembly: GCA_000509105.1. Classification (GTDB taxonomy): domain Bacteria; phylum Bacillota; class Clostridia; order Lachnospirales; family Lachnospiraceae; genus Faecalicatena; species Faecalicatena contorta. The sequence goes on along the minus strand of BAIF02000099.1, from coordinate 1,823 downwards.
TCCCTGCAGACCACAGAGCTACGATTATGGTCACTGGGATGATCGTGCTGGACTGCCGGTACACCTGATCCACGATGGAGGAGATCAGCCCTTCCACAGACGTTGGAAACACCTGAGTTACTGCAGCCATCACATCCTGCCGTGTTACCGGAGTAAACTGTACCATTGTCAGAAGCAGCAGTATAATAGGTATTAAAGACAGCACGAAAAAGTATGCCGCCTGCGCCGCATACGCCCCTGTATGGTGTGAACCCAATATAGAAGCCAGTCTATTAATTTTTCGTGTAATGCTTTTCACTCTTCCCTTCATCCTGTTCTCCTGCCTATCCTATTAATAAACTTTTCAAATCATACCATAAAGGAGGAATTTATTCAAGCTCAAGAGCTCTGAATCCCCTATTTCACGGCATTACCCTCTTTTCTATTAGAATCAGTATAACCGCTTTCATACCCATATATGAAGCTGGACAAAGAAAAAGACAGCTGCACGCTGACAGCTGTCTTTATCTTTAGTAAGTTTCCCCAAAATGCCGGTCCTGTATTTTGACTCCTAGCCGCAGCTAGGTGGGCAACCGCATCTGCTTTTCTGTCTTCCACTGCTAATCGGAGGCTTGACATATTACAGAAATATAAGAATCCCGTTTAAAGTATTGTAGGTTCAAAATAACAGGGTTATCGAACATTCCAGGTTTTCTTTAAAAGTATTATACCCCATTTATCTAAAATTTACAACTGCTATTAATGGCTATTTTTATTTCCTTTTTTTGTGATTATTTCTTATTTCGAAACCGTGCATTTTATGCTGTTATATGATATAGTTAATGGTATACTTATTTCGATAAAGGAGTCTTAATTTATGAAAATGAATGAGTTAAAGCTTGTCTATTTCAGTCCAACAGGCACAACACGAAAGGTCATCATGGAAGTTGCGAGGAATATTGATCTAAAATCCGTCTCCTTTGACCTTACAATCCACAAAGAGAAAAGAGCGCCTCTTCAGTTTAAAAAAGATGATTTTGTTTTATTTGGTATTCCTGTATACAGCGGCCGCGTGCCGAAAACATTCCTGGAATACTTTGACGGCCTGAACGGGGACAGCACTCCTGCCGCACTGGTCGCTACATATGGATGCCGTGAATATGAGGATGCGCTTCTGGAGCTCAAAACAGAAGTAGAAAACCGCGGATTCAAAGTAATTGGCGCCGCCGCATTCCCCACAGAACATTCCATCGTACGCTCCGCCGGTCTCGGCCGTCCGAACAAAGCGGACATGAAAATCATTGCAGACTATGGCATTCAGCTGAACCGCCGCATCAAGAAGGAAGAATCCTTCGATCAATTTAACATCCAGGTTCCCGGTAATACGCCATACAGAAAGTACCGCCGTGCCCCGCTCTATCCAAAAGTAGACGTAAACCGCTGTACCGAATGCGGCGCCTGTGCCAAGTCCTGTCCGGCAGGTGCAATATCAGCCGAGAGCCCCAAAAAGATAAACAAAAAGAAATGCATCACCTGCCATAAGTGCATCCGTATCTGTAAACAAAAGGCGCGTTATCTCGGCAACTTAAAAACAAAAATGGCTTTCAAAAAAATGAACAAAATCTGCCAGAACGATAAGGCGGCTGAGGTATTCTTGTAAGAGCAGGAGGGACGCCTGACGTGGAACGGGACGGGGGGATTGCGGTCTTTCCTGCCGGCTGGATGAGCCAGCCAAGCGGGCTGTAAGGCCCGGGGCTTCCTGCCTGTAAGGTCGGTTTAAAACTTCCGTATAGCGGACGACTAGAAGATCTAACAGAGCCAGAGGCGCCCAGAAGGGATGGTTC
>BAIF02000100.1 GCA_000509105.1 Clostridiales bacterium VE202-21 | reverse complement strand
TTTTACTTAGCGTCCCGTCCACTCGCTAAAACGCTCCTTAGTTAATACTTCTCTTTACATAGCTTGTATGCAGTATATGATGTGCCTTTTCACTTCCCGGTTCTCCAAGGAACTCCTCATAGAGTTTCTTGATAGACGGGTTGTCATGTGATTTTCTGATAGTTTTTGCTTTGTCATTATCATACAGTGCCTTTGCACGGATAGCTCTGACATCTTCATAGTTGCGTACGTCTGCATGTACCTGAGGCTGTCCGCCTCCGTTTACACATCCGCCCGGGCAGCACATGATCTCGATAAAGTGATAGTCTGCCTCCCCTGCACGTACTTTATCCATAATCTGCTTTGCGTTGGACAGTCCGGATGCTACTGCTACTTTCACATCCATTCCTGCCACATTGTATGTAGCCTCTTTGATTCCTTCTGTACCGCGGACCTCGTTGAACTCCAGGCTTGCAAGTTCTTCGCCTGTCAGGGTCTCAACTGCGGTACGCAGCGCTGCTTCCATAACGCCTCCGGTTGCTCCGAAGATAACGCCCGCACCTGTGGACTCTCCTAACGGATCGTCGAATCCTTCGTCCGGCAGGCTTCTGAAGTTGATTCCGACTTTGCGGATCAGACGGGCAAGTTCTCTTGTGGTGATTGAGATGTCTACGTCAGGTACTCCTGCTGCATCCTGGTCGTCACGGTTGATCTCGAACTTCTTCGCCGTACACGGCATTACGCTGACACATACGATGTTCTTCGGGTCTATGCCCATCTTCTCGGCATAATATGTCTTTGCGATAGCGCCGAACATCTGCTGTGGTGATTTGCAGCTGGACAGGTGTTCCAGCTGATCCGGATAGTAATGCTCACAGTATTTGATCCATCCCGGTGAACAGGAGGTCATCATCGGAAGCACTCCGCCGTTCTGTACACGATCGAGGAACTCATGTGCCTCCTCCATGATGGTAAGGTCTGCACTGAAGTCTGTATCGAATACTCCGTCGAATCCGATTCTTCTGAGTGCCGCCGCCATCTTGCCTTCCACGTCTGTTCCCATCGGATATCCGAATTCTTCTCCAAGGGCAGCTCTTACGGAAGGAGCCGGCTGAACGATGACATGTTTGCTCTCATCCGCAATTGCAGCGAGCACGTCGTCGATAAAGTCTTTTTCATATAAAGCACCAGTCGGACATGCGGTGATACACTGGCCGCAGGATACACAGCTTGTTTCCGCCAGGCCCATATCAAACGGTGAGCCGATAAATGATGCGAATCCTCTGTTGTTTGGTCCAATTACGCCTACGGACTGTACTTTTTCACAGACAGCTGTACATCTTCTGCAGAGAATACACTTGTTATTGTCACGGATCATATGAGGTGCACTGTCATCCAGCTCAAACTCCGGTGATTCTCCTGCAAAATAATTTTCATCTTCCACGCCCAGTTCCTGACAGAGCTCCTGAAGCTCGCACTTTCCGCTTCTGACGCAGGACAGACATTTTTTATCATGATTGGAAAGAATCAGTTCCAGCGTACGCTTTCTCGATGCAATCAGTTCCGGAGTGTTGGTCAGGACCTCCATTCCCTCATTGATCGGGTGTACACATGCTGCAACCAGATTCCTTGCGCCTTTTACTTCTACGATGCACATACGGCAGGCGCCGATCTCGTTGATTTCCTTCAGGAAGCACAGCGTCGGGATCTTGATCCCTGCGATATGTGCCGCATCCAGAATCGTAGAGCCTGCCGGTGCACAGACATCTATGCCATTAATTTTAATATTTACATTTTCCATAGTCTCTATCCTCCATTACTCTTTGTAAATCGCACCGAAACGGCATTTCTCCATACAAGCACCGCACTTAACACATTTTTCAGGGTTAATCATATGTGGTTCTTTTACGCTGCCAATGATTGCATCAGACGGACAGGTTCTTGCACATAAGGTACACCCTTTACATTTATCAGCATCAATCTTGTAGTGGAGCAGGTCTTTACATACTCCTGCCGGACATTTTTTGTCTACGATATGTGCGATGTATTCGTCCCTGAAGTAATGAAGCGTGGAAAGTACCGGGTTCGGCGCTGTCTGCCCCAATGCGCACAGGGAATTGGATTTCAAGTGGTAGCACAGTTCTTCCAGCTTATCCAGATCTTCCATAGTAGCCTGGCCCTTCGTGATCTTCTCCAGGATCTCCAGCATACGTCTTGTGCCGACACGGCATGGCGTACACTTACCACAGGATTCGTCTACTGTAAATTCCAGGAAGAACTTCGCGATATCTACCATACAGTTGTCTTCATCCATAACGATCAGACCGCCGGATCCCATCATGGAGCCGATCTCGATCAGGTTATCATAGTCGATCGGCACATCAAAGTGCTCGGCCGGAATACAGCCGCCGGATGGTCCGCCTGTCTGGGCTGCTTTGAACTTCTTGCCGTTCGGCACACCGCCGCCAATCTCTTCTACGATCTCACGGAGCGTGGTTCCCATTGGAATCTCCACAAGACCAGTATTGTTAATCTTACCGCCGAGAGCGAATACTTTTGTACCCTTAGACTTTTCCGTACCCATGGATGCAAACCATTCCGGGCCGTTCACGATAATCTGCGGGATGTTCGCATACGTCTCAACATTATTCAATATGGTCGGCTTCTCGAACAAACCTTTCAGCGCCGGGAATGGCGGACGAGGTCTTGGCTCCCCTCTGTTGCCCTCGATAGAAGTCATAAGAGCCGTTTCCTCACCGCAGACAAAAGCGCCTGCGCCAAGTCTCAATTCAATATCAAAATCGAAGCCGCTGTCGAAAATATTTTTTCCTAGCAGGCCGTATTCTCTCGCCTGTCCGATCGCGATTTCGAGGCGTTTTACTGCGATTGGGTACTCAGCACGCACATAAATGTAACCCTGTGAAGCACCGATCGCATAGCCTGCGATTGTCATAGCCTCCAGAACTACGTGTGGGTCGCCTTCCAGTACAGAACGGTCCATGAATGCACCCGGATCTCCCTCGTCGGCATTACAGCAGACATACTTCTGATCCGCGTCATTTGCCGCCGCAAATTTCCACTTCAAACCCGTCGGGAAACCGGCGCCTCCGCGTCCTCTAAGGCCGCTGTCCAACAGGATCTGGATGACATCTTCCGGTGTCTTTTCCGTCAGTACGGTACCCAGGGCCTCATATCCTCCCGTACCTATGTATTCTTCGATATCCTCCGGATTAATAACACCGCAGTTTCTCAAAGCGACTCTCTTCTGTTTCTTGTAAAAGTTTGTCTCATTCAGAGGAAGAATCTTGTCTGTCTTTGTTGTCTCATCATAAAGAAGACGGGTAACTACCCTTCCCTTTAACAGATGTTCGGATACAATCTCCGGAATATCGTCTTCCTGTACCATGGAATAGAAAGATCCTTCCGGATATACAATCATGATCGGTCCCAGTGCACACAGTCCGAAGCAGCCGGTTTTAACAACACCGACTTCATCAGCCAGGCCCTGGGCTTTGATCTCTTTCTCAAGTTTTTCTATAATTCTCGGGCTTCCGGAGGAAGTACAGCCTGTTCCACCACAAACCAAAACGTGCGAACGATACATAATCATCAGCCTCCTTTATTTTTTCTCAACACTCTTCTGTACTGCACCCAATGTATACTTTGTTACGACCTGGCCGTCCAGAAGATGCATTCTTAATACTTCCAATGCCTTTTCCGGATTCATCTTTACATATGTAACTTTCTCCTTGCCTGGTTCCATGACTTCTACGATCGGCTCGTACTGGCAGAGTCCAATGCATCCTGTCTGTGTTACGTTAATATTGTTAAGGCCCTGCTCCTGAACAGCATCGGAAAGAGCTGTCAGCACTGGTCTTGCGCCGCTTGCGATTCCGCAGGTAGCCATGCCGACCACCACTCTGATCTGGTCTTCGCTCTCTGCGCGGACGCCGACTTTACCCTGCATTTTTTCTCTAATTGCGCGTAATTCTTCGAGAGATTTCATATATTTCCTCCATTCTTATTTTCAAAATCATCTATATATCCGCTCCCTGATCTGCCTCAGCCTTATTTGACTCGAGAAATTCCTTGATAAATCCGGAAACCTCCAGACTTGAGAAAGAAATATCTTCCCCCAGAATCTCTCTGATCTCACGAGTATCCAGAACAAACTCACTGTCATTATACCGGTAAGTATAGATGAATCGAATCTGTTCATTGAAAACAACCAGTGTATGTATGGTAGAACTAATATCCCCGAGCGGCATTCTGTCTATATGTGATAATCCAAAAACAGCGGTTACCACTGTTCCCTTTCCTAATTCCGACATAATGGAGAAGCTCCCTCCTGTACTCTCTGCAGCCTGTTTGAAAAAAGGCACTCCCAAACCTACTCTTCTCGTAGTCCTAGTCGTGTAAAATGGGTCCTGCACCTTTTCTACCTGTTCTGCAGACATACCGCATCCGTCATCCTTGATTACAACGGTGAGCGTGTCCTCCTCTGTCTGCACAGAAACCCCTATTTCAATAAGTGATGCTCCTGCACGTACAGAATTTTCAGCAACGTCCAATATGTTCAGAGATATTTCCGGCATCATAGGCTTATTCGTATTTTGCTAAAATGTCGTCAATATCATCCACCGTCAGACGGCCATATACTTCGTCATTGACCATCAAAACCGGAGCCAGTCCACAGGCGCCTACACAACGGCATGCATCCAGTGAAAACTTGCCGTCAGGCGTACATTCCCCGCCAACAATGCCAAGTTTTTCCATGAGCGCATTGTAAATATCCCCGGAGCCTTTGACATAACAGGCAGTTCCGAGACAGACGGAAATCTGATATTTTCCTTTCGGGTTTAATGTAAACTGGGAATAGAATGTAACAACTCCGTATATCTTTTCCAGAGGGATCCCGGTTTCGTTAGAAATGATTGTCTGTACCTCTATTGGAAGGTATCCATAGATATCCTGGGCTTTTTGAAGAATTGGCATCAAGGCGCCTTTTTCATCCTTCAGCTCAGCTATCACTTTTAATAAAGATTCTTCTTGTTCCTTTGTTCCTGTAAACGGAACGGTTTGTTTCTTCGCGAGCATCGCTTAACCTCCATTCTTTTCTTTGGGTTTATACCCATATTATAATACCATGAGATATGACAAAATTCCAGAACTATTTACGTTACTTTTTGTTCATATTTGCCGATAATTATTCTCATTATTACTAATATTCACGAAATCGGGATTT
>BAIF02000101.1 GCA_000509105.1 Clostridiales bacterium VE202-21 | reverse complement strand
GTCCGTCAACGAGGTCTAAAGCTCGTTAACTATATCCCGATTGACTTTATTGAGTTGATATGTTATATTAAGTGTATTAGTTGAATTGGTACACTTCACACACCAACCATACAGGAGGTTCGCATGATAAACATTGATTATCAAAGCAGGACGCCCATCTATGAGCAGATTGTCGAACGTTTCCAGATGCTCATTCTAAAAGGCGTATTAAAACCAGACGACCAGATGCCCTCCGTTCGCGCCCTTGCATTACAGCTGTCCATTAATCCGAATACGATCCAGAAGGCCTTTGCCCAGCTGGAACAGCAGGGATATATTTATCCGGTTAAGGGGCGGGGGAATTTTGTTTCCGGCAGCGGTCAGCTGGCAAAGCAGAAAAAGCTGGCATTTTTTGAAGACTTAAAAAAACTGATTTTCTATGGCATGGAGATGGGAGTCACCCGTGAAGAATGCAGTAAAATAATTGATCAGCTTTATCAAAAGGAGGTTCTGCATGATTGAATTAAAAAATATAGACAAAACATTTCAGAATATCCATGCAATAGATCATGTTACCGCATCGATCAGCGAGGGGATGATCTTTGGACTGGTGGGCAGTAATGGAGCAGGGAAAAGTACTCTTCTGCGCCTGATTTCGGGGATTCTGAAACCAGATGACGGGGCTCTTCTTGTGGACGGACAGCCCGCCTACGAGAATCGGGAGGCCAAAGAGAATATCTGCTTTCTCTCTGATTCTGCCTATTTTTTTCCCAATGCGACACCCGCGGTCATGCGGGATTACTACGCGATGGTCTATCCTCAGTTTGACAGCAAGGCATTTGACAGTCTCGCAGAAAAGCTGGACATCACACTTACCAGGAAACTGAATACATTTTCCAAGGGCATGAAAAAGCAGGTATCCCTGCTGCTCGGCCTATGCACTGGGACAAAATACCTGCTCTGTGATGAGACATTCGATGGACTGGATCCGGTCATGAGGCAGGCAGTAAAGAGCCTGTTTGCCGCAGAGCTGATGCAGCGGGATTTTACTCCGGTCATTGCCTCCCATAATCTCCGGGAGCTGGAGGATATCTGCGACAGCATCGGGCTGCTGCATAAGGGGAAGCTTCTGCTCACCCAGGATCTGGATCAGATGAAATACCATGTCCATAAGATCCAGTGCGTCCTTCCAGACGAAGCCAGGGAACAGCAGCTTCTTCAGGAACTGACGGTCCTGCAGTACGAGAAATCCGGTTCTCTGATGCTGATCACAGCAAGGGGAACAAAGGAAGCGCTTCTCAACTGTGTTAATTCGAAGGCTCCTGTATTTGCAGAAATACTGCCATTAACTTTAGAAGAAATCTTTATCAGCGAAACGGAGGTAGCCGGCTATGACATCAAAAATCTCATACTTTAAATTTATAGAATCCGACATCAGGCGCCGGGGATGGCTTGCCGCCCTGAGCGCGGTCCTGCTGTTCCTCATCCTTCCGGTTTATACGCTTCTCTCAATCGACAGTATAAAGAACCAGCCATGGTACAAAGACGGCAGCGGGGATTTCCAAAGTTGGGCTTCAGGAACATTTCCCGGGTTTTTTAACGGTTCCACGAACCGCTATTTTGCTGTATTGATCGTGATCCTGGCTGTTCTTTGTGCGGTAACCGGATTCTCCTATCTGCACTCCAGAGACAAACAGGACTTTTATCATTCCATGCCGGTCAGGCGTGTACAGTGGTTTGCGGTCTCATACTGGGGCGGCCTGATTATTTTTCTGGTACCCTATCTGTTGTTCGCATTGTCCACACTGCTGATTGGTCAGGCGCACGGAATATTGAACAGGGACATTTTGCTGACCACCTTTACCTCTGTGATGGGAGGCATCCTGGGCTTTTTGATCTGTTATCACACCAGTATTCTGGCCATGTTCCTGACAGGACGCATTGTTACAGGAGTACTTGCTTCATTTGTCCTGCTTATATACGGGAACATTATTATGTTTCTTATGGGAGGACTTGCCTCTAAATTCTTTCATACCTGGACCAGCAGCTCCCCCGCCATTCTACAAGAGGTCGCGGAATATATGACACCAGCCACCCTATATTTGCGGACATTGCGTACGACTACCCTGCGGCCATCGTCTCCGGCTGTCCTGATCTGTGCTGTTCTGTGTGCTGTCATACTGATCGCGGCTGCTCTTTTAATCTATAAATATTATCCGGCAGAGGCGGCTGAAAATGCACTGGCCTTTTCCAGATCAGCTCCTGTCATTAAGATCCTGATCGCGGTACCCACCGCATTATTTATCGGTTTATTTATCGATTCCTTCAGCGCAGGCAGCGGCTCACGGTGGATTATTTCTTTCAGTATACTTACCGTAATTCTGCTCTGTCTGCTGATTGAATTCATATACCACCAAGACATCCGGCAGATACTGGCGGGAAAAGCGTCAATGGCCCTATCCCTTTGTGCCGTGGCGGCAATTCTGTGTATCCTGCAGTTTGACCTGTTCGGATATGACACTTATCTGCCAAAAGAAAAAAAGCTCGCCGAAATGTCTGTATACACCGATAATTTTTCCGGGTATTTCGACTATCCGGAAAGCTATGAAGGAGTCCACTATGACCAGCTGAATGCCCCGGCCGCAGCCATCACCGATTACGAGACACTGTACCGTTTGTCAGAAGAAGGCATAGAGAACCTGAAGCAGGGGATCACACCCCAATTCATTAATCTGGGAAACAGCTCCCAGGATGCTGTCGTTGTCACAATGCGTTTTGGACTCACGAACGGGAAAAATATTTACCGGCAGTATGCAGTAGACAAAACAGCACTTTTGAATGCAATGAAACAGGCCTGTGAGAGTGAATCATACCGAAAAGAGCTCTTCCCGGTCTTCCATCTGAACCAGGAAGACATCCTGGGTATTTCTATGCAGGATATCTATTACAAGGCCGATTCACTGCCCTTAAACAGGAAAGAACAAAACCAGCTTATCAATGCCTACAAAGAAGACGTCCTGAACGCAGATATTGCAGAACTACAGAACGAAGCCCCATTGGGTGAACTTATCGTAGATTTTCCAGACAAGTATGCTGCTGAACCCGTAACCGGAAAAAGCGTGCATAAAATTCAGTTAGGCCAGTTTTATGTCTATCGTTCCTATACAAATACACTGCGCCTGCTGGAGGAACACGGATACAAATTCCGAACCGAAATTAGTCCCGATGACGTTGCACTAATGACCTACTATCCAAATGAAGGCACAGACGATGTATATACTCAAAATGCTGGCCTTGGTTATTCAACCATAGAAAAGCAGAAATCATCCTATGATTATTCCTTCGGAGACGGAATCCCCGTCACCAGTCCTGAAGAAATCCAGAAACTTCTGGATCAGATCAGCTATGACGAATGCAGCGGACTACTTGGAAACTATAAGACTACAACAGGATCCGTAGAAATCACCCTTAACGGAAAGGCTTATCCCAATACTTATGCGGTTTATGGAGAGTGAGGGGGGTGGCAAAAGGGCCGCTGCGTGGAAGTGGAGCAGGGCTCTCCTGGATACGGTATTAGGGCATAAGTGCCGCTAATCAAAATCGGAGCCGGCATGTTGAACATCGCAGACACTCACGAGAATTCTGATGAATTCTCGCTGCGGGTCTGCTTTCTTCCAGGCCTTGTGGGCCTGGAAGAAGTTCACATGCTGGCTCCGATTTTGATGAAGCGGCACTAATGCCCTAAAAGACGCATCCAGGAGAGCCCTGCTCCACTTCCACACAGCTGGTCGCATCCTGTCAGAAGTTACCGTCACTTCCCGGGTGGGAACGCGGACGGGAGAGGCGAATTGTGCTTCACTGGTGATACCAAAGTCTCCCCAGCAGTAATGCACATCTCCCATCCGTAATCCGCCTCACCGTCAGTTGCCCAACCGATGTCAAGCTTCTACCGACCGGTTGCACCAGCCACTCCGCAGACAGGCGTCCCTCCCCCTTTACATCAAAAACCTCATCCAGTTGAAGGGGGTCAGGAGTTTTATGCGGTTTTCACGGCTTTTACTTATTTTCTGCCTTGTGACTCCCTCCGGGATGTTGTATGTCCCGTCAGGCAGTGCCTGCACGGAATCGTCTTCGTAGCTTTTCATGTATCCTCTAAGCTGCTTTGTTACCTCTTTGCTGTCTATCACAAGCATCAGCTCTGTATCCAGGTAGGCACTTCTCATGTCCATGTTGAAGGAACCTACGATTGCCAGATCGTCTCCGATTGTGATGCTTTTCCCGTGATAGGAAACTCCGCCTTCGTATTCATGGATTTCCAGTCCGGTATCTAAAAGTTTTCCTTTATTTTTCCTGTAATCCGAGGCGCCGAACGGGTTCCCGTTGTTGGCTACGGAGTTGGTCATTAAAAGGACATTTTCGTTAGCTTCACAGACCGATTCAAACTCCTGATACATCCAGTCATTGCAGATGATGTATGGCGTGTGGATGGCGATTTCTTCATCGGTGTCCTTCATCAGGCTGGTCAAGGCATAAAACAGCGTTGGCTCTTTGGCGTATACGTGGGTCGGATTGCTCAGAAGGGTAATCTTCCCAGTCTCAAAAGTCATGGACTGATAATCTGGTTTCTCTTTTAATGCCGGATTGTTTTTTATGATCTCCTGGTATCTGGCTTCCAGCTCTTCTTTGGCACGGGTAACGTCTTTGGCACGCACCCTCCAGGAGGTGGTGCTGAACTTCTTACATACATCCAGATCCCATACGGAATCAAAATAGGATTCCAGCTGATGTATGGAACTTTCATCATCGGGATTTCCTGTGTAAACCAAGACATCTCTGTCGTAATTCTTATATCCGTTGTCCCCCAGGAAATAGTCGTAGGTGTTCCTTCCGCCCAGCATATATAGGTCATCATCCACGATCAGATATTTATCATGAAGACGGCCCATGCTCTTCCATGGCGTCAGCAGGTTAATCCGGTTATAAATCCTGACCTCTACATTTTTTTCCGATGAGAGCGCATAAAAATATTCATTTCCATCCATCTGCTGAAATGCGGAAAACCCGTCTACAAGAACCTTCACATCCACGCCCCGCCTGGCAGCATGGATCAGAGCGGCAATGACATCTTTACCGCTCTGGTCCGCATGAAAATCAAATGTTGAAAGGATAATCCTGTTCTCTGCCTGTTCCAGCATCTTCAAACGTTCTTCCAGTCCGTCCACATTATCCTCTATGATACATGCCCTGTCACTGCATACCGTATCTGAGTAGCAGTCCGCTGCATCAAAAGATTTTTTGTATTCCCTGCTTACCTTTGGCTGCCGGATATAAGATATGATTGTCCCCAAAAGGACATACAGAACAAATACCAGAATACCCAAGATAAGGTATCTGATTTTAAAATGTTTCCTGTTTCTTCTGCCTTCCATTGCTGTTTTTCAGCCTGCGGCGGCATAATGGCCTCATACACAGGCTGAGTACTTCCCTCCTAATAATAATTTACTTTGACTTTTTTTCCCATCTTACTGACTACGGACTCCAGCTGCTCTATCAGATTCATCCGCACACTGAGGTCAAAACTCAATTCCGAGTTCTGGTGTGCCTCATTCACGGCAGTCCCCACGAAGAGATTCAGCTCTGTGCACTCTTCGATCAAGATCTTTGCAAGCCGGGATGCACCGTTATTGGCATCCAGTTCATCGAAGAACTCCACGTCAAATTCATCCTTCACATACCGTTTCAGCAATTTCAGCGCCTTGCCCAGGGTCAGCACACCCTCTGTCACCAGATCCAGCCCTTCTATCGTTGCCATAGGGGGCACGTTGGGATCATTGTAATCCACTTTGGTGATAATATCTTTCCTGAGAATCCTTGCGGCAATATTGGCGCTTGTCCCGCCGCATACGATTTTCCGGCCTTCTTTATGCATAAATTCATGCATCAGTTTTTCATCGTCTTCCTTGCTCTTTGGAGGCCCTGTAAATATATTCACCACTCTCCGCTCGATCACCCTGGCCACTGCCACCGTTGTGTCATCGCCCGGTTTCTGGACATAGAGGTCATCGCATGCTTGGCTTAGAAGGGCAGCCAGCCTGGAGGCCGACATCGTTTTTTTCGTGCACTGCAGGGTATACTCCGCCATACTCTCCCAGGTCCACCCCTGCAGGTTCAGTATCTCACCCGCGCCGGCATAGATCACGCCGTCGCTCATCAGTACAAAGCAGTCATTCTGCTGGACCTTAAAACGGTATTCGTGGATTTTCTTTCCCTCAATCACCCTTTCCTCGTAGGGATAGTTTACAATTTTCTTGTCCCGGATAAATACACAGGCCGGATTATCGTATTCCACCAGATAGGCGTCTCCATTGCGGAAGATCTGCAGGATACTGAAAGTCGCATATGCTACCTTCCTCACCTGGCAGATCGGAAGTGTTTTGGCGATTGTCGCCACACAAGATTCTATGGCCGCGCCTTCGAACAGCATTGTCCTGAGTATCTTGGATGTCAGTGTTGCGAGAATGTTAGCTTTCACACCACTCCCCATTCCGTCCGCAAGAATCACAATGTCGGAGTCTTCCGTCTTTAAGATCTCCACTTTATCGCCGCACAGTTCTTCGTGGTGCTTATTCAGGCTCTTCCATGCCACGTCTATACTTACGCTCATATCATTCCTCCCCTTCATTGAGGATAGAATCCCGAAGTTTTGTCAGCGTCACCTTTGTCTCTGCTGTTGTCTCACCGAGCAGACCTGCAATCTCCTGGGCAACCATCATCTGCTTCTCAATGACCTCCTGCGCCATCTTAACGGTCTCCACTTTTAGGAAATAATGCTGCTCCTTGATCTTCTCCTCCCTGGTTACATCCTGAAAAGTCACAAGCACGGAATCCAGGTTTTCAATATAAACGATCGTCTCCTCCGCAGTCATTCTGCCGTGTTCCAGCTGGATCTTCTTGTGGATCACGGGCTCCCTGGTGCGCAGTGTCTCCTCAATATCCTCTGCCTCTATGAATTCGAAAATGTAACGCTGAACGGCCTCATCCCTGCCCACTCCGAGCAGTTCCTGGGCCTTTTTATTACATTCCCTGATCTTCATACTGCTGTCTATAATAAAAATCATATTCGGCGTAACATCCATCACCACATTGGACATAGACTCCGCCTGCGTCAGCGCATACGGCATGCACATGGACAGTTCTGCCTTGTTCTGATAAACGGCGATCGCTTTATCCCTGCAGGTAGGATAACCACATGCTCCGCAGTTCAATTCGTCCTCCTCGGAATATTTCCCGGTAGACTTCAGAATATCCCGGATCTCTTCATCCGTGGGGATACGGTCCGTCAGATGATTGTCCTCAAATGCCTTTGCCAGTTCCTGCGTGCTCATATCTGGCAGGTCCCTGGCCGCCTTATAAGATACCTCATTTTCAATCTTTACTTTCGCCTTCACATAAGACGTATTCCACCTTGCGGATGCCGGGCCCTTCGCGCATCCCCCTTCACAGACATTTGCCTCAATAAAGCAGTGCTCCAGTTCTCCCCGCTGCAGACACTCCAGCATCTCCATGCAGTTTGCCAGCCCGTCCACATAGACTTTATGGTATGTATCGGCCTCCTCCTCGGTCACAACGGACTGAATTACGCCTCCGCTGATTGGATACATACGGTTAACCTTTGGATCCGGGTTGCCCATGGGCTTATCCTCGCAAGCATAGATGTCGATTCCTGCCTCATCCAGCCAGATCGCCAGTTCTTCAAAAGTAAGAATTGCATCAATCGCTCCGAATACTCTTTCATCCCCGATTGCCTCCTGTTTCTTCGCAATACACGGCCCTAAAAATACCACTTTCACATCGTCTCCGTACAGTTTTTTTATATAACGTCCGTGTGCTACCATAGGTGATACCACCGGCGCCAGCAGATCCACGCAGTCAGGATAATACTTTTCCACCAGATCATTAACACTCGGACAGCAGGTCGTAATTATATTGGGCATCGTATTTTCCCGAATGATTTTTTTATACTCATTCGTCACCATGGCTGCCCCTTCAGCCGTCTCCCTGACCTCTGCAAACCCAAGTTTCAAAAGAGCATCCACAATCTGTCCCGGCCGTTTAAATTCCAGTACTCCCATATAAGACGGAGCAATCGAAATAATCGTTTTAAACCCCTGCCTCAGATACCCCTTCACCCGATCCATATCGCTGGCAAACGTCTTTGCATTCTGCGGACAGATCTCCATACACCGGCCGCAGTTAATACAGTGGTCCTTAAGAATATGCGCCTGCTCATCCCGTACGGAAATCGCCTTCACCATACAGTAGCGCACACACTTGTAACAGTGCCTGCATTTCGCATCCTTAAAATCAATCACTCTCATGACTTCTAAGCTCCTCTCATCTCAAAACATTTCTGAAACCATTCTACCACTGATCCCTCCAAATATCCATAAATTTTAGTGAATGACGGGAGGAATGAACGGATGGGGGAAGGAGGCCGCCTGTGGAAGGAGGGACTTGTGCCGGGGGGCGGGAAACTTCCTTCCACAGGCTGGGTGCATCCAGACGGTTGAATGCTGTTCATGGGGAGTTTAACGGGGCCGGTGGATCCTTTTGGATACGCGTAAAGTCCTCCTGTAGTCAATTATAACGCACCCCCTTACGATACCGTCCCACCCAGGCCCGCACCATCCGCATCTCCCGCCTTAATCTCCCCTCCGAGGGGGAACGCTCTTTCCTGCCGGCCGGATGCGCCCAGCTAAGTGAAA
>BAIF02000102.1 GCA_000509105.1 Clostridiales bacterium VE202-21 | reverse complement strand
ACTTCAGAGGGGCTTGCACACTTTGGCGCCGCCGCGTTGCCGCCTTGCGGCTATTTACCATATCGCAGCGTGTGCATCCCCCGGAGGGTTTTTATGATATAGGAAATTCCAAAGGAATTCCCTATATCATAAAAAAGGAGAGCCGGATATATCTTCCGTCTCTCCCGTTCGATGGCTTTCCTGTAAGCTTTTCCGCCCCGGAAACCTCATTCGGTTCTCCTAAGGCACTCTACAGAAAAAGGATGGAAGCTTATTGCCATACTCCCATCCTTTGCATTCTATCCATATCAAACGATCAGCACAACGATATCCTCTTAACTGTCATTATTCATTTTTATACTATGCGCATACCCCAAGGGGACTTGGAACGCACGGCATAAAAACAACGCTGTCAGCAAGCGGCAGAGTCTGATTAAACTGATTCATGATGTCAAGACTGTTATGTTTTGCTTTCATCACTACAACTCCAATCATTCGTGTGTATGTTAGTTACTCCTGTTTTGTTTTATTTTACTCACATTTCCTGATTTGTCAAGGAATTTGGGGGATTTTCTCATGTTTCCAAAACTAGAAGGCAGTCTAAATGAACGCCAGTCTATCGCCGTCTCTATTCTATTTTCAAGGTGAACACAAAAATCATTAACTGGTTATAGATCCCAAATATTTTTCCTATTTTTTCCTCACCGGGTGACGGATTACCGTCTTTAAATTCTCTGGTTTTGTCTTTCTCGGGTCACCCAGATAGATCTCATGATGACGTCTCAGATCCGTAATGTCGGTAATATATCCATTATCCCGGATATATTCTTCCATCTTTGCGATCGTTGCAGGCTCATCATCATAGGGGCCAAAATGCATGACCTGACAGCATAGTCCTTCCCTGTACCGTTCCAGCCTGGTGTTGGAAAAGTCCAGTTCCGGCTTCTTTTTTTGAAGCTCACCCCTGGCCCATTCAAATACTTCTTCCGTCACAAATTCAGGCTGTCGTATCATGGAGGTCCAGCAGAACTTGTCTTTGTCCGTGATATTCAATCCGTCGAATTCCGCTCCTTCCACACTCCACAGGCCTTCCAGAGGCGGCACCACATATTCAAAATAACCTGCCGGCTGATTTCCCTTCATTTTGCTCATCTTGATCGTATAGGAAAGGCCGTACAGAATCTCCATTGCCTGCGCATAACTCTCCGATGTGTTTGGATTTCCTCTGCCATCCGTCATGATAAATACCATCTCAGGTATCTCAATGACAGAAGGTGATTTCTTCGGAAAATACAATTTTTTTTCAGATTTCTTATAATCCACTTTATCCATGATTCCTTGCCTTCTTTCCCGCCGTTTTTTGCTTTGGTTGGGGCAGTTCCTCACAGGTTCTACTTACCAGCTCTTTTAAAAACCGGGTATCCTCCAGATCTTCCACCAGATACATCCCCGGAGTTCCACCATGCGGAGCAGCAGGTTCTGCATCCGGCAGCATTTCGTGCCCTGCCTGCGTCATCTTGACATAAAACTGGTTGTCCTCCACTGTCCCGAAAAATTTGCCGTCGCACCAAAGGCCATACTCTCCAAACAGCTTTTTATAACTTATATTTCCTGCTTGGCCAATCTGTCCGGCCACATATTCTACGTATTCCAAACTGGATGCCATTTTATTTCACTCCTATATACATATGAATTTCAGCCTGCTCCATATCACTATTCTGGTATTCCTCATAATCACAGACATAGGTCCTGGGCAGATCTATTTCCCATAGCTTCTGCCAGAACTTTGCCACTGCCTCGTGCAGTTCTCCTTTTACAATGAATCTGGCATACTTCCCGGCCGGAATGACAGTAACCAATGTCCCCTCCGGCAATTCCCCTGTCCCGTCGGTTTCACAGGCCACCGTGATTGTATAATCTCCCTTTTCATCAGCCTCATATTCTGAATAAATCCCCAGTGCCTTGCCATCCGTTTTTCCCGGAATCATGTTATAGATTCCTTCCCCATAAAAACGCTGCCAGAGCCCTCCGATCACGTTTCCCATATCTGGAGACGCATTGTTCGTTCTGGCAGCCAGTCCTGCTGCTATCTTTTCTTTCATATCTAAGATTTCATATTCCATGTTTATCTTCCTCTTTCCTTTTATTGATAATAAGAGTTTACCAGAGGGAACATGACACCTATATGTCATATTTGATTTTCATTTAATCCCGATATTTTTCAGCCATTCTCCCAAGCATTTCCCGCATTTTCCTGCGGAGTCCGACCGGTTCCAGAAGCTGAGCCCTGTCACCAAAGCTCAAAAGCCAGCCAAACACGCTTTCCTGATCCATAAAACCAAACTGAAAAAGCAGCATTCCGTCGGGCTGCACCTGGAAGCTGTCGATCCCATATTCTTCAATCAGGCGCCACTTCATGGACGGGTCAAACAGTGCCTTCACCTGGAGCTGTGCCGGAAAAACCGCCTCATTCTCAATCCTGAACTCAGGCAGGCTGCGCCCTTCGAACCGCTCTCCTGTGGTTCTTAATTCCAGTATCCGATTCAACTTAAACATCCGGTAATCCTCCCTGTCAAGGCAGTATCCCCAGACATACCAGGACGCCCACTGGAAGACAAGCAGATACGGCTCAATTTCTCTGGTGCTGTCGCCGCCCGGGCCATAATAATCAAACTGGATCTTCTCTTTTCTGTCAATCGCAGACTGGATCAGTTCGATCTTCGGGGCCAGAGACACCTTATACCAGGAGGACAGATCAATCACGATATGCTGATTTGATTTCAGCACGCTTGAATTGCCCACGGACAGTTTCTCCATCAGCTGCTGGTACCTGCTGCTTCCGGCCACACTGTCCAGGCTTCTCAGTCCGGCCAGAATGGCCTGCATATCCGAGGAAGTAAGCAGCGTCCTGTCAATCCGGTACCCATCCATAATGGAGATACCGCCCCCGCTTCCCTGTGTCGTCACAAGCGGAATGCCCGCCTGGCACAGCGCCTCAATATCCCGGTTGATCGTCCGCCTGGATACCTCAAACTTTTCCGCCAGATAAGGGGCCGTTACCTTCTCCTGCTGAAGCAGGATGGATAAAATTCCAATCAGTCGGTCTATCTTCATCTCTCTTTGCTCCTCTGTTATATCTTATTCTGCAGTTATTTCATGTTCTGCAGTTATGCTGCAGGTGAATTTTAATGGGCTGGATGCGTAACAGTTCAGGCAGGCCTGAACTGTTACACGGAATACCTTTTGGTTATACAATCTTTACACCCAGTAGCTTTGCTATCTCCACTGCCTGGAACATGTTGATCTTCATACCTGCTACTTCCCGGTAACTATCCGATACCATGATGCCCTCAATGGTACTGTCGGAAAAATCAATCCCCTTGAGTCCGGTTCTGAAAAAATCTACCTTTGTGAAATCACATTTGGAAAAGCCGGTCTTCTTTAGTTTTACCTCCGAAAAAAAAGCCTCCCGGAAACTGCACGTCTGAGCAAAGCAGCTCTCCCAAAGGCTCTGCCCGAAATTAGCCATGTTCAGCTGTGTATCCTGTAAGCCCGTTTTTTTAAAGACAGCAAGGTCAAATCTGCTGCCGTTACCTTTGCATTCGATAATCTTAGTATCTTTCCAATAACTTCCGCTGAATATACAGTTGGAAAAATCACATTTTTCCAGGCGGGCCTGATAAAAGCCCGCCCCCGTAAAGTCGCATTCTACAAACCTGCACTTTTCAAATTTTACTGCCACAAATTCTACTTTGTGTATATCCGCTCCTGTCACTGTCTCATCTATATAACTCCGGTTTTCAACCGGCATCTCATCCTGTCTCGCACAGGCAATCTCTTCTGCTAAAATATGACTAGTTCCCATTTACTCCTGACGGCCCATTTCCTGACTCAAATGGTATTTTGCCTCCTCCGCATTCTTTTTTTCTGTGTACACTGCATAAGTCGC
Organism: Clostridiales bacterium VE202-21; assembly: GCA_000509105.1. Taxonomy (GTDB): domain Bacteria; phylum Bacillota; class Clostridia; order Lachnospirales; family Lachnospiraceae; genus Faecalicatena; species Faecalicatena contorta. The sequence goes on along the minus strand of BAIF02000102.1, from coordinate 82,605 downwards.
GTTGCAGTTTTCATTTTCTCCGATTCTTCCCAGCATCTGATTATTCCTGGTGGTGTGGCGCACAATCTTTGAACGGTAACGGATCTTATGGCCGCTTAGTATCCTCTCCGCCCTTGCAAACTCGCCCATATCCATCGTAAAAAAGACTTCTGTTCTGTCCCATATAGGAATCCCGCCAATCAGCCAGAAGGTAAGGGCAGTCACCAGGATTAATAAAATCGCTGCCATATATACAACGGTGAAATCCCGTGCGCTTCCGGCTATAAAAATACTCGTCGGACCATCGGATCTGCCAATCACAGACACAGCGGCATTTAATTTATTCTGCAGCCAGATACAGATCGCGCTGATTACAATCCCCACTCCGCTCAGAACACTTAAGATCCAAAGTATGATTTTTCTTGTTCTGCCCATCTCATCCTCCTGCCTTCTTTCGTTGTTATATTATTTGATAACACTACAGACAGGTCTGCGCATTTACTGCGCAGACCGTACGAAAACATGGTAGTTGCAGGCATCCAGGTCTCCGCTTCGATCCGTGCTAAACGTGCGCCACTGGCGCACAGCACACTTTGCCGCAGGCGGATTTCAATGAGCTGGATGCGTAACAGTTCGGGTTTGCCGCCTAGACTATTACATTATTTACGTACCCGTGCTTCTTTATATATCTTATAAACATCTTCTGCATGCAGCGCCTTCAAGCATCCCACGGTCCGCCGCCCCCAGAAACAACACTTTTCCGCCATCTCCTTCATCTGTGCGTCGGTCGGGTCTATCCCCAGTTCCTTCAGAGACGCAGGCATATTTATAGAACGGTAAAATGCCTCCATAGCCTCAATTCCCTTTAAAGCCGTCTGCATATCGTCTCCGCAGTCAGCCGCTCCCATAACATTTACGGCAAGCTTTGCAAACCGCCCGGGCCTTTCCGATACGACGTACCTTGCCCAGCTGCCCCACACTGCTGCCAGTCCGGCGCCATGTGCAACGTCAAACATGCCGCCCAGTTCATGCTCGATCTGGTGGGAGGCCCAGTCACCGCCGTCCGTACCGCAGCCGGTCAGCCCATTGTGGGAAAGGCTCCCTGCCCACATCACCTCCGCCCTAGACTCATAATTCTCCGGATCCTTCTGAAGAATAGCTGCATGTTTCATAACCGTGCGCAGCAAATGTTCGCTGATGCCGTCCGTCAAATCCATATTCACCGCGCGGTTCAGATAGCGCTCCATCGTATGCATCATGATATCTACGCAGCCGCTCATGGTCTGATACTCCGGCAGCGTCATTGTCAGCTCCGGGTTCATCACTGCAAAACGCGGCCTGCTGTAAGGACTGCTGTACCCCCGTTTTATCCAGCCTTCTTCATTTGTTATGACGGAGGAGTCGCTCATCTCCGATCCGGCCGCTGCAATGGTGAGGACGGCTCCTACGGCCAGGCACGCCTCCGCCTGTCTCTTCCTGTCATAAAAATCCCATACATCCCCCTCATTCGCTACACCATATCCGATCGCCTTTGCCGAATCAATTACGCTTCCGCCTCCTACGGCCAGAATAAAGTCAACCCCTTCCTTTTTGCACAGTTCGATCCCTTCATATATAAGGGATAAGTGTGGGTTGGGTACGACGCCTCCCAGCATAGTATATGCGATCCCAGCCTTCTCGAGAGACCGGCAGATCCGTTCCAGCAGTCCTGTCCTCTTCACGCTCCCGCTGCCGTAATGCACAAGAACCTTTGTGCATCCATATGCCTGGATCAGATTTCCTGTCTCTTCCTCCGCCCCCCGGCCAAACACAACCTTAGTTGGGGTATAATATTGAAAATTGTTCATATTCAGGTTCTCCTTATCATTTCTTTTCATTAATCATCTATTCATTGACGATATCAATCTGGCACACTTTCATAGCCTCCAGCGCCTGCCTGTGCGTATCCGGCGTCACCCCGGCACAACAGGATGCGTCCACGATCACCGGAACATCGGGCATGTATGCCTTTAAGAGGAGTGCATTGGATATCACGCAGATATCTGTGCAGACACCGATCAGTGTAATACTCTCTATAGGTTCCTGGTATATATGATAAGCTGACAGCAGCTGCCCCAGCCCTACGCTGCCGAATGTTGGCTTATCAACCGGCTGCTCCGTGAGCAGCGCGGCGATCTCCGGATGGATCTGCCAGCCTGGTGAATTCCGGATACAATGTATAACCGGAAGCTTTTCCCCTTCCTGCGTGTCCAGATACCCCTCCTCGTGGGTGTCTCTGGTTGCCAGGATCCTGCCTTCAAATCCCCTGATCTTCTCTGTCACTTTAGGCACGATGGCCTGCGCCTCCACAGTTCCCAGTGCGCCGGCTATAAAATCATTCTGCATATCGATAACCACTAATACTTTCATACGCTTCCTCCTCTTCTTTCCTGACCGTCAGGCCGCTCGTCCGGGAACAGATCAATAATCTGCTCTTCTTCCACAAGGCATTCCAGCCCTGTTAAGCAGAACTTACCGGACATGGATTCCCGTTCCTCTTTCCAGTAAGGCTTAGAAAAGCAGGGCTGCATATCACCACCGTACCGGCTTTTCTGTTCCGTCTTCCTGCCGGCAAAAAATACGGATACCGGCCCGGACTGGCCGCCGACAATGGACACCGCTCCTTTCTTCTTACCTGAAGCCATACAGGACATTGATGCGCCAAACTTCAACTGCTCATCTTTTCTCAAACCGGGCACGATCTCTGCCGTTGCAAGGGAATACTCCAGCCTGCCGTCGAATACTCCCGGAGCATCCAGTTTCTTTGCATCATAAATATAGACCCTGTGTCTGACATGGGTCAGGGGGTGGATGAACTGCATACACCCCTCCTCTCCCGGAGCCGCCGACGTCTCCTCGTCCAGAACATAGATCTTATGCTTCCTGTCCACCTCCAGCCTGATACTGCTTAGTGTGCAGGCAGTGAAATCCTGCTTTGTCTTTACACAAACGCGCTGACAGAAAAAACACGCTCCCTCTGCCAGATAATCGGAATAAGCCGCCCTGATTACCCGGATCATGCTGCGTGACTTTTCCTCCCGGACTAAAGGCAGATATCCCGTACTGCAAAAGGATATATCCTGTTCCTTTTCTCCATTCAGCCAGATTCCCTTTATGGCCACATTCTGATACGGATTCTCCTGCATGATCTTCTGTACCTGCGTATCGGAGAGCGAATCTGCTATTTTCTCCCAGCCTTTATATTTTTCAAAATATTCAACCATGTCCGTCTCTTCTACTACCGTGAGAATGTCAAAAATAATCCCCTGTTTAAAGCAGTATACTGTGGGGACACAGCGCGTCAGTCCCCCCTCTGTAAATACAGCATCTGTATCCTGCCGGACCTTACATGGTCTTCCCTTTTTTGACAGCCCGATAGATGTATCAAAGTATACCTGCATACTATTTCCTTTCCGCATCAAAGCTCTTATTTATCTGCCCACCTGCGGCAGTTTTCCAGTCGGAACGCCAAGTTTTTCTATCAGTGAAATGATTTTATCTCAGGATAGTATTCAAATTCCGCTTTTCCAATGATAGCGTCTCTGTGAAGGAACTTGTTCAGCCAGTATCTGGAATCCCAGGAATTGGTGCGGTTATCCCCCATCATAAAATAAGTGTCCTTCGGGATCTCATAGGGGCCAAAATCCTCATAGGATACTTCCCGTATATAGGTTCTTCCAACATAACCCCATCGATATAAACGGCGCCGTCTCTGCCCTCAATCTTTTCTCCCGGCAATCCGACAATCCGCTTCATATACTCCGTCTCCCCATCATCCGGATAGTAAAAAGAAATGATGTCGCCTCTCTGCGGTTCCTGGAACAGATAAGCCTGGCGGTTGACAAACACACGGCTTCCGGTCATCACCGTATTCTCCATAGATCCAGATGTAACCTGCGCATTGGTAATCAAAGTCTTATTCAGCAGAAAAGAAAACGCGACGGCAAAAATAATCACCTTCGAGTATTCCAGAATCTCATGAATAATCTCCTTCCGGGTCCATACTTTTGTATTATCTGTCTCTTTCATCCTTATTCTCCTTTTCCTGAAATATCATCCGCAAGCGCTCTCACGTTCTCCGATATTGTTGCCCAGCTGGTGCAGAACCTGACGGCACTGTGCGTATCGTCTATCCTCTGCTGATAACAAAAAACATACTTCTCTTTCAATTGTTCCAGCTTCTCATCCGGCATGACCGCAAACACCTGATTGGTTGTATTTTCAACCAGAAACGGGTACCCAGCACTCCTGCAGGCATTGCGTATCTCGTCCGCCAGTTTGTTAGCCCGCTTTCCGATTGTAAAATAGAGTCCGTCTTCCAGAAGCGCCTGGAACTGCAATCCCAAAAGTCTGCCCTTTGCCAGCAGCGCACCCTTCTGTTTCATAATGTAGCGGAAATCCTCCTTCAGGCCCGGGTTGGCAATCACCACGGCTTCCCCGAACAAAGCGCCCACTTTTGTTCCTCCAATGTAAAATACATCGCACAGCCCGGCAATCGTTTTCAGATCCAGTTCATTGCCTGCAGCAGAAAGCCCGTATCCTAATCTTGCCCCATCCATATACAAATACAGCCCATTCTTCCTGCACACACCGGCCAGAAGTTCCAGCTCCGCTCTTGTATACAGCGTACCCATTTCCGTTGGATTAGAGATATATACCATCTTAGGCTGGACACAATGTTCGAAACTGTCATCTTCTATATGCCCTTTATAGGCCTCCTCCACCTGCTGTGCCGTAATCTTCCCATCCGCTGAGGGAATCGCCAGCACTTTATGCCCGCAGGATTCAATTGCCCCTGTCTCATGCACATTAACATGCCCGGTTTCCGCCGCCAGAACCCCCTGATGCGGCCGCAGTGCAGCCGAAATAACGGTAAGATTCGTCTGTGTCCCCCCAACCAGAAAATGAATATCCAGTGTATCATTCCCACAAAGCCTCCGTATAATCTCCCTTGCCCGCATGCAGTACGGATCTTCCCCATACCCATCCGTCTGCACCAAATTTGTCTCTAAAAGCCTGTCCATCACCTTTGGATGAGCACCTTCCGTGTAGTCAGAATTAAAAAAAATCATCTTCCAGTCTCCTTGTTTCAATCTACTCTCGGTAATTTCGCAGAGTACGACGGCATCTTATATAGATGCGTAAATTGGCCTTATGTCAATGGGCGATACCGATTTTTTCTCCGCCCGCCACTGCCGCTAATCTTGTTTAATATATAAAAAAATATAGATAAACAGATTATACTACGTCTCCTTCCCTTTTTCCATCCTTTAAAATGGAAAAGGAGGATAAAAATGGCTGAGAATCCGGTTCGGATCCGCTGTTATCAGCTTTCCAGGCGGGGAACATTATTTCTCCCGATTGAATGAGTCCAACTGTAAAGAATCGTGATAGGGCTTTTTTAGAAGTGTCTTTTGCGGTGTAACAGCCGCATCATCCAAAAAAGTACACAGACCGCAGAGCCACCGGGCCTGCGGTCAATTCATATGTTTGCTTTTATTTTGATTAGCAGCTGTTACACCTCAATTCCGTATCCAAAAGAGCCCTGTCGCGATTCCTCGCAGCGCCCCCATTCGAGTAAAAACCGCTTACTCCGTCTAAAGCTTCTTCTTATTGAAGATGATACAGGACAGTGTGACACAGATGAGGGTTCCTATGCATCCCACGACCGTGGGTTTCAGAAAGAGGGTAGACTCGACCTGTCCCTGCAGCAGCGGTGTCCCTTCTGTGATTAGTTCCATAGGGTTGAATTCTTTTATCTTTGGGATCATGTTCAGCAGGATCTGGAGAACAACTGCTATTCCTGTAAACAGGAGGCATCCGTAGGAATTCCTGAACAGGACGCTGCCCAGGATTGTTATGGACAGCAGGAAGATTCCGTACAGCCATGTCGCTGCAATGGCCGCATAGAGGCCTTCCATGCCGGCATCGGCCCTCCAGTAGTACCATGTATATCCATAAGCTGTTCCAAAACACAGCAGATAGGCTGCGGTCCAGAGCAGGGACGCTGCCGTGAACTTTGCCAGGACTACGGTTCTTCTGGGCAGGCCTTTTGTCAGCATGTGGATTAGTGTGCCCCTGGAATACTCTGAGGACATGATGCCTCCAAAGAGAATGACTGCCACCAACAGGCCCAGCTGTGATACGTTTTTGAAGAACTGCATCCAGGCGTCCAGCGCCGTTGGGGTGGTAAGTGCAATCTCCATCCCGGCAGGCATGAACTCACTGATGATTTCAGGCATGTATTTTGCTGCCAGAGGGCTCATGATTCCAAAAAATAAAAATACCAGGCCCAGAATCATCAGTTTATATGTTCTTGTAAACTCTGTAAATTCTTTTCTCGTAAATGCCATATATGCTTTCATTGTATTGCCTCCATAAACAGTCCTTCCAATGACGGCTCCAATATTTCCATCCTGGAGGGCATGATCTGGGTCTCATTCAGCCCTCGGATAAGCTCGGACTCGGCCTGCTCAATGTCTGCCGCCTCTATGATAATCTGACTGCCCTCCTGCCTTGACGAAGCAAGCAGTTTTTTGAAAGCTGTCTCATGTGTAAACCTCTGCAGACTTTCTTTTCTCTCAAATTCGATCAGCAGCGCATTTTTACGGTGCATTTCCCGAATTTCATCCAACCTGCCTTCCATGACTGTCCTTCCGTTGTTCAAGACTGCTACCCTGTCGCAGATTCTTTCGACATCCGTCAGTACATGGGTAGAAAAGATCACGGTCGTCTTGTCTTGGACCTGCTCCATAATATCCAGCACTTCCCGCCGTCCAACCGGATCCAGTGCAGACGTCGGTTCATCACAGATCAGCAGCTTCGGCTCGTTGAACAAAGCCTGGGCGATTCCAAGACGCTGCTTCATGCCCCTGGAAAATCCGCCGATTCTCTTTTTAACGCCCTTCAGACCTACAAGCTCCAGAAGTTCTTCTGTCTTGAGCCGGATCTGTTTCTCTTTCATCCCGGTTATTTGTCCACAAAGTCTTAAGTATTCCACTGGCGTCATATAGCTGTAGAATTCCGGAACATCAGGAAGATACCCGATAAAACGGTTTGCCGCGTTCTCCCCATATACAGACTTTTCTCCAAGCACATGAACCTCTCCGCCGTCCGATTGCAGCAGGCCAAGCACGATTTTCATCGTAGTAGTTTTTCCCGCTCCGTTTTTGCCCAGAAATCCAAAAACCGAGTGTTCCGGCACTGCAATTGATAATCCTCCGAGAACCTGATGGGAACCAAATTTTTTCTTCAAGCCGTTAATTTCCAGTACATTCATTCGTCATCCCCTCTTCCAAATAAGAAATAAACAATAGGACCCGCAATCTGAATAAACACCACGATTACGATCCAGACCACCCGATTGCCAAACCGGTAATTTGGATGGCGCAGCACATGAATCAGAGCCGTCACCATTAAAATCAGTTCTATAATAATCACCGGAAGCAAAATCGGAAAATATTCATATAAAGTATTCATCTTTTTACTCCTTTTTTGTTGTTATTCTTCGTTCTTCCTGTCCATGCCGCTACAAAACCAAGACACCATGGTACTCATGAACTGTCTTAATCTCCCCCGCTGCCTGCCAAAAGCGAGGTACTGCACAGTTACCGTCTTAAGGCCGTCTCCAGCCCTTTATCATCTGCCCCTGCTGAATTCCTCCAGTCTTTTCATAATCCGCTTATAATGTGGATTATCACTCAGGCATGAAAACAATGGGTTTGCCTCTACTGCCTGATAAATGCTCTGTCGGATGGCCGCATCACCTCGGGGAGCATCTTTTCCAAGCGCAAGATCTGACAGCCAGCCGTCCACTTTATCAAAATAGTCATCTCCATGTAATTTGATCGGTGTTTCCTGCATATACACACAGTCGGTATAGCGTTCCAGCATTTTTACGGCTTCTTCCGGGTTTGCTGTAATACAGTAATACTGGGCGGATGCAAGGTACACCTGGACAATGGTGTTAAAATGAAGATAATCCATATGGAATATGTCTGCTACTGCCAATGTACGCCTTATGATCTCTTCCGTTTTCCCGGACGCTTCCTGCTGCCATGCAATATGCATGGATGCATCCCCGATCAGATACAGCAAATGCTGGTACATCGAAATCTGTACAGCCTGCGCAGCTTTATCCAGGTTTCCCCTTAACTGATATGCCTGTGCCTGCATTTCCGCTTCCTGTGAGACCGGCAGAATCTCTTCCCCCAGTATATCCAGAATCTCCTCCGGCTGTCTCTCCATAAGATGGCAGCCACATTTCAGCATTGCCGCATTTTTGGCGAGATGTACATCCTTGCTCTCCTCAGTTATGCGATCTAGCAGTTCCGTGATATCATTCATAACCTCCTGTGGTTTTTCCGCCAGGTGATAATGATTCATTAAAAGAATTGCCATCTGCAAAAGCAGCGGGAAACAGGAATAATACTTTTTGATATATCCATCGCACTCTGCCTTAACCTCCTCAAATGGATCATTTACAAATCTGTCCGCAAGCCTGCGGTACAGCTTCTTAATATCCTCCTTCACCAATTGAGGCTCATACCCAATCAGATCATCGACACTAAGATTAAAGTATGCCGCCAAAACAGGAAGCAGCGTTATATCCGGATAACTCAGTCCCTTTTCCCATTTATTCACCGCCGGAGCCGATACCCCAATATACCTGGCAAGCTCCTCCTGCGTCAGCCCCATTTCCTTCCTCTTACTCCGGATCACATCGTGTATTTTCATATCCGCCTCCTACAACTAAACTTTCATTAATATAGTATTTCCTATTTCTCCTATAGCATAGCAGAACAACTACACTCTCACAACAGACCGCTTGTTAATTTCTATGAATAAAGTTAACCGTCAGTTAATTTTGTTTAGAAGATCACCTCTGCCTAATTGGAGTATGGTAAAAAGAGGAAAAACAGGGCTGCCCCTGTTTTCCCTCTTTTTTACCATACTCCAGCCATTCCATGCCTCCAAGCACCCTTATATCGGGGGACGTCGCCACTTCCAATCACACACTCACTCCTGAAAATCAACTTGAATTTGGAAGGTGGATTTGGTTTTTATGAATTGTTCGAAGTCATCATCGCGGTACCGTTCCTGGATTGCCACGAATTCTTCCTCGGATGCCGCTGGATAGTAATATACTGTTATTTTTGATACGTTATGGCCATTAATCGGCAACATAAATCCGCCTTTGTCCGGCATATATTTTCCGTCTGCGTCCAGAATAACCATCTGCAGCCGTTCGTCAGTTACTTTATGTTCTTCGCTGAATATGCCATTGAGAATGATTTCGTATGGTGTTTTCGAGACCGTTGCGATTCCCGAACCATTTGGCGCGTATTGGTTGATTTCTTTTGTCACGGTCTGGTCACTATCCTTAGATACATCTACGGAAAATTCCCAGGGTGTGTCCCCGGACAGATGGCTGGCCTCTTTTTCAAGTGAATTGCTCTGTATATGAATTGCGCTTACTGATAGATCCAGATGGAAGGTATCGGGTATTACTACTTGGCTCAGGTCTCCCAGATTAAAATCAATTCTGAAAGCACCGGCAAAAGTATGGTCGTCCAGATACTCCCCGTTCACTTGTACGGAATCCTGCAGCCCCTCCGGCATGAAGTCAAAATTCTCTGCCAGATCCAGATACTGATAGCTGATTGTCCTGTCCCCGGCGGTCTGGTCTGCATCATGTTTGATTTCCGGAAACGGCGTTTCGGATTCGACCAGCACCGATATATTGATTGCTTCTGTATTGCAGTATATTTCTGATAAAGTCATCTTGATCCCACCGGACTCGCTGACATTGCCATCGCGGACCGGCTCCGCATCCTTGCTGAGTTCTCCAGAGTATATCTGCTTATCTTCCACCCTTTCAAATAAATGTCCAATCAGTGGAATCTGTTCCGCCAGAACCGGATTCATGGCACAAAAGCCTATGCCTGCCGCAGCCAAAATCACTGCAGCACTGCATCCTGTCAGGATTCTCCGGACTTTTTTTCTACGGCACTGTTTCTGTATCTGCTCCATATTTTTCTCTACTACAGCTTTTAACTCTTCTTCCGGCACTTCGATGTTGTTAAATGTGATCTGCATACAAATAATCCTCCTTTAAATATTTTTTCAACTCATCACGTCCTCTGCTCAAATAAGCCTTTACCGTTCCCACCGGCACCTCTATGGCGTATGCAATTTCATTTACAGAAAATCCGCTATAATACTTCAGGATTATAACCACCCTGTATTTTTCCGGCAAACGGTTCACGGCATTTTCCAGGTCGCACTTTTCCTCCAATGATACACCCTTATCCTGTTTTGATATCCGGACTTCCTCTATATCACTGAAGTAAACAATCTTTTTCAACTCATCATTTGCTGTATTAATTAGAATTCTGGTTATCCATGTTTTAAACCATTCCGGATTCTTCAGTGTTTTAATGTTCTGAAACCCCTTTAATATAGTAGTTCCCACCACATCAAGAGCATCCTGCTGGTTTTTCATGTAGAGAAAAGCCATTTTATACAGATATTCCTGATATTTTGTTATCAGCTGCCCATAGGCATCGGCATTTCCCCGCACCGCCTTTTTCGCAAGCTTTGAGATCCTCATCTCTTCATCCATCTGTTCACCTTTTCCTTTCCGGCAAAGAAGACTTCCCGCATTCTTTTTTATTTTACATTAGTTAGACCTTCAGGTGCTGAAAAAGGTTACAAATAAATATATTCATTTTCATGCTCCAGAAAGGCATGTTATGCATAAAATATGCATATTCACATCGGTTTAATGCATATTTATTTGTATTTAGTGTATATATTTAATTTTTTTCCGTTTTCTATTGCATAATTATAAAATATGGTGTATAGTATGTTTTAGCTTAAACAAGGGCATCACAAAAATTAAGTGAACAATAATATAACAAGATACATTAGGAGGCAAATGAAATGAGTAAAGAAAAAGTTGTATTAGCGTATTCAGGCGGGCTCGACACTACCGCAATCATACCTTGGTTAAAAGAGAATTTTGATTATGAGGTTATCTGCTGCTGTATCGACTGCGGTCAGGGAGAAGAACTGGACGGACTGGAAGAAAGATCTAAGTTATCAGGCGCTTCTAAATTATACATAGAGAACATCATCGATGAATTCTGTGACGAATATATTATGCCGTGCGTCAAGGCGGGCGCCGTATACGAGAATAAGTATTTACTTGGAACTTCCATGGCTCGTCCTGTTATCGCAAAGAGGCTTGTCGAGATTGCGCGCAAGGAAGGGGCTACCGCTATCTGCCACGGCGCAACCGGAAAAGGCAACGACCAGATCCGTTTTGAGCTTGGGATCAAGGCACTTGCTCCGGATCTTAAGATCATCGCACCATGGCGTATGACAGACGTCTGGACCATGCAGTCCCGTGAAGATGAGATCGAATACTGCCATCAGCATGGAATTGATCTTCCGTTCGATGCAAAACACAGTTACAGCCGTGACAGGAATTTATGGCACATCAGCCACGAAGGACTGGAACTGGAAGACCCGGCCAACGAGCCTAACTATGACGACCTTTTAGTATTGGGTGTTTCCCCGGAAAAAGCACCGGATGAAGGGGAATATGTGACAATGACATTTGAGGCAGGCGTACCGAAGAGCCTGAATGGAAAAGAGATGAAGGTGTCCGACATTATTACAGAGCTTAACGTTCTCGGCGGAAAGCATGGTATCGGCATTGTAGATATCGTAGAGAACCGTGTAGTCGGCATGAAGTCACGCGGTGTTTATGAGACTCCCGGCGGAACGATCCTGATGGAGGCTCATGACCAGCTGGAGGAACTCGTACTGGATCGTGCCACCTATGAAGTTAAAAAAGACATGGGTAACAAATTTGCCCAGATCGTATATGAAGGAAAATGGTTTACCCCTCTTCGCGAAGCAATACAGGCTTTTGTGGATGTAACGCAGCAGTATGTAACCGGCGAAGTAAAGTTTAAACTGTATAAAGGAAATATCATCAAAGCAGGCACAACTTCTCCATATTCACTGTACAGCGAATCACTGGCAAGCTTTACGACCGGAGAATTATACGATCATCACGACGCGGAAGGATTCATTAACCTGTTCGGACTGCCGCTTAAAGTACGCGCTATGAAGATGCAGGAGCAGAAACTGTAAAAAGAAGCATTCTACGAGGCTTATCATACATGTAAGGAAAAGAAGTTCTGATCAGGCGGCACCCCGCATAACAGAACTTCTTTTTCTATATGTCATTTATCATTTTCTAGCGTACTGTTAAAATAAAATATTAGACATATTGCAGCAATGAATTTTCAGGCTAGGCTTCCTCTCTGTCGTTTGTCAGTTTCAGCTTGTCCAGGATAAAGAACATCAGCCCCATCAGCATACCCACGACGCAGGCAAGAACCATTCCTGACAGCTGGATGCTTCCAAACTGAACGGATATACCGGAAAGTCCTGTTACGAAAATTACGGATGTCATTGCCATATTTCTGGATTTTCCGTAATCTACTTGTGCCTCTACCAGAATACGGATACCGGACGCGCCGATCATGCCATACAGCAGGAAAGAAATCCCTCCGATCACCGGACCTGGAATGGTACTGATCAGTGTGGTCATTTTCCCAATGAAGGAACACACGATGGAGAGCACTGCCGCTCCTCCTATGACATAGACACTGTATACTTTGGTGATTGCCATAACGCCGATATTTTCCCCGTATGTTGTGGTGGGCACGGAACCGATAAAGCCCGAAATCATTGTTGAAAAGTTATCCGCAAAAAGAGAGCGGTGAAGTCCGGGATCCTTTAAGAGATCCCGGCCCACAACCTTACTCGTTACAATCTGATGCCCGATATGCTCCGATGCGATGACCAGAAGCACGGGCAGAATAATCACGATTGCCTCCCATTTGAATTTTGGGGCTGCGAAATTAGGGATGGCCAGCCAGGTTGCGGCGCCGACCTCGGTAAAGTCCACGATGCCACAGAGCAGAGCGGCCACATAGCCCACAATGATTGCAACCAGAATCGGTATAACAGACAGAAATTTTCTAAATACCACAGATCCGATCACGGCCGTCAGCAGAGTCGCCAGGAATACGATAACATTTTTGGGATTAATGACCTCATCCTGCAGTCCTGCGTTTGAGGCCGCCGTTCCTGCCAGCTCCAGTCCGATCAGGGCCACAACAGGGCCCATAGCTGCCGGGGGCAGCACAACGTCGATCCAGTCCGAACCGAATTTATAAATAATCAGAGCCAGGATACAGCCAAAGAAGCCCACGACCACAAAGCCGCCCAGCGCATAATTATAGCCCCATTTGCTGATAACAATTCCCGCCGGTGCCAGGAATGCAAAGCTGGAGCCAAGATAAGCCGGTGCTTTCCCCTTTGTAATTAAGATAAATAACAGTGTTCCGATACCGTTCATAAATAGTACTATTGCCGGATTGATTCCAAATATAAATGGAACCAGAACAGATGCCCCGAACATCGCAAACATATGCTGAATGCTCAGGGGCACCAGCATCTTAAACGGTACTTTTTCTTCTACCTGAATGATTTTCTTACTTTCCATATAGCCCTCCATTTCTCTCTTGTTCCTTTAAAGTTTTTCATCTTTTCTATTGTACCACAGAATTCTGTATACAAAAACAACAAATTGAGAGTTAGTTAACGAGCTTTAGACTCATTGACGGATGGCGGACGCGAATGACGAGGTGAGTCCGGGCTCCACCTTAGGAACGAGTCTTTGCCTACCGGTCGGATGAACCAGCCAAGCGGACTGTAAGCGGCAAGCCCTCCGACCTGTATGGTCGGTTTAAAACGCCTTAGAGCTTCTTCGTTAAGCGGTCAGGATTTTAAACCGACCATACAGGCCGGAGGGCTTGCCGCTTACAGTTCGCTTGGCGTCCCCCATCCGCGCCGAGACTAAAGCTCGTCGCTAAATCCCGATTTGCTTTATAAACCTCATCATCATTGTCGCGCAAGCCGCCCGATCTGCAGATGCCGTCGGAGCCAGTGTTCCATCTCCATTACCAGTCATAATACCTTCTGCGTTGGCCCACTGCATTGCTTCTTCCGCAAAGGGGCTTACAGAATAGGCGTCTGGGAAATGAGAAAGACTGTTTTTGTTGGACGTATCAGCGCCGAGGTATTGTACATAACGGTAAAGCAGGACGGCCATTTGTTCACGGGTAATGAAATCTCCGGGGCCGAATGTTCCGTTTTCGTATCCTGTGATAATTCCACGGTCTGCAGCCCATGTTACTGATTCTGAGTAAAACTGGCCGTCTTTCACATCCGGAAATCTGGCTGCAAACGGTGTTTTATTTTCTCCTGATGCCCGATACAAAATTGTAGCAAACTGTGCCCTGCTTACTTTCTCGGACGCACCGAAGACTGTAGGCTCAAGGCCTGTCATTATTTTATTTTTGTACATATAGACGGCTGCATCGTAAAACCAGTCGTTTTTCTTTATATCGTTGTAAGGGAGCGTAACTTCCTCTTCACCCCCATAAAATGATGCTGCCCTTTCCACTGCCTTCTGCGCATTTACAATGCCAGCCCCTGTATAAATATCATAGCCTGGCGTTCCTATATCTGTGGCTGTAACTTGTAGTATTGTTCTTACTTCTTCTACCGAAAGCTCAGGATTTAGAGAACACATCATAGCGGCAACTCCCGCCACTTCCGGAGCTGCCATGGATGTTCCGTTCATATTTCCATAACTGCCGCCCTTAAGTGTGCTCCAGATTTTTACTCCAGGCGCTGATATGTCTTTCAGGGAACCATAGCAGGAACTACTTGCTTTTTGCATATTGTTGTCAACAGCAATTACGCTGATTGTGCTGTCATAATCCGAAGGAATCACGTTGATACTCCCGTTATCTCCAGTACCATAATTACCTGCGGCACATATGATGATGATTCCTTCATCCGCAAGACTGCGGCACATCCTGCTAAGCAGATCATCATACAAACCGATTTCTGACTTTCTCATACCCAGGCTCAGATTTATCACCTTGGCCCCTGCATTTCTGGCATATTCCAATCCCTTTAGAACATATGACACACTCGTTTTCTGATCCTGAGAAAATACATCTACTACCATCAGATCCACAACGGAATTGTCAAGAGCACTTCCGACACCGGCTATTCCCTCGCCGTTGTTGGCCTGTGCCGCAATAATCCCACTGACATGAGTCCCATGCCCTCCTCCGGAAGAATAGACACCATTCTGATATCCATCTCCCTGAAGAGGTCCCATGGATCCGTTTGAATTCAATATCTCTCTGCTGTTGTCAAGATCCAGCACGCTTTTTAAGTCCGGATGAACAATATCAGCTCCCGTATCCAGGACTGCGACCTTTACTTTGCTGTGTTCTTTTTGATTAACGATCTCCCAGGCCTGAGGCACTCTGATCTGCTGCAGATAAGCCTGCCGCCCGAAATAACTGTCGTTTACCGGCGTGTCGTTGAAAAGCTCCAGTTCATAATTTGGCGATACCGCAACAACACGGTCATCGGCAGCATATACCTCCATGGCCTCTTCCACAGATGAATCTTCTGCAACAGAAACTACCCCAATGTTTCCCTCTGCAGTCTCGGATATTAACTCAATCCCTTCATCCCCTTGTTCCTCAGCCATAACCTCGGCCTGATCCTCTGAGACATCCTCCCTATACAAGACGAGCACTTCACCCGGCACATAGGAAGCGCTACCGGTTCTACTGCCTTCTGTATCTGTCCCGTAAACGGTAATTACACTGCTCAGGATCAGAATGGTTGTCATAAATACTAGACTTAAATCTCTTATTGCCTTCCTACATTTTGACATAGACTTCCCACTGCTTTCTCAATTCTATTCATTATTTACAATCCGGAATATCTCTGAATAATGGTTGCGCATACGGCCCTGCTGACCTGTCCCTGCGGATTCAGCTGGCCGTTCGTCCCTTCACCCTGAATAATTCCTTCGCTCACAATCCACTGCATGGCTTCCGCTGCAAATCCACTTACATTTTTTCCGTCGCTGAATCTTCCCATATCTGCCCTTCCGTCTGTATCCTTCCCCTTATATTGTGCGTAACGATATATCAGTGTTGCGAGCTGTTCTCTGGTAATATTATCGCCTGTACCAAATAAATTATCGTGTCCATAACCTGTAATAATTCCAATACTGTTTGCCCAGCTGACCGGGATTGAGAAAAAATGATGATCCGGTACATCGATAAATTTATTGACATATCCCTGCTGAGGGCTGCCCTCCATGCGATAGAGGATGGTCGCGAACTGTCCTCTTCCAAGATTTTCTCCTGCACCAAAATTAGTTTCATTTAATCCAGTCATCCATCCGGCATCGTTAACTGCTTTTACTGCATCTAGATACCAGCTGTCATAAGATACGTCCCTGTACCCCATTCCGTGCATATCAAACCCTTTTACAATATCCTTCCAGCTCTGTATTCCAATTGTATTCAAACACTGGTTTGTTGCCCCGCCATAAATATTCGTATCCATATACTTAAAGACCTGATATGCCTTTCTTCCCAGAATGCCCAGCTGAAGGCCCATTTCATCTGGATTGTCCTCCCAGCTTCTGAAAATAACTGCATCGACCATGTCATTAAATTGTCCGGCATAAAAAGTATATGCCAGACTGGCCGCCTGATAGTCTTCTCCGCCCTTAGCATCAAACCCCTGCTCAGACAAGATAATCCTATGCTGTGCACCGTAAGTATTCTTCACGTAATCCGTCAGTACATTTAGATTAGCCGCGGTAACAAATTGTGCGTTCAGATTATTCGGTGTGTATTTATTATTTCCCCATAACAGTTTCTCAGACTCTGTAAACTTATTACTTGTCGGATCCATCACAACCGCATAGGGATGAAATGCAACACACCAGTTCACATCTGGCTGCAATACGTTCAATTCTGCAGCAAATCTGTCAAGAAAATCTTTTGCCCCTATACCTGTATAATTTCCATTATTATTCCAGCTTCTGTCCAGCGAAATGTATGCCTTCGCATCTGCCACACCTTGACGCTGTACATTCTGTTCCTGCAGTGCGTTATAAAGCAAAATAAAAGACTGCGCATATACCTTTGCATTGGTAGACGGGCTTAGAGTACCGGTCCAATTATAAGCGGAAGGCATATTTACTTCATTTCCCAATATCCAGTTTTCAATAAAACAGCCGGGCTGTCCGAACTTTTCGGCCAGAAAACCAAAAAGCGCACTCCATGTGTCCCTCGCTTCCTCGGTCTTTGTACTCAATGCATAAAAATTGTGGCCCCGCTCCGAGTTATAGACCAAGTCTTCCCATTCTTTCAGACCTCTGTCATCCTGTACCAGAAGTACAGTCGTTACAGTAACCCCTTTTGCATTCAGGGCGCGTACTGTCTTCTCAAATCCTTTCGAATAATTAGAATTAAACATGTAAGTTTTTCCATTGTATGTATACTCCGTATCACCATTCGAGAGAAACTGAGTGATGCCCAGGTTCAGCAGCACATGTTTAACACCAACCATCCCTTTTGCTCCGGCTGACATCCATTCTGACCCATGAATCCCTTTTTTAGACCCCTCCATCTGAATAACCGCACTGCTCCCACTGTAAGCCTCCATATCGGGTATATCAGGCACTTCTGCCTCACTATCAATAACCGTAGAAGGATCCAATCCCAGATAGGGCTTCTCAATCATCGGCTCTTCTGCTCCCGCCTCTGATACGCCCATCCCCATCAACAGCACGAGTGCCAGAAATCCCGCGACTATTCTTTTTGCTTTCTTCATTTAAGCCTCCCCTTATTTATGCCCTGCAAAAATGAGGCGCAATGCCGCCTTCCAGCGTATCGCTGCCTCATCTTAAATCATGTCTGTTTCATATTCTGATACTTAAATGTCTTTCTACTGCTCTAATGCGAAAGCCTCTGCCTGGCTGTCAAATGTACCAATTGCGCTCATCATAAATCTGCTGATGATTGCGGAACACTCTGCTCTTCCAGCAGTTCCCTGGGGATTCAGAGTTCCATCACCATTTCCGCTGATCAGTCCGCTTCCTACCGCCCACTTCATAGCATCAACAGCAAATCCGCTCACGTCTTTTCCATCCGGAAATACACTTAAATCCCCCACACCTGAAACGTCCAGTTTAGCAAATTGGGCATATCTATACATCATAACTGCAATCTGCTCCCTGGTAATCTCATCGCCTGCTCCAAATTTTCCGTCCGCATATCCTGTAATAATGTTAACATCTTTATCGCTTGCCCACATCACGGGTTTTGTAAAGAATTCTCCATCCGGAACATCAGGAAATCTATTTGCATCATATACAGCTTCCGGCATGTCTTCCATTCTCCAGAGTATGGTAGCGAACTGCGCACGGCTCACCTTTTCCCCTCCCCCGAGGTCGTTTCATTCATACCGGTCATGATATCCATTTTATACAGCATTGTTGCATAATTTACAAACCAGTCCTGACGTGTCACGTCCGTATATGGCAGGTCACCATATAATGCCATCTCTATCAACTCATAGCTGCCGTCCTCCCTGAGGCTGATTGCCATAACAGCCATGCAGCTTTCCTTATCCCACGTAGATGGAAGGGTTCCGGAGAACTTCAGCTTAAGTTCACCTTTAGATGCCATTTTTTCAGCGTTTGCGGCAACCGATGCGTCGTTAGGATTAACGATGATTGCATTGTCTGCAGTCCACTGAAAGCTGCTCACGTCATCCTTTGGGTCAAGTGAAAAGATACCCAGTGCGAGATGCCCTGTTTCATAAGTAATATCAGAAGTTCCATTTTCAACTTTTAAGTCAAATGTGACCTGCTTGTCAGCCGCCACTTCACCTTCCGTTGAGATTGACATGCCCACTCTTCCGGCAGCCTTGGAATTGAATCCCGCAATCAGGGTTCCAAACATCACCAGGGCAAATGTCAGAAGGACATTTTTCATCGTTTTTTCATAGTTACTTTCATACATTTCCTCCTTGTTCCTTGTGTCTTACAGTCCATACTTCTGCATGAACCGCGTAATAATAGTTGCACAATGTGCACGGCTGGCATTTCCCTGTGGATTTAAGGTCCCCTGATCTCCCTGGATCAGTCCCGCGCCCACAGCCCACCTCATGGCTTCCTGGGAGAATCCGCTGACTTTGCCTGCATCCGGAAAACTGTTAAGATCAGCGCTGTCCTTTGTATCTAGTCCACAGTATTTTGCGTACCGGTACATCAGCACCGCCATTTGCTCTCTTGTAATGAGATCTCCGGGGCCGAATGTTCCATTCTCATAACCGGTTATGACCTGATTGCCGTAGGCCCACAACACCGGAGATGTAAAGAAATAACCGTCCTGCACATCCGGGAATACATTGCTGTATGATACAGAAGGAGAACCGGCCATACGGTAGAGAATTGTTGCAAACTGCGCGCGGCTTAAATCTTCTCCCGGTCCAAACCTGAACATATCCATACCGGTCATGATGCCACGGTCGTATACAAACTTCACATACTCATAAAACCATGCACTTCCATCCACATCCATAAACCTGTCAACACCTGCCAGGTTTGTCCCCTTATTAACAATAACGATACTATCAGCTGCAACGTAACCATACATGCTGCTGAAATCGAATTTGCCTGAAGAAGCGTCTAGTCCCGTTCGGGAACTGTTCAGCACACCATCGCTTATCACTTTGTAAAAACCGTTTTGTGATGTATTATCTAAAATCAGCAGTGATGTGTTGGACTGAGTACCTGTTGAGTAAAGAACCGTAGAACCTGCATTGCTCTCGGCTCTTACCTGTACATTCTGATGGCTGTTCGCCATGGTATCTTTGATTGCAATTGTATATACATTCTGATCCTGATTTCCACCCGCTTCATCCAGGAACCAGGCCGCGGCTGCAGCCTTTTCTCCCCAGTACGGATCAGAAGCATACTTCACATTAATTCCGCTGGCCTTATTCCCTAAAAAGCCGCCGAAATAACGCCAGTCCTTGGGATTTAAATACCCTTTTGACATATAAGTTTCAGAAAATGCTTTGATACAAACATCTATACTTGCGTAAGAAAATGCATCATCCGGATTAGAATCCACTGCATTTATTCCAAAAATATTATTCTTTGTAAGTGCCAGATTACTGTTTCCCCATGCACTTTCATTTGCCGCAATTCCTGCCGTCAGCAGGCCGTTCACTCCATATGTATTCTGATGGCTTACCAAGGAAGATCCTATTCCACGCATCTTAGACTCGGTTCTGGTCTCACTTGCAATTAGGGAATCCATAGACGCCGAAGAATAAGAACTGGAGCTTCTCATAGGCAGATATTGAAAGTAGTTATAATATGGGCTGCCCGGATTAATGGAACTGCTCCTGCTGTTGTTTTTATAATCATTCAGCATTACCGCAAATTTATCTGAAGCATAAAAATAATGGCCATCATAACTATAATATGTACTGCCCTCCGCCAGGAAAGACGGGGCGCGTCCACAGCGAATACTGCCTGCATAATTACTGCTATTCAAATTTGTTGTAATTCTATGTACAAGCCATCCGCCTGATACAGTGTAGTAACTCAACGACTTTGCCGATGATTTATTCAACACTTGTACTTCGCTTTTGTTTACTTCTCCTATCACGCCTGAAAGCATAAACTTTACTTTCCCGCCCGATTCTCCCAGGTATGCGGCATCTGCGCCCGAAGCTCCATTGGTATAACCTGCATCGCCTGTACCAACTTCGGTATATTCTGTCACCGCATTCCCTTTGGTATTGAAATTCACAATCTTCTCACTGCTGTTGGCAAATGTTGTGATTTCCTCCTCCACCAGCCCTACCTCAGGCTCTATCTCATAGATGTTTCCCTCTTCATCCATGCCTGTTATGGGTCGGCCTTCGTACTCCTCTGCCTGTACGTCAAATGAGCCCCACATACCTGCAAATAAGCAGATACACAGGCTCAGAATACACAGCAGTGTCTTCCTCTGCTTTCTCATTTACGTATACTCCTCTCTGTCTTTTGTCACACTGCAGCTACAGGTTAAAACCTGTCCCCCCTACAGTCCATGCCATCAGTATAACGTATCTTCACCTCATACGCAAGACCAAAATGCATACATGAATCCCCCATAATTTACCATATATTCAGATTATTCATCACATTTACTGATTAATCACGACTCCATCCAGGCAATTATCTGCTGACTGTTCCGGCGCCGTTTCCTGGGGCACCGGATCCTCAGCAGGTGCCTGCGGTGTCTCTTCTGCATAAGAATAGTCTGTATAATCGTCTGTATTCTCCTGTGCACCGCTCTGCACATCAGCTGCCTGAGCCGCTGCCTGTGCATCGGCTGCTGCTTTTGCTTCCGCTTCTGCCGCTGCCTGGGCCTGGACTTCCTTCTGTGCTTTCACGCCAAGTTCCTGTTCTTTTGTACTCACTTCATCTCCGGATGCCTTGCTTGCATATTTTGCAAATACAACATCATCTTCAAAGCAGATTTCTACATCCTTCAAAATATCGTCAAAGCCAAGCGAACTCAACTCCAGCTTACTGTCATCCGCCATAGTCAGCTGTACATTGTAAACCACATTAATGGCTTTGTCCGTGGCTGCCGCATTTGCATCCGCCGTCTTCTCGGGCGTGTAATAAAGCTGTGCCGTCTCACCATTTTTCAAAACTTGATCTGATTTCATCATATTTGCCGGATATTCTGTTTTATCCGATGTCTTAATGGAAATCCCTGTCACATCTTTCCCGGTACTGTTTTTCATAAGCACTTCATAGGACGTATCTGTCTTCGTGCCGATCACCTTATATTCTTCCTTCTCCTCTTTGTCGTCTGTTTTTGTTTCTGTGCTCTGCTTTTTATCCTCTTTCTCTGTAACCTCATTTTTTTTGCTGCATCCGGCAGCTGCTGCACACAGACAAACTGCCATCAACAGACAGATCACTGCTTTCTTCATCTTGTTTCCTCCTAATGTCCTTTTTCTTAGTTCCATTGTATATCTTTGCCGGCCACAATAAAAGACTGGCCTTTATTTGTAACAATTGTATTAATATGGAGTTGCCCGGCATGTACAGAGCTTCCCTTTATGTATAGCTGATACCCGTTTCCGTCTCCCTCTTCTGTCTTTGTATAAAATGTTTTATAGGTTCTGGATTCCATTGTCTGATTATTTCTTACAGATACTGTAATTTCTGTGTCCCCGGATATATACTTTTCATCTATGCTACCCTTTATCAGCAGATACGAACCTTCTTTTGAAGTCTCTATTGTGGAGTCCGTCACAGCTTCCGGGGCAAATATTGCTTCTACCTGGGACGTTTCCATAATTGGAACATCCTCGATAAAGTCTTTGATATTACGTTCAACCTTTTCAATCACGACATAATCCGGATGCAGATCTTCTATCTGTGTCAGATTATAGGGAACCAGTCTTGAAAAATACCCCTTTCCCATCTCATCTGCTACAAAAGGAAGAAGACTCTCTCCAAAGGAATCCCGAAACATAAGTATGCTTCCCTGTTTATCAGGGTTCACCGTTTCTATCCATTCGTCCATATTATCGGTCACGTCATTCACATAACTGAAACTTTGCTGTTTGTCATAGAAATATTCTTCTTCCGGTTCGGCAGCCAGCGGATACAGCATTTCATCGATATCCCCCGTATGCACCTTTTGGATCTCATAAGGGACGTTCAGATAGGTCTCGTGTTCCCGCCCTATAGAATCCATCAGCGTGTTATATGCCAGTACCGCGCCCCGGTTGTTCCAGTGGGAGTCTCTTTCAAAATACAATACCTCATCCCGGGATCTAAAAGCATCAAATAAATTTGTATATTGAATTCCTGCAGCCAGAAGCCTGGAGCTGAGCATGGCAATATTATTCGCCCCCCCCTTTCCGATAATAATAAGGCATGTTTCCACTGTAGAGGCTGTTTTTATTGGGCGCTATGGTCAAGCGGAATGTACTGCCCTGTCCCTCCACATATTCCTGGATCAGTGACAGATTGTGGACAATATTAAACAATTCCCTATCCGACAGCAGATTTCTGCCTTGATAGTCGTCCAGTGTGCCACTGTAATACAGCCATCCATCCGTCCCAAGAACCACCTGCTCCGTCGCCTGGCTCTTAACCGTTCTGCTTCGTATTACTGCATTTGCAGTAACAAAATACTGCCTGAAAGCAAAGTGATCCTCAAAATATTCGCCCATTTCAGATAAATAGTCCTTATTCCATCCATCTTCATTTTTTATCGCCGGCCATTCTGCCAGAACCGTATTCTCAGAGGTAGTATTTGTCGGCCAAAATGTCATCCCGGCAAAGGGAACTATAAGGACAATCCAGACCAGTATGATAAATATCAGATATCTCTTATTTTTCATCTTCTGTATTCTCCTAAAATCTAAAATAAATAAAAGGATTATATGTGCCGCTGGAAAGGCTCAGCATACAAAGCAGCAGCAAGATAAAACTTCCCGCATAGCTTGCGGCAGTTGCTGCCCTGCCCTTGCCGCCTGCTTTTTCCGACAGCATCCTGAACTTATCCAAAAGCGGTATACTTCCAACCACTCCCAGAACAACTGTCAAGTCAAACAGCGGATTCATCTGGCTGACCGCCACGTTTATCATCCCGGCACTAAAGTCCCAGCCCGTAAACATTTTCCCGATCATTTGAATTCCCTGGGTAATGGTATCCGCCCGGAACATGACAAATCCCATACAGACAACTAAAAGAGTGTACAGATGGCAGAATACTTTCGGTAGTTTTTTAATAGGAAGAATCTCTTCCAGAAGAAGAAATGCCCCATGCCAAAGCCCCCATAGCACGAAGGTCCAGTTCGCACCATGCCACAGGCCCGTGGCAAAAAAAACAATAATCTTATTAAGGCAGGTCCGCAGTTTTCCTTTCCGATTCCCTCCCAAAGGAAAATACAGATATTCTTTGAACCAGGTAGACAGAGATATATGCCATCTCCGCCAAAACTCCTGTACGCTCCCAGACACATACGGATGCCGGAAATTCTCCAGGAAATGAAATCCAAACATATGCCCAAGCCCGATTGCCATATCGCTGTAGCCGCTGAAATCATAATAAATCTGGAGCATATAGGCAATAGCGGCAATCCAGGCGGAGAAAATATTAATTTCCCCTATCGGAGTCCCAAACAGAGCGTCTGCAGCCACTGCCACAGTATTTGAGATCAGAACCTTTTTGGCTAATCCTATGATAAAGCGGCGCATCCCTTCTGCAATCTCTTTCAGATCGGCATGCCTGTCCGTAATCTGCTTTTCTATATCATGGTATTTAACGATAGGCCCAGCGATAAGCTGTGGAAAAAATGAGATGTATAAAATCATATTCCACAGATTTTTCTGTACCTTAACATCCTGCCGGTAAGCGTCAATTACATACGACATTGCCTGGAAGGTAAAAAATGAAATACCGATAGGCAGCGCCAGGCGGACTTCCGGTATCGCCATACCACACTGCCGGTTGACCGTACCTATCATCATATCCGCATATTTAAAAACCACCAGAAATCCCAGATTTACACAGATCGATAATGCCAGCATCCCTTTTTTTAAACTTCTGTTTGCTGCTGCCATCGTCCTGCCAAACAGATAATTGATGATAATACTGAAAATCATCAGCAGTACATAGACCGGTTCCCCGTAAGCATAGAACAGCAGACTGGCAATGATTAACAAAAAATTCTTTAAACGCAGAGTCGGCAGCAAATAGTACAGCACTAGAACTACCGGCAGAAATACACACATAAAAACCATTGAGCTGAACACCATAGATGTTTAATTCCTTTCTACCACCGATACTGCAATACCGGGCTGTTGATTGGCTGCATATAGAAATTATATATGCCAATCTCTGCCTGAGCTTCCGGATCGCATATGTAAGATGCGCCATCTATATTGATCACGACCCAGCCATGAGGCCCATAACCTCCGGATGCCATACCGACCTGCCCCTCTACGAATTCAGCGTCATAACCCAGCCCTTTAGCCAGGAAATAAAAGGCGGCTGCATAACAGTAGCAATTTCCTCGGTGTTGTTCAAAAGCCCAGATAGAGTACCATTGGGCCCTTGTAAAACCCTCCGGCGGATCCAGCGGAATCGGCAGCGTATAATAACTTACATTATTCACGACCCACCAGTAGCAGGCATTCAGATCCTTTCCGACCTCGCTGTAAACATTCTCTACATGTCTGTCCACGCGCATCTTAGCCGCTGAGCCTTCGATTTTAGCGCTCTGTTCCCCTGCCTTCAGACGGATTCCCATCTCCAGCTCGACATATACAAGTAATTTATAGGTACCAACATGATAGCCATGGTTCTTTACATCCCCTGTAAAAGCATAAGTTCCGTTTGACTGCCGTGTTGCAGTATACCAATATAAATCACTCTGGTCATCGGAACACCATGCCGGAACCTGCACTCTGCGGATGGCCTGAGATGCTGTCACATCCGATACTGTAACCTTAAATGTCCCGTCCTTTTTACTAGAATTGCTGACAGTTACTTTCCCGACGCCTGCACTGATTTCAATGTCCGGAAGCTGCCCCGGCAGAAACGTCTCGCAGAATCTCTGGATAATCGTTGCACAAACCGCCCTGCTCGTGTTTCCCTGCGGATTAAGGCTGCCCTGGTCTCCCTTGATTATACCGCTGCCCACAGCCCACTGCATGCTCTCTTTTGCAAAACTGCTGACCTTAGCCACATCCGGGAAGGAATTCAGGGATTTTCCTTTTTCCAGCTGACAGCCCTTATACTGTGCATAGCGGTACATCATCGTAACCAGCTGCTCTCTTGTGATCATATCAGAAGAACCAAATCTTCCATCCTCATAGCCACTGATGACTGCCACCTCATCCCTGCTTGCCCATAAAACTGCTTTCGTGAAAAAAGTTCCATCCGGTACATCCGGAAAACGACCGGAATAGGAAACATCCTCCCTTCCATCAATCCGATACAGTACAGTCGCAAACTGTGCTCTGCTCAGTTCAGAGGACGGCGAGAACATATTATCTCCCATTCCGGTCATAATACCTTTATTCAATACATAGGACACATAAGAATAGAACCAGTCACTTTTTCTGACATCACTGAACACTTCTGCCCCAATGCTGTATGTACTGATATATGGTTCTGCCTCTGCCTGGGCCTCAGTGTCCTCTTCCTCCCCATCCTGGAGATCTGCTTCTTCAGTCCCCTCTTCCTCCTGAAGATCTGCTTCTTCAGTGTCCTCTTTTATCTCATCAGTTTCGGAAATGCCTGTTATGGCATCCTCCTCTTTTCCGGGCTGTCCTTCTGCTGTCTGGCTGTCTTTATCAGACAGTTCATCAGTTTCACCTGTGGGCTGGCCCGGTTCAATTTTCTCTGCTGCTTCGTTGCCCCGGACATCATCAGGCTCCTGGGTGCCTTCCGTCACCACAGCCTGGCCAACTGCATATTCATGGCCCGTTATATCATCCTGAGCCAGCGCAGTTCCCCCGAACAGAGAGGTTGTCATAACCAGTGTAAGCAACAAAGCAGTAGTTTTTTTAGTAAGCTTCATTCCATCTCCTCCTATTCCTTATATATCTTACACATTTTCCAATAAACGGTCAAGCCTGGCACACAATTTCCCTCCTACTAATTATTACATTATTTATGCAAAATTTTCCCTGCTGCGCGCAGAGGAGCAGTTACCTTCCAGCTTGTTGATTCCGCATAGTCTTTGATCTCTTTTCTCTGCCGCTTGATCTCAGCCCGCAGTCTGTCATTTTCTGCCTGAATCCGGGAACACTCTTCTGATTTACGGTGCATTCTCTCATTCCACATTCTATCACAGAAAAGATGACCGCCCGTCATTTGATAAAAATCTTTGACCGTAAACTGATATTTTTCTTCAAGCAGCCGCACTGCATCCTGATTCCGTAATAATTCATGGAAACGTCTTATTCCTGCTGCCGGAACAGCCTGTTCTGAAAGTATAGGACGACAGAGCAGAAAAGCCTTTTCACACTCCAGTTCCAGATCTGTCTCTGAATCCGGGCAAACAAAGTCATTGCGGAATGTATCGCAAAACAGCCCATCGTCCATCCCATCAAAGAAATGGGCACGGATATCCATATATTCGTTAAAAAATCTTGTATTGCTGATGTCCGATTGATTACTGTTATTTATATTCTCCTTTCCTTCCCCCATAAACCTGCGCATGGCAAGGAGCCTCTCGGGCATCACATAAAGCGGATGCTTTTTAGCAATACGAACCCAATAATCAAAATCATGAGACTGCATATATCCCAGGTCGAAATCTCCTGTTTCCCTCATAATCCCAGTCCGCATAAGCACAGAAGGATGTGACAGGCAGTTTCCCAGAAAATAAAAGGTGTGGAGACAGTCGCTCTGCCCCCTGAAACTTGTTTCAAACAATTCCACCATTTCCCTGTACTCTTCATTAATATTTCGTCCCGTTTCATCAATTAAATCAATCCATGAAAAACAGATGTCCCTGTCCGGATTGGAGCGAAGAAAATCCATCTGCCGTTCCAGCTTATCCGGATACCAGATATCATCGCTGTCTATCCTCGCAAGAAATTCTCCCTTTACTTTTTGAAACCCATAGTTCGTAGCGTAACAGATATGCCGGTTTTTCTCCAGCTTGTATAACTCAATCCGCTCATCCTTGTAGCTCTTAATCACTTTGCAGGAACTGTCTGTGGAACCGTCATCCACAATAATGAACTGCATGTTCTGATAGTCCTGTCTCAAAACACTCTCAATTGTTTCCCCTATCGTATCCTCATGGTTATAGTTAACCATCAGTACACTAACTAACTCATTTCCCATTCCGTTCTCTCCATATAACTTTTGTATATTTACTTCCTGTTTCATCCCCTTAAAATGTGGTCCAGTGCCCCAAACTGTCCGGCTGCCTCTGCAATTAGATTCTCCTTCTCAGGAGGTTTCAGCTTGTCCACTTTCCCTATCAGCTCCTCTACATCCGAATTCAGGTTGTCTAGCTGCAGATAAAACGGGTAGTCATTATCCTCCAGAGTATACTTTGTTTTCAGATCATAAATAATTGGAAGAACCTTTTTTCCCATAAGCCATCCCAGTATAATACTGTGAAATCTCGTCCCAATTACAATTTCGGATTCCGAAAAACACCCTATGCATTCCTGGAGATTCTGATCATAACAGCATTCCGTAACCCGGTCTTTATCAGGATTTCCCATTAACTCCCGAATTTCCTTTATGGCCTCTTCATCTCCCTGAAATCTGCAGAATGATATGAACTTAACTTCATACCCTCTTTCTAAGTATCCGTCTGCAAGTCTGGCAATAAATCTTTTATAAGCCATATCGTACTGGCTGATCCCCCATTTTCCATGCCGGTTCTTCATATCAATAACAGAAAAAAGAACCTGATGCTTCTGCTTTTGCACAGCTGCAGCATGATAGTTAAAAACAACATCAGGCGCATATCTAACCTGCGGAAGTTCAGGAAACAGGCCGGCGGAATATCTGTCCCTGAAGCTGATTCCTTTATACTTTATAAACAGTTCTCTGTAACTTTCCAGATACCGCTCATCTTCATAAGGGCCAAAATTTGCTCCAACTACAAAGATTCTTTTGCTCCTGGCACAAAGCTCTGCATCCAGACGGTATGCGTCTGCAAAATCATTCTGATGCTGTACAAAAACAGATCCCCCGATATGGACCGTCGCATAAGATGTTTTCAGCATCCACTTCCAAAATCCCCTGTCAGTATGCTTGACTCCGCCGGCAATGCGGTCCATTACACGAACATACCGGTCTTCTGGTGAGTATACCGACAAATTGCAGATATCTTTAAAACGCTCTTTGTAAGTGTGATCCGCAAATATTCTAAATTGAACTCTCGGATAACGCTCACACAATATCCGGATCAAGAGATCGTCTCCCAGGTTCCCCGCCGCATAGGCATGGATAAATACTTTTTTCATAAATTTTTGTCTCCATTTTCAAGTCTTATCATATTCCGTAAACCCGGCCTACTGATTTTTAATTATAACATTTACTATTCTTTCAGGCAATCTCTCCTCGACAAAATTACCAGGCGTGTTGCATTTTTTTTACTGCTCCTTTATAATCTTCCCATAATGATAAAAGTAATAGAAGGAGTTTTAAAAAATGACTACTGTGCCTAAAAACAAACGAACAACATTTTTTATCATGAGCCTCATCATGCTTGCCGGAATTTGTGCCACAGTCTTTGCAGTTTCATTAAAAAAGGGCATGCATGTAGATGAGTATTACAGCTATGGGCTCAGTAATTATTCCGGAGATGACATCTTTATGCATATAGATTTAGGGAAGACCTACGATGACCCTGCAAAGCCATTTCTGGACTATATGGCTGTACAGCCGGGCAATGGTTTTTCATACGGGAATGTATGGGAAAAACAGAGCGCCGATGTACACCCCCCACTTTATTACGTAATCCTTCATACTGTATGCAGCTTTTTTCCGGCAAAATTCAGCATATGGTTTGCGGGTGTCATCAATATTGCTTTTTTCAGCGGCATTATATTCCTGACTTACCTTACGATGAGACGCCTGGCCATGCAGCGCACTTCGGCTATGACTGCCGCATTATTCTGTGCATTGGCAGGCGGCCTACTGCAAATCAATACTTTTCTGCGTATGTATACGATGCTAATGTTTTATACTACGCTTTTGACCTGGCTTCATGTGAAGTATTATGAAGATCAGCCATTACGTTTTTTTATTTATTATCCCCTGGCCATACTCTCCGGCATGCTGACACATTATTACTTTTTTATCTTCCTTTTTTTGCAGGGAATGTATTTTGGCATTTCGCTACTCGTTCGAAGACACTGGAAATCCGCATTGCTTTATCTTGCGGAGACTCTGACTGCTACGGCTGCCGCAGTTTTCATCTTCCCGGCTATGATCACACATATCTTCACCGGTTACCGGGGGAAAGAATCACTGGATAATCTGGCGTCTTCCTTCGGTTATATTGACAGCCTCAGAGACTTCTTACAAATTATAAACAACAATCTGACCGGGAATATACTCTATATTATCCTCTTTCTTTTTGCTGCCGCGCTCGTCTGCCGGTTACATATAAATAAGAGGGCAGCTATCACAAACAGATGCCTTTGGGGTATGCTTTTGTTTCCTGCGGTCTGTTATTTTCTACTGGTTTCAAAGATTGCCGTTTACCATTATGATAGATATATCTCTCCAATATATCCTGTCTTAATACTATTAATAAGCGGATTGATTGATTTTACAGTCCGTACATTCTTCAGAGATAAGAACCTCCGCTTTACTATTTCGGTTCTTTTGACCATGGGGTGTATATTCCTCAGCTATTGGGGATGCGACTGGACTTATTTTGAAAAACAAACAGAGCTGTCTGTTGAGACTGCAAAAAAATATGCCGGGCTGGATTGTATTATTGTCAATGACGGGGTGAATTTCTGGAACCATACCCTTTATTATGAAGCTATAAACTATAATTCGCTAACATTTTTATCTTCTGAAAACTTAGATGTTTATACGGATACGACGGTTTATCAGGATAAACCCGTGATTGTTTACATCATGGATATCCTGGAAAACCAAGAGGAACTGCTCCAGAAACTGCTGAAACAAAATCCATCTTATTCCGGTTATACCCATATCACAGACAGTCATTATGCGAATGGGTATCTGCTGGAATAACCATTTCCCCGGTGTTTGTATTTCGGGGGACCCCTTGTGTATAATTTTACAAGGCATCCCGTATCACCCTAAGCGCATTCCCGGACATGATTTTATCCAGCTGACGCTCAGTAATGCCTCTCTTTTTCATGGCATCCCACACCAGGCCCATCTCGCACACATGCCCGATCCACCCGTCACGTACCTTATTTTCAAAACCGTCAAAATCCGTTCCTATAGCAGCCACGTCTTCACCGCCGCAGCGTATCATATACACTGCATGGCGGGCAATATCATCTAATACGGCCTCATCTCTTCCGGTCAAAAACGCCGGATAAAAGTTCAGCCCTGCCACACCGCCGTTTTCCGCAAGCGCGCGGATCATATGATCCGAAAGATTCCTGGGATGGCCGCAGAGAGCTCTGGCATTGGAATGGGAGGCACAGACCGGTGTTTTGCTGATTCTTATACAGTCCCAGAATCCACCGTCTGATAGATGAGACACATCTACAAGCATTCCAAGTTCGTTCATCCGTTCCACAGTAAGGCGTCCAAACTCTGTAAGCCCCTTCTCCATTATACTTTTGTCACGGGAATTCGGATACCCGAGGCAGTTCGGATGGTTCCACGTCAGCGTAATCAGCCGGACACCCTTATTGTAAAGCTCATCAATCCTCGATAGACTGCCTTTAATAACTCCGCCTTCTTCGACCGTTTTTACGGCAGATATCACTCCATTCACGGAATTTGTTGTTATTTCCTCCGCAGAATGTGCAACCTGTATTTTCTCATTCTGCTCCTGCTCTAACCTGTCTGCCATGGCCAGTACCGCCAAATATGCGCGCTCCCATGCTTCCGATGAAATCGGCTCCGTCCCTCTTGTATGTACATTCTTATTTTCAAAGGATACTGCATTTACAAAGCATGCAAAAAACTGGGCTAGTGTCCCCGCACTTTCCATCCCTCCCACGTCAATACTAAATTGATTCACAGCCAGGCACTCTCCTTTGGGGGCATCCATCAGCCTGCTGATCGTATCACAATGCATATCTATTAATCCCATCATTCACCATTCCCTTCACACTTATAATGTTTTCACATATTCATGGCAAAGTATATCCAAGGGCACACCGTAACTCAGGCCCTGCGGGCGGACGTGCAGTAAAACTGCACGACAAGGTATATTTTACCACTTTTTTACATACTCTATAACCACTACTTTTGGCGGGCGTAATCCTGTCTGAATTATCCTATGTTGAAAAAGGAGTGCTTATGAAACCGAAAATCGGAATCGTTGTCTGCGGCCTCATGGACGACAGGCAGTTCGTGACTAATACTTATATCCAGTCTGTCAGATACTCCGGCGGGCTGCCCTTTATCCTGCCTCTGATCAGGTCTGACCACGCAATCCAGGAATATATTGCCTTCTGCGATGGATTTCTCTTTTGCGGGGGAAATGATATTACGCCTCTTTTATTTGGAGAAGAGCCCAAAAATGGGATCGGAAAAACCGATATTACGCTGGATCTATTTCAGATCCGGCTCATGAAGGCTGTTCTGACCACAAAGAAACCTGTCTTTTCTATCTGCCGGGGGATGCAGGTATACAATGTTGCCTGCGGCGGTACGATCTATCAGGATATCTCCCTGCAGCCCGGCCGGCCGCTCAACCATATGCAGCAGTCCTACTCTCGCGCAGAAGTCAGCCACAAAATCCAGGTTGAAAAAGGGACACAGCTCAGGAAATACATCGGCTCCCGCCTGGATGTCAACAGTTTCCACCATCAGACAGTTGGCATGCTGGGCAAAAATTTGACCGCATGTGCACATGCATCGGACAAAACCATTGAAGCCATCGAAATGCCTACGCATCCATTTGCAATTGGCGTGCAATGGCATCCGGAGTGTATGTACCGCACGTCTCCTGAAATGCGCGAACTGTTTTCAGAATTTATTCTGCATGCAAGGCTCAGGCCTCCGGCACCGATAGAACAGCAGTCCCTGGAAAAATAATACCATTTATGTCATATTTTAGTCTATCTCTAAAAAGACTTTGTTTTTTTAATGCTGTTTATTGGAAATTTTTTTACAGCAGCTTTATTGTCAATATATACCGTAATAACCGGCCAAGTATAATTTTTCATGCCGCGGACATAATAATCTTCGAAAATATTATTTCTCAAAGGAGGTCAGATTATGTCCGAAATTTCTGTATTAGATCTGCAAAACTTACGTCACCTGATTGGCGGCTATGACACAACACACTGCAAAATGACTGATTATGCATCACAGGCTGAAGACCCTGAGGTTAAAAAACTTTTCCAGGATGCAGCTGATTCTGCAATGAAAAACAAACAGGAACTGATGAAATTCTTATAAGAGGTGACGAATATGAATGAAAAAACAATGGTATCCGATGCCTTAGTCGGAGTAAACGGAGAACTGAAAATGTTTGGCGACATGATTCCACAGACTGAAAACAAGGAATTAAAACAATGCCTGAAACAGATCCGCAACGAATGTGAGATGTCTCAGGAGAAACTCTATCAGGTAGCAAGAGAAAAAAGTTACTATGTACCGGCTCAGAAAGCATCACAGCAGGAAGTAGAACACGTAAAATCAATCTTAACACAGCCTAAGACTTTTTAAGCGGCGGGACGTGGGCGCTGAGTGAGAGATAGGCAGGGGAACATTTGGGTAATATTCACGGGGCCGTGCACCTTGCTGCACTGCATCCGGGCCAGCAAAGCGATGGGGGCGGGCATCTGGCTCCTCGCCACAGGCGACTTTAAATGAGCCAGATACCGTTACTATGTACGGCCCATAGACCGTGCATAGTAACACATTTGGGACTGTCTATGCTTTTTCAACTCCTGTCCGTTTGCGGAGAATCCGTTAAAGAAAAAAAGGGAGCATGAAGGCAATTGCCTTCATGCTCCCTTTTTTCTTTAACGGATTCTAACAGCGCTCTCGATGGAGTTCGAAAAGGTATAGACAGTCCCAAATATTCCCCTGCCTGTCTCCCACTCAGCTGAGTGCATCCGGTTGGGAGTAGCCCCTGTACGGGGCTTTTTAGCATACGGGGAAGGCGGATTGGGACTGGCTATGCAGGATTTTTTTGCTGTGGGTTGTTGCTGCTACGATAGCTCCTAAAATAAAAGGCAGTATATACGTTGCGAAGCGGTAGATCAGCATTGCGGATGCGGATTGTGTTTTTCCTATTAGCGGGGTGAACAGGAGGACGAAGAGGAATTCTGCGGCTCCTACTCCTCCGGGGGCGGGGATGACACCTGACAGGGCGGTCATCATTGCGGCCGTGGCCATGTATAGTGAGAGTTCTGAGGAATTGAGCAGGTGGAAGATGGTGACGGGGATGAGATACCATGCGCTTAGTTTTAGGAAATTCAGAATGAACAGGTCTAATAATAGCTTCTTGTTTTTTAGGAGGCTGCGGGCCTCTGTACGCACGATGATTGCTTTTTTCTGCCATTTGGACAGATCTTCTTTTTGTTTTTCTTTGCGGATGACCTTTTCTGCAAGTTGGAATATTAGGCGGTGCAGCGGGGCACAGACGCAGGCTGTAATCAGGGCGGCAGCAACTAATACGGCAAGTACC
This sequence comes from Clostridiales bacterium VE202-21, assembly GCA_000509105.1. Lineage (GTDB taxonomy): Bacteria > Bacillota > Clostridia > Lachnospirales > Lachnospiraceae > Faecalicatena > Faecalicatena contorta. The sequence continues at coordinate 48,225 of BAIF02000102.1, read as the reverse complement.
ACACCTGTCGCCATATAGGTTTTATATTCACCGAAATATTGATTCATTGCTCCATAGTTACTTAGAAAACTAAAAAGAAAGTATAGACAAATGGAGATGCGCTGGATCGTGTAGTTTATGGTGAAGATTCCCAGGCTTCTGGAGGCCGGTATGCCTCTTCTGCTGACATAGTACATGCCCGCAGGGGCCGTTCCGCTCCCGAACGTAACCACTCTGAAAAAACTGTAATAGAAGGAACAGCCGATCCCCACGCTCCAGGGAGTATTCTCGTCACAGGTGCGCAGCAGTTTTGTCAGTGCACAGCCATCGCAGCAATTGTACAAAATGCTGAGAAAAAACACGCCTGTGACCACCTTAAAAGATGTTGTTTTTAACTCGTTCCATATGCTCCCCCAGGAATCCTTCAGGGCCAGGAATGCGGTCAGGAAAACTGCCGCCAGGAAAAGCAGCTTTCCGATGCGTTTCCATGAAGAACGTGTCTGCTCTTTCTTTTTATTTTCCTGCTTCAATAATATCCACCTTATTTCTCCCACAGCTCATCCGCTTTTTCTTTCCACTCCTTCGCGTACATCTCACATTTTCTGCAGAGATGCTCTACCGTCTCCGGGGACTGCATGTCAGTGGATCTGGCACCGGTTTTATTCACCATTTCCAACAGTTTCTCCGGGTTTTCAAGCATCGGACATGGGCGGAGATGGTTTTCGTTGAATGGCTGCCCCTCTCTGTATGCCATGAAAAGCGGCTGTTGAAGCGCTTCTAAGAGGCTCACCTCTTTGATATTTGCGCTGGAATAATGGATAAATACGCATGGCTCCACATCTCCGTTTGGATTAATATGGCAGTAATTCCGTCCTCCTGCGATGCATCCCCCTACGTATTCGCCGTCATTTTGGAAGTCGAATGCAAAGATCGGCTTTCCTCCCTCTACGGCCCTGATTTCACGAATTCTGTGATATATGTACTCCCGCTGTTCCTTTGTCGGCAAAAGCTCCACTGCCGCGTCATTACCAACCGGCATATAATGAAAATACCATGCGTACCGGCACCCCTTTTCAATAATCATGTCCAGAAATTCATCGGATGTTACGGTCTCAATGTTTGCCCTTGTATAGCAGATCGAGGTTCCGAATATCTGGCCGTGCGCCTTTAGTTTATCCATTGCTTCCATAACCTGGTTAAATACACCGATGCCTCTGCGTCCATCATTTACCTCCTCATAGCCTTCCAGGCTGATTGACAGGGACAGATTCCCGACCCGGTCCATCTCTTCGCAAAACGCCTCGTCCACCAGTGTGCCATTTGTAAATGCATGAAATGCACAGTCATTATGTTTTTCGCAGAGCCTGATGATATCTGCCTTCCTCACAAGAGGTTCCCCGCCGGTATACATATAAAAATAGATTCCGAGTTCTTTTCCCTGGGTAATGATACTGTCCAAATCCTCGTAAGTCAAGGACAGCGTATGCCCATATTCTGCTGCCCAGCAGCCTGTACATTTCAGATTGCATGCACTGGTTGGATCCAGCAGGATCAGCCATGGAATGTTGCACTGATATTTTTCCCTGCTTTCATGCATGATTTTCGTTCCGCTCAGCATGGCTTCGAATCCCAGGTTCATGGCCGTTGTTCGGATCACATTCGGGCTCACTTCATCTAAAATCCGGTTCACATAAGTCATCCATTTTCCATCCTTGTCCCGGATGATCCTCCTTGCCGCATCATAACTTTCCGGTAGGAACCGGTCTTTTGCAAAGCTTTCCGTCAGATCAACCATTTTCAGAAAACTTTTCTCTCTGTCTTTATTGATGTGCTTCATTGCGGAATCAATCACCTTGCCAAATGCCGCCCGCTCTGCCTGATGTCTCAATTTTCCCATTTCCCATTTCCTCCTTTTTTTCTCGTTTGTCACTTATCATTTCTTCATTTTATTCCCCTTATCAGCAATTCAATTCCACCAATTAACAGAATGCATCCGCCCAGGGCCACTATTTTGTTTTTCGACTGGCACCCCATCCAATATCCTGCATAAATACCGAGAATCACACTGGCGGCTGTCACAATTCCGATGATGAAGACTGTATCCGTCAGGTTTGTTCTGAAAAGCCCAAATCCTATTCCTGCCAGAAATGCATCAACGCTCGTTATACATGCCCACACCGAAACCTGTTTCAGCTCTACGCCTTCCTCCTTGTGTTCGATGATCGTCTGATGTCTTTTGCCCTTAAGGATCATATACATGCCAAGGCACGCAAAGATAAGAACTGAAATGTATTTCCAGTGGGCTGCGGCCTTCTCTGCCGATGCTTTCAGAAGCGGAATATTCGTGATCATATTTCCAAGCAGAAGGCTCGCCATCTGCCATACGGTAAAAACACAGCTTATTTTAACTAATGCAGATTTACGAATCTCAGGCATCATCGCGCCTTTGTAAAGTGCATATGCAAATACATCCAGGGATAATCCGATTGAAATCATCAGGATTTCAAAAAGTACCAATATCCTCCTCTCCTTCCCTTTCGTCTGCTTACCTTTATTTTATCAATGGTTCTGAAATTTCATAAGATGCAGACTTCACTTAATGTATTTTTATTAGAACAATTTTTCGGAAATGTTCCTTATAAGCTACATATTTTCTAATTTGTAGCCCGCCGCTTCATTTTCTAACGGTGAATATGTTATAATATCAGTAAAGGAGTGGAGTTTTATGGAAGATAAAAAGGAATTAACAAAGGATTTACTGACCTCATCATTCAAAGAACTCATCATGCAGGTGCCTTTTGAAAAGATCACAATTAAAATGATAACAGACGGCGCGGGGGTCATCCGCCCGACATTTTATAAACATTTTCAGGATAAATACGAACTGCTTGAGTGGATTTTTGAAAAGAATATAAAAGAAAATATACAGGTGCTGATCGAGAATAATATGGAAGAAGATATGTTCCGGCTTCTATGCAGCTGCCTCGAAAAGGAAAGGGCCTTTTATAAAAAGCTGTACGCTATACAAGGCCCCAATTCCTTTGAGGAACTGATGTATCAATACGTATTTACTATATTTCTGGACTTACTGAACAGATATCCGCTGAAATCTCCCGACAAGCTGGCCGCTCTTTCTAAAGATGCCGTTGCGAGATTCTATGCTTTTGGCCTGACTGATTCCTTGAGGTACTGGATCCTGCATGATACCGAGTACACTTCTGAACAGCTCAATGAGGCCTACCATTACATTATCCGCTGTTCCATCCTGGATCTGCTCGAATATCCGGTACCATAACCCCCTGTCCCAATCAAAACCGGGCATGGTTCTTGATTCTAACGGACAGTTCCCGGGCGCAGTACCGGAACCTGCCTGCGTATAATTCTTTCATAACAGCCTTTTCCAACAGATCCAGCAGATATGAGACCTGTCTCTCTATAGTCTCCGCCGGCATATCCTGAAAGTAACCCTCCGTTTCACTCTGCCCCTCCCCGTCCAGTTCCAGGTCAAAAAGAGGCCTTTCTGTGATCATGCAGGCCAGCGCACGAAACAGTACGGGAAGGCATATATTATCCAAGTACAGCTCTTCGTAATCCGGGCAGGTGGATTCCAACAGATTTACGATGCCTGGCCTGTGAAAACTTCGGAGAAAACGCTGCTCGTACTCAATCTGACTTAGATAAGCCAGGATTAAATCCACCCCCTTTTTCCCGCACTCCATTTGAAAAACCGGATAGTCCAATGTCAGAATATGGTCCTGGGGTTGAAATACCGGGTCATACCAGGTGAAAAACGCGGGCATACCGCTTACAATCGTCTCTCTGTAATTTTTGCATCCATAGTCGTCAAAGCCTTCAATAATATGGTGATATATCTCCTTGGCGCGGCCTGTCTTCTCCAGTACAATCCGGTACCCTGCCTCATAGGTGGACGCAGCCCCTGCCCGCTGCCCCTGAAGCATATATTCTGCAGGCTCTCCCGCCACTTCATTGATACAATAAACGACTGCTTCCATAAGCTGTTCCGCCGTTTTATAGGAAACAGAAGAACTTTCCTTTGATGTATAGCGTTCGGCCAGTTTTGCCACAACGGGCAGTAATTCTTCAATCTCATTGTGCATCCGTGAACCTCCTTCCACTGCTTTCCCCTTTACTCCCAGCACAGTTCCCTAAGCGCCTGCAGATACAATTCTTTGTCCCAGCGGGTCACCTCATCGAACTGTTCATACTCTCCGTTTCCGCCGCTAGCCGTATATCCACGGTAGCCTGCACGGACTGCCGCAGTAAAGACTTCCAGGCATGTTTCCTCCAGATAGTCCAGATCTCCTGCACAGACTGTCTCAAACTGTTCTCTCATAAAAGTCAGAACCTCATCATCTGTCATCTGATCCAGCGCAGCATTTTTGAATTCATAAAAAACATCCTGCAGCCGTTCCAGGCTGGACAGATAATTATGCTGGCTGATATACTGTGAATCACAGAAAACATAAATCAGTTGATCCAATATTCCCCTCCCGAATTCCACCCTGCCATACTTTTTCAGGCTCTGATTCCTGCATTCTGCCAGCTCTTTGATATCCGCCTCCCTGAGCACGAGTCCGAAGCGCTCCGTCTTCTGATTCATTGCGGACAATAATGCCAGTTCCTCTTTCCTCTTTGTCAGTTCCAGAAGTTCTAAAATATTCGTTTCCATGACACCGCCCCTTTCCCAATTGATTTTTCATTATAAGGCCGCGCCGCAGACTTTACAAGACTTGAAAAAATACGCGTTTTGTGGTAATATAAGGGTAGAAAATGAGGCGGAAATCAAATTTCCGCCTCATTTTTATTGTATTTTCCTTTGTTCCACATATGTCGTTTAAATGGCAGATTGTTCACTCTTCATCTGCCCCTTCAATGATATTCCAGATCAGTTCTCTGGCCGCTTCCACATCGCTCTCATCTGCAAAAATATCCTCGCCGAAGATGGAGTTTCCCGTATAGATATCCATGAGGCCTCCGCTGGCAATTCCCTGCCTGTACGCCTGGATATTATGCTGGCCCAAGATGTCCAGGATCATTTCTGCCTCTACCTTATCTCGTGCTGTACATACTTTTGTAACCTTCATTCCTTCCATACTGTTATCCTCCTTAATTACACTGCAGATTCAGCTGCCATCTGCCGGTACGTGCTTTGAATTATTTTCCCGGCTTTTTCCTAAGCTTCAGAGATATCTCCCTCCGGTCAGCCATGTTCTTAAACAGTTGTACTGCAATGGCCGCATTTTCCTTTAACGTGTTATCTTCATTCACGGCTCCCGATATCTGTTCCAGTACTGCTTTAATATCATCCAGTTCCAGAAGATTGACTGCCGTACAGAAAAAGCTCTTCCTCCGTCCGTCATTGTAATTTTTTAATAAAAACCGTAAAATTTCTATTTTTTCATCAAGCACAGATCTATAATAGTGTATTCCCCGCTCTTTAGCACATGCAAAATCTTCTCTGCTGCGTTTTGGCACAAAAGAATCAAATTCCTCCTCCAGATATCTGTCACAGGGATATGCACTGCACTGGCTGCAGTATTCTACATTCTCATGTTCCATGCTGCAGCGGATGATCTCACACGTGGGCCTGCCTTCTCCACCGCATCCAGTGCAGTGTGATTCCTCACTAATATGATACATGGGGCACAGCCCGCAGTTTAATCCGCAAAGAGAAAACTGGGGGTAAGGTCTTCTGTATTTCTGCATCTAAACCTCCCTGCTATGACCGGATCAGTACATTAAGACACATAATTATCAAAATATCCCTGCACAAGGATAACCGGAGTTCCCTTATCACCAGAACCGCTCGTCAGGTCACAAAGTGAGCCAATCAGATCTGTAAGCCTTCTTGGGGTTGTTCCCTGTGCCGCCATATCTCCCACCAGATCGTCTTTTTTCTCTTTGATGCGCTGAGAGATGGCCTCTTTTAATTCCTGTCCGGATAAATCTCTGAACTCATTATCCGCCAGGTATTTTAACTTCACCTCATTCGGCGTACCTTCCAGCCCCGGGGTATTCGCAACGGACACGCATGGGTCTGCAAGTTCCCAGATCTTTCCGACAGGATCTTTGAATGCTCCGTCGCCGTATACCATCACTTCCACATGTTTCCCTGTCTTATCAAGAATACACTTTTGGATTTCCAGAATCAGCTCACCGCATTCCTTTGTCCGCGGGAATAACTTGACAGATTCCTCGGTGGATTTATTAGATCCGAGAAGTCCGTATTTTTCATTGCAGCCGCTTCCGTTCACCGGAGAGTTCAGCAGATCGTCCATGCCGCAGACAATCTCCGCACCGTTTTCTTTGAGCAGCCTTTTTGTTCTCTCACGGCTATGTATATCACAGTTAATTACCTTTTTGGTATACTTAAGAATCTCCTGCGGATGGTTGGCGAAGATGACCTCCACTTCTGCGCCTTCATTTCTGATTAAATCGCTGTAATACTGCACGTAATCCACGCCCGTGAAACGGTGTTTGTTCTCACCGAACAGCTCCCTGTAGCGCTCCAGATCCAGGACATCACTGTAAGGATTCACGCCGGCCGCATCCAGCTTATCCTGGGATACCAACTCGTTCCCCACTTCGTCTGACGGGTAACTCAGCATCAGCACAACTTTTTTGGCGCCCCTTGCCATTCCCTTCAGGCAGATAGAGAAACGATTCCTTGACAGAATAGGCAGAATAATTCCGATAGTCTCCCCGCCAAGCTTATTTTTTACATCCTCTGCTATGTTATCAACGGATGCATAATTTCCCTGTGCTCTGGCCACTATGGATTCGGTGGCTGCTATAACATCTCTGTCACGGATCTCGAACCCTTCACTCTCGGCAGCTAAAAGTACGCTGTCTACGATAATATCTGCCAGGTTATCTCCCTCGCGTATAATGGGACAGCGAATTCCTCTTGAAACAGTTCCAACTCTTCTTTCCATAATATAGTCACTCCTTATAATTTTCTTTTAACTTTTATTATTTTATCATATTTTCATCAATTATACCATAAATAACAACATCTTTATTGTAGTTGGCAGGCTTCCATTTCGCGCTCCAGCATTCACTCCCCCCTCCCATAAATGCAAACTCACGTATTTTTTACCTTTTCTCTCTAAAAAACTACTCTCTTCCGTCTCTTCCAAGTGTTAAACTTAACATAGATCATGTGGAAAAGAGGGATTTTTATGATAGGAATTGGAATTGATACCGGAGGCACTTATACGGATGCGGTTGTATATAATCTGGAAACGAATCAAATACTGGCATCTGCTAAGTCTCTGACAACGAAAGAAGATTTAAAAACAGGGATCCACAATGTACTGGAAAAACTTCCCGGTGACATGCTCTCCTCCTGTGGGGCGCTTTCTCTGTCTACAACACTCGCAACCAATGCATGCGTGGAAAACAGGGGCGGAAAAGGAAAGCTTGTCTTGATCGGGCTGGCCCGCCAGACGCTGGAATCTTCTTATCAGGATTACGGGATCGAATCGCTGGAGGACGTATATCTGCTCGAATGTGAACTGACTCCCAAGCCCTCTAAAAGCGTTCAGCCCGACTGGACTCAGTTTGCCAAAGACCTGCAAGACTTTGCCGGGGACTGTGACTGTATCAGTATTGTACAGCTCTTCGCAAAAGAGCATCACGGTAGTTATGAAAAAAGAGCGGCGGAAATAGTAAAATCGGTTCTTGATATTCCTGTGATTCTGGGACACGATCTGTTCCCCGACAGAAATATGTTACGAAGGGGCGCCGGGGCGTTGCTTAACGCGCGTCTGATCCCAGTCATCCATGAATTCATGACCGCGGTAAAAGCAGTCTTTTTGAACCATGGGCTTTCTCTCCCGGTAGTGATTATGCGCAGCGACGGCAACCTGATGTCCGATGAGTACACCTGCCGGCACCCGGTGGAGACGCTTCTGTGCGGACCCGCGGCCAGCATTACGGGGGTTCAGCATCTCGTCTCGGAAGAAAACGCAGTCATCGTAGATATGGGAGGTACGACTACCGATATCGCCATCATTAAAGGCGGGGAACCACTGAGTGCTAACGACGGGATCCAGATCGGAGACTGGAAGACCTTTGTAAAGGGCCTTTATGTAGATACCTTTGCTCTGGGCGGCGATACCGCCGTACATTATAATTACGACGGCGGCCTTTTCCTTGAGAATTACCGGATCATGCCTCTGTGCATGCTCGCCTCCAACTATCCCGGCATCAAGGAACAACTGGCCGGACTGGATGCATATCCCGAGGGACATACTTTCCCGCTGTATGAATTCTTCGTGCTTATGAAAGATGTCTCTGTGCATGCGCAGTACACGGAGGACGAGCTGGCTCTCTGTGAAGCCTTGAAAAACGGGCCTCTGATGTACCCAAATGCGGCAAAGGCGATCGGAAAAGATATCTACGGACTAAAAACTGCCCGTCTTGAGGAGGACGGCATTCTATTAAGATCCGGTCTGACACCAACTGACGTGATGCATATATGTGGGGATTTTGCAGCCTTTGACAAAGATGCCTCCCTGGCCGGCGCGGAATTTATTGCAAAATACGCCCATATCTCCAAGGAAGAACTTTGCCGGAAAATTTATGATATGGTGGAGGAAAAGCTCTACTGTAATCTGATCCGTATTCTGATGGACACGGAATTAGAGGGATTAAAACATACGATGTCCGATTCACAGATAGAAACGCTGATCCATATCAGCTACGCACAATTGAAATCAGGAAACGGCGCTTTCTTTTCAGCCCGCTTTTCTACAAAGGCTGTTCTGGTCGGCGTCGGAGCTCCTACACACATTTTTCTGCCCGCTGTAGCAAGGCTGCTCGGCACGAAAGCCGTGATCCCACCCCACGCCTCCGTGGCAAATGCGATCGGTGCGATTGTTGGCAATATATCAGCCACCGCCACCGCCGAAGTAAAGCCCGCCTACGAGGAGGAAGAAATGAACGGGTTCCATGTCACAACTGCTTCCGAATCTGTCTTTTTTGAAGAGTATGAGGATGCGCTAAAGTATGCTAAGGAAGCCTCCAAGGCAATGGCAATGGAGATTGCCAGAACCCAGGGCGCCATCGGGCCACTGACCACTTCCCGCCGCATAGAACGAAAAGAAGCCGCAATCAGCGCCAATCCGCTCCTGCTCTATGAACTCGTACGCACAACTGCAACAGGAAAGGCCATTTAGGCTTTTCCTGTTCTGTTGTAACAGTGCAGTTAAGCCCGGATCGAAGCGGAGCGGATACCTGTATGCCTGCAACCACTATGCTTTCGTACGGTCTGCGCAGTAAATGCGCAGACCTGTCTGAAATATTACTTCTTTTTACTTTTTTTGATATTTTTCTTGCAATTTCTAACCATATTCTTAGAAAAGTGTGTTACACTTATGATACTAAAAATTAGTGAAACGGAGGCTTACGAATGGCACCTTTATTATATTCCATCGTTTCGGAAGATACACTGCACTCCATGGTAGACACATTTTATGCCTGTATGAGGCTTCCTATCCAGGTTATCGACGAACATGGGGAGTTTTTGGCTGTAAGCGGACAGATGTCCAGCTTCTGCCGCTGTTTCCAGGACTATCTTCCCCCCAACGACAGCTGCGAAAAAATGCATATATCAGCCAGTAAAAAAGCGATCACGCTTGGCGAGCCTTACATATTCTCCTGTCATGCTGAATTGAATCACATCGTGTTCCCTCTGATCAGCAAAAAGACATTCCTCGGCTCTATCCTGGTAGGGCCGTTTTTGATGGATTCCCCGGACTCCATCCTGATCTCGGACATTGCCAGGAAGTACAATATTCCAACCGATGAGGCCCTGGAGTTATACGATGAAACGGGCAATATTCCCGTTGTCTCACCCTCCATGGTCAATCATATCAGCCACCTCTTATATTATCTGTTTGCCAACCTGATCGACGACAGTAAAGAAGAGCTCAAACAAAATAACCAAAAACTGCTCCAGCAGTCCAGGATCAATGAATCCATACAGCGTTACAAGGCCGAAAATATCAGTACTGCTTCCTATCCTTATGAAAAGGAAAAGGATCTGATCGCAAAGGTAAAGGTAGGCAATGTGCACGAGGCCAATGCGATACTCAACGACCTGCTCGGCTATGTGCTGTTCTCGGAGGGAAACAGCATCGAGATTGTGAAGTCAAGGGCTATTGAGCTGTGTTCTCTGCTTTCCAGGGCGGCAATTGAGAGTGGTGCTCCTACTGATAACATTTTAAAATTGAATAACCATTTTTTGAAAAACCTGCAGCAGATTACCACCATGGATACGCTTTGTTTTAAACTGCAGGAGATTGTAGAGGCCTTTTCTGAAAGTATGTTTAACTACATTCCTTCCAAAAACAGTGAACTCGTTAAAAAATCCATGCTTTATATATCGGAACATTTTAACGAACCTATTACCTTGGAAGATGTTGCCTCCCACGTTCATCTCCATCCGTCTTATTTTTCTACCATGTTCAAGCAGTCCACCGGCTCTTCCTTCAAAGAGTATCTGAACATGGTGCGTATAGAGGAAAGCAAACGCCTGCTTTCCAATACGGATTTTTCAATCATTGATATCGCCGTGGCTGTAGGTTTTGAGGACCAGAGTTACTTTTCCAAAGTGTTTAAGAAGTATACCGGACTGACGCCTAAGCAGTATCGGTAGCAATTTCATTTTCCAATATTGATATTTTTTTATAAATAAACTTAAAAAAAGCCAAAAAACAGAATATTTTTCATAAAAACCTCCCCGCAGTTCTTCTATACTTGAGTCATCAAATACAAATAAAAATGAAGAGAGCCTGGAGGTAATATTTTATGAAATTGAATATGAAACAGTGGATCGCAGATACAATCAATACACCGGTTAAAAAGGCAATGCCGGTATTATCATTCCCTGCCATCCAGTTAATGGACATAACGGTAAAGGATCTGATCTCCAGCAGTGATCTGCAGGCACGGGGTATGCAGCTGGTTGCAGAAAACACAGACGCCGCCGCTTCTGTCAGCCTGATGGACCTGTCTGTTGAGGCAGAGTGCTTTGGTTCAACAATCCGTGTCTCAGATGAAGAAGTGCCTACCGTAATAGGAAGTGTGGTCAGCTCAGAGGAAGAAGCAGACGCTCTGGAAATTCCCGAGATCGGAAGCGGGCGTACCGGACTCTATATAGAAGCAATTGAAAAGGCCTCAAAGTTAATAACAGACAGACCTGTGCTGGCAGGCGCTATCGGACCGTTTTCACTCGCCGGAAGACTGATGGATGTGTCCGAGGCAATGATTTACTGCTATGAGGAACCGGATATGGTACATACCGTTCTGGAAAAAGTCACGAGATTCATCATTAACTACTGTACAGAATACAAACGTGCAGGCGCTAACGGTATTGTTCTGGCTGAGCCTCTTGCCGGACTGCTCTCCCCAGCGCTTGCCGAAGAATTTTCAGCAGATTATGTAAAACAAATTGTTGATGCCGTTCAGGATGACGAATTCATCATTGTATACCATAACTGCGGAAACTGCACGATACAGCAGATCAACTCAATTATCGCAACCGGATGCCCGCTGCTTCATTTTGGCAATGCGATCAGCATGGCAGAAATGATGCCGCATATCCCTGCTCATATCGCTGCTGCCGGCAACGTAGATCCTGCTTCTCAGTTCAGAAACGGAACGGTGGAGTCCATCAAAAAAGAGACGAAAGCCGTTATGGAAGCATGCTGTAAGTATCCAAACTTTGTAATATCTTCAGGATGCGACATCCCTCCGCTTTCAAAATGGGAGAATATACATGCATTCTTCGAAGCTGTCAATGAATTTTATGTAAACTAAAGCGAAAGGAAGAAAACGGCTTAACCGGCCGCTTTCTTCCTTTTTGTTTCCCCCTTTTGCTTTTTCATTCCGGAATCAAAATCTTATCATTGTATTTTCTCTGACCACCGCATAAGTGATCCCGTTCAGCTTAATCTTCGGCTGTATCATGACGCCTTCGGGCGCATATTTTCTGGCAGCCCGCTCACAGACATTATCCACTCCGGTGATCTTTTCTACGAACTCAGAATGAGAACTGACGGCTTCGATTTCCTGCAGTTCGTCAGCTGAATACGTTGCGAAGGGAACCCGGCACTCTTGTGCAAGCTCCAGCAGTCCTGCCTCGTCCCTTTTCAGGTCAATGCTTGCAAGGGCCTGGATCTGGCAGAGGGATACGCCCAGCTCTTTTAGGAGGACTTCCAGCTTTTCCTTCAGCCTGGCCCCGGGGGTTCCTCTTCTGCATCCGACCCCTGCCACAAGATTCCTGGGCGGAAGAAACAGGATGTTTTTCCCCTCTTTTATCTCTGTCCCTGCATCTGCCACCGCAATCCCCAGCGGCAGCCTGCCCAGCTCTTCCAGGCAACGGCAGACACACAGTTCCTCCGGCATCCTGCCCTCCACCGGATAAGCACTGTAAAACCCGATCTTCTTTCCCTCCAGTACAGCTGCGGAAATCTCCTTTGCAAGCCTGCGGCTCCCGATGTGCAGATGGTTTTCTTTTGCAAATACATCCACAGCAAACTTATTCTGTACATCGGTTGCCGTTGTAACTACCGGTACTGCCCCCGTCTGCTCTGCGACCAGCATTGCCAGTCTGACAGCTCCGCCTACGTGGCCCGAAAGAAGCGGAATCACAAATCCGCCTTTTTCATCCATAGAGAGCACGGCCGAATCCCGGTACTTATCCGCCACCCATGGAGCAATATAGCGGATTGCAATTCCTGCCGCCCCGATGAACAGAAAGGAGCAGCTCCCCCATCGCACCCCAATCCATTGTTTTAGATCTTGATCCATCGGATTCATACCGAATCCTGCGGCAAAACGTTCCGTTGTATAACTTACGCACTCGTAACCTGCCTTTGCCAGCAGCGCATTCAATTTTCTGTTCAGCCTGCACCCTTCCTCCGTAAAACTGAATATGACAATCGGTTTCTCTTCTTTTCCTTTATTCTCCATATATATCTCCCCCGGGAACTACAAAAAACTGATCTGGTACCCGCTGTCCTTAAGTACGCCAAGCGCCTTTTGTAAATTCCTACTCTTAGTCAGTATATAGTCTGTATTGTACGTTGATACCGCAAATATTCCGATCTTATGCCCTGCCAGCAGGCCTGCGATCTTAGAAAGTATCCCGGTCAGGGAAAAGTCCAGGGTTCCCTGGATGCGGAAAGCACGCCAGCCATTGTCGCAGGCAGCCGCATTGGACGGGACATACTGTGAACTGCAGACCAGGGAATTCTCCTCATCCGTTTTTCCAATAAAACAAAATTCATCCTTCATATTCACCTCTGACAGATCTGTTACCCTGCACACAGAAAACTCCTGCCTCAGCACCTCTATTATCATATGGCATTCCCTCCTGCCTCTTCTTTGATAAAATGGCGCAGGTAATGCCTGCATTACCCGCGCCGAATCTTCCCAATTACTTCTGCACAATATTTATATCCACTTGAAAACATTGATTTTACGCCGTTTTTAGCTATCTATCTTCTGATTTACTCCATTTTTACTCCAAATCTAAGCCAATATTTTCAATTCGGCTACTTCTTCTTTTTTCTTTTCTTCTGAAACGTGCGTGTATAAATCAGTTGTCATTGCCAGCGTGGAATGACCTAAAAGTTTCTGTACTACTTGTTGGTCTACGCCATTTTCATAACACCTTGTAGCATATGTATGTCGCAGGGTATGACAGGTAAACACTTCAAATATCTTCGGCTCTCTCTTTTCTTCCTTTGCCAGTTCAATCTCTATCACATTGATTTTCGCTACATAGTCTTTGATTGCACTATTAACGTTGTAATAATAAACCGGCGAACCGTCCGAACAGGTAAATACCAAATTTTGAAATTCTTTATGCTGTTTCCATATCGAGCGTTTCCACATCTTCTGTTCTGTCTGCTTTATCTTCTGATTTTGTAAAATCTCATACACTTCATCTGTCATCGGAATTGCACGATTACTAGACATGGTTTTTGCAGTCGTGTAGAAAAACTTCGAACCCTCAACGGGACTGGAAGCCTTTGAATAATGGATTGTCTTATTGATTGTAATTTTTCTTCTTTCAAAGTCGCAATCTTCCCATTTCAGTCCAAGCACTTCTCCAATCCTACAACCTGTTGTCACGGCAAATTTAAAAACATTGATGTGTATGTAGGAAGAAGCAAATGTAAAAAATTTTTCCTGCTCCTCTCTTGTTAATACACGCCTTTCCTTTTTCACTTCTTTCGGCATTTCCACACCGATACAAGGATTTTTTCTGATGTATTCACTCAACACTGCCTTATCGAGCATATCGTTTAACATAAATCTGATATTTGATACAGTTCCATGTGCAAGCCCATTGTCTAACAAATCATTCAAAAACTTCTGAACGTGATATGTTTTAATGTCCTGCAAATACATCTTCCCGATAGAGTTCTTCACTCTTGAATTGTAGTAACTGTGATTTTTATATATCGTAGTCATTTTAACTGTTTTCTTCTTATACAACTCCGTCCACGTTACATACCATGCATTTAAAGTGATACTTTCGCCATTGCCATTCAAACCATGTTCATCTTCATAAACCGCTTCTCGCAACTTCCGTTTCAACTCATTTAGTTTAAAATCATAAAGCGTTTTTCGTTTCCCTGTTTTGCTTGTAAATCTTGCAATATAGCGTCCGTCTGCTCTCTGTGAAATTCCCTTACCGAGTTCTTTGCCCTTTAAATCTTTACCCATACCAACTTTCCTTTCTTCTACTGAAAGAAATATGGTAAAGTAAATATTTCAATTTTCATTATATCGACACCTCATTTTCTTTTCAAGCCCTTTTGCATTGATATTCCAGCCATTCATCAAGTAATTTCTTATTTGCATACAACCGATTACCAATGCGTACTGTAAATCTATTTTTAGGATTGTTCAACAATTCTCTTGCCTTTGTTTTCCCAATCCCCATATACTCACAAAATTCATTTATATTTAGTAATGCTTTCTCGATACGATTACCCCCTTTCGTCTAATTTTCTTGCTTTTATGTAATCATCATACAACTGCTTTTGTGTGATATTCATTTCTCCATTTGCTATAAGATTAGCAATATAATCTCTCTGCTCTATCTTCCAACCTCTGCAAACAGTTTCAAAGACGGGGCAACATATTTTTCTAACCACTCCCATACCTTTTGCAGACTTTTCTTCTGTGGTTGCATAGTAAGTTTGACCTTGCCTATGTCTTTCATCAATTCTGCCCATGCCCGATAAGTGGGATAAAGTCTTTTTCGTGTTGCCATACTGTCCGTTGGCTTTTCTAAAAATCGTATTTTACTGTTCAATACTTCCATTGCCAGCCTTACCACATCTTTATATCTCAATAATTCCTGTACTACACTAACTGCCATTTCCTGCCGAAATCTCAATTCATATCTATTCCAATTTTCATCTAATTCTATTCCATATTTTTTATTCTGCTCATATCCTTTTTCATAAAACACCAATCTCAAATTACTGGCTGAACTACCGAGATAAAGACTTCCTCCTTTACTCTGAAACACATCTTCTTTCAATTCTCCCGAATCGTGAAAATCTATATCCCGTAACTTTGAAGAAAGTAATCCCTCTTTTGTCCGTATAATCAAATCGGGAATGCTCAAATACGGTTTTCTGTCATCTATCGCCAAATCAATCCGAGGAAAATTGACATGATACTGACAAACTCTGTTAAAAAAATCAAACCAAGTTTCCTCATTAAGTTGTAAAAAATTCTCATAGTTACGACAGCCTTTCCCACTCATTAAAATCTGAAATCCTTGATACTGTGCATTTCCTGTTGGTTTTAGTACCTTGATATTATCAAAGATTGCCACAACCTCATGTCCTGCAATTCCTTTTTCATAACCTGTTACCGTCATAAGTTCCAACGGTATTCTCAACACATCTTCTATAACTGCTTCTAACGGAACTTCCTTAATGGTTACCTGACACCAGTCTATCAAGGCACTTAATTCTTCTTTCTGTCGTATTACTCCCCTGTTAGTGTAGGGGAGTTCTGGAAGAAAACTTCCGCTTCTTTCTTCCAAATTTCACATACCTCCTATCTTCAATGGCGTTGTCATTGCCCCACCCTCAACCTGCCGTTTGGTACGACAGAACGAGGGCAGGAACTTTGACCACCTACATATTTTTATTTGAAACAGGACGGATACCCTTACAGGTAATCTTTTCCACTAATACAGGGAAGTTTCCTCTCTGCACATAAGGGGCATATACTGATTCTTCCAGTTCTACCACCGCATAAGGCTCAATCTTCGGAAGTTCCGTTGCTTCCAAGCGAATATCCACGCTGTTCCCAATTTTCATGCTTCCGAGATGAAGTTTTAAAGCTTCCACTTCCTCTGTTTTCTTCTTGCTGTCTTTGTCATAGTGGTAACAGTTGTCCGCACCCATAAAACGAAGTTCTCCAAATGCTTCTTTTACCTGTTCTTTTGTCAATGTAATCTGCATACTCGTTCCTTTCTCCCCGTTGAACCGATAGGTCAGTTTCTCATATTTTCATTTTCCTATTACGACGTCGTTTTTGTTCAGTTATTTCTAAACTCATTTGTATATTAGCACAAGTATATTCATTTCGCAATAGAAAGTTTAGTTTTTTATGAACTTTTTGTTTTCTTTTTTCTGAACTTATGATATAGTGTCCTTAGACGATACGATATGAGAAGTTATAACACGATATGGAAAGAGAGGTTTTTCAGATGAATACAATCGCAGAACGGATTAAATTTGCCATGAAAGCAAAAAATAAAAAACAAGTGGATATAGTCAAAGATACTGGTATCAGCAAAGGAGCGTTCAGTTCCTATCTTTCGGGACAGTACAATCCAAAAGCCGATAAAATGGAACTGATTGCCGACTCTTTAGATGTGGACTTGAGATGGCTTTACGGACAAAATGTGCCTATGGAACATACAAGCCAAAATGACAATGCTCTGCAATATGTCTTTTACAACAACACCTTTTCCGAGTATCTTCTTGATAACTTAGATGATATATATATTGCCATGATGACACAATATGCCGCTCTTATTCCACGCTTTTACGTACTTGTCAATCGTGCTGGAAATGCAATGCACATACTTCCATTGTTTTTAAAAGACGATAGTTCCCAATTCTACGAATGTCCGTCTGATTTCTTCTATTCCGACAGGCATACTATTTTTACAAGAGATTTTGAAAGTATTCATATGGTATTAACAACCGCCACGATTTACTATTATGGAATTGATACAAAGACGTATAAACCAGAAGTTACCAAACTTGCCTACTCACAAGCTGACGATTGCTTTTACATCGACAACGGAATACAAGACGCTCACATAAAAGCATTTGAAAAAGAACAAATGAAAGAAGCTCTTTACTTAAAATATAATGCCCAATAACAAACAAGAGGACTTGCAAGGTTTCTGACCTTTCAAGTCCTCTGATGTATCATGGTGCTGTTGATTGTGTCCGTTCCGTCAAGGACTGCCCTACGGCGTATCGGCTACGCCTTGTTCCTTGACCTCACTATGTATCATTATCCTACAAATCAAAATCACATTTTATTGTCTATAAGTTTATTTGCTATACAACCTATAACATTGGTAAGCTCTGTTTCAAAATCTCTTGAAACATCTGAAGCTCCACTTATAGCATGAGCACATTCATGCAATAATGTACCCGCATAACTATTTAGTTCATTCAACTGATTTCGTTTTATCAAAATACGATTCTCTTTCGGTTCCCACAATCCAACAGTTTCATTAAAAATCTCTGATTCATATATTTTTTCTACTATCTGTATACATTTTACATTTCTCGGTTTTCCACCGATTAATTCTAATATCTTATCCGTTATATCATATACTCTACGTTCAGCAACTGATAATGAATCTATCTCCACAATTTGAGGAGTAAATCTATTTTGTTCTTCCTTAATATATTGATTTGCTGTTACTAACGTCTTTCCTTCTTCTGCACCAGTATTATAATCTTCCATTTTGTTTATTAAATTATCTGGTACAACAACTGGATTATACCCGTTTCTCCGCATATCATCTATAAGTGACGGATTGTTTTTCAAATTGTCGGTAGTTACATATGTTGTCGCCGTATTTATTTCACTCATTTTCCTAGACGCATACATAGCTATGTCATTCCATGACAATTCGTCATGTTTATTACCTGAACCGAACTCTTGCAAATCTTCCACCAATTTTTTTATAACAATATCCGAACAACAATCTTTTAAAATATCTTTGATTCTACTGTGTAGGCAGTTCTTCCAACATTTGTTCTTTCACGATTAAGTGCCTTTTTTATTTGAGAATTTAATGAAGTAATATTGTATGAAAACAAAAAATTAAGTTCTTCCGCTACTCTCACACCATTAATATAAATATTACTGTTTACTCCGTTGTTAGCTAAAACCTCTCCATATTTTGTTTTTTCTAAAACCTTATCTTCTGTAAAAGTTAAAAACAAAGATTTTGCCTTTTCTATATCTTCTTTTGTACATCCGTACAAACAAAAATCTGTTCCAATCATCTTTATATTATCCGATGGCAGTATTTCTGCGTGTAGAGTTATTATATCATCAAAGCCAACCTTAGAAGCAGTTTTCAATTTAATAATCCCATATTTTGATTTTATTTTCACATCAACACCATGACGATAAAGTGTCGCTAAAGCATCTTTCAATCCTACTCCGAATCGTCCAATAAGCTTATCATTACTCAATTTCTCTTCATTTTCATTTTGAGTTAGATGATGATAATTCAATCCACGACCGTAGTCTACAATATGCCACCACCCATCTTTTGCCTGTTTGATTTCTATATCCCTTGTATTTGTAAGTACCTGCTCATCTAAGGCATTGGCAATAATCTCTCGTATCGCATGATAATTCTCCCAGTTTTCAAGTATTTTTTCGATATTCAAATCAAATTCTTTAACTTTCCCCTTATCCAATTCATCTACTTGATTATCACCTGCGATTTCCATATCGCTTTTTCCTTTAAACGCATCAAATATACCCATTTATTAAATCTCCTTTTCCTTTGCAAATACTTTACTCCGAATATGTTCTTCATAATTATACTATTTTCTATTTTTACAAACAACTTTCCACCAAATTTTTTTCATAAGTTATATTAAATTTAGACACATAATATAGAAATAGGAGATTGCTATTCTTTGTTACAATCTCCTATTTCTATATATTTACCTTTGAAATATTTACTCCATTTTCTTTCGCTTTTTACTCCAATATTACTCCATTTTAAAAATCTATTACGATATTTTGCGGTATTCTACGATACCTTTTCTTTGTAGAAAAATGTCTGCAAACCTTGATTTTCAGCGAACTTTTCAATATTTCCAAGCACTTTATTCTGTTGTGAGATTTTCTTCTCAAATTATTTCATTACAATATTTATAATCCTTCCGGGCACGTAGATTTCTTTTACAATCGTCCCCGTCAGTTTATCCGCAACCGCTTCTTTCCCGGCTGCTATGGCCGTATCTTTGTCTGCATCCGCCGCAATTGTTACAACGGCTCTTGTCTTTCCGTTGATCTGAACGGCAACTTCGATCTCATCGTCCTTCATCTTGGACTCATCGTATGACGGCCATCCTGCTTTGAATACCGTATCCGTATGCCCCAGCTGTTCCCACATCTCCTCCGCAAAATGCGGTGCAAACGGCGCGAGAAGTACTGCAATGTTTTCCAGTGTCTCCTGATCAATTCCGCCCTCTTTCTTAGCGATCTCGATCAACTTGTTATTATGCTCCATAAAGCCGGAGATTACCGTATTCAGGCTGAATGACTCCAGACGGGTCGTGATGTCATAGACCAGCCTGTTGCGCTGCTTGATCATTTCCTTCGTTGCTTTTATATCCTTGCCGCAGCTGTCCATGAGCAGATTCCAGAGGCGCTTCAGGAAACGGTTGACGCCGTCGATTCCGCGGTCATCCCACTCCGCGTCCAGTTCCGGAGGGCCTACGAAGAGCTCATACATTCTCAGAGAATCACATCCATAATCTCTTACCAGGTCATCCGGTGAGACTACATTTCCCTTGGACTTGCTCATCTTAACACCGTTCTTTCCAGTGATCATACCCTGGTTGAATAGTTTCTGGAACGGCTCATCAAAATCAATGGCCCCTATATCGCACAGGAACTTTGTATAGAAGCGGGAATACAGCAAATGCAGTACCGCATGCTCAACGCCGCCGATATACATGTCTACGGGGAGCATCTCATCCGCTTTTTCTCTGGATACCAGTTCGTTCTGATTATGGCTGTCTACATAGCGCAGGAAATACCAGGAGGATCCTGCCCACTGCGGCATCGTATTGGTTTCACGCTTTGCAGGCTTTCCGCAGACCGGACAAGTACAGTTTACCCAGTCTTCGATTCCGGCAAGCGGTGACTCGCCTGTTCCTGTCGGCTCATAGGATTCTACATCCGGCAGGCGAAGCGGAAGCTCTTCTTCCGGAACCGGAACGGCTCCGCAGTCCGGACAGTGGATAATCGGAATTGGCTCTCCCCAGTAACGCTGGCGGGAGAATACCCAGTCGCGCAGCTTGTAGTTTACCGTTGCATGGCCGATTCCCCTTTTTTCAATCATATGCGGCGCCTCTTTTTTAAGCACAGCAGATTCCATGCCGTTCCACTCGCCAGAATTGATCATAGTGCCGGCAGCATCCGTGTAGGCCTCTGTCATGTGTTCAATCTCTACGCCGTCTTTTGCAATAACCTGCACGATCGGAAGATCAAATTTCTTTGCAAACTCAAAGTCACGGTCATCATGCGCCGGTACACACATAATGGCTCCTGTTCCATAATCTGCAAGTACATAGTCAGACAGCCAGATCGGTGTCTTTTCTCCGTTCAGAGGATTGATGGCATAACTCCCTGTAAATACCCCCGTCTTTTCCTTATCCTGCAGACGATCTACATTGGACTTCATAGACGCATCGTAAATATACTTTTCTACCGCCTCTTTTGTCTCCGGTACGGCCAGCGATGCCGCCAGTTCATGCTCCGGAGCCAGCACCATGAAGGTGGCTCCATATAAAGTATCTGGTCTAGTCGTGTAGACCGTGATCTTCTCCTCTCTTCCGTCAACCGGAAAATCCACTTCCGCCCCGTAGGATTTACCGATCCAGTCGGACTGCATCTTCTTCACCTTCTCCGGCCAGTCCAGCTTGTCCAGGTCGTTCAGGAGGCGTTCCGCATAAGCAGTAATTTTCAGCATCCACTGGCGCAGATTTTTCTTGGTCACATCCGTACCGCAGCGCTCGCATTTTCCATTCACAACTTCCTCATTTGCCAGGCCGGTCTTACAGGAGGGACACCAGTTAATCGGGAATTCCTTCTCATATGCAAGACCTTCTTTAAACATCTTTACAAAGATCCACTGGGTCCATTTATAGAACTCCGGATCTGTTGTATTCACTTCCATATCCCAGTCATAGAGCGCAGCGATCTCATCGATCTGGCGTTTGATGTTAGCCACATTCTCAGCTGTGGATTTTGCCGGATGAACGCCCATCTTGATGGCATAGTTTTCCGCCGGAAGGCCGAAGGCATCCCATCCCATCGGATGCACAATATAATGGCCCTGCAGCAGTTTATAGCGGCTCCAGACATCGGAGATCACATAACCTCTCCAATGGCCTACATGAAGACCGTTTCCCGAAGGGTACGGGAACATATCCAGGCAGTAATACTTCTGCTTCTTATTTCCGTCATCGTCTACCTTGGGATTCACCGGGTTCTCCGCCCACTTCTCCCTCCACTTCTTCTCAATTGCTTTGTGATTGTACACAATCTTAGACATTACAATATCCTCCTACATTCAACACTTTATAAAAAGCCTTTTCATCTCATTAAGAGACGAAAAGGCTTTGACTTCCGTGGTACCACTCTCATTCACCCGGCAGCTCCCGGATGCACTCATTTCTTCTGTAACGGGAAGTCCCGCTTTTATCTACTGCTGTTTCAATAAAAGAACTCCGAGGCGAGTTGGGAGTTTACGCTTCTGCCTCACACCTTCCGGCAGCTCTCTGAAAACGATAGGCTCTTAGTACTCCTCATCCCAGTTTCTGCAATATTCTTATTTATTATAGGAAGAATGTTAAAATAAGTCAAGTAGTTTTCTCCCTGATTTCATAATTTGTTGCACCTGCGAATACTTTTCACGCCCGTTCACCATCTAAAACGGAGATGGCGTCTGCCTTTTCCGGTTATAGCGGTCGGCCGCGCCCCCCGCCCATAGGGAAACAAAAACCTGAGGTACCAGTGTCGCGATCGTTGCAGCCGTAATCCATGCCCCGGAAGACGTTTTCAGTGTTGATGTAGGTATTAAAATCTATTTCATCCCCATTTGTTTCAGCCTGGAAAAGTAATCCCTGCTCTCCGCGGCAACTACTCCGCTCAGTGAAATCAGAGCTACGAGGTTCGGAAGCGCCATCAATGCGTTAAAAATATCTGCAATATTCCAGACAGCCTCTACCGTCATATAAGGTCCGATAAAGATCGCAAGGATATACAGCCACCTGTAAGTTTTCACCGCCTTCATATTTCTGTTGGACAAATATTCCAGGCAGCGTTCTCCATAATAGTTCCACCCCAGTATCGTAGTGAAAGCAAAAAACACAAGGCACAGCATCAGGGCAAAGGATGCCACAGCCGGCGGAAACGGCAGTCCCTGCTGGAAAGCAGCTGTCGTAATCTCCACCCCTTCCAGGCCCGTATTCCACGTCCCCGCAATCACAATAGATAATCCGGTCATGGTACAGATTACGATCGTATCAATAAAAGTACCTGTCATAGACACCAAGCCCTGGCGCGCAGGCTCTTTTGTCTGAGCAGCTGCGGCAGCGATCGGGGCGCTTCCCAGACCAGCCTCATTCGAAAAGATCCCCCTTGCAATCCCTTTCTGCATGGCAATCACCATTGTTCCCATCACACCGCCGGCAAGCGCGCTGCCGGAAAATGCGGATTTGACAATCAGTGCAATCGCGCCCGGGATTGCCGGTATATGAGTCAGCAGGATGATCAGCGCCAACAGTACATAGAGAACCGCCATGAACGGCACAACAATCTCCGATACCTTTGCAATACGTTTAATTCCTCCAATCACAACCAGCCCCACACAGAAGGTCAGGATAATTCCCGTAATCACGGTTGCCCATGAGTATGTACCGCCGAACAAATTAACCGTGTTGGCGAGATCCGGATCAAAGAAATTCTTCACGGCAGAGGCGATCCCGTTAACCTGCGTAAATGTACCAATTCCGAACAGGCCGACACCTGCTCCAAAAAAGGCGAAAATCTTTGCAAGCCACCGCCAGTTCTTCCCCATTCCATTTTCTATGTAATAGAAAGGACCGCCCAACACATGTCCTTCTTCATCAATTGTACGGTACTTAATAGAGAGAAGCCCCTCTGCATATTTCGTCGCCATACCAAAAAAAGCAGCAACAATCATCCAGAATAAAGCCCCCGGCCCGCCAGCGGCAATCGCCGTAGCTACACCGACAATATTCCCTGTCCCGATTGTAGCAGAAAGCGCAGTACAAAGCGCTCCAAAACTCGTTACTTCCCCACGTCCATCTTCTTCATTTTTCACCATGAATTTCAGCGCCTTGCCCAGATGCCTGATCTGAAGGCCCTTCAAACGAACTGATAAATAGATTCCTGTCACCAGGATAAGAATGATCAATGGAAGCCCCCACACGGCATCATCGACCCACTTGATAAAACTGTTGATCTGACTAAACATAATATTACTCCTCCATCCTTTTGCCTGAGAGATTTACAGCACACGCTGCGTACACCTTCGGCGCTCTTAAAATAAGAGACTCTCCTGAGTTGTCGTGTCTTAACACGCAATTTAAAGCATATCACCAAATCCTCACCATTTCAAGTACTTTTTGGGGAATCAGCGTGCATCATCTGTCACTCGATCCACCTACTCCGTCTGGCCCCCCATCCGGGATAGGGACGCCTTCAGCTTTGATGTTCCAGCTCTTGAGAACCGGGGTGTCCGGAGGTCTTTTTGCGCAGGCTTATACTGATTCTGGAAACCTTTAATGCCGATTAATTCTAACTGCGAAAAAGCCGCATCTTATGGGGAAAAACTGATCTCCGAATCAGTTTTTCCCCATAAGATGCGGCTTTTTCGCAGTTAGCAATTAACGGCTAAGCGGCCGGTTTCCAGAATCAGCATAAGCCTGCTCAAAAAGACCTCCGGACACTCCGGTTCCAAAGAGCGTCCCCATACCAGCCACCACAATCTCCCTACCCCAAAGCCACATCTAATATCATCATAAGGGTAAATCCGATTGCCACCCCCACTGTGCTGATGTTTGTATGCGGTTCTGCCTGTGCTTCCGGTATCAGTTCTTCTACGACAACATAAATCATCGCTCCCGCCGCGAATGCGAGCAGATACGGGAGAATTGGCACGACAAGACCTGTCAGAAGGATTGTTATGACCGCCGCAATCGGTTCCACTACACCCGACAAAGTGCCGTAAAGGAAGGAACGGCCTTTTGATACTCCTTCACTCCGCAGCGGCATGGATATAATGGCGCCCTCCGGGAAGTTCTGGATTGCGATACCGACTGACAGGGCAAATGCACCGGCAAGCGATATGGTTGTATTCCCGGATACTGCACCGGCAAACGTTACTCCTACGGCCATTCCCTCCGGTATGTTGTGCAGCGTTACCGCAAGAACGAGCATGGTTGACTTTTTCAGGCTGGATTTCACTCCCTCCGGCTCGTCTCCATTGAGATGCATATGCGGCGTCACGGTATCCAGAAGGAGCAAAAATCCCATCCCAAGCAAAAAGCCTGCCGCAGCAGGCAGCCAGGGCCGTGAGCCGTTCTCCTCCGCCATCTCTATGGCCGGGATCAACAGGGACCACACAGAAGCGGCTATCATAACACCCGAGGCAAAGCCTAGCAGCGCCTTCTGTAGTTTTTCATTCATTTCCTTACGCATAAAGAATACCATGGCTGAGCCAAGGGTGGTTCCTGCAAAAGGAATCAGTATTCCAAGCAGCATGTTCTGATTCATGTTCTTTCCCCCATTCATCTTATAGTTTCATACGTATGAAACTATCTTATGCATGGAGTAGACGATTTGTCAATGAAATCTATGTAAGTTCTGCAAGTTCTCTTCCTGCTTTCTCGCAAGCTTCTATTGCTTCTCCATCCGGTGCCTCATTGGCAATGATGCCTTCCGCACGCACCAGCTCAGCTCCGGCTGCCTTCATTCTTTCTGCCCAGTTCCGCATCCATTCGCCGTCGCCCCATCCATAGGAGCCAAATAATAAAATATGCTTACCGGATACAAGTGTTTCCAGTGACTCCACAAACGGCTCCATCTCGTTCTCCTCCAATTCTTCTGCCCCCATCGACGGGCAGCCCAGCGCAAATGCATGCTCAGACGCTATTTCAACCGCATCTGCCGCACTTGCCTCGATCAGCCTTGCGTTCTTTCCCGCCGCTTCTATTCCTCTGGCAACCGCCTCTGCCATTGCCTGTGTATTGCCGGTTCCGCTCCAGTAGACAACTGATACATTCATGGTTTTAATCCTCCTTATTACACGCGATATCTTTTATGCTCTTTCCTGTTAAAAATTCGTTGACCGCACATACTTTTGCCTGGTCATATTCCTTGAAAATCATTTTCGCGGCCATCGGATTGCTGTAAACCTTCCAATAGCCTAGGAACAGATATTCTCTTCCTGCATTGCGGATAAACCCCTGTACGTCCTCCACGGGATATCCAAAAAAGATTCCGATCTCATGCGGATATCCGATCTCCTCCCTTGAAAATAAAGCCGTGCGGCAGGACAGCCTTTCCAACATCTCGTCCAGCCCCATTTCAATGTAACCGAATTCCCGGATAAAGCTTCTGATCCCGACCCGGTTCAGATACTCGGATAACTCTTTTTCACGGTAAAATAAAACCAGGCATCTCCCCTCTGCTGCCGACAGCCTGCGGTAAGATATTCCTGACCCGCCCAAGATATTATACAGCTCATTATACATAGAGTCCTCCATTGTAATTCCGCAGGACACCTTTTTCCCCTTTAGAAACGGTGCACACTGAAGTACAATCTGAAACCGCAGCTTTAAACGTATATCCTCATGTTTTAGAAAATAAGACAGCACTTCTGCAGGCATAGCACCCTCCCTTCAAATGATTATGATTCTCAATTAAATGAATTTTACCACACTTCCGTCAGCTATTCAATCCCACTATATGATAACTATTCTCATTTACCTCAAAGCAATTCTGTACTTTTTCCTTCCCCTGTTTTATATGGTGAACCCTTTCGATAAAGTTGGAATTTATCCTTTTTTTAGTTGTTACCACCCGTACTTTAGTGTATAATGAATTAAAGACATTTGAGCATTGAGAGGTCTCAAAAAAACATACATAAAGGAGAGATTCGCCATGGTAAATTTAATAACAGGCCCGAAAGGCAGCGGCAAAACTAAGCAGATGATCGAACTTGCAAACGAGAAGGTGAAAACTTCCAATGGAAACGTAGTATTAATTAAAAAGAGCCATCGTGATACATACATCGTGGACTTTCAGGTTCGCGCAATCTGTATGGCAGATTACAGAGATATTCAAACGCTGGATGAATTTATCGGATTTATATACGGCATGGTAGCCGGTAACCACGACATTGAAACCATTTTCATTGACGGAGTATTAAAACAGGCAGATATTTCCATTGACAACCTGTCAAAATTCCTCGAAAAACTGAACAAAATTTCAAAAGAAAACAATATTGAATTTATTATCAGTGTCAGCGCTGAGAGAAAAGATATACCAAACATTGATTCACCGGATTATGCCGTTCTGAATTAATGAGACCAAAAAGGGTGTATCTGCGGATCTCGACCTGCCTGGTACACCCTTTTATTTTAACCTGTTTTCTCATTTCCATCCTAAGAAAATTATGCCCTGTTTTCCTCACATCCGGGCAGTCACATTTTTTCAAGAATCCCAATCGATCGAATCGAATATTTGATAACTGAATTCTGTGCATAGATCTTTATTTTAACGGGCTGATTCGGTAAAACGCGCTGTTTAAAAAAACAGCGGATATGACTACGTCCATCATATCCGCTGCTTACTCTTAGTGAAGCGCTTTTATTCCTGTACTGTGCCTTCCTCAGCCTGCGCTGTATCGTCCTGCTGCCCGTTGTCTGCATTTTCCCCGTCGGAAGACGGTGCTGTCTTCTGCAGTTCTTCTCCGTTGAAAGAAAGAACTGTATTGGTCGTATCACCCTCTTTATACTCCACAGTTACTTCCTGCCCTACTTCATATTTTATAATATCTATGAAGTCCACTACTGACACATCAAAGATCTCATCTGAGCCTTCCAGCATTACGTAGTAGTGAGAATTACCGTCAATAACTCCCTGCGCTATTTTTGTAATCTTCGCAGTAATTGTCTCAATCTCACGGGTATCTTTTTCAACCTCTTTGATTCCGTTTTCATACATCAGGTTCGTATAAGCAGCCTCGCACGAGCTTACCGTATCTCCGATTGCCACAATCTGATATTTCTGTACGTTCACCATCGCATATTTTTTAACCAGCCCCGCATCATCTTTAAGGGCGATAAAATAAGTCGGTTCTCCGGAAATATTCAAAAGCAGCGGGAAGGTTGCCTTATACTTCAGGTTCTGTACCTGTCCTTCCGCCGAGGACATTGCAGAGTCTTCTGTTGCTCCCTCAATGCCATAAAACTTTGTCTCCATTGTCCGCTGGTTCATCAGAACAAATCCTACATTGGACTGGTCACCGCTGACAGAAGTCACGCCGGTGTATACCCACACGTCATCGTCAATTGCAAGGTAATTGTAACCGGTTGTTGTCTTCAGACAGTCCTTTTGTCCCAGGATGCTGTTAAAATAGCCATGCTTTAATGATCCGTAATAGTCATACAGTTCCACAAGCAGATCAGCCGAGTAAGCCCTGTCTATCCATTCCGGCGCATCTTCTATCTTATAGTCCTTTGTCTCTCCCGTAATGGCATTGCACAACACTACGCGGCCTATGGTGGTTCCACCGAAAAGGCCGATGTTAAACTTCTTCACCGGGCAGATCCAGTATGGAACTCCGTCATCGTCAATTTCAAAACTGAGGTCATTAAAAATATACGTCGGATACTTAAATCTAAGATGGCGGTAAATATTTCTGTTAAAGTGGTCGCTTGTCGTATACTTCATGCCCTCTTTCAGCTTCACAAGTTCCGTATTCTGCGTTGCCATATCAATTTTTATATATGCCGGTATCCCTTCCTTCTGGTTTGTAAGCCATTTGATCACGCTCGCATAACGCAGCGGTGAAACTCTGACCGGCTGATCCTGGTAATTAATCTGGCTGTACAGATCATCCACCTCGAACTGAGATACCATGTCCACCATGCTGCCCATTTTACGGTTACCGAGGATTGCAGCAGAATCCCTGTCCAGAAGCGGAATCTGGTCAAAAGACAATTCCTCGATATCTTTCGTGAACTCACCGTCTTTTACATCCAGAAGTTTCTGATACTTCTTCGCATTTACAATTGGTGAAGATAGCAATGTGCCAATCAAATAAGCTGCTACCACTACCACCAGGATTCCCAAAATAACTTTTACGCCTTTCGAGTTTTTCAGTTCATACCGGTTAAGCTTCTTCCTTCTGATGTAAATCAAGGCAGCAATAATAATAATCACTATAAAAAACATCCAGAAATCTGAGGAGTGGATATTGATTGCCGGCAGCGTTACATAATAATAAATCGCAGCAAGCAATATGATTCCTATCACAGCCAACAGTTTTACTTTCCCTTTTTTCATACATTACCCTTTCTGTCTTTCTTCCTTAAGTCTTTAAGTACTCTCCGGCATGTTGCCAAAGTTCTGTCAGTTTCCGAGATTTATTAGAACCTCCTTCTCCACAGATCCGGAGAAAGAAGCAGAAGATACGGGAATATCTCCAATCTTCCTATCAGCATATCCAGGCAGAACACAATTTTGGACAGAGGTGAAAAGCCAGAAAAGTTTTCAATCGGCCCCACCTGAGCCAGCCCAGGCCCCACATTATTCAGTGTTGTCAATACAGAACTGAATGTTGTCGTAAAATCGTAGTTATTGATGGAAACCAGCAATACAGATAACATCATTATCAGGATATAACAAATAAAGTAAATATATACACCGTGCATGGTATCTCTTCCCACTTTTTTTCCGTTTATCTGCACAATCGTAACGGACTTGGGATGCAGCATTCTTCTGATCTCCTGCTTTACGCTCTTCATTAATATCAGAAAACGAGATACCTTTATCCCCCCTCCTGTAGAACCTGCACAGGCTCCGATCACCATCAGTCCCAGCAGGATTACCTTCGACAATTCGGGCCACTGGTCAAAATTGGCCGTACAGAATCCCGTCGTCGTAATGATCGCCCCTACCTGGAAGGAGGCATATCGAAATGCATGCAAAATATTGCCGTACATCCCCATGATATTCAGCGTAATAACCGCCATGGAGCAAGAATTATGCCCAGATATCCACGGAGTTCTTCATTTTTCAGCGCGGCCTTCCAATTTTTCAGACGCAGCAGGAAATAGATATTGAAGTTCACTCCAAACAGAATCATAAATACCGTGATCACTCCGTCAATATATGCACTGTCGTAATAGGCAATACTTGCATTTCTATTTGAAAATCCGCCCGTTCCAGCCGTACTGAATGAATGGATCAGCGCATCATAAAAGCTCATGCCGCCAAAAAGCAGAAAAACTACTTCCGCTGCGGTCAGCACAAAGTACATGGAGTACAAAATCTTAGCCGTGCTTCTCGCCTTTGGCACAAGCTTGTCAGCCTCCGGCCCCGGCACTTCCGCACGCATCAGATGCATAGAACTCTCATCATCCAGAGAAGTCAGCATCATAACGAAAACCAGCACTCCCATTCCGCCAATCCAGTGCGTCAGGCTCCGCCAAAAAGCCATTCCCATCGGCAGGGCCTCAATATTTGTCAATATGGTTGACCCTGTTGTAGTAAAACCGGACACGGTTTCAAAAAATGCGTCCAGATAATTCGGTATGCACCCTGATATGAAAAACGGCAACGCGCCGAATAATGACCATAATATCCAGGCGGAACCCACGATAACAAGTCCTTCTTTGCCGTAAATCAGCTTGTTGCCCGGTTTTTTCCGTCCAAATATCAGGAATATGATGAGAAGTACTGCACTTACCATCAAAAATGATAATCCGCTTTTTTCTCCATATAAAAAAGCAACCGCTGCCGGAAGCAGGAGAAGCGCACCTTCCACCCCCAGCATCTTACCTATTATGAAAGTTGTCATTCTATAATTCATCGATCTGCACCTACAGCAAAATATCCTGGATATCCTGGATATGTTTTTCCATTGTAATGATAATAACGCTGTCTCCTACCTGAATGCAGTCATCACCGTTAGGTATAATAATTTTGCGCTTTCTCGCAATGCATGCAATCAGATTGTTCACCTTCAGTGACAGATCCTTTAATGGAATGCCCGTATAGTTTGTCTGAGATTTCACTATAAATTCGAGAGCCTCCACTTTTCCGTCGACCAATTGGTACATCGTTTCCACATTCGCGCTTCCCTGAGAGTTCCTGCGGGCACGCACGTAACTGAGAATTGCATCCGCCGTAGCAGCCTTGGCTGACACGATACTGTCGATGCCAAATTCCTGTATCATTCTGGCTCTTCTGTCTTCATTTACCTTGACAATAATCTTGGAAACACCCTGGCTCTTTGCAAAGAGTGACATAATGATATTTTCTTCATCCATCCCCGTCAGGGCGATCAGTGCATCCGCATCCTGTATCCCCTCTTCGATCAGAAGATCATGGTCGGTAGCGTCCCCGTTTATGACCGTCGCCTTGGGAAGAAGTTCACACAGGTTTTCACATTTCTTTTCGTCTATTTCAATGATCTTAACCTGCATCCCAATCTTGCAGAGCTGTGTGGAAAGGTAGTAGCTGACGCGCCCACCGCCACAGATAATTACCTTTTTAATCTTTTCTTTTCTCTGACCCAGCAGTTTGAAGAACAGCTCAATCTCCATGTGAGAAGCAGCTATATGCAGCCTGTCCCCGGCTCGCAGCACATAATCACCATCCGGAATAAAGACTTCCTCCCCCCGCTCTACCGCGCAGACAAGAAGCTTAATCTGAAATCTATTATACATATCCGCCAGTGACAGCCCAATCAGGCAGCTCTTTTCCAACAGAGGAAGTTCAATCAGTTCTACTCTTCCCTTGACAAATGTATCAACCTTACTTGCATCCGGGAATAATAAGAGCCGGACAATCTCCCCTGCCACAGCCAGCTCCGGGTTTACCGCCATACTCAGATGTAAGTCTTCTTTTAATATATCAATCTGCTGATAATATATTGGATTACGCACCCTCGCTATTGTGTGCCTTGCCCCCAATCGTCTTGCAATCAGACAGCTCAGCATATTACATTCATCTGTGGAAGTACACGCAATCACAAGATCTGCATGCGGAACATCTGCTTCCTTCTGAACTGCCACACTTCCACCGTCTCCGGTAACGCAAAAAATATCCAGCCTGTCAATCGCGGCACGCAGCTTTTTCTCATTGCTGTCAATCATAATAACGTCATAATTTTCCGCGGAGAGTTGTTTTGCCAGCTTATAGCCAACTTTTCCATCCCCAATAATGACTATCTTCATTCGTCTGCCCTCAACTTCATTACTTATTATATTTTGGTCATTTTTCTATAATGGCAGAGCAATTATAGCACTTTTAACTGCAAACTACAATCGTTTTCCAGATTTCTTAACAAATTTCAAATTACCGGGTGCGCAAGGGGGGATTTAGGCGGGTATGGGGACGCTTTGGGGAATTGGAATATGCCTCTCTCGGGTGCGGTATCAGGGCATAAATGCCGCTAATCAAAACCGGGGGAGGCGGATTATGCTGAACTGGTGGGACTGCAATTGTTTGGGAAGGAAAAGTACGTATGCTGATTTCGGAAGCCTTAAGAGTGCCTTAGAAGTTCTTGTAGCGGAAAAGCCGCATCTTATGGAGGAAAATTGATTCCGAATCAATTTTCTCCATAAGATGCGGCTTTTTTACTGCCAGAACTTCTTGGCTAAGCAGCTGATTTCCAAAATCAGCAGACTCCTTCCCGCCTCCTACTCTTCAGCTCTTGCTGCGATTTCTTTTTCCTGTACGTCGGATGGCGCCTGCTCATATCTTGCGAATTCGTAAGCATAGGTTCCACGGCCACCTGTCATGGAACGGAGTACTGTACAGTATCCGAATAATCCGGTCATTGGGATATCGGCCTCTATGACCTGTTTGCCGCCCGTGATCGGGTTCATCCCCAGCACGCGTCCACGTCTTTTGTTCAGGTCTCCCATGACATCACCTGTATATTCGTCCGGTACTGTAACCTTTAAGGAAGCGATTGGTTCTAAAAGTACCGGTCCTGCTTCCATAAATCCTTTCTTGAATGCCTGCACTGTTGCTGTCTTAAATGCCATCTCAGAGGAATCTACCGGATGGTAGGAACCATCGTAGAGAACTGCTTTTACTCCTACAACCGGGTAGCCTGCAAGCGGGCCTTTTCCAACGGAATCCTGAAGACCTTTTTCGACTGCCGGGAAGTAATTCTTCGGCACCGCTCCGCCGACTACTACTTCTTCGAATATATATGGTGTCTCCAGATCCCCTGACGGCTCAAATCTCATCTTAACATGTCCATACTGTCCGTGTCCGCCTGACTGTTTCTTATACTTAGTATCCACGTCAGAATTCTTGCGGATTGTCTCCCGGAATGCAACCTTTGGCATCTCCAGTATAATCTCAACTTTGTATCTGTTCGCGAGCTTGCTAGCCGTGATCTCCAGATGCTGGTCCCCCATACCATAAAGTAAAGACTGACGGTTTTCGCTGTCATTTACTGCCTTCAGTGTCATATCCTCGGCCATCATCTTAGCCAGTGCCTGTGACACTTTATCATCATCCCCTTTGTTCTTTACGGAATACTTCATATATGTATACGGGATGGAGAAGTCTGTCTTAGCGTAGGAAACCTGCGTTGCTTTTGTAGAAAGAGTGTCTCCTGTCCTTGTATTGGACAGCTTTGCAATTGCTCCGATGTCTCCTGCAAACAGTTCGGTAACTTCGGATGGTTTATTTCCGCAAATCGTATAGAGCTTGCCCGGCTTCTCTTCTGCGTCCGTATCTGCATTGAAAAGAATATCGTCTCCCTTTAATACGCCGGAGCACACTTTAATCAAAGAATATTTTCCAATAAAAGGATCGACCATTGTCTTAAACACATAGGCTGTCTTTGCTTTTGAGAAATCATAATTCGCCTCAAATATGTCATTGGTCGTTCTGTTAATTCCTGCACAGCTTCTTTTATCCGGGCTCGGGAAGAACCTGACAATATCAGAAAGGAGATTGGCAACACCCTGCGCCTGAAGATTGGAACCCATTCCTACCGGAACAATATCTCCGTCCATAACTTCCGTACGCATAGCTGCCCGGATCTCTTCAACAGAAAACTCTTCCCCTGAAAAATACCGTTCCATGAAATCTTCACTTGTCTCTGCTACTGCTTCCATCAGGGAGTCTCTCAGTATCTCAAGGTTCGCCTTGCAGTATTCGGGAATCTCGCATTCTTCTCTCTGTCCAATCCCAGTATATCTTCTGCCTGCGTTCTTAATCACATTGATATAGCCAACCAGCTTTTCATTCTCGCGGATCGGCTGGAAGTGCGGAGCTATCTTTTTGCCGTATCTCGCTGTCAGATCCTCTACAACCTGACGGAAACTGGCGTCATCCACATCCATCTCAGTCACATAGATCATACGCGGAAGATTGTACTTATCGCATAATTCCCACGCCTTCTCCGTCCCAACCTGTACACCTGCTTTACCGGAAACTACAATTACCGCTGCATCTGCTGCACTGACTGCCTCCTCAACTTCCCCGACAAAGTCAAAATATCCCGGCGTGTCCAGAATATTAATCTTGGCCTTTTCCCACTCAATAGGAATCAGAGATGTGCTGATAGAAAAACCACGCTTCTGCTCTTCTTTATCAAAATCACTGACCGTATTATTGTCTGAAATCTTACCCATTCGGTTTGTTGCCCCTGATACATACAACATTGCCTCTGCAAGGCTCGTCTTGCCACTCCCGCCGTGGCCAAGCAATACTACGTTTCTAATCTCGTCTGTTCTGTAAACCTTCATGCTGCTGCCTCCTTGTGTGTCGTTATTATGTGCATGGTTTCTATCATACTCGCCGTGCACACGTATTATGTGTATATTGTACTAAAAAACTAAGACCATTACAACTCCTTTATGAATTTTTAACAAAGAATTTAGGGGGAATGGGCGGGAAATTTTGGATGAAGGGCCGCATCCAGGCAATCCCATTCCCCTTCCCCGTACGCTGGGTTCATCCAATTTTTACAGGGCAATTCCCAGGGGGATTCTTCCGGGGGCAGCGTATTTGATCTGCTGGGCGGATATTTTTGTGCTGTGGTTGGGGATGATATTTATACGCAAGGCCTGCTTCATCTTATTATTTATTCGCTGCAGCAGTAATATCCACTTTTTTATTTTCTTTGAAGCCTGCCATGCATACTCCCCTACCAGCCAGTCCCATCCGCTGCTCCCCTCCCGCCTTAGCCCCCAGCATGCCAGGGGCCGTTTGCTGCAGTGCATTATTCCCGGCCCGTGCAATGTGCGGCTCCAGGGGGACGTCTGCCGGTTTTGTGGGCATAGAATAAGCTTAGAAGCGCTTAATGCCGTACCGGAGGATTTTATGGATGGGAGCTGGCTTCCAGGCCGGCTCCCAAGCGGGGTCTGATCCGTGCAATCATCAGATTGCACGGTGAATCCCCGTGGTTCCATAAAATCCTCCGGTACGGCATTTACCGCTTCTTAGCGAATGGGCAGCCCCCAAAACCGACAGACGTCCCCCTGGAGCCGCACATTGCACGGGCCGGGAATAGCACTGCAGCAAACGGCCTCCTGGCAGGCGGCCCCCCCCCTCCTTTTTATTTACTTTTTGGGGAGGAGGTGTTAAACTGTTTTTGTATGTTTTGTATTTGATTTTACTGAAAGGAATGAATCACCATGACTAAAAAGATTGGCTTCATCGGCCTCGGCCTGATTGGCGGCTCTATCGCTAAGGCTGTCAGGCAGTACTATCCTGATTATGAACTGCTGGCCTTTGACAAAAGTAAGGAGACACTGGCACTGGCAGTTCAGGAAGGTACTATTCAAACTTCCTGTTCTTCAATTGATGAGAATTTCAGAGGGTGCAGTTACATTTTTCTTTGTGCACCTATTTCCTATAATACCGCCTATCTTACACAGTTGAAGGAGTATATCCATCCGGACTGTATTCTGACTGATGTGGGAAGTGTAAAGACTTCGATTCATGAGGAGATTACCCGGCTGGGGCTAGAAGATAATTTTATTGGGGGGCATCCTATGGCAGGCTCCGAGAAAAGCGGATTCGTGAACTCAAAACCTGTGCTGATTGAAAATGCCTACTATATTCTGACTCCTTCTTCCAGGGTTCCGAAAGAAAAGGTTGCAGAATATAAAAGTTTTGTGGAGTCCCTGAAAGCGCTTCCTATTATATTGGATTATAAAGAGCATGATTATGTTACAGGGACGATCAGCCATCTTCCTCATATTATTGCGTCCAGCCTGGTCAATTTTGTACGGGATACTGATACGGAAGATGAACTTATGAAAAACCTGGCCGCAGGAGGTTTTAAGGATATTACCAGAATTGCTTCTTCCTCTCCTGTGATGTGGCAGCAGATCTGCCTGAAAAACCAGAAAAATATTTCCCGGATCCTGGGGGATTATATTGAGGTTCTGAAACAGGCAAAGGAGTCCGTGGATGAAGGCTCAGAAAACGACCTGTTTTCCCTGTTCGAATCCTCCAAAGACTATCGGGATTCCATGCCCAACAGTTCTGCCGGGCCTATCAAGAAACGCTTTGCGGTTTACTGTGATATCATCGATGAGGCAGGAGGAATTGCCACCATTGCAACCATACTGGCCAGCAATAATATCAGTATCAAAAATATTGGTATTGTACATAACCGTGAATTTGAGGAAGGCGTACTGCGCATCGAATTTTACGATGAAAGCTCTTCAGCTAAGGCAGCTGAACTGCTGAAAAAATACCGTTACATCGTCTACGAAGTGTAATTTGCATAAGAGAAAGGATTTTTAAAGATATGGAATTAACAAATATTACGGGATTAAAAGGAGAAGTGGCCATTCCCGGAGACAAATCTATTTCCCACCGCTGTGTTATGTTCGGCTCCATCGCGAAGGGAATCACCGAGATTCATAATTTTCTGGAAGGTGCCGATTGTCTGGCTACCATCGACTGTTTCCGGAAAATGGGGATTGATATTCGGCAGTCCGGGGACACCATTACGGTGCATGGGAAGGGCCTCCACGGTCTTTCCGCTCCTTCTGAGATCCTGGATGTAGGTAACAGCGGCACGACAACCCGGCTGATTTCCGGAATTCTGGCAGGACAGTCCTTTGATTCCAAGCTCTCAGGTGATGAGTCCCTGAATTCCCGCCCCATGAAAAGGATCATCGAGCCGCTGACTCTGATGGGAGCAAATATTTCCAGCATCCTCCGCAATGGCTGTGCACCGCTGTACATTACAAAGGGGGATCTCCATGGCATTCACTATGATTCTCCCGTTGCATCCGCACAGGTTAAATCCTGTATCCTGCTTGCAGGCCTGTATGCAGACGGCGAAACTTCTGTGACGGAGCCGAGCCTGTCCCGCAATCATACGGAACTGATGCTTGCCGAATTCGGAGCAGATGTCTCCACGACGCATGATCTCAGAAGTACAAAAGCGACAGCCTTACTCCGTCCATGTAAAGAACTCTACGGACGCACGATCACCGTACCGGGAGATATTTCATCCGCGGCCTATTTTATCGCAGCGGGGCTGCTGGTGCCGAATTCAGAGATTTTGATTAAAAACACCGGCATCAATCCAACACGTGCCGGCATCCTGAAGGTTTGTGAAGATATGGGCGCAGATATCACGCTTTTAAATGAACGTATTGAAAGCGGCGAGAAAATTGCCGACATTCTGGTTCGTACAAGCCGTCTGCACGGTACCACGGTGGAAGGCGATATCATTCCCACACTGATCGATGAGATCCCGGTCATTGCAGTCATGGCCGCCATGGCGGAAGGCACTACGATTATCCGTGATGCCGCAGAGCTCAAGGTTAAAGAAACCGATAGAATCGAGACTGTCACCGACAATCTTAAGGCAATGGGATGCGATGTAACGCCGACCTCGGACGGCATGGTCATAGAGGGTGGAAAACCGCTTCACGGAGCAACGATCCACACCCTTCTGGATCACAGGATTGCTATGGCATTCAGTATTGCTGCTCTTGTAGCAGAAGGCAATACGAATATACTGGACAGCCACTGCGTGGATGTGTCCTACCCGACCTTCTACGACACTTTTGAACAATTACTCTAAAATTACATCTGCACACAACACAAAAAACCGGGCCATGCAGTCACAGAGACTGAATGGTCCGGGTCTTTTTCACACCGCAAACGCTTCACCGGGATCCTCTCCGGCATTCGCTTCCCGTTTATTGACTCTGCTCAACCTTCTCCAGCAGCTCACGCACTGTCTTCCCGTTTCCAGGATGATGCTTATATGGCGCGATCTCATGAAGGGGCTTCAGCACAAAATCACGTTTGTGCATCTCGACGTGGGGAATACAAAGTGTATCCGTCTCCACAATCAGATCATCGTAAAAAATAATATCCAAATCCAGGGTCCTTGGCCCCCAGTGTATAATGCGCTCCCGCCCAGCATGTGCTTCGATCTTATGCAGCTCCTCCAGCAGTTCCTCCGGCGGCAGCAGCGTCCGCAGCTCCAGACAGCCGTTCAGGAAATCATCCTGCTCTGTCATGCCGTAAGGCGGGGTAACAAGCCAGCCGGAGGTTTTCACTACCCGGCAGTCCTCTCTCCGATCCAGTTCTCTGACCGCAGCATTCAGATAGCCTTCTTTGTCCCCCATGTTAGATCCCAGGGCAATATATGCCGTATGCCACTGCCTGGCAATCCTGACTGACACGTATTCCACCGGAAGGCCCAGAGGAGCCCACGGCTTTTTCACCTCCAGCTCCACCTTCTCCAGATGTGCAGTATGCATAAGAAGCTCCTCTGCCAGACACTCCGCGGCCCGTTCAATCAGCTTATACGTATTCTTCTTCATAAAAGTAACTATAAACTGGCTGACCTCGCCATAATGAATGGAAGCCGCCAGGTCATCTGTCTTTCCGGCATGCCTGGTGTCCGTATAAAGAACCGCTGAGATCAAAAACTTCTGCCCCAGCACATTTTCCTCCGGAAATACGCCGTGATTGGCAAATACCTCCAGATTTTGTATCTTAATCTGATCCATAATCCCGTCCCTCTATATGTCGTTTTCTCAAAGGGGTCAGACCCCTTTGCAGTCATGTTCCCTCATAATAGCTTCTGTCATCTGAATGGCCCGTTTGTTTCCCTTCACATCGTGCACACGCACAAAGGAACACCCTCTTAGTATCCCAAGCACGGTGGTTACGAGGGTTCCCTCTTCCCGCTGGCTGGCCGGCAGATCCAGTGTCAGGCCGATTACGGACTTTCTGGAGGTTCCCAGTAAAATAGGGTACTCCAAAAATTTCAGACGGTTCAATTCCTTGATGATTTCCAGATTCATCTCATACGTTTTTCCAAAGCCGACCCCTGGATCCAGTATGATCTTATCTTTTGCAATACCAGCCTTTCTTGCTATGTCAACACTTTCCTGCAGATCCATCAGAACCTCCGGCAGAAAATTCACGTATTCTGCTTTCTCCCGGTTGTGCATCAGGCAACACGCTGTCTGACTTTCAGCGATTACGTCCGCCATCCCGGCATCATATTTGAGCCCCCAAATATCATTCACAAGAGCAGCGCCGGCCTGAACTGCAGCTTTTGCAACGCTGCTCTTGTAAGTGTCGATGGAAATGGGTGTGTCAAACTCCTGCTTCAGCCTTTCTATCACGGGCACGACCCGCTCGGTCTCTTCGTCCTCCGTAATCTGGATATGCCCCGGACGAGTCGACTCTCCGCCCACATCCAGTATATCCGCACCGTCACGCACCAATTCCTGTGCATGCAGAAGCGCCTTGTCCAGATCATTGTACATTCCGCCGTCGGAAAATGAATCCGGCGTCACGTTCAGAATCCCCATGATATAGGTATGATGTTCCGTGTCAAACTCCCTGCTGCCTATTTTCATCTCTTATACCAGTCCTTTCACCATTTTATCTCCATATTCTTCTTTTCACTGCTCCAGTTGCATTCCTTCTCCGCCGGGCACGCATAACATGCTCTGGACAATTTATCACTTTCATATAAAAGTCTGCCAAGCACAGACTGATTCTCACTGTCCCGTCTGTGCTCCAGAATTGCCTGAAGAATCATCTGTCTTTCTTCTCCTGTAAATGTATCCGTATCCTCCAGTATCTTTTCTGCCGTCTCTTTTCCGGCGGTCTCGTGGGGTATGCCTTCCGTATACTGGCTGGCCTTGCCGATATCATGCAGAATTGCCGCCGCGTAGATCACCTCTTTCTTCAACCCCAGTCCGTTCTCCAGACTCCGGATATATGCGATCCGGGCCACATCCAGCAGATGCGTCATCTGATGCCTGCAGAACCGCCGGTCCCGTTCCAATTCCTCCAACCGCTTGCAGCTGCTTAGATACAAAGGATGCTTTCTGATCAATTCAATCTCTTTCATATACAAAATCCCGTTCCTTTATCTGATCATCTGAAAAAACAGATTGGTCAACTCCGGATCCTCCAGAAATACGCCTCTCTTAACTACTGTCACGGTCTGGCTCCCTGGTTTTTTGATTCCCCGCATTGTCATGCACATATGTTCTGCCTCTATCATCACAAGTACTCCTTTTGGCTTCAGATGCTCCATCAGGGCATCTGCAATCTGCCCCGTCAGCTGCTCCTGAATCTGAAGCCTTCTGGCAAATGCTTCTACAGTTCTGGCGAGTTTGCTTAAGCCTACTACCTTTCCGTCGGGAATATATGCAATATGGGCCTTTCCATAAAAGGGAAGAAGATGATGCTCGCATGTAGAATAAAAGGTAATATCTTTTTCCATCACGATTTCGTTATTGTCTACGTGAAATGTCTTTTTCAGATGCTCTGCCGCATCTTCTTCTATCCCGCCGTATATTTCCTCATACATCCGGGCAATACGCTCCGGAGTCTCCTTTAAGCCTTCTCTTTCGGCGTCTTCTCCGATCCCTTCCAGAAGAAGCTTAACCGCCTGTTTAATCTTTTCCTGATCTATCATAACTTCTCTCCCATATCCTCCGTCAATTCCATAACCCGTCCCAGATAGGACAGCGAACCAAATGCCAGTACTACATCGTCTTTTCTAGCAGAAGCACAGGCTTCCCTCACGGCCTCTTCTATCCCGGATGCCTCTTCTACCGCCCCCACACAGTAAGGCAGCAATGCCTGCTTTAATTCATCCGCGCCCAGCGTCCTGCCCTGATCCGGCAGCTCCACAGTATATATCTTATCCGCCAGAGGACCCATGATCTCTGCTATCTTGTCATATTCCTTATCCCGGAATACTCCCATAATAAAGAGCATGCGCCTGCTGGGGAAATATTGTACCAGAGACTCCCGCAGTCTCAGCGCCGCTTCCTCGTTATGTGCCCCGTCCACAAGCACCAGCGGATCCCTGGCAACACAGGTCAGCCGTCCGGGCCATGTTGTTTTTGCAAAACCTTCCTCCACAGCCCGCCTTGAGATCTCATATCCCCGGTTTCTAAGTGCCCGGATAACTCCAAGAACTGTTACGGCATTCTCAATCTGGAATCTGCCTGCCAGCGAAATTCTGATATTTTCCCACTCCCGGTAGGAAAACCGCTGTCCATCCCAGTTTTCTTCTACCATTACTGCCTCCCTGGGATACACAACCTCCATGCCGCATTTCAGCTCCCGGGCCTTTTCGACGAGTACCGTCATCACTTCCGGCTTCTGCAGCGATGTGACAACTGTACAGCCCGGCTTTATAATTCCCGCCTTATTAGCCGCAATCTCCTCCAGGGATTCGCCCAGAAAGCCCATGTGATCCCTGCTGATGGATGCGAATACGGCAAGCTCCGTATTCTTCACAATATTGGTTGCATCCAGCAGTCCGCCCAGACCGGTTTCTAAAACGACTAAGTCGCAGCGCCTCTTTCTGAAATACAAAAAAGCTACTGCCGTCTCTGCCTCAAAAACGGTGGGGCTGGCCTCACCTCTGGCTTCCATACGTGCAATAGCTTTCTTAACTTCTTCCACTAATTCTGCGAACTCATCTTCCGGTATCCACTTTCCGTCTATCTGAATCCGTTCCAAATAGGAAACCACTGTTGGTGATACATATCTGCCGGTTCTATACCCTGCCTCACTTAAAATTGTTGAAGTGTATGCAAGCACAGATCCCTTGCCATTCGTTCCTGCAATATGTATGAACTTCAGGTCATCTTGAGGATGCCCAAGTTCACGCAACAGACCTCGAATCGTATCCAAGCCAAGTACACTTCCGTATTTCGACACTTCGTCCAAATATACCCTTGCTTCTTTATAGGTCACGTTTCTCGTTTCCTTTCTCTATCTCTTCTATAAATTATGTAATTATTCAGTTTACGCTGCAGAATAATGTATTCCACTGTTGTCAATCATAGCACTAAATGCATTTTATCACAAGAGAAATTTATTCTCGCCATCCCGGTACTGCCGGGGCGCATTAAACACCTTCCCTATTCCAAAGAAGGTACCTGGCACCAGACATCCAGTATCTCCATCATATTTACCGGGCCGTGCTGCATGTTCTCCCGGTTCTTGGTATTTTCTGCATCCATCCATGCAAAAAAACCCGCAGGCAGTACGGACCATTCCTCCATCTTTCTTTTAAACTTTTCCGAAAAATACTGTTCATTTTGGAACACAGTCATAATTACCAACTGCACACAGTTATCCAGCACAAAACCTTTATACGCCTCTTCCCCGCTCCAATAATTTTCAAAAACATATTTTAGAAAAGACAGCAGACGTCCCACAATTTCGTCCAGAAAGCCGGCTCCCGCACTCAGCGTCATCAAGGTCTGATGTCCGTTTCCGGCATCCTCATCCACGTCCTGCAAATCATCTGCAAGCTGCAAAAAGAGCCCGAATCCCGTAAGAAACAGGACATCTTTTTCCTTTAGATTCCCATCAATCATGCACTGATCCACATAGATAGAAGCCCCGCCCTTATAAGCTGACATCTGCAGAAGCTCTTCCGCCGTTTTCTCCGTCTTTCCCTGCTGCTCCATACTTTTAATCTGGGCATCATAAATGGTCAGCAGAAAATCATAAAGTCCGCTGAATATTTTTCTGGGATAAATATCTTCGACCGAATCAACCATGGAGAAAACTTTCTGTTCCAGATCGTCTTCCGCCTCTGTTTTGATTCCGTTCAGTTTCTGCTCCAGCCTGCAGTTAAATGCAGCCTTTTCCTGTCTCGTTTTTTCACCGTCCAGAAAATTATCCGTATAAGGATAAAGCAGGCTGTACCCCCAGATCGCCTCATGGAACCACCTGTCAGAACCATCCGCAAGGCACAGCATAAAATATACAAAATAATTTCTCAGTGCCTGTCCAAGATCCTCCAGTACAAGTTCCCTGTCAAACACTCGCGTATGTCGGATAAACGTTCTAACCGCCTCTAGGAATCCGTTCCTCACATCGCCCGGCAGCCGCCCCAGCTGGAACATTACATCCTTATCCATAGCGTCGGACAAGGCTTTCTCCGCCTTCTCCCGCCACATCTTCTGACCGTGAACGGCCTGAGGGAAGCTTTGCAAATGCCCGTTCAGCTTCCCCCAAACCTCCCTGCACCGTTTATCATTTTCAGCCCGCTCTTTTACAGAAATAGCACGGAACATCCACGCACCCGCTACCGCAGGAGTTTTCTTCCAAACATCCGTCACGGTCTTCACCGCCGCAGTAATTCTATACCGATCATCCTCCCGAATCGTTTCCCAAGTATCCATAATATGCCCTCCTGTAAAAAGCCGCAGCCGTTAATACACTCCCTGTTCCCAATACTTCAAAAGTATAGCACGATCCTCCCTCAAAAACAACTAAAGGAATGGGACTGTTATATGAAGAAA
Source organism: Clostridiales bacterium VE202-21 (assembly GCA_000509105.1). Taxonomy (GTDB): domain Bacteria; phylum Bacillota; class Clostridia; order Lachnospirales; family Lachnospiraceae; genus Faecalicatena; species Faecalicatena contorta. Next base: position 4,819 of record BAIF02000102.1, on the reverse strand, counting down.
AGGGAGCGGAAATGAAAGGGATAGGCGGAAACCTTCCCTAATCCGACTTGTCTATCTCCTGTCTGGCCACGATATCACCTCATACTTTCAATATCATTCCCCTTCCGCTCTCCCGTCCTGAATCCCATCCCGCACAGCCACTAAAAGGTAAGGAGAGCGCCCGCCTCTTTGGGCTGCGGGATACGGCGTGGGGCAGGATGTCTTCCGGTGATTGCGGATGCCTGAAGTGTGCCGTGTTTACGTAGGGATAAAATAGAAAAATCTGATGGACAGACTTTGCTTTACCAAGTAAAGTCTGAGGCGACTAAGGCCCCCAATTATCAAATTGGGGATCGCATGTCGCCGGTTCCATCAGATTTTTCTATTTTATCCCTACGTAAACTAGGCAAAACGGCCGGCATCCGCAATCACCGGAAGACATCCTGCCCCACGCCGCATCCCGCAGCCCAAAGAGGCGGACGCTCTCCTTACCGTCTCGTCAGCTGTAAGCTAATTCACCTCATTATGCAGCAGTTTATGTTCTTTTCCTTTCAATATGCCCTCATAAGCCGCCTCAACGATCGGATTCTGGTTTGAAAGTTTGATCTGTGCCATTGTGTCGATCTTATAAAGTCCTTCCAGTCTTGCTTTCTTTGTCCTTGGGCCGATCGGCACAGGCTGCCCTCCTCCGGCGATACACCCTCTCTTACAAGCCATGACTTCCACGAAATCATAGTGCACTTCTCCTGCTTTCATCTTCTCCAGTACTTCGGAGGCGCATTGCAGACCATTCACAACAGCGATTTTAACTTCTCTGTCTCCCAGTTTTACCCTGGCTTCCTTGATACCGTCTACACCGCGCACCCCGGTGAAACTGATTGCTTCCAGGTCTTCCGCCTTATTGCTGTTAACAAGACGCCGCAGCACTGCTTCTGTCACACCTCCGGTAACCCCGAAGATTGCGCCTGCGCCGGATGCCAGTCCAAATGGCATGTCCAGTGCTTCCGGCTTCACCTGTGCAAGATCGATTCCAGCTTCCTGGATCATCCGGGTAACCTCTGTGGTTGTCAGCACATAATCCACATTCTGCTCCCCATCTGTAAAGTGTTCCGGTCTTGTGATCTCCGCTTTTTTTGCGGTGCATGGCATAATCGAGATAACCATGGTCTTCCTGGTGTCTTCCGCCGCCTTCATACGTGCCTCTTCCTTAATCAATGCGCCGAACATCTCCTGCGGAGAACGGCAGGTGGAAATATTCTTCCTGAATTCAGGATATCTATTTTCACAGAACTTCACCCATGCCGGACAGCAGGATGTGAAAAGCGGAAGATTTTCTCCTGATTCCAGGCGTTCCAGCAATTCTTTGGATTCTTCCATAACCGTCAGATCCGCGCCGAAATTAGTGTCGTATACTTCGTCAAAACCGATACGGCGAAGAGCCGCCACGAGGCGTCCAAGCACATTTTCACCTTTTTTGATGCCGAACTTATCTCCCATAGCCACCCTGACCGCCGGGGCAATCTGTACAACCACACGGACATTCTTGTCACTGAGCGCACGCCATACCGGATCTACGTTCTGTTTAATCGTAATTGCACCGGTCGGACATACCGCGCGGCACTGTCCGCATCCTACACAATCCGTCTGCGCCAGATCCTTGTTAAATGCCGGCGTCACCTGCATTTTGGAACCGCGGAATGCGAAATCCAATATACCAAGGCCCTGAATCTCGTCGCAGGTTCTAACACAGTCACCGCACAGTATACACTTATTTGGATCCCTCACAACACACTCTGATGTCGTATCTTTCTCCAGCTGTTTTTTATTATTTTCAAACCTTACATCCATAATTCCAAGCTGTCTCGACAGCTTCTGCAGTGTACAGACTCCGTTTTTAGCACAGGTAGTACAGTCACGGCAGTGGGATGCCAGAAGCAATTCGATAATCATCTTTCTGTGGTGCTGCAGTTTTGGCGTATTTGTATAAATCACCATTCCGTCCCTGGGTGTCTCTGAACAGGATGCAAATATCCTTCCTCTGTTATCCTCCACCACACACATACGGCAGGCACCGTAGGTAGATAGCTCCGAATGATAGCAGAAAGTAGGAAGGTCAATCCCGGCTCTGCGGATGACGGAAAGAACATTCTTTTCATTCGTAAAGGCGACCCTTCTGTTGTTGATTGTCATATAACTCATGTTCGTTTCCTCCTACCCTTCAATATGTATCGCACCAAATGCACAGGCGCTCTCACAGGCGCCGCACTTAATACATTTTTCATTATCAATGACATAAGGTTCTTTAATCTGTCCGCTGATCGCACCTACCGGACAGTTTCTCGCACATTTGGAACAGCCCTTGCATCGTTCCGGGCTGATGATAAACTGCCGCATTGCGGTACAGTTGTGGGATACACATTTCTTCTCAACTACATGTTCCTCATACTCTTTTCTGAACAGCTTCAGCGTACTGATGACAGGCAGAGCCGCACTCTTGCCCAGACCGCACAGTGCTGTGTCCGTAATAGTATCCGCGAGCTCCTCAAGCAGATCCAAATCCTCCAATTTTCCATTTCCGGCCACGATTCTTTCCAGGATCTCCAGCATGCGCTTTGTGCCTTCCCTGCACGGAACGCATTTTCCGCAGCTTTCATTCTGCGTAAAGTTCATGAAGAACCTTGCGACCTCCACCATGCAGGTATGGTTATCCATTACAACCAGTCCTCCGGATCCAATCATTGCGCCCATCTTCTTCAAGGAATCGAAATCCAGATTAATATCCAGATGCGGCGTAATCAGACAGCCGCCGGAGGGACCGCCGATCTGTACGGCCTTAAATTCTCCGTCCCCCTTAATTCCGCCGCCGATGTCATAAATAACTTCGCGGAGGGTGGTTCCCATGGGAACCTCGATCAGACCTGTGTGCTTTACACTTCCAGTGAGAGCAAACGCCTTGGTTCCAGGACTGCTCTCCGGTCCGATGCTTTTAAACCATTCAGCGCCTTCGTTGATAATCATGGGAACATTTGCAAATGTTTCTACATTATTCAGTACGGTCGGTTTCGCAAACAGGCCCTGTTCTACCGTTCTTGGAGGCTTCACACGCGGCATGCCACGGTTCCCTTCTATTGAGGCTGTAAGAGCACTGCCCTCACCGCAGACGAAAGCTCCCGCTCCCCTGTTAATATGTAAACGGAAGGAAAAATCAGTACCCAGAATGTGATCTCCCAGCAGGCCGCATTCTTCTGCCTGTGCGATCGCCAGTTTCAGACGGCTGATCGCCAGCGGATATTCGGCACGCACATATATATAGCCTTCGGAAGCGCCAACAGCATAAGCAGCGATCATCATACCTTCAATCATCTTATGCGGGTCTCCCTCCATAATGCTTCGGTCCATAAATGCGCCCGGGTCTCCCTCGTCACCGTTACAGACAACATAACGTTCTTTTTCCTGCTGTTTAGCCACCTGTGACCATTTATAACCGGTCTGGAAGCCGCCGCCCCCGCGTCCGCGCAGATTAGATTCTGTAATTTCCTCAATTACTTCCTCCGGCTTCATATTGAACAGTGCCTTTTCAAGAGCCTGGTATCCGCCTGTGGAAATATACTCCTGGATATGCTCTGCATCAATATGTCCGCAATTTTTCAGCACATTTCTTGTCTGCTTTTTATAAAATGGAATCTCGTCCTGTTTCTGGTACTCAATGCCATCCTGTTTAAATAAAAGATGCCTGATGATCTCTCCTTTTTCAATCGTTCTGTGGAATATCTCATCGCAGTCATCCAGCTGTACCTTTGTATACAGAATTCCCTGGGGCTCTATCCTCATCAGAGGTCCCATCTCACAGAATCCATGGCATCCGCTTTTCTTAATGCCAAGTTCTCCATCCCCATGTGCGATCTCTTCCCCAAAATGCACTTCCACATCCGGATTTTCATCGACCAGCTCACACATTCTCCTGTAAATGTCACCGGAACCGCCTGCCAGACAGCCTGTCCCCGCACAAATCAGCACCCTGCATTTACTGTTTTCTATCTGTGCTTTCGAAGCTTCACGTACCAGCCCGAGAGCTTCTCTGTTCTCAATTCTCTCCATATCTCTAAGCTCCTCTCAACTCGCGAATTAATTCAGCTGCTGCATCCGGCGTCATTGCCGGATATACCTTATCATTCACTGTAAGCACCGGCGCCAGCCCGCAGGCCCCGAGACAGGAAACCGTTTCCAGAGTAAACAGCATATCATCTGTTGTTGCTTTTTCGCTGGAAAGGCCCAATTCGCTGTAGAGACGCTCCAGGATCGGAATCGATTTACGCACATGACAGGCTGTTCCATCACATACCTTGATGATGTATTTTCCTTTTGGCTCAAAAGAAAAATTCTCATAAAATGTTGCCACACTATAAGCCTTTGCCTCATTAATGCCTAGCTTCCCTGCCACATAGCTCAAAAGCTCAGGCGGCAGATAACGGTATTCCGTCTGAATGTCCTGAATAATAGGAATCAGTGATGCCTGTTCCGCCCCATGTGACGCTATGATTTCATCTGCCTTGTCATAGTAGGTCTGATCTAACATGAGATACCTCCTTAAACTGCGTTTATAAAGCTTTCAAATCCTTATAAACTGTACTTTTGTATGATATAGTTAAAATTTTATCAATCACTGTTTATTATATGGTAAATGTGGATTTTAGGCAATAGGAAAATACACTTTTTCTCAATAAAATCGGGATTTAGTGACGAGCTTTAGCCTTGGCGCGGATGGGGGCGCTCCATAAAGGGATAGCCGAAAACCTCCCGGAGAACATCCATGTCCTTTCAAAAATGCGACCACGGGCCT
>BAIF02000103.1 GCA_000509105.1 Clostridiales bacterium VE202-21 | reverse complement strand
CCCCGGGACTAAAGCCCGTTGCTAAATCCCGATTTAGTTTCTAATCTGTCCGTTCCCAAATATAATATATTTTGTTGTTGTCAGCGCCTCAAGCCCCATCGGCCCTCTCGCATGCAGTTTCTGTGTACTGATTCCTATCTCTGCCCCAAAACCAAATTCAAACCCATCGGTAAATCTGGTGGATGCATTTACATAGACAGCCGCTGCATCAATTTCATCCTGGAATTTAAGCGCGTGGTCATAGCACTCTGTTATAATAGACTCGGAATGACCTGTGTTATAAGTATTGATATGCCGGATAGCAGCATCCAGTGAGTTTACCACTTTTATGGAAATCACTGCGTCCAGGTATTCGGTTCCCCAGTCTTCCTCATCTGCGGGGATAATATCCGCACTGTAACCGCATGCTTTCTCATCCCCTCTGATCTCCACATCGTGCATTTTTAAACGGTTTACGATCATGGGGATCACCTGGGCTGCCACATGGTCATGGATGACTAGCGATTCACAGGCATTGCATACACCCATGCGCTGTGTTTTTGCATTCTCGATAATGTCTGTGGCCATGTTCAGATCCGCACACTCATCTACATAAATATGACAATTCCCGGTGCCTGTCTCTATCACCGGCACGGTACTGTTCTGCACGACGCTGGCAATCAGCCCGGCGCCGCCTCTCGGTATCAGCACATCAATGTATCCATGAAGCTTCATCATTTCATAGACGGTCTCCCGGCCTGTATCCTCCACCAACAGGATCAGATCCTGGGGAAGCTTCTCTTTTCTGAGGCCCTCTTTTACGGCATGTACGATTGCTTTATTCGAATTGATTGCATCACTGCCTCCCCGAAGTATGACCGCATTCCCTGTTTTAAAACACAGTCCAAATGCATCCGCAGTCACGTTTGGACGAGATTCATATATAATCCCGATTACACCGAGCGGAACTCTCTTTTTTCCGATACGCAGGCCGTTTGGCCTGTTTTTCATAGAGAGCACCTCACCAACCGGATCTTCCAGCGCCGCGATCTGTCTCAGCCCTTCCGCCATATCCATAATTCTCTGCTCCGTCAGGCGCAGACGGTCAACCAGAGAACTTTTCATTCCGTTCTCTTCAGCTGCCCTGACATCTTTTTCATTTTCCTCTAAAAGCCGTTCTGTCTCCTGGCATAATTCCTCTGCTACAGACAGAAGCCCACGGTTTTTTTCCTCTGTTCCCAGCGCTGCTGCCTCCCGGGATGCTGCCTTTGCCCTGTTACCCAATGTTTCCATATAACTGCCCATAACTGCCTCCTATCAGATTCATTGATACTCCCATAGTCTCCTGTTCCATATGATACATGGATTTTGTCTCGTCTTCTTTCTGATTCTCTTTCTTCTGTTTTTTTGCCTGCCTGCGATATTGTGCCCGTTCCGGGGCCAATTCATTCTTTAGTTCGATCCCGTGCTCTCTGGATAAAAATAAGGTACCGATCTTCTTACCGGCCATAATGTCATTGATCGTATAAATATTCCTGCCGTTGGCGATCACCATGTCCGCACCGGATGCGGTAGCGATCTTTGCGGCTCCGATCTTTGTTGCCATTCCGCCGGTACCCATATCATTGGAGGCACCCTTTGCCATTTTCTCCAGTTCCTCATCAATGCCCACCACTGTATGGATGAATCTTGCATTCGGGTTCTTCTTGGGGTCATCGGTATAAAGTCCATCGATATCGGACATCAGGATGAGCAGATCTGCATCCACCAGCTTCGCCACATATGCCGCAAGTGTGTCATTGTCTCCAAAGTTACCATATGACAGTTCATCCACAGATATGGCATCATTTTCATTTACAATAGGAACTACCTTCATACGGAACAGTTCGTCAAATGTCTGGCGGGCGTTCTTGCGGCACTCCTCATTGGTAATAGATTCCTTTGTTAGAAGCACCTGTGCAGTCAGCTGGCTGTATTCGTTAAACAGTTTTTCATAGATCATCATAAGTCTTCCCTGCCCGACCGCCGCGCATGCCTGCTTGGCAGCCTCGCTCTCCGGCTTCTGCTGCAGCCCCAGCACATTTCTTCCGATTCCAACCGCACCGGAAGATACCACGATAACCTCCCTTCCTTTGTTGCGCAGGTTAATCAGTATCCTCACAAACTTCTCCAGTTTATCAAGATTAATATTACCAGTTTCATCATACGTAATTGTAGTCGTTCCTACTTTTATTACGATTCTTTTCTTATTTTGCAGAATTTCTTTTCTATCCATAGCGTTTAACCTTCCTCATTTTCCTTCTTGAGAGTGCTCTGCACGTTCCTGATATATAACAAAGTGTGCTAGCCCACCTCCGCTCCCCACCCACCTCACTTCAGAGGGGCTTGCACACTTTGGCGCCGCCGCGTTGCCGCCTTGCGGTATTTACCATATCGCAGCGTGTGCATCCC
>BAIF02000104.1 GCA_000509105.1 Clostridiales bacterium VE202-21 | reverse complement strand
CCAGCGGCATAAGCCTTCCCGCATGCCGCTGGTGCATCTAGCTCCTCGATGGCGCCCCCACAGCCACAAAAAAATTACCCCATAAATTCCAAAAACACCAAATTACTGACATCGATCCCTCTTTCTGTCAGCCGGATACGATCTCCCGACATTTCCAACAGCCCGCTATCCATCAATTTTTTCATTTGTGTCCCATAAACATCAAATATACTCTGTCTATAGAGTTCTTCAAACCCGGAAATTGAAATTCCTTTAGTCTTTCTTAACCCAAGAAACATGAATTCTTCTATCTCGTCTTTAACCGACAGTTGTTCCACGTCCTCTTTTATGTCCGCTTTCTCCTGTACTTTTTGTATATAGGATCGAATATTACCCGTATTGTGATATCTGCTCCTGCCAATAAGGGAGGAGGCACCCAGACCGATTCCCAGGTATTCTTTTCTCTCCCAGTAGCCCAGATTATGGCGGCAGGCATATCCTTCTTTTGCATAGTTGGAGATTTCGTACCTCTGATAGCCATACTCTGACAGAATCTCTGCTGTCATCTCGTAGATTTTTCTTTCTGCGTCTTCATCTGGCAGCGGCGGCGCTGTATTTTCTGCTGCATGGCTTTCCGTCAGACCTTGTCCGGCATTTCCCCCATATCTTTCATAAAAAGGCGTTCCCGCCTCTATCATCAGGCTATAGGCGGAGATATGCTCCGGATCCAGCCTTGCGACTTTGGTGAGCGTCTTTTTCCAGCTCGCCTCTGTCTGTCCGGGGATGGCTGAGATCAGGTCGATATTAATGTTATCAAAACCCTGTTTTCTGGCCAGATCGTAGGTTGTGAGAAACTCTTCCCACGTATGGATTCTTCCAAGCATCTTCAGCTCTTCGTTATCCGCGGACTGAAGTCCGATGCTCAGACGGTTAATACCGGCCGCTTTCCAGGCTTTCAGCTTCTCTTTTGTTACGGTTCCTGGATTGGCCTCGATTGTGACTTCCGCATTCTCTGCAATCTGGAAACTTTGATGCAGGGCGTCAAATATTACTATAACCTGATCTCCCGTCAGCAGGGAGGGAGTCCCGCCTCCCATAAATATCGTCGTGACCTGGTACGGCTCATGGTATGCTTCATATCCCTGTATTTCGCAAAGCAGCGCATTCACATACTCCTGCTTTGCGTCCTCATCCGCAGGCGCAGAGAGAAAGTCGCAGTATGCACATTTTTTCACGCAGAAAGGGATATGCAGGTACAGCTCCAGTTCTTTCTTCATATTACTTATCATCCAATTTCAGCACGCTCATGAATGCCTTCTGCGGTATCTCGACGCTGCCAACCTGACGCATGCGCTTCTTTCCTTCCTTCTGCTTTTCCAGAAGCTTTTTCTTACGGGAAATATCGCCGCCGTAGCATTTTGCGAGCACATCCTTACGCATTGCCCTGACGGTCTCACGGGCGATGATCTTGCTGCCAACGGCTGCCTGGATCGGAATCTCAAACAGTTGGCGCGGTATCTCTTCTTTCAGCTTCTCGCACATCTTTCTGCCTCTCTCGTATGCGGTGCTTCCATGTACGATGAAGGAAAGGGCGTCTACCTCTTCTTTATTAATCAGGATATCCAGTTTCACAAGTTCCGACTGCACGTATCCCAGCATCTCGTAATCAAAGGATGCATATCCCCTGGATCGTGACTTCAAGGCATCGAAAAAGTCATAGATGATCTCATTGAGCGGCAGATGATAGTGCAGTACCGCACGCTTCTCTTCGATATATTCCATTCCCTGGTATTCTCCGCGGCGCTCCTGGCATAAGTCCATGATTGCGCCGATAAATTCGGAAGTCACCATGATCTCCGCTTTTACGATTGGCTCCTCCATGTATTCGATCTCCGCAGGATCCGGAAGGTTTGTCGGATTCGTCAGATCAATGATATCTCCGTTGGTTTTGTGTACCTTGTAAATAACGCTGGGGGCCGTGGTCACCAGATCCAGGTTGTATTCCCGCTCCAGACGCTCCTGAATAATCTCCAGATGCAGTAATCCCAGGAAGCCACAGCGGAAACCAAATCCCAGCGCAACAGAGGTCTCCGCCTCGAACTGCAGGGCCGCATCATTGAGTTGAAGCTTTTCCAGCGCATCCCGCAGATCCGGGTACTTCGCTCCGTCCGCCGGATACATTCCGCAGTAGACCATTGGATTTACTTTTTTATATCCCGGCAGCGGCTCCTCGCAGGGTCTCTCCGCATTGGTCACCGTATCTCCCACACGGGTATCTTTAACATTTTTCAGGCTGGCCGTAATATAGCCTACCATTCCGGCGCTCAGTTCTTCACAGGGAATAAACTGTCCTGCGCCGAAATATCCAACCTCCACAACTTCTGCCGTGGCTCCGGTAGCCATCATACGGATCGGTGTACCTTTCCTTACGCTTCCCTCTTTTACCCGGCAGAAAACGATTACACCCTTATAAGAATCGTAAAGAGAGTCAAATATCAGTGCCTGAAGAGGCGCCGAAGCATCTCCCTCCGGCGCTGGAATCTTCTCCACGATCTGCTCTAGCACCTCTTCCACATTCAATCCGGTCTTTGCCGAAATCAGCGGCGCGTCCTCGGCGTCAATGCCGATCACGTCTTCTATTTCTTCTTTTACCCGCTCCGCATCCGCACTTGGAAGGTCGATCTTGTTGATGACCGGCATGACATCCAGGTCATGATCCAGCGCGAGGTATACATTGGCCAGCGTCTGGGCCTCCACGCCCTGTGCGGCATCCACCACCAGGATCGCACCGTCGCACGCCGCAAGGCTTCTGGACACCTCGTAGTTAAAATCCACATGCCCGGGCGTATCTATCAGGTTGAGGATATACTCCTCCCCATCCTTTGCTTTATAGACAGTACGCACGGTCTGTGCCTTGATGGTAATCCCGCGTTCCCTTTCCAGATCCATATTATCAAGCACCTGGGATTGCATCTCACGGCTTGTCAGCAGTCCTGTCATTTCGATGATCCGGTCCGCCAAAGTAGATTTTCCATGATCGATATGTGCTATGATACAAAAATTACGAATTTTACTCTGATCTATTACTGACACTTTTATTCCTCCAACCTTTCTTTATCTCTTTGACACGGAAGAGTATTTTACAATAAACAGCTCAACCGCCAGTACATCCGTCAGACGCCCTGTTTTCACGCGTTCTTCAATATCCGCACTGTCCTCCATAATTGCGCGGAGTTCGCTGCTTCTGAAGTGTTTTGCCTGATCCATGTATTTGCCCGCAGCAAAAGGATGCAGGCCTGCCTTGGATGCGATTTCTTTTCTGCCATACCCCTTCTTTAGCAGATCCTTAACCTGGTGCAGAATCCGATACTGCCGGGTCATCAGATACAGAATCCGCATTGGAGGTTCTTTCAGAGCTACCAATTCATAGTAAAGCTCCAGCGCCCGCTCCTGCCTCTTATCCGCCACTGCATTGACCATATCAAAAATATGGTTGGAAATCTGCGTCACACATACCGCGTCCACATCTTCCGGCAGAATGCTGTCTTTCTCCAGTGTATAGCAGAATAGTTTTTCCAGTTCCTTCTGTATATTCCCCATATCTGTACCGACTTTATTCAACAGATAGGTCACTGTAGACTCTGATATCTGCTTATTCTCCTTGCGCACCATCCCCAGAATCCACTTTTTCAGCGTCGACTCATCCTGAAACGGCAGCTCTGCAATATGCCCTTTCGCCTTCACTGCTTTAAACAGCTTGCTGCGCTTGTCCACTTCATTTTCTACGAAAATAAAAAATGTAGTATCCGGCATATCCTTAATATAATCGGCCAGATCTGCCCCCGCACTCTTAAAGAATCCGGTGTTTTCGAATACCAGCAGCCGGCGCTCAGCAAAGAACGGCAGAGTTTCAGCCAGATCAATGACCTCCCTGACATCTACGCCTTTCCCTTCATAATAAGCGTAATTCATCGTATCCCCGTTCGGGAGCATTGCCTTCGTAAACCGATCCTTATACTGCTTCTTCAGATAATTTTCTTCCCCGTAGAGAAGATATATCTGCCTGAATTGTCCTGTTTTTAAATCTTCATTTAAACTCTTCATAACGTATCTATTATATAGGAAAGTTCTCGATTATGCAAAATATTTTCCGGCATATTGTAAAATAAATGTAACGGACGTTACTATGCACGGCCATAGGCCGTGCATAATAACTAGTATAACTCAAAGTAAATAGCACAATGTTTCGCCGGTCTGATTTCCCGAAAGCACAGATGCAAAAGCCTCAGCGTAGCCCCACTACGCCTGCGTATTTGCATCTGCACTCTCGAAGAATTATACGCAGCGAACCATCATGCTATTTACTTTGATCTATACTAGCGGACTGTAACAGTTTAGGCCCGCCTGAACCTTTACACGGACTTGTTATTTATGAAACGATGTGCCGGCATATAATGAAATTGCCTTTTCGACTAGTGCATTCAGGGAAATTCCTTCGTTCGCTGCGCGCAACGACGCTTCTCTATGAAGCTCCGGGGCGATCCGTATGTTAAAACTCCCCTTATAGCTCTTATCCGGAGCAATGTGTTTACTTTCACAGTCTTTCAGATATTCATCTACCATTTCCTGAAAAGACGCTCTTAATTCCTGCACACTCTCGCCTTCAAAGGTAACCAGTCCTTTGATACCAAGTACCTTCCCATGAAAGCATTGATCCTCATCTGAATATTCAATCGTACCATAATATTCTTTATATTTCATGCAGTTACCCATCACAATTCCTCCTTGCTTAATAAGCGAATCAGCTCTCTTAAAACATATTTTTTGACGATGTTTCCCGGATGCGGCCTATGTATATAGATGGGGACCCCTAACTCCCTGTTATAATACTTTACAGCTGAGCCGCTGGTTTTCCCGGTTTCTACTTCCCGGAACCCAAAATATTTTAGGAGCTGTCTTAGCTCATCGTATGTAAAATCACTGGGAACCGTATATAGACGCTTTATTAATTTATTTTTCTTACTCATTATTTCCTCCTTTATTATATAATAATGCAGCTGTATTTGCAACTATTTTTTAGTCGCAAAAATCATTAAATCCTTATCATTTTTTTAATAGTTTATAGATGTTCTCCAGTTTCTATATTCAACGGCGAAACGTTCTCAAATAGGCCTCAATCTCTGCGCTTTCTCCATCGGTCGCCAGCATTACCGCACCGCATTCCTGTGTACCGTATATTCTGCTCCCTGTCTCTTCCAGCTTTTCTATCGTCTCTTTGTGGGGATGCCCGTACCGGTTATCAATCCCTGATGATATCCAGGCGGTAACGGGCAGTGTCTGTTCAAGAAATGCCCTGGAACTGGAATTTTTAGACCCATGGTGCGCCACTTTCAGCACGTCATACCGGCGGAGCCCTCCCTGTTCCAGAAGTTTTTCTCCTTCCCCCTCCACGTCTCCGGTAAACAACATATCAAAATCTCCGTATTCTGCCTCCAACACCATGGATGCGGCGTTCCCGGTCTCCCCCTTGTACGCTGCTGCCGGTGCTTTGCAGGACAATTGAAAATTTCCTTCTGTCATTCTGTCGCCCACATCCATCACTACGACTCTCGTATTGTTTTCCGCTGCTTTTACTGCCAGCTTTTTCAGCGCATCGTCCTGTACTCTATCCGGCGGCAGAACCAGATTTCGGATGCGGATTCCCAGACGCTGGTTCTCCAGCAGTTCCTCGATTCCGCTCATATGGTCTGTGTCTCCATGAGAGATAAAGACATAATCCAGCGTTTTTACGCCCTGGGATTTTAAAAAGGGCTCGATCCTGTATTTACCTACATCGGAAACATCGCTGCTCCCTCCATCTATAAAATACTGCATCCCCTGCGGCCCTTTTATGTACAAGCCTTCCCCCTGCCCCACGTCAAGCATAGTAATCCGAAGGGTTCCTCTGGTATGATAGGTCCGCATACATGTGATAAATAATGTGCCGCAAAGGAATAAGAGCCCTGCGCCCCCCATTAGCTTTATGCGGGAGGATATCACGAACGGTAAAGACGCGCGGGATGTCCCCTTTTCTTTTATTGTTTTCAGCCGGTATCCGACAGACAAAACAAAAATAAGAGAATATAGTAAATAACCATCCACCCTTTTTCCGGCTGCCCCGATACAATCCTGCTTACCGGTAATTCCATACTGGCTGAACAAGCTTTTTCGTATAAAAACAGGACCCCCTTACAGACCTGCAGCAGCACTGCGCCTGCCCGTACGGATACAATGGCCGCCAGGGAGCCGATCACACCGCTTCCCAGCACCAGGGACATCAGAGGAATTACAAGAAGATTCAGGATAACGGAATACATAGGGAATTCAAAATAGAAATACAACATAACCGGCAGCAATGTAAGATTGACAGATAGACTTGCAAGGAAGCTGCTGAAGATTTTCCGACCTTTCTTTCCCCGCAAAAAACAGGATTCAAGACACGGATTGACGGCGGTAATTCCCAACAGCGCGCCGAAGGAAAGCAGAAAACCTGCGTCCAGAAGAAAAAGAGGCTGCCATGCCACGATCACTGCTGCCGCAAGCGACAGGCTGGTCGGCATATCGTAGTCTCTTCCGGTTATATCTGCACCCATTCTGACAAAATACATGACAAACGCCCGGATACTGGATACCCCGCAGCCGATCATCAGTGTATAGGACAGTAAGAAACAAATTCCAATCCCTCCGGCTATGCTAAAAGGCAGACCGGCTCTGCGCAATAATTTATACAGCCCGATGCCTAAAAAGGACATATGCAAACCTGAAATGGCGAGCGCATGCCCGATTCCGCTTTTCTGATATAGTTCTTTCAGCTCACTGTCCAGTCCGCTTTTGTCGCCCAGAAGCATAGCGCTCATAGTGTTCCCGTAGTATTCTCCCATGCATTCGATCAGGAGCGTCTTCCATCGCTCCCTGAGCACCGCCAGATTTTCCCGTATCCGATATTCTTCTGCATCCAGTATTTTTACGTCGTTCGCCCATACGGATACATGGATCCCCTGCTTGCGGTAATAAAATTTCTGATCAAAATTCCCCGGATTTCTGGCTTCTTGGAAGACCTCCGCCGTCCCTGTGATCTGTATTTGGTTCCCGATTGCTGTGTGATGTTCTGTTTGGATATAAACAAGAATTTTTGATTCCTGAAAGATTTGATTCTTCAGATGGACAAGATTGTCCTTAAGATATAATACTCTGCAGTTTGGTTTCTCTTCCCTGCGATAGATTGTCCCATCCAGCACGACTTTTTCTTTGCCGCCGATCCCGGACTCCAGCCGGGTGGGTTTCCAGTCCGGTGCTATATGAAACCCGCCCGCCAGGACAGTCTGTATTCCGAGAAAAAGAACTGCTGCCGCACATAGTGGCCTTTTTATCATTCTTCCTCCGCATTTTCTACCCAGCCCATATCCCGCTGCAGTGGCTGGGTCAAATCAACCGCATCCTTGTAAGATATGTTCTTTTCTCCGTTTACCGTAATCTGCACTTTACTCGCCGTTGTCCCCTCTACAAGAGAGTTTACTATGGAATAAATGGTGATCTCCGGTTTGACATCCACTCCCCCTGTCAAGAATTCATCATCCAGATTCACATAACAGATCCCGTCTTTTATTGTCACCCCGAGAAGGCTGACGGCCGGATTAATTGTGGGATATCCTGCATTCTTTTTCGGTCCCTTCATTAGCTTTTCCACGATCAACTTCTCTTTCGACATATTGCTGCTGTATTTTACGTCCATATGCTGCTCTGTCAGTTTATCACCTGTCTCATTTGCGAAGTATAGTGTCAGCGTGCCCGTTTGATAAGAGTTCAGTGAGGAGCCGGTGTTCTGCACAAAATCGTCTTCATTCTGATATCCCAGAATCTGTCCTTCACTGTCCCTCAGATCCTCACCGTCCACTGAAATCCAGAGAACACTGATTCCTTCAATCCGGATCAGAGACTGAACCACTGCCGCCCTCACCAGCTTTTCCTCAAGCGGCGGAATATCCGTATAACGCCCGTTGAAATCGAGATACAGAAGTTCCCCTTCCAGCTTACAGGTATTCACTTTTACCCCTTTTGGTATCGGCGCGGTATAATCAATATCTTCGGACGGCTTCGCCAGTTCTTTCAGCATTGCTTCTGCCGCCTGGAGCGGGTCATTGCTTTTAACCTCATAATTCACTTTTATCAGGCCTGTCCGATCCCCATTCAGACAATAGATAAAGGAACTGTCATCTTTCACTGCCGTCCGCTTTGAACATGCAGACAGAAGGAGAAGCAGGCAGAAACAGACGGTTAACAGGCCTGCAATTCTTCTTTTCATATTGGTACTGCCTCCTTCTAAGCAACATAGGTCAGCGGGATCCGTACCGTGAATGTCGTCCCCTCACCCTCGCTGCTGTATACTTTGATGGATCCCCGGTGCATAATGATTGCGTTTCTTGTAATGGCAAGTCCCAGGCCGGTACCGCCCATCTCCCGTGAATGGGACTTATCCACCCGGTAAAAACGCTCAAATATATGCTGCTGATCCTGTTCCGGGATACCGATCCCTGAATCCGCAACTTTTACATAGAAATATTTGTGGTCAGCATTAAGAGAGACATGAACCCATCCCTCTTCATGGTTGTATTTAATTGCATTCTCCACCAGATTAGAAATTGCCAGAGTAAGCTTTACCTCGTCAATCTCTGCCGTAACCGGACGGAAACTTTCCAGAACCACCTCAACATTCTTCTTTTCTGCAATCGGCTTGAGCCTCTTCAGAATCAGTTCCATCAGTTCGTTGATATTAACCGTATTAATATTCAGATTCTTGGCAGTCTTGTCCATCTTTACCAGAGACAAAAGGTCAGCAATAATATCATTCTCTCTGTCAATCTCTTTCGCAATGTCCCCCATGAACTCCTGATATAATTCGATCGGAACCTCTTCCTGCGACAGAAGGGAATCTGCCAGTACCTTCATGGATGTCAGCGGCGTACGCAGCTCATGTGATACGTTGGATACAAACTCTTCCCTGGATTCATCCAGCTGCTTCAGCCGCCCAAGCATCTTGTTAAAAGCTTCGGAGAGCTGCTTGGTCTCGGTAAATGTATTCACATGGAGTACTTCATCGTCATACCCTTCGGACACATCCGCAATAGATGCTGTGATCCTTCGCAGCGGTCTTACAATCAGATCCGCAATAAACAGGCTCAGTCCCAGCATCAGTATGAAAACGATTCCCAGAATAGCGCTTCCTTTTGTGCTCAGAATCTTCAGGCTGTCTTCAATCGTATCTGTCGATACACTGGCCAGCATGACGCCCGATATCTCTTCCGTATCCCCCGCCATAATCGGCGAGGTCACTTCTATGTACCGGTTCGCTTTATCATAATAATTCGCACTGCTGCCTTTCATACAGCGGATGACATCTTCGGATACGATTGTCTTCCCTTCATCCAGGCTGTAGGTGTCCTTTACGACACGCAGCTCTTTATCTACAATCATTACCCGCCCATTATATATATTCGTTAACTGCGTCAAACTTGCATTGATAACCTCGGATGAAGTATCCGCCAGATAATTATAGCTGTTCAGCTGATTGCTTAGAATTGTACATTGATTTTGTATATCCGCGGTTCTAAGGGATACTGCACGCGCCTCGTATGCCTTGATTATCCCCCTGTATGCTGCAGCACAGGGCACAATAGACACAGCAAGAAGCAGCAGTATAATACAGAACCGCAGGCTCTTTAGAAATTTACTATTTAGATTAAAATGAAAATCACCCCTGGAAATAATAACCAACTCCCCACTTTGTATGTACATATTTTGGCTCGCTCGGATTCTTCTCGATCTTCTCACGCAGGCGTCTGATATGCACATCCACTGTTCTTGCATCTCCCGGATAATCATATCCCCATATCAAATTCAGCAGATTCTCTCTGCTGTATACCTTATTTGGATTCATTGCCAGCAGTTCCAGTACATCGAATTCCTTCGCCGTCAGATTGATCTCCCGTTCACCGATGAACACTCTCCTGCTCTCGCAGTCAATCCGCATGGCCCCTTTTATAATGACCGTACTGCCTGCAGGCTCTTCCCGCTTCGCCGTTCGTCTCATAATGGCCTTTATACGCGCCTTCACTTCCAGGATGTTGAAAGGCTTTGTAATATAATCATCCGCCCCATACTCCAGGCCGAGAATCTTGTCCATGTCTTCACTCTTGGCTGTCAGCATGACAACCGGCATGTCGGAGAACTCCCTGATCTGCTGGCATACCTGAAAGCCGTCCAGCTTCGGAAGCATGACATCCAGGAGAACCAGATCATACTCGCAGTTTCTGGCGTATTCCAGGGCCTCCTCGCCGTCATAGGCACAGTCCACTTCCATGCCGTCTTGTTCCAGGCTGAAACGGATCCCCTTGACTATTAATTTTTCATCATCCACTACTAAGATCTTCTTTTCGCTCATACTCCTCTTTCCCTTACTCCCGCACGCTGAAGATCCGTTCATCCACCATGCCCGTAGACCATAAAAACCTCACGGGCCGAGTGGACAAATACCTCAGCTTACTACTCTGTCTTTTATTTTATTAAATACTCCCTCTTTGATTCCCTCAACCTGCATCAGCTCTTCCACGGTCTGAAATCCGCCGTTTGCCTCCCGGTAGGAAATAATACTGTCAGCTTTGGCATCTCCAATGCCGGGCAGTGTCTTGAGTTCCTCTTTTGCAGCCGTATTAATATTTATCTTTCCCTGGTTGTCCGTTCCTGTTACTTGTGCCGTCTGGCCGTCTACAATCCCTTTTTCCAGTTCCTCCGCCGTCGGTATATAAATGCGCTCCCCATCCGTTACTGTACTGGCCTGGTTTAAAGCTTCCCCTGCTGCTGCATCATTCAAGCCGCCTGCCAGTGCAATCGCCTCATATACCCGCGCATCACCGGCTAATTCATATACCCCCGGAGCATTCACGGCGCCGCATACATAAACGAATACCGTACCGGGATCTTCCCGCTGTACGGCATCTTCTGATGCCTCTTCTGCCTCACCCTTTTCCTGCTCCAGTTCCAACTCCGATAAAGAATCTGTTCTTTCTCTTGCGCATCCTGACGCCAACACTCCTGCGGTACAGGCCGCCAAGAAAAATACACAGAACTTTTTAACCAATCTGTCCTTCATAATTCCCTCACAGTCTTCGTGCTGTTTGAGAATCCCCTCGCCGGACATTAATATTGTAACGAATAATAGTTTAAATTACAATACATATTTTTACGTTTTTGTTACATCTTTATTAAGCCAATGCAGTTATTCCCACTGGAAGATCGCAATTCCGATCAGCGCAAGGGCAAGTCCGCCAATTTTTCTCCAGTCCAGCGGCTCCTTATCCACCCCAAACAGTCCCAGCAGCTCAATCACATATGCAACAATCAGCTGTGCAATAACAATCAAAAGGGCCGCTTTTGCAGGGCCCAGTGCAGACATACTTTTTATGACCGTCCAGGTAATACCTGCACCAATCACGCCTCCCAGCAGCATATATTTAGGCTCTACCTTTGCAATCGCCGTTATACTGTCGCGGCCTGTGATAAACCATGCAACCGCACATACCAAAAAAGCGGACAGCTGTACCCAGGCATTGCCGACCCACATTCCCGTCGTCTTTGTTACCTGTGTGTTAAATACCCCCTGAACGCTCATCAATGCACCTGACAGCAGTGCAATAAAAAAACCAATCATATCCTCATACCTCCTGCAGTTTTTCTTCTGCTTTTCTATAGTATGTCCTCAATGAATGGTTTTTATTTCGAGTATGTTATTATTTTCCGTGGTATAGGAAGGGATCTAGGTTAGTCCGGCAAGAACACGTTCAAACCGCTCCACCATCTCATCGATATGCTGTTCCTCCACAATCAGCGGGGGAAGCAGACGGATCACATTGCTCGCCGCCTGTATCACCAGCAGCCCTTCTTCGACAGCTTTCTGATTTACTTTGGCCACAGGTCTGTCAAATGCAAGCCCCTGCATCAGTCCTTTTCCTTTTCTCTGAAGAATACAGTCCCATTTATCAGTCAGTTCGTCCAGGCGTTTTATCAGATACGGGGAAATGTCATTGACGTGTTCCAGAATGTGCTCCTGTTCAAAGATCTCTATGACCGTCTTCACCGCGGTACATGCCAGCGGGTTTCCGCCATAGGTAGCCCCGTGGTCTCCCGGCTTCAGGGAGTAATCCGCAACCTCCTGGGTCATCGCAAACGCACCTACCGGTATTCCGTTGCCAATTGCTTTTGCCATGGTAAGAATATCCGGTTTTACCCCAAATCCCTGCCAGGTAAACATAGTACCCGTACGGCCCATACCGCACTGGACTTCGTCACAGATCATCAGGATGCCGTTCTCATCACAGATCCGCCGGATTCCTTCCATAAAATCCTGAGTAGCAAGGTTGATGCCGCCCTCTCCCTGCAGCGGCTCCAGGATAATGGCGCATGTCTTTTCATTTACCAGCGCTTCCACACTGTTCAGGTCGTTGAATTTTGCAAATCGTACGCCAGGAACCACCGGCTCAAATGGCTCTCTGTAAGAATCATGTCCGGTAACAGAAACTGCCCCGAAACTCCTTCCGTGAAACGAATTCTCCATTGCAATAAATTCGTATCTGCCGGTCTTTTTCGTATATGCATAGCGCCTGGCTGCCTTTAATGCCCCCTCGTTGGCCTCACTGCCGCTATTGGTGAAAAAGACCCTGTCCATGCCTGATATGCGGTTCAGCTCCCTTGCCGCCTCTCCACAATTCTCATGGTAATAAAGATTCGAAATGTGGTAGATCTTATCGATCTGCGTCTTCAGCGCCTCATTCAGTTTTTTATGGCTGTAACCCAAGCCTGTAACGGCAAATCCCGCGGCAAAATCCAAAAACTTTCTGCCTTCTGTGTCATAAACATACATTCCCTCCCCATGGTCCAGGGCTATAGGGAAACGATTGTAAACATGCAGCAGGTTCTCCTCACCTGCCTGAATCTTACTGTTCACCATGATAATACCTGCTTTCCTCTCCGTTTAGTATTGCGGTTCCAATTCCCTTGTTTGTAAAGATCTCCAGCAGCAGACAATGCGGAATCCGCCCGTCCAGAATATGTACCCTGGAAACCCCGTTTTCTATAGCATCAATACAGTTCTGCAGCTTGGGCAGCATGCCGCCTCCGATATAGCCATCGTTCATCAACTGCTGTGCCTCATCCACCCGGAGTTCGGAGATTAGCGTCTTTGGATCATCAGGATCTTTGTATACTCCCTCAATATCCGTCAGAAACGCTAGTTTTTCCGCTTTCATCGCTCTTGCGATAGCACAGGCTGCATCATCCGCATTGATATTGTATGTATTGTATTCATCGTCCATTCCCACCGGGCAGATGATTGGGAGAAAATCTTTTTCCAAAAGATCATAGAGAATCTCTGCATTCACCCTTTTAACTTCTCCCACGAAACCGATATCCTCTCCGTTGGAAAGCTTTTTATCTACTTTCAGGAGTCCGCCGTCCTTGCCGCTGATACCGATTGCGCGCACGCCCAGCTCCTCTACAAGCTGTACCAGGCTTTTATTCACCTTGCCGAGTACCATCTCCGCCACTTCCATTGTCTCCTCATCCGTCACACGCAGGCCATTGACAAAGTGCGGCTCCATCCCCACCTTGCCGACCCATCTGCTGATCTCTTTTCCTCCGCCGTGCACAATAATGGGCTTAAATCCGACTAGCTTCAAAAGCGTGACATCTTCAATCACCTGTCTTTTCAGCGCCTCGTCCACCATCGCGCTCCCGCCGTATTTTACCACAATTATCTTACGGTTAAAGCGCTGTATATAAGGGAGCGCTTCGATTAACACCTGTGCTTTTTCCAGGTACTGCTGCATATTCTCGTTCATAATTTCCTCCTTACTGCAGATACGGTATACTCTTAACTCCTGTAATCTGCATTGATATCAATATACCCATGGGTCAGATCACAGCCCCATGCCGCAGCGCTCTCTTCCCCTTCCTTTATATCTGCCGTTGCCGTAACCTCAGGCTGGGACAGGATCTCGGTCGCTTTTTCTTCACTGTAAGCGACTGCCGTTCCATTCTCTATAATCTGGATTCTTCCCGCTTTGCTCTCAAAATACAGATCCACCTTTTCCGGATCAAACTGAGCCCCTGAATAACCCATTGCACATAGAATTCGTCCCCAGTTGGCATCATGTCCTGCAATGGCCGCCTTTGTCAGGTTTGAACATACGATCGATTTGGCAAGCAGCTTTGCCTGCTCCTTCGTGGATGCGCCCGTTACCTTTGCTTCAAACAACGCGGTTGCACCTTCCCCGTCTCCGGCAATCTTTTTGGCCAGACATTCATTTACTATATGAAGCGCTTCTGCAAATTTTACATAGTCATCTGTTCCATATTTAATCTTATCGTTTTCCGCCATCCCGTTTGCCAGAAGCAGAACCGTGTCATTTGTAGACGTATCTCCGTCCACGGAGATCATATTATAGGTATCCTCCACATCGGTGCTCAGCGCCTTCTGCAGCGCCTTTCTGGAAATCGCCGCATCCGTTGTGATAAAAGAGAGCATGGTGCACATATTGGGATGGATCATCCCGGATCCCTTCGCCATGCCGCCAATTGTGACGGTCTTTCCGCCTGCCTGAATCGTAACTGCTATTTCCTTCTCGATTGTATCAGTTGTCATAATTGCCTTTGCTGCCAGAGTCCCGCTTTCAATTCCGGGATTCTTATCGGCCGCAAGCTTTGTAATCCCATCTTTGAGCTTCTCCATGGGAAGCTGCATTCCAATCACGCCAGTGGATCCTACCAGCACCCCCTCTGCCTTCACTCCCAGCGCTTTCGCCGCGGCATCCGCGGTCTCTTGGCAGTACGCATATCCCTCTTCTCCGGTGCAGGCATTGGCAATGCCGGAATTGACAACCACCGCCTGGGACTTAATGCCGCTTTCCACAATAGCTTTATCCCATTTTACGGGTGCTGCTTTTACCACATTCGTTGTAAATGTCCCTGCTGCCTTGCACGGCCTTTCACTATATATCAGCGCCATATCCGTCCTGTCCTGATACTTAATGCCGGCTGCCGCCGATGCTGCTTCGAATCCTTTTGCCGCGGTGACCCCGCCTTTGATTATTTCCATTCTGTTTTCCTTTCCTGCGTAATCTTTTTGTTACGCAATCTGCTCATTTTTTATTCATTATCTTATTTAATCCGCTATATATTCATTTGCTGCTCAACAGGCATGTCAGATGAATCGAATGCCTCTGATATGTGTACGTCTATTATTCATTAAATTGTGTACTTCTAATGTTCATTAAATGCGGTAATGTTCTTCTCATTCAACACAAAATCATAATAATTCAAATCCAGCCGTTCTGTCCATCCGATTGTATTCCAGAATGCATTCCCCACATCGTTTTTGGTAAATGCAATCAAAGAAACTTTGCTGATCTCCTCCCTGCGCAGTTCTTCCATGGCCTTTACAACCATAGCCTTTCCAATGCCGCGCCTCCGGTATGCAGCATCTACACATACATGATATAGACATCCCCGCCGTCCATCGTGCCCGCACAGGATACTTCCCACGATCAGGCCGTCCACTTCGGCCACCACGCTTGTTGTTGGATTTCTCTTCAGAAACCTGGCAACCCCCTCTCTGGAATCGTCAATGCTCCGTAGTCCAAAGCCCCTGATTTTTTTCCAAAGGGCATACACGCCGTCATAATCCTCTATTGTCATTGTCCGTACCATTTTTTCTTCCTCTCGATCTCTATTAGAGCCCATCCCTGTTATAATCGGGCTGTCCCAGCCATTTTCCGCCCCCTGAATCGCTTGCGTCCAGGATGTCTTCCGTTCATGCGCCTATGGGAACATCGGCACCAGTTCCAGTCCTTCGGATTCCTTCAAACCGAACATCAGATTCATATTCTGAACCGCCTGCCCTGCCGCGCCCTTCACGAGATTGTCTATAGCCCCCATCATAATGATGCGTCCTGTTCTGTCGTCAATCTTAAAGTTGATATCCACATAGTTGCTTCCTTCCACCCACTTCGTTTCCGGCCAGATTCCCTCCCCGAGTACCCGGACAAATTTCTCGTCCGCATAATATGTATCATATACAGCTTTTATATCCTGACACGTTACATTTTTTACAAGTTTTGCATACTCTGTGGACAGAATCCCTCTGTTCATGGGTACAAGGTGAGGCGTAAAGTTCAGAACCACCTGTTCACCCGCAGCATAACCCAGCTGCTCCTCAATCTCCGGCGTATGTCTGTGCGCAGCCACACCGTAAGGCTTGATGTTCTCATTCACTTCGCAGTATAAATTAGGAAGCTTAGCCCCCCTCCCTGCCCCGGAAGTTCCAGATTTGGCATCAATAATCAGAGTGCTCATATCGATCAGCCCCTCTTTTGCCAGAGGGTACGCCGTCAGTATGGAACAAGTCGTATAACACCCCGGATTTGCCACCAGCCTGGCCTTTTTTATAGCTTCCCGGTTAATCTCACAAAGCCCGTATACCGCTTCCTCAATAAAACGGGGGCTTTTATGCTGTATCCCATACCATTTCTCATATACGGATACGTCTTTCATCCGAAAATCCGCGCTCAGATCAATTATCTTCACTTTAGACAGTATGTCCTCGCTGACCAGCGATGCACACAGCCCCTGGGGTGTAGCAGTAAAGATAACATCCACCTGCTCCGCAAGCTCATCCATATTATCATCCATGCAGACCGCATCCACAATCTGGAACATATTCTGATAAACATCTGCATATTTTTTATCTATATAACTTCTGGATCCATACCAAACAATTTCTGCATCTTTATGTGCCGTTAAAATCCTGACAAGCTCACCGCCCGCATACCCGGTAGATCCAATAATTCCTACTTTAATCATATCTATCTCTTCCTTTCACGCTTCTAGTTCATAATCATATACCACTTTTTCAATGAAGTAAAGTGTTTGCCCGTTTTCTCAATCAGAAATACATATCGACTGCAAAAATGTATATATCTTATGCATGAATAAAAATAACACTTGCATAATTATACATCTATATTGTATATTATGCAACCCCCATCCAGAAATATTTTTAAATCGGGATTTAGTCGGCAAGCTTCAGCCTTGTCG
>BAIF02000105.1 GCA_000509105.1 Clostridiales bacterium VE202-21 | reverse complement strand
ACTAAATCCCGATTTTACAAAGGTTTGATTGAATCTTTTTATGAGAAGTCGTAGAATATATAAAATGATATGTTTTTACTAATTAGGAAGGAAAACACTTTCGGATATAAAGTGCCGGAGGGGTGTTTTTGTAATAGGAGGATTCTTATGAAGAAATTATGGGAATTGTATGCGACTTTTTTTCGTGTAGGAGGGCTTACTTTTGGAGGCGGCATGGCTATGCTGCCTATGTTGAAACGTGAGGTTGTGCTGAAAAAGAAATGGGCTACAGATGAGGAGATTCTGGATATCTATGCTATTGGGCAGTGTACTCCGGGTATTATTGCGGTTAATACCTCCACTTATATCGGATATCAACAGGCTGGCGTTCCGGGAGCTGTTTTTGGTACTTTGGGAATGGTAAGCCCTTCTGTTATTATTATCTGTCTGATAGCCAGTATTTTGAGCCGTTTTATGGACATTCCGGTCGTTCTGCATGCACTGGCCGGCATTCGGATTGCAGTTTGCGCCCTGATGATCAATACCGTTATCTCGCTGGCCAGATCAGGCATCCGTGATAAGCTTGGCCTGCTAATTTTCCTCGCTGGTTTTCTACTCGCCACATTCTCTCCGGTTCCTACTATTATACTGGTCATTTGTGCCGCCGGGACCGGCATCATTGTAAATATACTGAAGGAGAAAAAACGATCATGATCTATCTCACCTTATTTATAGAATTCTTTAAAATCGGGCTTTTTTCTATCGGCGGAGGAATGGCAACCGTGCCTTTTTTAATGGAGCTGACCCAAAAATATACATGGTTTACGAAAACGGAACTGGCAAATATGATAGCAATTAGTGAAAGTACCCCCGGCCCGATCGGAATTAACATGGCAACCTATGCAGGCTTTCATGCAGGGGGAATTCCCGGAGCGCTGACTGCAACCATCGGCCTAATCTGTCCTGCCCTCATTGTCATAATCATCATAGCCAAATTCATGTCCAACTTCAGCGAAAACAAATACGTCAAATCCGCCTTTTACGGAATCCGTCCCATGATAGCCGCACTGATCGGATACGCCGTATGGCAGATTGTCCGTATAACATTCGCCGACGCCAGCAAAGAAATCCTCTCACTCAACTATACCGCCATCCTGATCGGATTTGTCATCTTCACACTGCTGCAGATCAAACCACTCAAAAACATCCATCCCCTCATATGGATAATAGCAGGAGCGGTGGCAGGAGTTATTGTATTGAAATAGTGGTATGCTGCAAACTTCCCCCAATCATTAAAGCAGCTTTACCAACATCGCCTTTCAATACCGAACCTCTCCCCAACTCAATCCGCCGCCTCCCCAGAAATCCCCCTGGTAATTTTTCTCCCGCCCTGATGCGCCCAGCCATCGAGGAGCTAGAT
>BAIF02000106.1 GCA_000509105.1 Clostridiales bacterium VE202-21 | reverse complement strand
CTAAAACGGGCCTTAGAAAATTCTTGGAGGCAGAACAGCCGGGAAAATGGGAGATTCCGTGATTCCGAATCACGGAATCAGCTGACCCAGCGTGGGAAAATATCGATTTTCCCATGATGTGTCAGCTGTGCCCCATTTTCCCGGCTGCCTGCCTCCTAGAATTTCTTAGATCCGTGTCCGCGCTTCAGAATGACATGTATGCCCTTCAGGAGGCCTGCACCCATCCACTGCCAGAGCATCCCCCTCCAGTCACCCGCCAGGCGTCCTCCCTCAAAAAACTCTCAATCTAAATTCAGTAATGTTACAAGACCTGTTGTTTTTTGTGGCACAAATATGCTATACTTATACTATATGGACTACATGAATTATAAAAGATAAGTTGAGGTGCGACGATGAGTGAAGAATTGAGAACTGAAGAATTACAGACAAACGATGAACCGGTTGAGACAATGGCAGATTACGAGGAACATTTTGATGATGCCAACCCATGGAACAGAGTGATGGATTATATGGAAAAGAAAACGGTTCTGCCAGTTAAGGTAGAAGGCATTGTCAACGGCGGTGCTATAGCCATGGTAGAAGGGCTACGAGGATTTATCCCTGCTTCCAAGCTTTCTCTTTCATATATTGAAGATCTTGAAACATATTTACTGAAGGACATAGAAGTCCGCGTGATTGATGTGGATCAGGCGAATAACCGCCTTGTATTGTCCGCACGTGAGATCCTGAAGGAAAAAGAACAGCAGGCACGTGCAGAACAGATTGCCAGCATTAAGACCGGCACTGTTATGGAAGGAACTGTAGAGACGCTGCAGAACTATGGGGCATTCATTAAGCTTGACAACGGTCTGTCCGGTCTTGTACACATTTCCCAGATTTCCCAGAAGCGTATTAAAACCCCTGGCGAAGTACTGAAGGTGGGCGACACTGTGAAAGTGAAAGTAATCGGCATCAAAGAAGGAAAGATCAGCCTGAGCATGAAGGCTCTGGAAGAACATCAGGAAGAAGTTGAAGAAAGAGTCGAGATTCCGAAGAGTGAGAACATTGGAACCAGTCTTGGAGATCTCTTCAAAAATATCAAACTTTAATAACTGATTGTTAAAAGGCATCATCCCTATGAAGTATTCACAGCGGATGATGCCTTTTCTTTTCCGACACGCTCTAAAGTTCGATATCTTTGAGATACGGATTCTCCGTCTCGTAGAATTTTTCCTGTTCTACGGCTTCTGCAATCTTTGTATCGACCGGCATCTTGCCAAGAACAGGCAGTCCCAGATCTGCTGCGATCTCATCGATGTGGCTTTCGCCGAAGATGCTGATCTCCTTGCCGCAGTCCGGACATTTTAAATAACTATAGTTCTCTACAATTCCCAGTACCGGAATATTCATTTGTTTCGCCATATTATAGGCTTTTTTCACGATCATCTGTACCAGATCCTGCGGAGAGGTCACGATAACTACGCCGTCTACCGGCAGGGACTGGAATACGGTCAGAGGAACATCACCGGTTCCCGGCGGCATATCCACAAATAGATAATCCAGGTCGCCCCACATAACATCGGTCCAGAACTGTGTGACAACACCTGCTATGACCGGCCCTCTCCAGATCACTGGGGTGTCCTCTTCCTCCAGAAGAAGATTCACGGACATAATCCTTGTCTCATCCTTTGCAATGCAGGGGAACATTCCATCCTCACTGCCCTTTGCCATCTCGTGCACGCCATACATCTTGGGTATGGACGGCCCTGTAATGTCGGCGTCCAGAATACCTACCGTATATCCTTTTTCACGCATCATTCTGGCAAGTGAAGCGGTCACAAGAGACTTGCCCACACCGCCCTTTCCGCTGATAACGCCGATTACTTTTTTTACCTGTGAATATGCATTTGCAGGGACTCTGAAATCTTCTTTTTTACTTTCGCATGTCCCGGCATGTGAACATCCGGAGCAGGATTGCTCACTGCAGCCATTGTTGTACTCTTCTGCCATAATACTCTACCTTCTCTTTCTTTCATGATACCAAATCCGGGCCTTCGTCCTGAACGCCGGCCCACTGTTCCTATTATAACACACTCTAAAAAAAAGTACACCCATGGGAGAAAACTAATCGTTACTGTACACGCCCGCAGTAACAGTTCAGGCCTGCCTGAACTGTTACCGCCCGCAGGGTATGCACAGTAACAACTAATCCAACTCCCGGGTCACGTCCTTCAGCCATTTATAGCTGCGGTACCTGATCCATGTGATAGGTACTTTAATCAGTTCGTCGCTCATCAGTATGATATAGACTACGGGCACGCCGCAGTGGAATACAAAGGCTGCCAGGAAACCAAAGAGTATGGAGCATCCCCACATCGTAGCAACGTCCATGATCAAGCCGAACCTCGTGTCTCCGCCGGAGCGGAACGTCCCGACCACCATCGTTGTATTGAACGACTGGGCAATCACGAAATAAGACATAACAAAGAACATAAACTTCAGATAGCTCTTTGCCGCCGGTGTCAGTGAAAGAAGAGCCGCTGTTACCGGAGCTGCCACGAGTATAATCACGCCGCCTATCGCCCCCATCACCACGCTTAGAAGAAGGAAGCGGTGTGCATAGGCCTTTGCATGTTCGAACTTCTTCTCCCCTATCGTCTTGCCCAGATAGATCGCTGTCGCGCTGGACAGTCCGAATGCAACTACCGTCGCCAGCTGCCTGGCCACCTGCGCCACGGAATTGGCCGCCACAGCCGCACTGCCCATATGTCCAAGAATCGCGGTGTTTGCCGCCGTTCCAAGCCCCCACATCACCTCATTCATCACTACCGGCAGGGCATACCGGAGAAAGTCCCTCACCAGCAGTTTGTCTGTCCGCATAAGATAGCGGAAACGGAACTTAATGTCCTTATTAAAGAGCCTGGCATAACCGAACACAAGTATTAGCTCCACAAACCGGGCTGCCAGCGTACCCAGCGCGGCTCCCTGTATTCCCATTGCAGGGCAGCCGATGAGGCCGAAGATAAAGATCGCATTCAGTATGACATTGCAGATCAGAGAGACCAGGTATACAACCGTTGCGACTACCACCCGTTCCACGCTGCGCATAATAAAAAGGTAAACCTGGGTAATTCCCATCAAGACATAGGAAAAGGCAACAATTCTCAGATACTTCATACCCTCGGAAATGACCGCAGGATCATTTGTAAATATCCGCATCAGAAGATCCGGGATCAGCAGGGCCGCCACCGTAAATATGGCAGTGACAATAATGGCCGCTTTCATCCCCAGTCCCAGAATCTTTTCTATAGTTTTCTTATCTCCCTTCCCCCAGTACTGTGCAGTCAGCACTGTGGCGCCGGAGGTCAGCCCAAACAAAAAAAGCACCATGATATACTGCACTTGTCCCGCCAGGGACGCTCCTGAAAGCGCCTTCTCTCCCACCCTCCCCAGCATAATTACATCGGCGGCGGTTACCCCCACATTAATCAGGTTCTGCAGCGCCATAGGAATTACAAGAGCAAAAACACTCCGGTAAAACTTTCCCCAGTCAATCCCTAATCCGTCATCTCCAAATAGTATTCGCTTCATAAATGTCATATAGTCCCGTACCTCTCCTCACTCAGTTTTCTTTCAATCCCAGAAAAAATGTTCTCCGCACTGTGCAGAGAACATCTTTTTTAGATTCTAACATATATTCCCAGAAAGGTACAGTCCTGTTTTTACAGTTTATGCCCCTATCTTCTTCTTTTTTGACACTGCCATAGCGATACACAGGATAGCCGCTGCAAATACCAGCTGGATGCCAACCGCCTGCAGCACTTCCGTGCGCACACTGCCTGTAATATTTCCAAAGTCCGCCAGCATATCATTCGCTTTTTCGTACCAGTAAACCGGCAGGAACTGTGCAACTGTTATTACCCCTTTATTCAGAACATCCAGCGGCACAAAGACCCCGCACAGGAAGCACATACCAAGCGACACCGTATTAACAATACCGTTGAGTGCATTTGTATTGTTGGTCAGCATTCCCACCAGATATGCCAGCGCCAGAACCACGAGCAGAACCGCCAGCGAGTTGAGCAGATAGTAAGGAATGGAACTGCTCTTGAGGAACGCTTTGCCATAGAGAACCAGGTTCCCCAGCATGCAGACCGCCCACAACGCTCCACCCATGAGCCCGGCAGCCAGAAGCGCTTCCAGGTTCTGCCTCCGGTTTGAAACTGCGCATGCCTGCATTCTTTTGGGGATATCCCCTTTATGGAATGCGGATAAGATATTTCCCAGCACATAGCAGAGGACACTCATCATCAGATATGGAATGTATCTGAAATAATAAGTATAACCTGGCACTTCTCCTGCATTGCCATTGATGTCCAGCATGGTGATCTCTGCCCCCTGCCTTTCCAGAGCCGCATCAACTGCATCCGATGCAGAATATCCGGCTGCATAGTAGGTCTTCACACTATTCAAAAAACTGGTAATCTGCTGATCCACATAAAAACTGGTGTAAGAGCCGGGCACCTTCGTCACCTCCAGCTTCTCCCCGCCTTCCAGACACTTTTTTTCAAAGCCGGCGGGAATCTTTACTATATACTCTAACTCTCTGTAGAACAGGCTTTCCTGTAATTTTTCTTTGTCATTATCTATCATAGTCAGGTTATGGAACTGTCCAAGATACTCCTTCAGCCCTTTTGCCAGAGCGCCCCCGTCCTCATCAACGATGCCTACATGTACGCTTTCCGCGCTGTAGCTGCCGCTCCCGGTATCTTTTGTAACTGCCTGGATCATCATAGTGATGCCGAAAAAGATAGCCAGATACATCAGCATCAGTCCCACATTTGCTTTTACAATTTTCATATAACCTTTAAATACTGTCATAACGTTCCCTCCTGACTGCTAAGAATGATCCCAGGATCAGCACCACTGACATGAACGTTAAGATGAGAAGCTGCGCCTGAATCTCACCGGATCATCATAGACATTGATACAGTAGAATGCGTCTGATATCAGAGCCGCCGGGTTAATGCGGTTTATAATCGGGCAGTATCTTTCTACCGTATATTTCATTTCCGAGTTCATCAGCCCTGCCAGAAAACTGCATACCATGGAGATTCCGAGGAGTATCCCTATCTTGATGCCTTCCCCAAACTTGCTGATACTGCTGATAAAGATTCCCATGGAAACACCGATCAGACAGCCTATGAATGATACGAGCAGCATCTGCGGCATTTCCCCTCTGAATTCCAAGTGAAGCACATAACGCAGATATAATAGCAGGATGATGATATTCATAAAATGTATACCAAATGAAGTCAGCATCTCTGACAGGATCAGTTTCAGTTTATGAGTCGGCGTAACGCATCTTCTGGACGCAAGTGCGGTCAGGTTGGCCTGCAGGGTGAGCGCGGAACCAAATCCAATAAAACAGCCGTACAGACAGCCCATTGCGATGAGCGCATAAAAGAACTGTGAGTTTCCGTCTGTTGTCTTGCCGCCCAAAGAAACCTGTTTTACCATCTCCTGATAATCGGACATCTGGGCGGCTGCATTACGGATTCCCTCCGGGTGTCCCGCCGCGATCGTCATCATCGTCTGCTTCCCGTCCAAATAACTTTCCAGCAGAGACTGCAGGATACTTTCTCCCATTCCCACGCCTCCAACGGTAAGGTTGGAGTCTCCCCTACATAGAATATCCCGGATATCTCTTTTCCTTTCAGAGCACGGAGTGCCTTTTTTTCATCCATAGTTTCTATATGGATCAGTTTGGAATCATCCTGCTCCATCATATCCAGAAACTCCAAAAATTCCTGGTCCGCTGCCTGCCCTTTTTCCTCTACAACCGCAGCCGGCACTGTCTCAAAATCAGCTTCGTCTATTTTGCCGAACGCAAAGTAAAAGAAGGTAGCCAGCAAAAGCGGAAAAAAGAAGGGCCAAAACAGCATATTAAAATTATGCAGCTTTACTTTGACATCATATTTCATTAAATGCAGCATGTGATCCCCTCCTAGTCTCTCAGCTCTTTTCCCGTGATTTCGAGGAAAACGTCATTCAGTGTCGGAAGCTCCGAGAATACCCTGCCGAATGGTATTTCATTTTCCTGTAAATAGTTCAATATACGTATCAGATTGTGTTTTGCCCCTGTGCAGCGCACGGTTAGTGTCTGTTCTTCATATTTTACATCGAACACATGGGGCAGAAGGCGGATATCCTTGATCTGTTCCGAATCAAGAGCAGCTGCCTCTATGGTAACCGTCTCCCCTGTCTTAATCATGCCCTTTAGTTCTTCTTTTGTTCCGACCGCAATGCTTCTGCCGTGATCCATAATAGCGATTTTAGTACAGATCTGTTCTACCTCCTCCATGTAATGGGATGTGTAGATGATGGTAGATCCCTGTCTGTTCAATTCCTGTATCCCCTCCAGAATCCGGTTTCTGCTCTGCGGGTCCACCGCAACAGTCGGCTCATCCATGATGATAAGGCGGGGTTTATGTGCAATGCCGCATGCAATGTTCAGACGTCTGAGCAGGCCTCCCGAAAGCTTCTTTGGCCGCATTTTTATATAGTCCTCCAGCCCCACAAAGTGAATGGCCTCCAAAACCAGCTTTTTTCTTCTCTCTCTTTCTTTCACATACAGCCCGCAGAAATAGTCGATATTTTCATAGACAGTAAGCTCATCAAAGACTGCTACATTCTGAAGGACAATTCCAATCTGCTGTTTAATACCATAATTATCAGGCCTCATCTCCTCGCCGAAAATGCTTACCGTGCCTTTGTCGTATTTTAAAAGTGCGAGCATACAGCTGATCGCCGTCGTTTTTCCGGATCCGTTTGGACCGAGCAGTCCATATATCTCCCCTTCCTCTATCTCCAGATTCAAATGATCCAGTGCCACAAGTTTTCCATAACGTTTTACCAGGTTTTCTATTTTTATCATTCCAAAGCCTCCTCTGACTTCATTTTCCTTAGCCGCTCGGCGGCCTTGTTCTTTATAGTCTCAGTATACTTTCTTTTCTTTCCTTCCGGTAGTGTCATACGTCATGATCTTCATGTGACAAATGTCACCTTCTCCTGTATACGTCCGCAGGTATATACAGGAACGGTATCTCTTACCTGCGGAGCCTGTACCATATTAGTTACGTATCCAGCCATTTTATGATATAATGAGCGTTAGTTAGAAAAGCGTGTCTGTATATTTTCCGAACGGCAAATGGCGGTCATGAGTCTTTGATTCATGGTATAATGGAAAATATAACAGACTGTGATGATTTATCCGCACAGAAAGAGGTTCCCATGAATTTTTTCAGAGACACTGGATTATTGATTATATTTTGCTTTTTCACTTTATTTCATGATTCACCGGATATTGTTTATGTATTTGGGTTTTTAACGGCTCTGATTATCTGCTGCGCCGATTATTTTCTGGAGCTGAATAAGCTGCTCCTGCCCATCTCCCTCCTGTATCTGCTCGTATCCATACTGCTTCCTGAGCTGCTTTATTTTTATCCGGCATGTGCATATGTGCTCCTGCATCATAAGCGCTATATTCCTGTCGCTGCAGGCCTTTGCCTGTATATCTGGGCATATGGCATCCGGGAAGCAGACCTGTACCTTCTCTTTCTTGGAATCTTCGGGGTGATGCTAGCCTTTCTGCTCCAAAGAAACTCGGGAACCTATGAGCAGCTGGACAGTCTCTATAAACGGACAAGAGATGACAGTACGGAGCTGAATCTTCTTCTTACGGAAAAGAACCATGCACTGCTGGAAAAACAGGATTACGAGATCTACGCCGCCACCCTGAGGGAACGCAACCGGATTGCCCGTGAGATTCATGATAATGTCGGACATCTTCTTTCCCGCTCCATTCTCATGGTGGGGGCCCTGCGCGCCGTTCATAAGGAGCCTGCACTGTCGGAGCCGCTGGAGACCCTGGATTCTACTCTGAATTCTGCCATGAACACCATTCGCAGCAGCGTGCATGACCTCCATGATGAGGCCATAAACTTAGAAGAGGCGGTGAACAGCCTCCTCAAAGATTTTACAGCCTGCACGGTATCATTTGAATATGACATGAGCCGGGAATTACCCCGGGAAGTCAAATACTCCTTTATCAGTATTACAAAAGAGGCGCTCTCCAATATCATAAAACACAGCAATGCGACACATGTAACGATTATTATGCGTGAGCATCCGGCACTTTACCAGCTCTTAATTGAGGACAACGGAACAGCCCTTTCCCCCTCGGGTACCGGGATCGGGCTTGTCAATATGAAAGACAGGATCCAATCCCTGAAAGGCAATATACAGATTCAGACAGACAAAGGTTTTAAAATATTTATTACCATACCAAAGGAGATTTAAAGTATGAACATTTTGATCATAGACGATGATTTTCTCGTAGCAGGAGCCCTAAAAACGATACTTGAGACGCAGGAAGACTTTCATGTACCGGCCTGCGGAAGTGACGGAAGTGAGGCAGCGGCGCTGTTTAGGCAGCACCGTCCTGATGTCCTTCTCATGGATATCCGTATGAAAGATATGAACGGACTGGATGCTTCAGCGGAAATACTCCGAGAATTTCCGGAAGCAAGAATCTTGCTTCTTACCACATTTTCTGACGATGAATATATTATCAAAGCGCTGAAGCTGGGTGCAAAGGGGTACCTCCTGAAACAGGACTACCAAAATATCGTGCCTGCCATCCGGGCCGTGTATTCGGGCCAGACCGTGTTCGGAGATGCCATAGTCTCGAAGATTCCCTCACTTCTCCAGAGGCCCCCGGCCTTCGACTACGCTTCCTATGATATCAATGACAGAGAATTGGAAATCATCCGGCTCATAGCCGACGGGCTGAGCAATAAGGAGATTGCCTCTGCTCTGTATCTGAGCGAAGGAACTGTACGGAATTACCTGAGTTCTATCCTCGATAAGCTGGAGCTGAGGGACCGGACCCAGGTTGCTGTCTTTTATTATCAGCACAAATAATGCCGGCACACAAAATTACAGCCAAAATATTCTCAGCAAAAAAAAGAAAGGTTCTGATATTTATGCCATTACAGACTACCGATATGTCTCTTGTCCCCAGCGGGCAGCTGGAACCGCTTGACATGATCAGCGGTTTTCTCGTCCGTCCGGGATTTTTTAATACCTTTGGAGCAACTATCATTCCCGGAGGGGTCAATTTTACAATTCAGTCCCATAAAGCTTATTCCTGCGAACTGCTTCTCTTCCACAGGAAAGCAGAGAACCCTTTCGCAGTGATTCCCTTTCCTGAACATTATAAGATCGGGTTTGTCTATTCTATGATTGTTTTCGGGCTGGACATCGAAGATTTCGAATATGCATACAGCCTGGACGGGCCTTATGACGAGAAGAAAGGCCTTCGTTTTGATAAAACAAAGATTCTGCTGGACCCTTATGCCAGGGCCGTCACCGGCCAGAGCAAATGGGGCTGCATGAACTGCTCACAGCACGGCTACCGGGCGCGCGTTGTGCGCAATAATTTCGACTGGGGACGGGAACGCCAGCCTCAGATCCCCATGGAAGATATGATCATCTATGAGACCCACGTCAGAGGCTTTACCAAAGATGATTCCTCCCGTGTAAAACATCCCGGCACCTTCCGGGGGCTGGAAGAAAAGATCCCATACCTGAAGCAGCTCGGCATCAATACCGTGGAGCTGATGCCTATCTTTGAGTTTGATGAGATGCGCGATGCACGGCTGCTGGACAATAACCAGCTGCTGGACTACTGGGGCTACAATCCGGTCAGTTTCTTCGCCCCAAACACCAGTTACGCCTCTTCCGTGGAATATAACCAGGAGGGCAGGGAACTCAAGGAACTGATCAAAACCCTGCACGACAACGGCATTGATGTGATTCTGGATGTTGTGTTCAATCACACTGCCGAGGGCAATGAATACGGCCCCTGCTTTTGTTTTAAAGGATTTGATAATCATATTTACTACATGCTGACCCCCGATGGTTATTACTATAACTTCAGCGGCTGCGGCAATACGTTGAACTGCAACCACCCGGTCGTACAGCAGCTGATCCTGGACTGCCTGCGTTACTGGGTGACAGATTACCGTGTTGACGGATTCCGCTTCGACCTGGCGTCCATCCTCGGCCGCAGCGACGACGGCT
Source organism: Clostridiales bacterium VE202-21 (assembly GCA_000509105.1). Lineage (GTDB taxonomy): Bacteria > Bacillota > Clostridia > Lachnospirales > Lachnospiraceae > Faecalicatena > Faecalicatena contorta. The sequence continues at coordinate 6,699 of BAIF02000106.1, read as the reverse complement.
CTCCTATCAGCCAGCCTCCGCTGCTGCGCAGCCTTGCCTTTGACCCTATTCTCGGCAATGTAAAGCTGATCGCAGAAGCCTGGGATGCGGGCGGGTTATACCAGGTAGGCTCCTTCCCATCCTGGAAGCGCTGGGCGGAATGGAACGGCAAATACCGGGATGACCTCCGCAGATTCTTAAAAGGAGATGCCTGCATGGCCAGAGCCGCCGCCATGAGAATCCTGGGTTCACCTGATCTATACGATCCGGATTCCAGAGGCCTGAATGCCTCTGTCAACTTCCTGACCTGCCATGACGGCTTCACCCTCTACGACCTGTACTCCTACAACCAGAAGCACAACGAAGCCAACGGCTGGGACAATACCGACGGAACGGATGACAACAACAGCTGGAACTGCGGTGTAGAAGGCGAAACCGACAATCCTGAGGTCAATACACTCCGTTTCCGCATGATCTGCAACGCCTGTGCGGTCTTAATGTGCAGCAGAGGAACCCCCATGTTCCTCGCTGGAGACGAGTTCGGGGATACCCGTTTTGGAAACAACAATCCCTACTGCCAGGACAATCTCATCTCCTGGCTGGACTGGCGTCTCTTAGAGAAAAACAAAGATCTCTTCCAGTTTTTCTGCTACATGACCGCCTTTCGGAAAAGCCATCCCGTAATCCGAAAGAACCTGGCTCCCAGCCGTACAGGTTTTCCGTGCACCAGTGAACACGGCCTGACCCCCTGGACACCAGACTACACTCCCGAATCCAGAACCATAGGAATCATGTTCGCCGGATACGACGAAGAAACGAAAAAAGAAGACATCGTATACCTGGCAGTGAACCCCTACTGGCGAACACTAGAACTAACCCTTCCTGAGCTCCCCCCGGATTACAGCTGGCACATAGCAGTAAACACCGGCGATTCGTCACAAATGCTTTACTATGAAAACACTGCCCCCAAGGCAACTGGAACCGTACTCCTGGGAGGCCGCTCAATCATCTGCCTGACTGCTGCTTCCCAATATCAGTAAGTCCCCCTTTCTTTGACGGCAGCTAGCCCCCGAGAGCACGAGTGACATATAAATCCTTTGATATTTAATTAAGTCCTTATTTAAAGTAGAGTTCAGTATAACCACCATTGAAACTATACCCGCCTTCGATCCCCATCCCCGCAGCGTTCCTCCCGCCTTGGACACCCCAGCTTAGTGATACCTCGGAACGGCCGTCCTCCCGGGAATCGGATATAGGGGCAGTCGGAAGCGTCTTTTGGCTGTTAGTTGGAGTTAAGGAAAAGAGAAGAAAAACCAGGGTGATTCTTGTGAGCACAAATCACAAAAATCCCTGGCCCCGGCGCGTGAAGCCATCAAGGCTTCACGTGATGTGGCCAGGTTACCCTGGTTTTTCTTCTCTTTTGCTTTACTCCAGCTTACAGTCAAAACCCGTTTCTCCGACTGCCCCTATACCCGATTCCCGGGAGGACGGCTGTTCCGAGGTTTCGTTAAGCGTCCTTCTCTTCACTCATCCAGCGCATCCTTCACCTTCCCTCTGAACCCTTTTTTCTTCCCCTTTGTAGGTTTGCTTTCCTCTTCCGGTTCCACATCCTGGTTCAGTGAATTCCCCGATAATTTATCAAACTGCTTCAATGCTTCCTTTGCCTCCGGGCTAAGTTTTTCCGGCGTCTGGATGACTAATGTCACATAATGGTCTCCCCGCACCTGAGAATTACGAAGGGACGGAACACCTTTTCCTTTTAAGCGCACTTTTGTATCTGTCTTGGTGCCTGCTTTTACGGTATACAAAACGTCCCCGTCTACGGTAGGTACTCTGATGTCCCCCCCCAGCGCTGCCTGTGCAAATGTAATCGGTACGGTTGAGAAGATATGCATATCCTGCCTCTGGAAGATCGGATGTCTGCTTACATTTACTTCTACCAGCAAATCGCCTCTCGGTCCGCCGTTAACCCCCGGCTCGCCCTTTTCCCGCAAACGGACGCTCTGCCCGCTGTCTATGCCGGCAGGCACAATTACCTTGATGCGCTTCTTGCTGGATGTATATCCCGTGCCTGAACAGGACGGACATTTTTCTTTAATGACTTTTCCTGAACCACCGCAGTTCGGACAGGTCTGGACATTCTGTACTGTGCCGAAGAAGGACTGGGATGTATAGACCACCTGGCCTTTTCCTCCGCACTTCGGACAAGTCTCAGGAGATGTGCCCGGCTTTGCCCCTGTTCCGTTACATGCTGTACATGGATCCTTTAATGCAACGTCCAATTCCTTCTCACACCCAAAGACTGCTTCCTCGAATGTAATTCTAATACTCTTGCGGATATTTGCCCCCTTCATCGGACCGTTGCTGGCCCTGCCGCCTCTGCGTCCGCCTCCGCCAAACAAATCTCCGAAAATATCACCAAATATATCACTGAAATCAGCACCGTTAAAATCAAATCCGCCGAAGCCGCCTGCTCCGCCGGCCCCACCTTCAAATGCTGCGTGTCCAAACTGGTCATACTGGCGGCGTTTATCAGGGTCGCTAAGTACTGCATACGCTTCCGATGCCTCTTTAAACCTTTTTTCGGCCTCGGCATCTCCGGGATTCATATCCGGATGGTACTTTTTGGCCAGAACTCGGTATGCCTTTTTAATTGCCGCGTCATCTGCATCCCTGCCTACGCCAAGCACCTCGTAATAATCTCTTTTTGACTCTGCCATAACACTCTACCCTTTCATCTGTCTGCTTAATTCTGCCACAAAAAGACGCTCGCAGCCTTTTTATAGACAGTTTGCAACAAAGAAATTCTACGAGGCCGCATTTCGCGGCTTCGTAGAACCTTTCTGCCAACGGATTTTATACTTCTTTATAATCTCCGTCTACTACATCATCTCCCTGGTAGCCTTCCGGCGCCGGACCTGCTTCCGGTCCCGGACCCTCTGAGAAGCCTGCTCCAGCTCCTGCACCAGCTCCTGCCTGCTCGTACATCTTTGTAAATAACTTCTGAGCGCTTTCCATCAGTTTATCCTTGGCCGCCTTGATCTCAGCAACCTGAGCGTCTGAGGTATCTTCCGGAGTAGATTTTGCAAGGATATCTTTCAATGCCTGGCAGTCAGCCTCTACGGCTGCTTTGTCTGTAGCATCCAGTTTATCGCCCACTTCCTTAATCGCTTTTTCGGTCTGGAATACCATACTGTCGGCTTCATTTCTCGTATCAATCGCCTCTTTACGTTTCTTATCCTGGCTCTCGAATTCAGCAGCTTCCTTAACTGCCTTCTGGATGTCATCATCTGACATGTTGGAGCCCGCCGTAATTGTGATGTGCTGCTCTTTGCCTGTTCCGAGGTCTTTCGCTGATACATTTACGATACCGTTTGCATCGATATCGAATGTTACTTCGATCTGCGGGATTCCACGTGGAGCCGGCGGAATTCCATCCAGCCTGAACTGTCCGAGAGACTTGTTGTCTCTTGCGAACTGTCTCTCTCCCTGTACAACATTGATATCAACTGCTGTCTGATTATCTGCAGCTGTGGAGAAGATCTGGCTCTTCTTTGTAGGAATTGTTGTATTTCTTTCGATCAGTCTTGTTGCTACGCCTCCCATTGTCTCGATAGAAAGTGACAGTGGTGTAACATCCAGCAGGAGGATATCGCCTGCGCCTGCGTCTCCGGCCAGCTTGCCGCCCTGTACAGAAGCGCCGAGTGCAACACACTCGTCCGGATTCAGAGACTTACTTGGCTCTTTGCCTGTCAGACGTTTCACTTCTTCCTGAACTGCAGGAATACGAGTGGAACCACCAACCAGCAGTACCTGGCCCAGCTCAGATGCGGAGATGCCTGCATCTGACAGCGCGCGTCTTACCGGTTCCGCTGTCTTTTCAACAAGATCATGTGTCAGTTCATCGAACTTCGCTCTTGTCAGGTTCATATCGAAATGCTTCGGTCCTTCAGATGTAGCTGTGATGAACGGAAGGTTGATATTGGTTGTTGTTGCGGATGAAAGCTCTTTTTTCGCCTTCTCAGCGGCTTCTTTCAGTCTCTGAAGAGCCATCTTATCCCCGGATAAGTCTACGCCCTCTTTTGATTTGAAGTCAGCCAGCATATAATCTGTAATCTTCTGGTCAAAATCGTCTCCGCCGAGTCTGTTATTTCCTGCTGTAGATAATACTTCGATAACTCCGTCTCCAATTTCAATGATTGATACGTCGAATGTACCGCCGCCAAGATCGTATACCATGATCTTCTGCTCTTTTTCATTGTCCAGGCCGTATGCAAGCGCTGCTGCTGTAGGCTCGTTAATGATGCGCTTCACGTCCAGCCCTGCGATCTTTCCTGCATCCTTTGTTGCCTGGCGCTGTGCATCGTTAAAGTAAGCCGGTACGGTGATAACTGCTTCCGTTACTTTTTCTCCAAGATATCCTTCTGCATCCGCTTTCATTTTCTGAAGAATCATAGCAGAAATCTCCTGTGGAGAATACTTTTTGTCATCGATTGTTACTTTGTAATCGGTTCCCATCTCTCTTTTAATGGAAGAGATTGTTTTGTCTGCATTTGTTACTGCCTGACGTTTTGCAGGTTCTCCCACAAGACGCTCTCCTGTCTTTGTAAATGCTACTACGGACGGAGTTGTTCTTGCACCCTCTGTATTTGCGATGACAGTCGGCTGTCCACCTTCCATAACAGCTACGCAGCTGTTTGTTGTACCTAAGTCAATACCAATTATTTTGCCCATAATCATTTCCTCCTAAAATATTTTGATTTTGAATGAGAAATTAGTTTGCTACTTTTACCATACTATGTCTCACTACACTGTCGCGGTATGTGTATCCTTTTTGGAACTCCTCGGCTACGATATTCTCGCCAAGTTCTTCGTCCTCCACATGCATGACTGCATTATGGAAGTCCGGGTTAAATTCGTTTCCAACCGCCTCGATCGGTTTCACGCCAACCTCTTCTAGTGTAGTCATCAGCTGTTTATAAATCTTTTCCATTCCCTCTGCAAAAGGATTGGACTGTTCTTCCTCCGGCACAGCTGCCAGGCCGCGTTCAAAATTATCCACGACCGGAAGAATCTTTTCTATGATATCTTTCGCACCTATCTCGTACATCTGGGATTTCTCCTTTTCTGTACGCTTGCGGAAGTTATCAAACTCTGCCATTTGACGGGTAAGCCTGTCAGTCAGTTCTTCGATCTTCTCGTCTTTTTTATCTTTTTTATTCTTTCTGCCGAAGCGCTTCTTTTCTTTAACGGATTTGTCTTCTTCATCCTCAGCCGCATCCGGTTCTTCATTATCTTCGGCTTCTTCCGCGTCCTCACCGCTTTCTGTGCATTCTGTTTCTTCCTGTACGTCCTCGCAAGCTTCCGGCCCGGCTTCGGACTCAGACTGGTTTTCGTCTCTTTCTTTTTCCGCTTCCTTTGCGGCCTTGGCCTTGGCTTCCTCTACGGCTTCTCTTACCATATCTTCTTTGCTCATCTTCTCTTCCACCAGCTATTCACCTTCCTATTCTTTTGGGTCTTTGTAATAAATTGCATCCAACTCATTCTGCAGAGTCTTCAGCGTCTTCATGACATGTTCATAATCCATACGCTTTGGACCTATAATACCTATAGTACCCTTCATGCCCTCGCCCAATTCGTAGGTTGCTGTCACAACACTGCAGTCTTTCATGGTCTTCACCGGTGCTTCATCTCCAATGTATACCTGAATTCCATGATTATCTTCACTGGCCAGTGTCTCGGTAACGAGATCGGCCAATTGCTGCTTTTCTTCAAATGCACTGATAATTTCCTGTGCGCTCTGCTTATCGCTAAGCTCCGGATACTTAAAAATATTCGTGGCACCGCTGGTATAAATCTCCATATCATCATCCACATGGATGATTTCTGCCACAGCATCCAGAACATCACTGATCACCTGGCTGTGAATCCCAGCCTGTTCCTTCAGCCTTGCGATCAGGCCGAGGTTAATCTCTTCTATGGACATCCCGTTCAGGGTCGTATTCAGCAGCATATTCAGCTTTAGCAGAGTCTCACTACTTAAAGTTTCACCGACATCAATAATTTTATTCTTGATGACGTTGCCTCCCATCACGATCACTGCCACAATCTGTTCTTCATCCACCTGTGAAAGCTGGATAAACTTCAATGTGTTCCTGCTGTTGACCGGAGCCGAAACCATAGTCGCATAATTTGTATTCGCTGCAAGAACTTTGGCTGCCTGCTGCAATATCTTGTCAACTTTGTCTGTCTTCTCCAGCATTGTATTCCTCAGTTCCGTGATCTCCTGCTCTTTCTCCTCCATCAGCATATCCACATACAACCGATAGCCTTTGTCTGAAGGAATGCGCCCTGCAGACGTGTGAGGCTGGAATATGTATCCCAGATCCTCCAGATCTGCCATCTCGTTTCGAATGGTGGCTGAACTCAGATTCAATTCCGTATATTTCGAAAGGGTTCTGGAACCTACCGGTTCGCCTGTTTCCAGATAATTCCGGATAATTGCTTTTAATATCACTAACTTCCTGTCAGTCATTTCAGTAACTGCTGCCATATCCGGACCCTCCTTTCTGATTCAGCCTTCTCGCTTATTAGCACTCTTTACTTTTGAGTGCTAACACCTTACGTATACTAAGATAGCACCATGAATAATTTTTGTCAACAGTCTTTATATATTTTTTATACAAAATCGGGATATAGTTAACGAGCTTTAGACCTCGT
>BAIF02000107.1 GCA_000509105.1 Clostridiales bacterium VE202-21 | reverse complement strand
CCGGCGGCATCCCTCTCCCCATCTCAGGCAGGCGCCCCCCACCCGCAAACCTACTTCCCCCGTTTCCTCTTCTTGCGAATACTATATCCGAAGGTTCCGATTTTTTTTCCCAGCCCCAGGTATTCTCCATGGGAATAGGCGAGGAGTCCTGTTTTATTGAGTTCGAACTTGTTTTTTTCGTTTAGGTAGGATTCGTCAACCTGTACTGTATTTACCTCGGCCAGGAACATGTGATGGCTGCCGAGTTCTTTGATCTCGGTCACCCGGCATTCAATGCTGACAGGACATTCTTTTATGACCGGTGCATAGAGCAGAGTCTCGGCGGGCCCCGGTGTGAGGCCTGTCTCTTTCCATTTGTCTGTGTCACGGCCGGATCTAACCCCGCAGTAGTCCGTAGCCTTCGCCAGTTTTTCTGTTGTCAGATTTATAACGAATTCACCCGTGTCTTTTATCATCTGATAGGAATAGCGCTCCGGCCGCACGGATATATAGACCATGGGCGGATTCGTACAGATGGTTCCCGTCCATGCGACAGTCAGGATGTTTTGATTGCCTTCCTTGTCCCCTACGCTTACCATAACTGCCGGGAGGGGGTACAGCATATTGCCTGGTTTCCATATTTGTCTGCTCATGAATGTATGTGCCTCTTTTCTTTCTCTTCCAAGTGATGGGTACTTTAATCAGTTTCAATCACGATATGATCCTATTGCTGCAGTGCGCCTACCAGTGTTGGCACAAGCTGTTTCTTTCTCGATACAACCCCCTTCAGAAGGAGATCCTCCGTATCCTCACGCAAATCGTAGGCTGACATTACCTTTTCCCTTGCATCCGGCCCGCAGCAGAGCAGTTCGGAGGATTCGGTCACGATATTGGTCAGCATGAAAAATACCATATCCAGGCCGTGTGATTTTCGCGCGCTATCCAGATGTGGAAGCACTGTGGTCTTGATTTCCTTCAGTTCATCCGCACTCATAGAGTTCACCTGGCCTACGCCTATAACGGTCTCATTAACTGTAAACTGTTTGAAGTCCAGGAAGATAATTTCTTCCGCACTCTTGCCTTTTAGATTGCTGCCCGCATTGAACATTTCCAGGGCCAATTCTTCTATATTGATGTTCGCGGCCCTGGCCAGACTCCTTGCGGATGCCTCATCCAGGGATGTACATGTGGGTGAGCGGAACATCAGTGTATCGGAGATGATTGCGGAACAGAGGAGAGCCGCTATCGTCGGCTCCACTTCCACGCCTTCTTCCTGATACATCTGGTAAATAATCGTGGCTGTACAGCCCACCGGCTGATTTCTGAAAAATACCGGGCCCATCGTCTCAATGCTGCTCAGTCTGTGGTGGTCTATGATTTCCAGTACATCAGCCTCTTCGATCCCGTCCACAGCCTGATTCTTTTCATTGTGATCCACGAGGATCACCTGCTTCTTCCTGCAGTTAAGAAGCCTCCTTCTAGAAATAAATCCAAGGAAATTCCCTCTATTGTCCAGAATCGGAAAATCACGAAACCGCTTATGTGCCATGACCTCCTTCACATCATCCACATAATCACGCATCCTAAATGATATCAGCCCCTCCTTAGTCATAAAATGCCTGACAGGAATGCTCTGGTTGATCTGTCTGGCTACGGTAAACGTATCATGAGGCGTACTTATGATCACAATCTCCTTCTCCCTTGCCTGATCAATAATGTCATCCGGTACTTCTGCCCCCTGGCATACAACCATGCATCCCACATTCAGGTCAATCGCGCACTGCTGGGCTTCTCTTCGGTTTCCCAATATTACCAGATCATCCTGTTCTATAAAATCCGACATTAGATCCCGGCTGGAAGCTGCAATGCCTACTTTTCCTTTCAGCAGATAGCTGTGGTCATTACCGATCACGACCCGCCCGCCAATCGTTGTCGCTATATTGCGGTACTGCGTCCTAGCTCTCGACAGAATTGTACTATCATAAACATCCATATAGGATGTGGCGATATCGCCGATCGTAATCAGCCCTTCCAGCTTCCCATCCCTCGTAACCGGCAGTGTCTTAATATTCAGTTCCTTCATCCGCGCCCAGGCCGTCTTAATCGATACACTGCCGCTCAGCCCTTCAATCTTCCTCAGTTCCACGTCCTTAACCTGTATACGCAGATCCGACAAAAGTGCAGGAACCTTCACCTTAAAACGATCCAGCACATATTGGGTCTCCTCATTCAGCTGCCCCGCCCTGCGAGGAGTATGGTCCTCCCCTGTCACAATCGTCTTAAGCCTTGCATAAGCAATCGCAGAACAAATAGAATCCGTATCAGGATTTTTATGGCCGACTACATATACTTTTCGTTTATTAACTCCATTATCCATTTTATATCCCCTTTAAGCATAAATTCACATAATAGTAGATTGCCACCTTTTTAAGTTTTCGTCAACCAGATTTTAAACATTCACATTATTTTTACATAAGATACTACTCAAAAAACGGCCTGAATCCCACATCTGTCCCTATCCCCTGTATTTGTCCTCCCCCCATATACTATCAACTTTTCCCCAATCTCATCCGCCTGCCCTCGTTTTACCTCCTCTTCAAGAAAAGAGTTCTTCCCTGCCGGCAGGATGAACCAGCCTGGCGGGTGACTGGAGGGGGATGCTCTGACAGTGGATGGGTGCAGGCCTCCTGAAGGGCATACATGTCATTCCTGAGCGCTAAAACGGGCCTTAGAAATTCTTGGAGGCAGACAGCCGGGAAAATGGGGAGATTCCGTGATTCCGAATCACGGAATCAGCTGACCCAGCGTGGGAAAATATCGATTTTCC
>BAIF02000108.1 GCA_000509105.1 Clostridiales bacterium VE202-21 | reverse complement strand
TTATTTTTGATCCTGCGGCACCGAGTTTTTCCCAAATACTGCCATCAGGATAATTGCCGCAGCAAAACTTACGATACATGCGATAATAGCCGCCACAACCGATGAGTCAAATCCCGTCTCCGGATTGATAACCTGCAGCCATCCGAAGATCCCGTTTGTTCCATAGAAATATTGTTTTACTCCGCCGAATCCTATGATTGCCCCACCAATACCAGAAGCCAGGCACGCCAGGATAAACGGCTTTTTGAACTGCAGTGTGACACCATAGATTGCTGGTTCTGTAATACCTACCATGGCTGAAAGGATTGCAGGGCCGCATACGCTTTTGAGCTTTTTATTTCTTGTTTTGAGCATAATCATCAGTACCACTCCTGCCTGTGCAAATGCGGAAGAGAGACCTGCGATTGTGATCGGGTCGAATCCCATGGTCGCCAGATTATTTACAGAAATTGCAACGAATCCCCAGTGTACGCCGAACATAACACATACCTGAATTAACGCGCCATATAAGAAACCGCTAATAGTCGCGTTGAGATCAAATAATGCCGTAAATGCGGCTCCAAGCAGGCTGCTCGCAAAACTTGCAACCGGCCCGATAATCAAAAACGCCAGGACAATGCTGATGATGAGGGTAAGCGCCGGTACAGCAAAAGTCTTGAACAAGTCGCTCATCCTCTTTGCAAAGAATTTTTCCACTTTTGCAGCAAAGTAACATGTCACAATCGCCGGTATCACAGAGCTTGCATAGTTCATCAGAATGACCGGAATTCCCAGGAATGTTACGTAGACCGGAGATTCAAAAATGGTTCCTGCAAACAGTGTGTAAAGCGGTTCTCCTGCCATAATCGTTGTGAGGGATGGGTAAACCAGCGCTGCTCCAATGGCCATTCCGATAAACGGCGTGCCCCCGAATTTCTTCATCGCGGTGTATCCAAGGAATACCGGCAGAAAGTTGAAAAAGCAGTCGCCCACAATGTTCAGGATCTGATAAGTACCCGATGCGGTTGAAAGCAGGCCGGTCGCGGTAAGCAGTGCCAGAAGACCTTTGATTACACCGGTTGCGGTAAGCATTCCCAGAATTGGCGTGAATACGCCTGATATCAGATCGATAAACTGGTTTGTTACCTTTTTCTTCTTCATTTCTTCTTTGAATTCTTTGGCATCTCTTACTTCCGTCTTTTCGCCGTCCGCCCCCAGCATGGCCAGCATTTCTTTGTAGACATCCCCTACGTGCTGTCCGATCACGATCTGATACTGGCCGCCGCTTTTCACGATGGATAGAACACCTTCAATTGCTTTCACCGCTTCGTCATCCGCTGCCGCTTCGTTCTTCAGTTGAAGGCGCAGCCGTGTCGCACAGTGGTAGACGCTGGTTATATTGTCTCTTCCGCCGATTTTTTCTACAATCTCTTCGATCATTTTTTCGTACTTCATTCGTTAAATCCTCCTTCGCTCAATTCCGTAAAATCAAAAGTCATACTCTGTTCCTTTTGAAACTTAATCTTCTGCCGCTGTCCTGTTCTGTCTGCAAATATAACTGCAGAATCTCGGAGTCCCAGCAGCCTGATCTCTGTAATCTGTGAGTCTTTCCACTCCAGATCCAGAATACATCCGCACTTCAAGCGGATTCCCTGCACCTTTCCATTTTTTAATGCCTGGGGGAGGGCCGGGAGCAGAAAGACGATATCTTCAAAATCCTGCACCAGCATTTCCAGCAGACCGCAGGCGCCCCCAAAGTTTCCGTCTATCTGGAATGGCGGATGCGTGTTGAACAGGTTATCCAACGTGGCGCCAGTCAGCAGCTCACGCTGATTCTTCCACGCTTTTTCTCCGTCCCGGAGCCGTGCGTAAAACAGAATAATCCAGGCCTTGCTCCATCCCGTATGTCCGCCTCCATGACTCAGGCGTCTCTCCAGAGTATGAAGCGCTGCCTGCGCCAGCCCGGGCGTTGTGTCCGGGCGTATCTGCGCTGCAGGGTAGAGGGCAAACAGCTGGGAGATGTGGCGGTGTCCGATCTCCATTTCTTCATAGTCCTTCCGCCATTCCTGAATCTGTCCGTATTTTCCGACTTCGATGGGGGGCAGCCCTTCCAGGCGTATTTTCACATCTTTTTCCAGTTCGTCTTCCAGGCCAAGTTCTTCTGTGATCCTGATATATCCGCCAAACAGTTCCCTGAGGATTTCCGAATCCATGGCAGGCCCCATACAGAGACACCCGCATTCTCCCTGCTCATTCATATAGATATTTTCCGGGGAACTGCTCGGCCCTGTCATCCAGTATCCCTGCTCGTCCTGCACCATATAATCTGCGAAAAATTGTACGCTGTCCCTCAGTATTCCATAAAATTCTTCCATAAATTCACGGTCTTTTGTATACAGATAATGTTCAATAATATGAAGACAGAGCCAGGCCCCGCCCATTGGCCATATAGTTGCCGACACATGGCTGTCCTGCGGTGCGCAGTCCCCCCAGATGTCTGTATTGTGGTGGCAGCAGAATCCGCGCGCTCCATACATTTTCTCCGCGGTCTCCTGCCCATGCGGCCGCATCGTTTTCAGGTGCTCCAATAGCGGCATGTGCAGCCGGGAAAGCCCCGTCTTTTCCGCCATCCAGTAATTCATCTGTATATTAATATTGATCGTATATTTGGAGCCCCAGGCCGGCTCAAAGTCTTCGTTCCAGATTCCCTGCAGATTGGCAGGCAAGCTGTTTTCACGGCTGGAACTGATCAATAGGTACCTTGCAAAATTATAATGTAGATTTACCAGACCAACATCCTCCTCCCCGTTCCTCATCCGGGCAAGACGTTCCGGGGTGGAAAGCCTCTCAAATTCCTCCTCCTTCCCGAGCTCCAGTACACTGCTGTTATAAAGTGCATGATAATCATCGAGATGCTGTTTTTTTAACTTTTCATAAGGCTGGGTACCGGCTGCCTTCAAGGTTTCCATACACCACGCGGCTGGATCTTCGCTCCGGTAAGTGGTCCTGCCGGTTATAAAAAGCACCGCCTCCTTCGCGCCCTCTACGATGATATGACTGCCCATGCGGTACCTGCGCCCTCCTTTTGAGGCAATCCGCACCGCCATCTCAAAGGCGATCCCGTTATCCGCACCGTTTTTACCGTACAGGCGGATCGCATCGTCTCCCAGTGCTTCTGTACCGTCGCAAAAAGACGACCCCCTTCCCGATCGGTTGTCTTTTCGGGTAAGTGAAACCTCAAAATCCAACACCTCATCTGCATCTGCGTACATTTTATAAACCAGAACCTGTGTGCCGGGGCAGAGGCAAAAAATTCTCTTTTTACAGATCCCTTCTCCGTCTTATATGCAATGCTGCCCATTGCATCCTCCAGATTCAGTCTTCTTCGATATCCTTCGAATACCGGCGGTTCATACTCCACAAACGAAGTTCCGTTCTCTTTCTTCTTCACGATCTGCCTGCCGCGTGTATGAAAAAAATCAATCCATACATCTCCCAATGTCTGATAGTGCCTCATATGGGGATAGGATGCATACATACTGCGGGAAGCCAGAAGTTCCGCCTCCTGCACTCTGCCCTCCTTTAGCAGCTGCCTCACTTCATGCAGATGCTCTTTTGCATCCGGATTGACCCGTTCCATGTATCCGCCTGACCAGACAGAATCCTCATTCACCTGTATCCGTTCAACAGATGTCCTGCCAAAGACCATAGCGCCCATAAAACCGTTTCCGATGGGAAATGCCTCTGTCCACTCCTCTGCTTCGTTCCGAAACCAGATCTCATTCATCGCAATTCTCCTTCCTTCAAATTTCTGAGGCCATTATAGCAAAAAAAACAGAAGTTCCGAAAAAGTTCGCAAAATGGAAACTCTCTCAAAACTTCTGTTATTTTATCCTAATCTTTACAGCAATACATAAGATTAATCAATGATTACATCCTCAGGAAAGCCGTACTTATTCTGATACCTTGCCGTAATCTGTTCGATTAGGAACTGATAAAGAATCGGATGATTCTGAACCCGCTCCCCGTATTTTAGAAAAATGCACATATCCACTCTCGGATCCTTTTCCATCTTTGTGTTAGATGTAATCAGAACTACCCTTGCTTTTGTTTTATTAAAACATTCTTTTTCAGGTTCTCCGTCCAGTTTAGAAAACGTGCTGATATAGCGCCCTGAATTCGAGAAAATTAAAAGCAGTGTATCTGCGCCGGCCTCTGCAATATAATGCTCCTGCTTCCTGTCATTAATCGTTGTATAGACATATTTTCTGTAGTAGGACATTTTGTATTGAAAATTCAACGCTGCCGTCTCGGAATAAATCTCCCCAAAAGCGGCAATTTTCTTATAACCGTGGATATCCTCCACGAGGCGTTCTATCCTTTCCGTATCGATGGAGGCCGCCTGATTCCTGATATCATTCGTCAGCACCTGAACATAACGGTCCATCCCGTACTCCAGAATATAGTCCGTGATATTCACCGAATCTCCGCCCCGGATATAAACATCCTTTTCACGCTGGCGCATGGCCTCCAGCTTGAAATCCGTATAGTCGTCAAAACCAATCCTTCTCACAAACTTGGATACCGTAGACTTTGATACACTGCACAGGGCAGCCATCTCCCCGATCGGTATCTGATACAGCTGGTTGATATTCTCCAGCATCAGACTGGCGATGTGGTATTCTGTGGTACCGACAATCTCCTCATTAATTGTGGTGATCAAACGCTGATATAAAATATGCATTGTCTTTTTCTATTCGCATTCTCTGATTCGCTTTCTCAGCGGAAGTATCATAGAGGGAGATACGGAAAGCTCGTCAAGCCCCATCTTCAGGAATTCTTCCGTCAGTTCCAGATCGGCTCCCAGTTCACCACAGATACCAATCCACTTGCCCTCTGCATGAGCATTCTCAGCTGCCATCCTGATCATTGCAAGCACTGCCGGATGATGTGGATCATAGAATGCATCCAGTTTGGAATTCTGCCTGTCAATCGCCAGCGTATACTGGGTCAGATCATTTGTACCCACGCTGAAAAAGTCTACTTCTTTGGCCAGTTCCCTGCTGATCATGACAGATGCAGGTGTCTCAATCATCACACCGGTCTCTACATTCTCTTTAAACGGAATTCCCTCCGCCTTCAGTTCACTCTGCACTTCTGCAATAATCTCTTTGATCTTGTATATTTCATCAACTGAAATGATCATCGGAAACATAATGGAGATATTACCGAACATAGCTGCACGGTAAAGCGCACGCAGCTGTGTCTTAAAGATCTCTGTTCTTGTCAGACAGATACGGATTGCACGGTATCCCAGCGCCGGATTCTCTTCCTTGTCCAGCCCGAAGTAATCAACCTGTTTATCTGCTCCTATGTCCAGCGTACGGATAATAACCTTTTTGCCAGCCATATTTTCCGCAACCTGTTTATACACTGTAAACTGCTGCTCCTCGGATGGAAACGTGTCGTTCTCCAGGTATAAGAATTCACTCCGGAACAGGCCGATTCCGCCTGCATCATTCTTCAGGACAGCGCCAACATCGGATACATTGCCAATATTAGCATATACATTCATCTTCTGGCCGCTCTTTGTTACATTCTCTTTGCCTTTCAGCTGTTCCAGGAGGGCCTTCTGTTCCAGATCCTTTGCCCGCTTTTCTTGCATCTTTGCCAGCGTCGTCTCGTCCGGGTCAATATACAGCATTCCGGTAAAACCGTCAATTATTGCCATTCTGCCGTCATACTGGGCCGCTAGTTCCTCGCCCAGGCCAATGACTGCAGGAATGTTCATCGTTCTTGCCAGAATTGCCGTATGGGAATTGGAAGAACCATACATGGTTGCAAATCCAAGGACCTTGCTCTTGTCCAACTGTACAGTCTCGCTGGGGGCCAGATCATCCGCCGCAATAATACACGGCTCATCCGTCTGAGCCATACTTTCTCCCACACCGCAGAGGATGTCCAGTACACGCTCGGATACATCCTTTACGTCCGCCGCACGCCCCTGCATATATGCATCATCCATAGAAGCAAACATCTGCGCAAAGTTGTCCGCCGTTGTTGCTACGGCAAATTCTGCATTTACTTCCTGGGTACGTATAATATTTTCGATTGATTCAATATAATCCAAATCTTCCAGCATCATCTGGTGTATCTCAAAAATCATGGCATTCGCTTCGCCCACATCCTCAAGCGCTTTGTCATACAGCCCTTTGAGCTGTTCAACTGCCTCGGCCTTTGCCTCCTGAAAACGGATGCATTCCGCCTCCACATCATCAACGTGTGACCGCTTGATCACTTTTTGGTTCCTCTTATAAAATGAGAGCTTTCCGATGGATACACCGCCAAATACGCTTTTACCTGTTATTGTAATCATAGTACCTTCCCTTATATACAAATGATAAGTGCTCTTTTATTTATAAATTTTCTTTAAAAAATGCCTCTAATTCTGCGATTGCCTGATCTTCGTCTTCGCCCTCGGCTGTCATAGTAATCTCTTCCCCTGTTTTTACTCCGAGTCCCATGACTCCAAAGATTCTCTTTGCATCGGCACTCTTCTCGCCTTTAACGATTTTAACGGCAGATTTATAGCCTGCAGCCTGCTTTACCAACAGCCCTGCCGGTCTTGCATGAATTCCCTCCGGGTCTGTAATAACATATTTAAATTCTTTCATGATACTATTTTCCTCCTGTTTTTTATTTTTAACTTCAATTAGTATATAACATATCTCCGTTTTTTTCAATTGCTTATAAATTATTTCACACTACATTTCCATTTAAGAACTAAAAAAACGACATTTCAAAGGCATTTTGCAGCACGCTCCCTGCGGATTCTCCACAGGGCAAATGCCGCAAAATGCCCTTTTTTATGACTCAAACAACGGTGTAGAAAGATATCTTTCTCCTGTGTCAGGCAGGATCGCCACGATTGTTCTGCCTTTATTTTCCGGTTTTTTTGCAGCTTCAACCGCCGCATGGAGCGCCGCGCCGGAGGAAATTCCAACCAGTACACCCTCTCTCCTTGCCAGAAGTTTTGCAGCCGCATAGGCTTCCTCATCCTTTACCTGCACAATGGATTCATAGATATCTGTATCCAGTACTTCCGGTATGAACCCCGCACCGATGCCCTGCAGCCCATGTGGTCCCGGTTTTCCGCCCGACAGTACCGGGGAGCCGGCCGGCTCCACTGCAATCACCTGCACATCCGGCTTTCTGGACTTCAGATAGGTTCCCGTTCCCGTGATAGTTCCGCCTGTGCCTACGCCCGCAATAATGATATCCACCTGGCCATCGGTGTCCTCCCAGATCTCGGGACCTGTTGTTTTCGTATGAATTTCCGGGTTCGCACTGTTCACAAACTGGCCAAGTACGATTGCATTTTCCCGTTCTTTTACAAGCTGCGCCGCCTTCGCGATCGCGCCGTTCATTCCCTTCGCCCCTTCGGTCAGGACAATCTCTGCGCCATAACCCAGCAGAAGCTTTCTTCTCTCGATGCTCATCGTCTCGGGCATGACAAAAACTGCCTTGTATCCCTTGGCTGCCGCCGCCGATGCAAGCCCGATCCCGGTATTTCCGCTGGTGGGCTCAATAATTGTTGCTCCCGGTCTGATTAGGCCTTTCGCCTCCGCGTCCTCTATCATATTCAGGGCCACGCGGTCCTTCACGCTTCCGGCCGGATTGAAGTACTCCAGCTTTACCAGAACGCGCGCCACCAGGTTCAATTCCTTTTCAATATTCGACACCTCCAGTATCGGTGTCCTTCCTACCAATTCTGTAATGCTTTTATATATATTTGCCATTTTGCTTCCTCCAATTCTCTATCTATATTTTTATAGCTGAAAGCACATAAGTAACCGGATTTTGGTCTCTTATGTGCAATGCAAAATAAGTAACCGTCCAGATCTTCACGAGCCTTACAAATCTTATTATATTCGTTCTAAAGCCTGTTCCAGGTCATACAGGATATCATCTATGTGCTCGGTTCCCACGGACAGCCTGACCGTGTTCGGCCTGATGCCGGAAGCCTCCAGCTCTTCGGGCGTCATCTGGGAGTGCGTGGTACTGGCCGGATGGATAACCAGTGATTTCACATCTGCAACATTGGCGAGCAGAGAGAATATCTCCAGGTTATCAATGAATTTCTTCGTATCTTCCCCAGTGCCGTTTATTTCAAATGTAAAGATTGAAGCACCTCCATTGGGGAAATATTTCTGATACAGTTCATGATATGGACTGTTCTGCACGGACGGATGATTCACTTTCAATACTTTTGGGTGTGCCTGCAGAAATTCTACGACCTTCACCGTATTCTCCACATGGCGCTCCACCCGGAGAGACAATGTCTCCAGCCCCTGCAAAAATAAAAATGCATGGAGCGGCGCCATCGTTGCCCCGGTGTCCCGCAGAATCACCGCCCGTATTCTCGTTACAAATGCTGCAGCCCCTGCCGCCTCATAAAAGCGTACACCATGATAACTTGGATCCGGTTCTGTCAGCTGCGGATATTTACCGGATGCGTTCCAGTCAAAGTTCCCGCTTTCTATAATGACTCCGCCCAAAGCGGTCCCATGTCCTCCGATAAACTTAGTTGCAGAGTGAACAACAATATCTGCACCGTATTCAAAGGGCCTCAGCAGGTATGGCGTGGCAAATGTACTGTCCACTACCAGGACGATATGATATCTGTGGGCAATATCGGCGATCTCCTGTATATCGACCAGATTTGCATTCGGGTTCCCAATAGATTCTATAAATATTGCTTTTGTATTCTCCTGAATCGCTGCTTCCACTGCGCCTTCTACTTCCGGATCCACAAAAGTTGTGGTAATGCCCTGATCCGGAAGCGTATGTTCCAACAGGTTATAGCTTCCCCCATAAATATATTTTGAGGCTACAATATGGTCTCCCTGTTTAGCAAGATTCTGAAATGTGTAAGTAATTGCCGCCGCACCGGATGCAACACCGAGTGCCGCCGATCCGCCCTCCAGCGCCGCGATCCGTTTCTCAAAGACATCCTGGGTGCTGTTCGTCAGCCTTCCGTATATATTTCCTGCATCAGCGAGTCCAAAACGCTGAGCCGCATGCTCACAGTCCCTGAATACATAGGACGTGGTCTGGTAAATGGGAACCGCCCTGGCGTCTGTTGCCGGATCCGGCTGTTCCTGTCCTACGTGTAACTGTAATGTCTCAAATCTTAATTTTCTGTCTCTGCTCATTTGCGTTGTCCTCACTTTCCTGTCAATTCACCTTTACATGCTTCCTTTAAAACTGTCTGAATTAAATATAGTACATATTCGTACTGCAATCCAGATTCTCTCTGTACTCCCGCACCAGCTGGGCCAGCGTCCGTTTACTGAGGAATTCGTTCACCTTACTGTCAATCTCATCCCACACAAGTTCCTGTATGGCTTTCTGTACAGGATCCGCGGCCTCCTCCCCATTCCTGTCGATAATGGAAAATTCCCCTTCCAAAGCCTCCAGTATCTCCTTCACTGTAATGCACTCGGCGCTCTTGGCCAGCTTATATCCTCCGCCGGCCCCTTTCACACTGACAACAATGCCTGCTTTTCTCAAAACTCCAAAGACCTGCTCCAGATAATTTAAAGAAATATTCTGCCGCTTTGCCGTCTGGATCAGGGAAATCGGACCCTCCTGTGAATTCGCTGCCATATCCACAAGTGCACGGAGTCCGTATCTTCCTTTTGTAGATACCTTCATATAACACCTTCTTTCTATATCCTACTATTTTGATATGTATTGTATATTTAATGTTATACACCCATATTCCTACCATGTCAATACAAATTTTAAAACTGGATTTTATACGCTTGGGGGACGCCTTGCGTGGAACGGGGCGGGGGCAGACAGAAGCATACCGCTGTTTGGATACTGAGCGCTGCGCTAAGCAGCAGTAGATGTTTTCCAAACAGCGGTATGCTTCTGTCTGCCCCCGCCCCGTTCCACGCATAGCTAGGTTCATCCAAACGGCAGGAAAAATTAGTTTCCCGGCGGGATTCTAAACCAAGGGCGGCGGATGTGCAGTGGCTGCGCTGTACGTGGTCAGGGTTTTAAACCAACCTTACAGGCAGGACAGCCTGCCGTTTATAGTTTGCTTGACGTCCCCTTCATTTCCGCTGCCCGGATGATATCCGCTATTGTAACCCTGCCTACCGCATCATTCATCGTCTTCCACATTTCTTCCCAAGTATTTCTGGTT
Organism: Clostridiales bacterium VE202-21; assembly: GCA_000509105.1. Taxonomy (GTDB): domain Bacteria; phylum Bacillota; class Clostridia; order Lachnospirales; family Lachnospiraceae; genus Faecalicatena; species Faecalicatena contorta. The sequence goes on along the minus strand of BAIF02000108.1, from coordinate 41,054 downwards.
GGGCACAATCCGCAGGCTATGCCGCAATTGCTCTCTCTGGTAAGGCAGTGCACCGGAGCCAGTTCCCCCTCTACTGCCGTCAGTACCTCCAGCACGGTCAGTTCTTCGGCATCTCTTTCCAGGCAGTATCCTCCGTAAGCGCCACGAACACTCTTTACGATTCCCTTTTCTTTCATGGGCTTTACTATCCGCTCCAGATATTTCTCAGACAACTTCCGTCTTTCTGCTATATTCTTCAGACTCTCAAGATGATCCCTGCTGGAATGCAGCGCAAGATCTGCCACAATCTCCAGCGCATACTGTCCCTTCGTCGACATTTTCATTTTAAGCTACACTCCTTTGTTTTACTTACAATATGTATTTTAAACAAAACTCGCATAAAAAACAATCTTACTTTTCAAACAATCACGCAGTTCACAGATAATCCGTAATTTTTCGACACTTTTTTGTATATTTTTATGGATTTTTTCACAAACACATTGACTTTCATTGTTAAATATGCTACGCTAATACAGCGTTGTTCAGAATAGAAATGAGCATTGCGAACACTTTATTATTTATTTTTTTATTTATGGAGGGCAACACAATGACAGGTACAGTAAAATGGTTTAACAACCAAAAAGGCTATGGATTCATCTCTGACTCAGAGGGAAATGACGTATTCGTACACTACTCAGGATTAATGATGGATGGATTCAAATCCTTAGAAGAAGGCCAGGCAGTTGAATTCGATGTAACAGACGGCGCAAAAGGACCACAGGCAGTCAACGTAGTAAAACTTTAATCAGAATTTTAAATGTACCTTTTAATATATAAATTAGATTTAATATTTAAAAGAAATACAGAGAAATGAGATTAAAAAAAGAGTGCCCGGATATTCCGGGTGCTTTTTTTGTGTATTGGAAGGGGACGCCAGCGAACAGGAGGCGGACTTGAATAAAGCGGATTGGATTGAACTGGATACCCGGAACACATCGTATTTAGTAGTTTTTCTGCAGCTTGCCACAGATCCGCCCAAACCAACCAACTCAATCCGCCTCCCCCGTCTGCTCCCCCACCGGGTAAGGCGCTATTTAACCGCCTTAATGCGCCCAGCCCCGTTTCCAGACACCCCTGTGTCCGGTTCCCGGGGCGTCCCCATACCAGCCAAATACCGCCCTGCCTACAAGCTTACATTGGAAACGTAAGCTTCCGCTGCCTCCCAGACGTCGAATCCACTTCCTCTTAATATATCAACCACCCTTGCCGGGTCGTCAGTTTTTAATACCGCCGATGCGTCTGTCCCATTTGCGAATGCATACATGTATTCAATATTGACTTCGCCTTCTACGATTTGATGCATTGCCTTGCTTAAGGATCCCGTCGCGTGAGGCACCCGAAGCGCCACAACGTCTGTCAGCATAGCTGTGATTCCATTGTCTTTAAGCACCGCTCTTCCCTTGTTCGGGTCGGATACAATCATGCGGAGCATTCCGTAATCTGATGTATCTGCCAGGCTCAGTGCAACGATATTCACATCGTTGCTGGCCAGCACTGCAAGCACTTCGTCCAGACGTCCCTCCCGGTTTTCCAAGAATACTGATAATTGTTGTATTGTGATTCCCATCGTGCTTACCTCCTCTACTGCAGGTTACGCTTATCTATTACACGTACTGCTTTTCCTTCGCTTCTCTGTATTGTCTTAGGCTCAACCAGCTTCACGCGGACGGAAACTCCAAGCGCCTGTTTCAGAACTGCGCCGATCTTTGCTTTCAGCGCATCCAGTTTTCTGATCTCGTCTGAGAACATGCTCTCATCGACCTCCACCATAACCGTCAGGACATCCAGATTATCTTCTCTGTCCACAATCATGAGGTAATGCGGTGCAACTGCGCCGCCCATGCTGAGAAGTGCTGTCTCAACCTGCGTCGGGAATACGTTGACGCCGCGGATGACTTTCATATCATCTGTACGTCCTGTAAACTTGGATATCCTCGGTGTCGTTCTGCCGCAGTCGCAGGTGCTGTGGTCAATGCTGGTAAGATCCTTCGTGCGGTATCTTAAAAGCGGCATCGCCTCTTTTGCCAGTGTTGTAAATACCAGTTCTCCTGTCTCACCGTCTGCACAAGCCTCGTGAGTTACCGGATTGAGTACCTCCGGATAGAAGTAATCTACATTGATGTGCAGACCTCTATGATGGATACAGTCCTGTGCAACTCCAGGGCCCGTAATCTCACATAATCCGTAAATATCAAAGCAGTTGATATGCAGAATACTTTCGATTTTCTTACGCATCTCTTCGGTCCATGGCTCTGCGCCGTGAATCCCGGCCTTCAGTTTCAGACGGTCCACAACACCGGCCTCCTGCAGGGATTCCGCAAGATGCAGTGCATAGGAAGGCGTACATGCGAACGCTGTAGACCCAAAATCTTCCATACACATCATCTGACGTTTGGTATTCCCCGCCGACATAGGGATCGCTGTCGCTCCAAGCGCCTTAGCTCCAAAGTCCAGACCCATTCCGCCTGTAAATAAACCGTATCCATAGCATACATGGATGATATCTTCCTCTGTCAGTCCGGCCATTGTCAGGCATCTGGCTACACATTCGCCCCACACATCCACATCCTTCTGCGAATAGGACGCCAAAGTCAGTTTCCCTGTCGTTCCTGATGTGCCCTGTACCCGGACAACATCTTTTTTGGGGATTGCCAGAAGCCCGAACGGATAGTTATCCCTCAGGTCTTCCTTTGTCGTAAATGGAAGTTTATTAATATCCTCGATTCCTTTGATATCACCCGGTTCTACTCCAAGGTCCTTCATCTTCTTACGGTAGAAATCTACATTGTTGTATACTCTTTCTACTACATCAGCCAGACGTCTGCTCTGCAGAGCAGCCATCTCGTCACTGCTCATGCATTCTATATCCGGGTCAAAGATCCGCTCTTTCCAGTTTTCTAAAGTCACTGCCGCCATTTTAGTTTAACTCCTTATCTGTTTTCCCATATTTCCGTAATTTTATAGATCCGCTTCTTTTACGACTTTTACCTCCGCTGCTTCCAGAACACGCGCAGCTTTTTCAAAATCATCTGTGTTGAACACCATAACCGGCGCCCTTCCCTCGCGGATTACAAAAGAATAAATATAATTGATGTTGATCCTGCCTTCTGCAAGTATGGAAAGCATCCGGTTCAGGTTTCCTTTCTCATCTTTGAGTTCTACACCAATTACGTCGTGTATCCTGACAACAAACCCCTTGCTTGTCAGATAGGTCTTTGCTTCTGCCGGTTTATCAACCACCAGCCTGAGAATTCCAAATTCAGGCGTATCAAATGAAGCGATCGCCCTGATATTGATATGTGCCTCCGTCAGCGCCGATGTCACCTGCATCAGGCTGCCCGGCCTGTTTTCCACAAATACTGATAACTGCTTAATCATCCTCTCACCGCCTATCCCTTATAATGTGTATCCTACATCAAATGCTTTTTTATTGATTTCAATTGTTTTTGGAGGAACCGTCTTTTCGATCACCTCATACCACTGCTCTTTTGTAAAGTCCATATGCTGTGCTGCAACACCCAGTACAATCAGATTGAATACTTTAGGATTGCCAAGCTTCTTGGACTCTTCCGTCGCATTTACCTTATAGATCTTATACTCTTTTTCCAGGGTCTCCAGGATATTTTCCGGGTATTCTGCTGCGCCGATTACAACCGGCATCGGATCGATGCGCCAGTCATTGACAATCAAAACTCCGTCCTTTTTCAGAAAATGTGCATACCGCAGGGCTTCCAGGCGTTCAAATGCAATGATTACATCTGCCTGCCCCTCTTCCACGATCGGCTCCGCCACCTGCTCGCCATAGCGCACAAATGTAACAACACTGCCGCCTCTCTGTGCCATGCCGTGTACCTCGGAAAGTTTGACATCATAGCCGCCTGCAATGGTAAGTCCTCCCAATATTCTGCTGGTAAGCAGGGTCCCCTGACCGCCTACACCTACAATCATAATATTCTTTGTCGCCATGATTATTCACCCGCCTTTACCAGTTCTATTGCACCAAATTTACATAGAGATTCGCACAGGCCGCATCCCGTACACATAGTATCGTCAATATGGATGGTGCCGTCTGCATTTTTCGTCATTGCGGGGCATCCCGGCTTCATGCACATACCGCATTTTTTGCATTTGTCCTCATGCACGGTATAGAGCGGCTTTTTGGATTTGTCCAGAAGTACGCACGGCGATTTTGTGATAATGACCGACACTTCATCTCTGGCAACTTCTTCCTTAATTGTCCTCTCCAGTGTGTCCAGGTCAAATGCATTTACCTCAATCACGTGATTCACACCCATAGCGCTGCACAGCTTCACAATATCAATGGCATAAGTCGGATCTCCCTGGAGTGTTTTTCCTGTCGCAGCATGATCCTGATGCCCGGTCATTCCGGTAGTGGAATTATCCAGAATCATCACGGTTCCTGTCGCTTTATTATAAACCATATTCATCAGGGAATTCACTCCTGTATGTAAGAATGTGGAATCGCCGATCACGGCTACCCAGTCTTTGATGTATTCCTTTCCCTTTGCCTTTTCCATGCCATGCAGGGTGGAAATGCTGGAACCCATGCACATCGTTGTATCAACTACGCTTAAGGGCGCAACCGCTCCCAGCGTATAACATCCGATATCCCCGGCCGCATGCATTTTCAGCTTATTCAGCACATGGTATACGCTGCGGTGCGGACATCCGGGACATAAAATCGGCGGGCGCTGCGGGGCATCTGCCGCTGGCTGGATATCCAGCTCCTCATTTAATATTGCTTTGCGCAGCATATTCGCGCTGTACTCTCCCTGCACGGTAAAGATCTCCTTACCGACTGCCTTGATCCCCCAGGACTTCACCTGCTCTTCAATGACCGGATCCAGTTCTTCTACAATATAAAGCGTATCTACTTTTGCTGCAAATTCCTCAATCATCTTCCTTGGAAGTGGATTGACCATTCCCAGTTTTAATACGGACGCCTGCGGAAGTGCCTCTTTTACATACTGATAAGGGATACCGCTTGTAATGACTCCTATTTTCGTGTCGTTCATCTCCACACGGTTGATCGGCAGTGTATTTGCGGCCTCGGCCAGCTCTTTGTTGAGCCTTTCTATCTCCACATGGCGCAGCTTTGCGTTGCCCGGCATCATCACATTTTTCCGGATATTTTTCACGTAAGGTTTATCTTCGATCTCTTCCCTGTCACACAGCTCTACCAGGCCCTGGGAATGTGCCAGCCTGGTTGTTATTCTGTAAATAAACGGTCTGTCAAACTTCTCACTTAGTTCAAAAGCTGCCTTGATATATTCTTTTGCTTCCGCACTGTCAGAAGGTTCGATCACCGGGATCTGGGCTGCTCTTGCCACCATCCTGGTGTCCTGCTCGTTCTGGGAGCTGTATAAACCTGGATCATCGGCAACTGTAAGCACAAGACCGCCGTTGACGCCCATATAGGATACGGAATACAGCGGATCCGATGCCACATTCAGGCCGACGTGTTTCATGCAGGCCATCGCACGCACACCTGCGATGCTGGCTCCTACGGCCACCTCAGCAGCTACTTTTTCGTTCGGCGCCCATTCTTCATAAAAAGTATCTTTATACTGAACCATGTACTCACTGATCTCTGTACTAGGGGTTCCCGGATAGGCTGAGGAAACTTTGATGCCGGCCTCATATGCGCCTCTGGCAATCGCCTCATTTCCCAGCATTATCACTTTCTCTGACATAGTTTATAGTCCATCCTTTCGTAAATCTTTCACTCTCTTTGCCTTGCCCTCAAATCTCTGAAGCGAGTTCGGGGCAACCAGCCTGATCTGTGTTGCGAGTCCAAGCTGTGACTTCAGAGAAGCTTTGATACTCTGTTCCAATTCACTTAACTTTGCGTAGCTGTCCAGCAGTCTGTCGTCGATCAGCTCAACAGAGATTGTCATAACGTCCAAACGGTTCTTTCTCTCGACCAGAATCTCGTAATGCGGCCCGATCTCTTCAATTCTCAGAAGGACTTCTTCTATCTGGCTTGGGAATACATTGACACCGCGGATTACAAGCATATCATCCGCACGTCCTGAAAGATTCTCCATACGTACCGTTGTTCTGCCGCATTTGCACGGCTCATACATCAGTTTGGTAAGATCTCCTGTACGGTAACGGACAAGTGGAAGCGCTTCCTTGCACAGGCAGGTTATTACAAGCTCTCCAGTCTCACCGGGAGCCAGCACTTCCTCTGTCTCAGGATTAATAATCTCCGGTATAAACCAGTCTTCATTGATATGCATACCGCATAATTCCGTACATTCCCCTGATACGCCGGGTCCGCACAGCTCGCTCATCCCGTAGTTCTGTGTACAGACAAACTGGTTGCCCCAGACTTTATGCATCTCATCGCGCATGGGTTCTGTCATCCCTTCGCCGCCAAACAGGCCGATATGTATGTTCAGATCCTTTGAAGGGTCAATTCCCCGCTCCCTTAAGATCTCTCCAAGATGAAGAGCATAAGAAGGCGTCGCTACCAGCAGTGTCACACCCATATCCTGCATAAACATAATCTGCTTATTCGTATTGCCTGAAGACATTGGAATAACGGACGCTCCCAACTTCTCCAGACCTCCATGCAACCCAAGTGCTCCGGTAAACGTACCGTATCCGAATGCAATCTGCGCTACATCTTCTGATGTTGCGCCGCCCATACATGCGATTCTTGCCACATTGTTCAGCCAGACATCCAGATCGTTCTTCGTATATGCCACTACGGTTGGTTTCCCTGTGGTTCCAGAGCTTGCATGGTACCTGACAATCTCCTTCTTATCTACCGCAAAAAGGCCGTCGGGATAATGATCCCTGAAGTCTGCTTTATATGTAAACGGCATCTTCTTTAAGTCTTCCAGGCTCTGAATATCTCCTGGCTTCACACCGGCCTCATCCATCTTCTTACGGTAAGGCTCTACCCTTTCATAAATATATGCTGCCGTTTTCTGTAACCGTTCCAATTGGATTTTCTCAATCTCGGCCCTTGGCAGAGTCTCTTCCTTTGCCCAAATCATCGTAAAAACCTCCTTCAACATCACATTCGTTATCCAATAGTATAACACACTGCTTTGACGAATTAAAGCATTAAATTTTAAAAAATTATGGGGAAAGAGTGCTTTGCAGAATGAGCAACGGGAGGGGCCGGAAAGACCTGTGCTGTTTTGTAGGGCGGGCCGCAGACTTAGCGGCAGTAAGAGGAAAAAGAAAGGATTGCAGGGCCCGGCAATCCTTTCTTTTTGGGGGATTAGATAAGCGGGTACTTTTTCGTAAGTTCTGCTACCATTCCCTGTGCTTTTTCTACATTTGCTTCATCATCTATAACCATGGCTATGATTTCTGCTATTTTTGCCATGTCTTCTTCTACCATTCCCCGGGTGGTGACTGCTGGGGTTCCGAGCCTTACTCCGCTTGTTACGAACGGAGAACGGGGATCGTTCGGGATGGTGTTTTTGTTGCAGGTTACGTGGGCTTCGTCTAGACGTTTTTCAAGTTCTTTGCCGCTTAAGTCGTTCTCTGTCAGGTCTACGAGCATGAGGTGGTTGTCGGTTGCTCCGGAGACGATCTTGACGCCTCTTTCCTGGAGGCCTTTGCACAATGCTTTGGCGTTTTTCACTACCTGTTCCTGGTATGTCTTGAACTCAGGCTGCAGGGCTTCTTTGAAGCAGACTGCCTTGGCTGCGATGACGTGCATCAGCGGTCCGCCCTGGATTCCCGGGAAGACTGCCTTATTGAAGTTGAACTTTTTATTCATCTCTTCACTGCACAGGATCATACCGCCCCTTGGTCCGCGCAGGGTCTTATGCGTTGTGGTGGTCGTCACGTGTGCATAGGGGATCGGGCTTGGATGAATGCCTGCTGCCACTAAACCGGCAATATGCGCCATATCCACCATCAGGTATGCACCTACCTCATCCGCAATCTCACGGAATCTCTTGAAGTCGATGGTCCTGGCATAAGCGCTTGCACCAGCAATAATCAGCTTTGGTTTATGTTCTTTTGCGATTTCAAGTACCTTATCATAATCAATGACACCGTTGTCATTCACGCCATACGCTGAGAAATCAAAATACTTGCCTGACAGATTAACCGGTGAACCATGAGTCAGATGTCCGCCGTGATCCAGGTTCATTCCCATCACTTTATCACCTGGCTCCACCATAGCAAACATTGCAGCCATATTAGCCTGTGCTCCGGAATGAGGCTGCACGTTGGCATATTCGCACTGGAACAGCTCTTTTGCCCGCTCTCTGGCAAGATTCTCAACAACATCCACACACTGGCATCCGCCGTAATATCTCTTTCCCGGATATCCTTCTGCATATTTATTCGTCAGCGGGCTGCCCATAGCTGCCATAACAGCCTTACTAACCCAGTTTTCAGAAGCAATCAGCTCAATATGAGAATTCTGCCTGTCCATCTCCGCCTGAATCGCTTCCGCAATCTCTACATCTTCATTCTTGATTTCCTCGAAACCGTACATAATTCTTCTCCTCCATAAATCTTTAAGCATTCCCGGGACATAAAAATTCCCCGATAAAAGTCCATTGGGAACATTATAGCATAAATAAGAATGGAAAGTCCATACATTATTCCCCGCGCTCCCTACCCAAAATCAAATAGCGACAACTGATTACTCTGCGGCAGGTCTCCAAACAGCCCCAGTTCCGCCATAAAATCAATGACTGTTTTGCTGACCTTTGTCCGCTGTCTGAAATCATCCAGAGACAGGTACGGCCCGTCTTTAGCTGCTTCCTCCACAGCCTCCGCGGCTTTCTCACCCATACCTTCAATACTGGAGAGCGGCGGCATCAGTTTCCCGTCTATAATCTGGAATTTGGTTGCCTTTGCCCTATAGATATCCAGAGGCAGGAACTCATAGCCTCTGGCATACATTTCCTGCACGATCTTCATGTCTTTTACTACATCCTGCTCTTTATTGCTCAGCGAATCCGCCCTGCGTTTGTAGTCTTTTATATAATAATTCAGCTTGTCTTTCCCCTGGCACATGATTTCATAAGAAAATGCATTGGCGCGGATACCAAAATAAGCGCCATAATACGCCAGCGGATAATTAATCTTGCAGTACGCGATGCGGTAAGCCATCATAACGTACGCCGCCGCATGGGCCTTCGGGAACATGTAGCTGATCTGTTTACAGGACCAGATGTACCAGTCCGGCACGTTCTTCTCCTTCATGGCTTCTTCCCATTCTGGTTTCAGCCCTTTTCCCTTACGCACACTCTCCATGATTGTAAAGGACAGCGCGCTGTCCACACCCTGGTTGATCAGGTAGATCATGATATCATCACGTGTACAGATACAGGTGGAAATCGTGGCCTTTCCTGATTTTACCAGTTCCTGTGCATTTCCCAGCCACACATTTGTCCCGTGGGACAGACCCGATATACGGATCAGGTCTGAAAGTGACTGCGGCTTCGCATCCTGTACCATCTGAATAACGAAGTCTGTCCCGAACTCAGGAATCCCAAGGCATCCCAGGTTGCACCCGTCTATATCCTCCGGTTTGATCCCCAAAGCACTTGTATCGTGGAACAGGGAGAGCACCTTCTTATCGTCCAGCGGTATATTGGTGGCGATAAACGGATTCTCCTCATTGTACTCATTGTCCATGGCATCCGATGTGATATATTCCTCTAGTGTACGGATCATGGTCGGATCATCATGGCCGAGAATGTCCAGCTTCAAAAGGTTATGGTCAATGGAATGATAATCAAAGTGGGTCGTTATGATATCTGTTGTCATATCGTTTGCCGGATGCTGCACCGGGGTAAACTCATTGATGCTGTGTCCGTGAGGCAGTACGACGATCCCTCCCGGATGCTGGCCCGTACTTCTGCGAATCCCTGTGCATCCCACCGTAATTCTGTCAATCTCACACTTTCTTTTTCTGTGCCCGCGTTCCTCGTAATAGTTCCTTACATAACCAAAAGCGGTCTTATCTGCAAGTGTTCCGATAGTCCCGGCCTTAAACGTATGGCCTTCCCCGAATAGCACTTCCGTATACTTATGTGCCTTTGCCTGATAATCTCCCGAGAAGTTCAGGTCAATATCAGGCTCTTTATCGCCCTTAAAGCCGAGGAAGGTCTCGAATGGGATGTCAAATCCCGCCTTAATCAGCATTTCCCCGCAGTTCGGGCATATCTTGTCCGGCATATCGAAGCCGCAGCCCCCTGCGTATGCCTTTACTTCCGGGGAGTCAAATTCATTATAGTGGCATTTCTCACAGTAATAATGCGGACTTAAGGGATTTACCTCAGTGATCCCTGACATCGTGGCAACAAAGGAAGAACCAACAGAACCACGGGAACCTACCAGGTATCCGTCGTCATTTGATTTCCATACCAGCTTCTGGGCAATGATATACATGACGGAGTACCCGTTCGATATGATAGAGTTCAGTTCCTTCTCCAGACGGGTGGATACCGGCTCCGGCAGGTCTTCGCCATAGATTTCATGAGCCCTGTTGTAACAGATATTCCTCAGATCCTGCTCCGAATTTGCGATCACCGGCGGACACTTATTCGGATTGATCGGAGATATTTTCTCAACCATATCGCAGATCTTGTTCGTATTCTCTATGACAATCTCTCTGGCCTTTGCTGAACCCAGATATTCAAACTCTTCCAGCATCTCCTCCGTTGTCCGCAGATACAGCGGCGCTTGTTCATCAGCATCACTGAATCCCTTACCTGCCATGATAATCCGACGGTACACCTCGTCCTCCGGATCCAGGAAGTGCACGTCGCAGGTACCTACAACCGGCTTTTTGAACTTTTCTCCCAGTTCCACAATCTTTCTGTTAATCTCCTCTAAGTCCTCCGTAGTGTTGATATCCGGAAACTTGTCACTGACCATCATAAACCGGTTGTTGCCGAGTGGCTGGATTTCGTAGTAATCATAGAAATCTGCAAGTCTTGCGATGGACTCTGCAGACTTATTGTTCAAGACAGCCTGGTACAGTTCTCCAGCCTCGCATGCGCTCCCCACGATCAGCCCCTCCCTGTACCTGTTCAGCACACTTTTGGGGATCCTTGGCCTTCTTGCATAGTAGGTCAAATGGGACTCGGTAATCAGCTGGTAAAGGTTATACCGGCCGATATCATTTTTTATCAGTATGATGATATGATAGGTGGGCAGTTTGCGGATGGCATTCGGATTCATGTCTCCAAACTGGTTCATTTCCTTTAAGGTTGTGATATTTTGTTCTTTCAGCATCTGGACAAACTTTACGAATATCTCCGCTGTAGCGGCAGCGTCGTCTACCGCCCGGTGGTGGTTCTCCAGGGAGATCCCCAGTGCCTTCGCCACCACGTTCAGCTTATACTTGGACAGTGTAGGCAGAAGTACCCTCGCCATAGCCACCGTATCCACATAAACAAAGTCCGGCTCTATATCCTGATATCTGCAATTCTGCTCGATAAATCCCACATCAAACCCCGCATTGTGCGCAACAAGCACCCCATCCGCCGCAAATTCCAGAAACTGCGGCAATATCGTCTCGATATCCGGATATCCCATCACCATTTCATCCGTAATGCTTGTGAGCTGTGTGATCTCAAACGGGATCGGCCTTTTGGGATTGACAAAGGTGCTGAACCGTTCCACAATCTCTCCATTTACAACCTTAACTGCTCCGATCTCAATTATTTTATCTTTAATAGCGCTAAAACCCGTCGTCTCCAGATCGAATACGATATATGTATCATCCAGCCGCTCATCCCCGGCATTCACCGCGATCTCCGTCAGATCATCTACAACATAGCCTTCCACACCATAAATCACTTTAAAAGGATCGTCCTTATCAAGTGTCTCGATAAAATGATTGGCATCCGGGAACGACTGCACAATACCATGGTCTGTAATGGCAACGGCGGGATGCCCCCAGTCATGGGCACGCTTCACAATATCCTTTACCTCAGAAACCCCGTCCATATCGCTCATCTTTGTGTGACAGTGGAGCTCCACTCTCTTAACCTGGCTCAGATCCTTTCTTGTAACGGTAAAATCTCCGCTCTTTTTGATGCCTGTCACTGAGCCGATGGTCAGTTCCCCGTCAAATTTATCAATGGTTGTAATCCCCTTGATTTTAACGAAAACACCCTTTTTTAAATCCCCCAGCAGCTCCGGCAGCTGATCATTTCTGGTGAACATCTTCACCGTAATCGTATCGGTAAAATCCGTGACTGCAAACATCAGAATCGTCTTGTCATTTCTGATCTCTCTGGTGTCAAAATTAATGATCTTTCCGTGGACGGTAATCTCTCCCATCTCGGTAACAACCTGATCCAGTGTGATCGGCTCATCATCGAAATTCCTGCCGTATATCAGACTCGGGTCATCGCCTTGCTTAAGCGGCCTGTAGAAATCTTTTTTCTTGAAATCTTTCTTCTTGAAATCGCCTTTCTTCCCGGAGTCTCCCCGTTTTTCCTGGTTCCCCTCCTTTTTTTCTCTCTGGCCGCCAACGCTGTCCTCTGCCGGTTCTTCGCCTCTCTGCTTTGCCCTGCGTTCAAATATGGCATTGATCTCCTGCTGGATCCTCTGCTCTTCATACTGACGGTCCTGCTCTCCCTGCGCCTCGCGGTACGTTACCCTGATGTCGGCTTTGATATGGAATCTCTTTTCATAGATTTCATGAAGCAGATCTACGATATACTCCCGTTTTCCTTCGGATACGATCGTATTGAGCATCTCCAGATACAGGATATCACTGCCTTCAAAGTGCATCTCTGCCTGTTCAAACATACTTGCCGCCAGCACGCTGTGCTGCTTCAGTTCCTGCACAATGCTTTCCCGGTATTCCATCATGAGCGTGCTCGCCGTGTACTGCTCGGACAACGCATACTGCTCTTCCAGGCGGATGGACACCCTCGTATTGCCAAAAAGCTGCTCTTTAATCTTCTGTTCCATCTGCCATATATGCTTTTTCTGGATCAGATGCCTGCTGAAAATGTGGACACGGAGAAAATCACGTTTTGAGTTCGTTGTGATCTTCGAGACCTCCACATCGCTAAAAAGCATCTTGATATCATTTTCCACTTTTAATGTTGGAAAAACATGAAAAAATATCTTTTCGTTCCCTATCTTTTCCAATTTAACAACTCCTGCCGCAAGGTTTCCAGAAGCTCCTCTTCCTTCACCTTTTTCACAATTTCACCTTTCCTGATCAGAAGGCCTTCTCCAATTCCCCCTGCAATTCCGATATCTGCCTCTTTTGCCTCACCCGGGCCGTTAACGACACATCCCATAACGGCAACCTTGATATCCAGAGGGATATCTGCCACCATATTCTCAACCTGGTTTGCAAGGCCGATCAGGTCAATCTTCGTCCGACCGCAGGTCGGGCAGGACACCACTTCGATCCCGCCTTTGCGCAGCCCCAGTGTCTTCAATATCAGCTTTGCAGTTTTAATCTCTTCCAGTGGATCTCCGGTCAAAGAGACACGGATGGTATCGCCGATGCCTTCGTACAGGATGATTCCCAGTCCTACAGAAGATTTGACATTTCCCGAGTAAACAGTTCCTGCCTCAGTGATCCCCACATGGAGCGGGTAAGGACACCTCGAAGCGATCTGTTCGTGGGCCTTCACACACATCATTACATCAGAAGATTTGATACTGACCACAAGGTTATCATACTCCATCTCTTCGATCATTCGGATCTTGTACAGCGCACTCTCCACGATCCCCTCAGCGGTCACGCCGCCGTACTTCTCCAGCAATGGTTTTTCCAGCGAACCGCTGTTGACGCCCACCCGGATCGGCGTCTCATATTCCTTTGCCTTTTTCACGACGGCCTGCAGACGTTCCCTGCTCCCGATATTACCAGGGTTGATCCGGATCTTATCTGCTCCGTTCTCGATCGCCGCAATTGCAAGCCTGTAATCAAAATGAATGTCTGCAACCAGTGGGATATGGATCTGCCTCTTAATCTCTTTTAAGGCATAAGCCGCCTCCATCGTTGGTACTGCGCAACGGATGATCTCGCAGCCTGCCGCCTCCAGCTTTCGTATCTGTGCTGCTGTAGACTCCACATCCTCGGTTCTTGTATTCGTCATAGACTGGATTGCAACCGTATGACCGCCTCCAATAAGGACATCTCCTATTCTGACTGTTTTTGTCTTTTCTCTTAACATCTCCATCGTAATTATCCTTTCTGCACACACCGTCTTATCGTAGAAAAACAGGGAGTGAATTCCCTGTTTTCCGGTTACTTTTTATCAAATATCATCTGATCTCCATACTCTCTGTCGGTCAGTGTCAGTGTACTTTTTTCAATGTTGTAGTCATACGTTCCCTCCAGCGAATTCACTGCCGAACTTAATCCTTCTGCTGTAGCAGTTCCGTCCGATGCATCCGCTGCCTTTTGTACTGCCTCGTCATCCGACCGCAGTGTAAATGTCTTTGTATCTTTGTCAACACTATACCTCATCTCAACAGAGACGCCTTCGCTCTCGAACTCTTCCGGCCATTCAAGTACTGCGGTCCCATTCCCCCTGATCGACATAACCAGGCCGCTGTCCTCATGACTCCACTTGCCTTCCACTGGATTGGCAGTAAAAAGCTTTATCACGAAAAAGGCTGCTATGATGATGATCAGCACAGTTGTCACAGCCATTACAGCCCTCCAGATCCGGTTTCTTTTTTCTTCGTTATTCTTTGCGATCATGCATATACTTCCCTTCTTTTTCTCAATTTCATTATACGAATTTTACCGGTCTGTGTCAACGGGTATCACTTTTGCAGCAATTTGTTCAGTAATCAATACGTGTCATATTGACACTTTTGTTTTTCTTATGTTGATTTTTGACACAATTTGTCTATAAATTGTAACAAGCTGGTAAAATATACCATATTCTGGGAGGTGCCATTATGAAGTTTGCATCTACATTGAAACTACTAAGGGAACAAAATCATGTCACGCAGAAGGAACTGGCTGATTATCTGAAAGTGACACGCTCCACAATCGCAGGCTATGAGACGAAGGGCAAACAGCCGGATTATGAACGTTTGCTGCGCATCGCCGCATACTTCGGCGTATCGGCCGATTATCTGCTGACGGGTTCGAAGCTAGGGATTATCACAACCGCCAGTACTGCACCTGAAAGGGGGCGTGAGATCCTGATTTCTTATCTTCATCTTTCCGCGGAATCCCAACGGAAACTGGAAGAATATCTGCATCTGCTGATGCTGAAAGAACAAAATGAGGGAAAAGGACAGATGGAAGCGGGATCCTAAACCAAACCGGAAGTCAAAATATGTATTTCTGACAGCTCTGTTTCCTGTCTCAATACACATTTTGGCTTCCGGTTTTCTATCTGGTGATTTGAAACCTGTCACTTCCTCATTTATGGGGATGCTTCTATAAACTATCGTAACAGTTCAGGCAAGCCTGAACTGTTACAAATTATCTTATATAACTTTTCAGAAATGTGAAAAAGTGCTTCCATCTCTTCTCTGGTTCCTACTGTGATTCGCAGATACTGCTCGATCCGTTCGCTGCCCCAGTACCTTACATAAATATTTTCTTTTTTCAGAGCAGCAAACAGTTTTGCTGCATCATAATCCGGGTGAGCAGCAAATATAAAATTAGCTTTTGCGTCGGGAAACTGAAAGCCCAGACTACTCAGCTCTTTCTTGGCCCACTCTCTGGTTTCTATGATACTTGCTGTCGTCTTACCAAAATACACTTTATCTTTTACTGCTTCTGTCCCGCATACAAGCGACGGAAGATTCATGGTATAAGAATTGAATGAATACTTCACATCATCCAGGTATTTAATCAAAGCCGGGCTGCTGATGGCATATCCGATTCGCATCCCCGCCATAGATCTCGCTTTTGAAAATGTCTGCACTACGATCAGGTTCTCGTACCTGTTTAAAAGTTTCAGCGCAGATCTTCCTGCAAAATCAATGTATGCCTCATCTACGATCACAATCACTTCCTGATTATGCTTTAGAATATCCTCAACAAACTCCAGATCCTCATAAACGGCCGTAGGAGCATTTGGATTGGGGAATATAATCCCTCCGTTTTCCTTATAGTAATCTTCCCTTCGGATACGAAAATCTTCATCCAGTTTCGGGCACTCATAAGGGATGTGATAAAGCTCAGCCCATACTTTATAAAACGAATATGTAATATCCGGAAACAAAATCGGCTTTTTTGAATTGAAAAATGTCAAAAAACACATTGACAGTACATCATCAGAGCCAACTCCAACAAATACTTGTTCACGCTAACACCGTAATACTCTGCCAGTGCCTCCACAAGTGTGCCCGAGGCAGGGTCCGGATAAAGACGCAGACGGTCTGTGTCCAGATGCTTCAACGCTTCAAGCACCCCCGGCGCCGGTGGATAGGGATTTTCATTTGTATTAAGCTTGATTACCTTTTCCTGTGGCTGTTCACCGGGAACATAAGGCTCTACTTTACGTATATTTTCTAACAACTTTGCATTTGGTTCCATTTTCGCTGCTCCTGTCCTATCTGTATTCTGCCGCCAGTTCCGCAAATTTAGGCAGAGAATTCACGATTGTCTCATAGGATACACAATATGCCAGCCTGACATAGCCAGGGCATGCGAATGAGGAGCCGGGCACAATCAAAATATTATACTTTTTCGCTGCGGCACAGAATTCTTTTTCATCTGCAACCGGTGATTTTACAAACAGATAAAAAGCGCCTTCCGGTTTGATACATTCAAAGCCTAATTCTTTTAAACCGTTATATAATGTTTCTCTGTTTCTATTGTAATAAGAAATATCTGTCTTTTCGTTCAGACATTTCTTAACCACCTTCTGCTGCAGGGTAGGCGCATTTACAAAGCCCAGAATTCTGGTCGCCACATTTGCTGCTCCGATCAGCTTTTCACTGTCAGCCGCCTCATCCGGAATTACCAGATAACCGATGCGCTCCCCTGGAAGGGAGAGGGATTTGCTGTAGGAATATCCTACAACCGTATTGGCATAATACTTTGTAAGATACGGAACTTCTACTCCGTCATATGCCAGTTCTCTATATGGCTCGTCGGAAATCAGATAAATCTCCGTCCCATATTCTTTTTGCTTTTCATCCATGACAGCGGCCATCTTACGAATGGTATCCTCCGAATAGACAACGCCGGTCGGGTTGTTCGGAGTATTTACAATGACAGCCTTTGTCTTCGGCGTGATTTTGGCTTCAAATTCATCCAGTTTTGGCTGGAATGTGGAGGTATCCGGAGAAATCTCCACAAGCACTCCGTCATAATTATTCGTATAACTCCTGTATTCGCCGAAATAAGGGGCGAACGCAATGACCTCGTCTCCGGGGTTCAGAAGCGATTTGAGAATGACATTCAGGCCGCCTGCCGCACCAACCGTCATTGTAATATTCTTAGATTCAAAATATGTACCAAATCTTTTATTTAAAGATTCTGCAATGGCCTGTCTTACATCCTCGTAGCCTGCATTACTGTTTGTATATCCATGAAGCACAACGGGGTTTTCTTCATCAAGCAGCTCGCGGATCGCGTCCTTTACCGCCTCCGGCGCGGGAACATTGGGATTGCCCAGGCTGAAATCATATATATTCTCCGCTCCGTAAATCCCCGCCAGACGGTTGCCTTCTTCAAACATTGCGCGGATCGCAGAACTGTTCGCGACCATAGTTTCCATTTTTTTTGAAATCATTTTCCTCTCTCCATTTCTGATTTATTTAATATATGGACATCCGGGGATACCCTTCTGACAGTTCTGCGGAATAGCCGCAGAACTGAATTCGCTATTCGGTACCGCGGGCCGTCTTTTTAGTAACAACCCCTTTTTCTACCAGAAAGGCCGGCCTGTACGAAAGTTTTGCCTTCCTCAGCCCTTCCGCCCCCGTATCCTCCTCGCGGTTCACATATTTATAATCCATGCATTCGTGCAGCACAAACTGCTGGTTAATCATCGGATATGCACCGTCAATATCAGCAAATGCCTTTTCTATATGAACAACAAACGTATCCCCGCATACAGGTTCGCCAATCGTAAATGCGGCAATCTCTCCGTTCACCCTGAGAACACCGCCCCTCTGCCCAAGTTCCTTAAACAAACGCAGCGAATTCAGTGTCACGCACATCTCCGCATTCTTATCGGAATCCTCCTCACACCCATTCTGGTTACGCCATTTCAATGCCATCTGGAAACACTCTTCCTGGTTACTGTCATCCAGCGTCTCATAGCTCCAGTCCGGATTCGCCGTCTTAAACTTATTAATGTGGTTTCGTTTGCTGTGAAGCTTCTTGCCTGCCAACGTCGCTAACTTTTCCGTTTCATACACATAATCCGCTTGATCCCGTTCATACTCAATCTGGTATTCACCGGGATACCAGCGATCCAACTGCGCAAAATTTTCTTCCGTCACGTTATATAGTTTAAACGGATATCCCTTCTCCACGCTGTATTTCATAAGAAATTCCAGTGCATTTTTAACGCACTGTGGTTCTCCCGCCGGATAAGCAAACGCAAGATCAAATTCATCGTCCTGAAATATCAGGGCATCCTCTATAACAGCATACTTAACATGATAATGCCTGGACCAGAGGTACACGTTACTGAATGTCCTTTCGCAGCTCCTGCTAGGTGCCTTATAAAAATAAGAAGTAATGATCTCCCTGTCCTCCAGCTCCGGCCGTTTAAAATTTATATCGTCCATTCCTATCCTTCTCTTTCTGAATGTAATTACTAATAACCTTTTGTATAAACTTGTCTCACAGACAAATAATACTTTGATAGTATACCACATTTTTTCTTTAACTGACAATAAAAGCATAGATATTTAAAAAAATGAGATTTAGAGAGCTTTAGTCCCGGCGCGGAAGGGGACGCTTAATGAAAGGGATGCCGGGGAGGGACTAGGGTTGTATATGGGAGAGAATTGGTGGTTCGTTTATATCGGCAAAACTTTTTTGAGTGCTTTTATATCTTTGACCACACTGGTCTGTAAGACTTTTCAGTGAAAGCCCCCCTTCTCCTTCAAAACTTATCGGGGCTATAAAAGTCCCTCCAATCCAATGCCATACGCCGCCCCCTTTGAGGCCTCCTAAGGAATGAGCCTTTTCGTACCGCCCGGATGCGCCATCCCTTTATGGAGCGTCCCCACCCGTCAATGAGGCTAAGGCTCGTCCCTTAATTCCCGAACTGCATTTGGTACAGCCCCGCATATATCCCCCGTTTTCTCAGCAATTCTTCATGTGTCCCTTCTTCTGCAATCCCATGATCCGCCATGACCAGTATACGCTGTGCATTGCGGATCGTAGACAGCCTGTGCGCAATCACAAAGGTGGTTCTGTTTTTTGCCAGATTCTCCATTGACTGCTGTACTACTTTTTCACTTTCATTGTCTAGCGCAGAGGTTGCTTCGTCAAAGATCAGCACTTCAGGATTCCTAAGGAAGACTCTGGCAATGGAAAGGCGCTGTTTTTGCCCTCCTGACAGTTTTACGCCCCGCTGTCCGATATCTGTATCGTAACCTTCGGGAAAACTCATGATAAACTCGTGGGCATTGGCATTTTTGGCCGCACGTACCACTTCTTCGTCCGTAGCCCCGGGTTTTCCGTAACGGATATTATCCATCACACTGCCCGAAAACAGATAGACATCCTGCTGTACGATTCCGATATGACTGCGTAGTTCTTCCAATTTGATATGCCTGATGTCCGTTCCATCCAGAAGGATCCCGCCCTCAGATACTTCATAGAAACGGGGGATCAGGCTGCAAAGCGTTGTCTTACCCACTCCCGACGGTCCTACCAGTGCTATATAGTCGCCTGCCTCCACTTTGAGATCCAGATTGTCCAGAACTTTCTCACTCTCATTTTCATAGTAAAAGGATACTTTTTTAAACTCAATGGTGCCTTTTACGTCTTTCAAGGAAACCGCATCAGGCTCATCGGCAATATCCGGAGCTATAGACAGGATTTCCAGAAATCTCTCGAAACCGGAATAGCCGTTCTGGAATTGCTCGGTGAAGTTCACCAGTTTCCTTACTGGTTCCGTAAAATTATTAATATAAAGCAGAAATGTAATCAGATCCGTCACGGCAATCGAGCCATTGAGCATCAGGCTCACGCCAGCCAGCAGTACGACAACAGTAATCAGAGTACTCATTGCCCCAAGCCCGGAATTATAAATTCCCATGTACTTATAGCTCAGCTTCTTTGCCGCCACAAAATTCTCATTCCCTGCCTTGAATTTTTTCATTTCCATATTTTCATTTGCAAATGATTTTACGACACGGATACCCGAAAGACTGTCTTCAATCTGGCTGTTTATGTCTGCAATCTTCTCTCGGTTTCTTTTGAATGCAGTTTTCATTTTACCGTTATAATAAAAGGCGAATATCGCCATAACCGGAATAAATATAAAAGCGATCAAAGCCAGTTTTACATTAACAGTCAGCAGAATCACAAAGGAACCGATTATTTTAATAATAGATATCACAAGGTCCTCCGGTCCGTGGTGAAGCAGCTCACTGATATCGAACAGGTCGCTTGTAATTCTGGAGAGCAGGTGGCCGACCTTCTGATTATCATAAAACGCAAATGTCAGCTTCTGATAATGGCCGAATATATCGCTGCGCATATCGGCTTCCATCTTTGCGCCCATCGTATGTCCGAAGTACGCTATGTAAAAATTGCAGAAAACTTCCAGTGCCACAAGCGCCAGCATCACAGCACCCAGAACCAGAATTGCATGTCTCGCATCGGCCCTGTCAAAATAAATAACGTCGTTTGTAATATACCGGACAATCATCGGAATGACCAGGGTCACAGCCGCTCCAAGTATGGCAAAAAACATGTCGCTGTAAAACAGCCCTTTGTAGGGCTTATAATAGGAAAATAATCTCTTCAGTTTTTCTTTCATGGTCTTACCTCTCTCATTATAACAATTCGTATGTTAATCATATTACTCCAGTTCCTTCGTATCTGTAAACCCTTCATTTATATATCCATGCTTCAATACAGTTATACGGCCCTGCATCCGCAGTATCTACGCCCTCAGGCTTTTCGTGATACAGGAACTTCCTAAATCATAAAATCTTAATAAAATCCCCAAAGTATTTTAAGAAGAAGCTGAAATAATGAAACTAACGTAACAAATCAGGCAGGCCTGTCTGAACCGTTACAAACTAATGCATCGAAAATTTAGGTCAGTATAACAGTAAGTTAATTATTTTCGATGTACAAGCATCAAGGAGGAAACCGCTATGGCTGATATTATTATTACGCTCTATCCTATTTTATGTGTGCTGCTGCCCTGTCTTATCTATATGTTTATCCGGGCCCGCAAGCCCGGAAAACATCTGACTAAGGCTCATTTTATCTGGGTATTCCTGTTTGTGTTCTACCTCCATATGGTACTGGACACAACAGGGATCGGAACCATATGGGACATCGGCAAATACGACAGCATCCTTTCACTGGATAAGATCAACCTGATTCCATTTAACGATGGGCTGGAGCTTTCACAGATTTTGAATATCATCATGTTCATGCCACTTGGATTTCTCCTGCCGCTGCTCTGGAGCAATTACCGTACACTCCCTAGAGTCCTTCTGGCCGGAGCCGGCTATTCTCTTTCCATCGAAATCTGCCAGTTATTTAACAACAGGGTTACCGATATTAATGACCTGATCATGAACACCTTCGGCGCACTGGCCGGCTATTGCATCTGGATCGTATACCGGCGCCTGTTTCCCCGGACCGGCACGAGAAAAGAGCTCGCACTCTCCGCCCACGAGCCTGCGGTTTATATGGTGCTGAGCGTACTTGCCGTGTTCTTCCTGTGCAACTGGAGGTGGATGGTATATAAGTTGTATATGTAACAGAGCATACACATAAGAAACCTTTTTCAATCTGTACTAAAGTTTTCTGACGGCGCACAACTATAAGAGTCCGGCATCAGCTTTTACCGCTGATGCCGGACTCTGATTAATCCTGCTTAGTTATCATTCATATTAGCCAGTTTTGCCGCCTGGTCTGCAGCGGTCAGACTATCTATGATTTCATCCAGGTCCCCGTTTAGAATCGTATCCAGTTTGTGCAGCGTCAGCTTAATTCTGTGATCCGTAACCCGTCCCTGGGGGAAGTTGTAGGTTCTGATCTTCTCAGAACGGTCCCCGGTTCCGACCTGGCTTCTTCTCGCCTCAGCCTCGGACGCCTGCTGCCTTTCCAGTTCCAGGTCATACAGCTTGGAGCGAAGCAGCCGGAACGCCTTTTCCTTGTTCTGCAGCTGTGACTTTTCGGTCTGGCTGTAAATCACGATCCCCGTTGGATAATGAGTCAGACGTACAGCGGAGTCCGTTGTATTGACGCACTGTCCGCCGTTTCCTGACGCACGCATAACGTCGATTCGGATATCCTTTTCCTCAATGACAACGTCCACTTCCTCGGCCTCCGGCATAATGGCAACCGTAATTGTGGAGGTGTGGATTCTGCCGCCGCTCTCTGTCTCCGGCACACGCTGTACACGGTGTACGCCGCTCTCATATTTCAAACGGGAGTATGCGCCCTGCCCGCTGATCATAAACACACACTCCTTGAAACCGCCGATTCCGTTTTCATTCAGGGAAATCATCTCCACTCTCCAGCGGCGTCCTTCTGCATAATGAACATACATACGATAGATCTCTGCCGCAAACAGCGCCGCCTCATCTCCGCCGGCTCCTGCACGGATCTCTACGATTACATTCTTTTCGTCATTGGGATCCTTCGGAAGCAGCAAGATCTTCAGTTCCTGCTCGAGCTCTTCAACCCGGGCTTTGGAATCATTGAGTTCCTCTTTTGCGAGTTCCCGCATCTCCTCATCAGATTCTTCATCCAGCATGATCAGGCTGTCCTCTATGTTCTGCTTACACTGCTTATATTCTTTGTATGCCTCTACGATCGGAGTCAGGTCACTCTGCTCTTTCATCAGTTTCCGAAATCGTTCCGGATCATTAGCCACATCCGGCTCCTGCAGTTCTCCCATTACTTCCTCGTAGCGGATCAGCAAATCTTCTAATCTGTCAAACATATTTCTCTATCCTTTCTCACAACTCACTTCATTCATCATACACGCCCGAAACGACCCGGTCAAGTCCTGGCAGATCCTTTTTTACGGCAACATGGGTATAGCCCGCCTCACACATCATGGATTGCACGGCCTCACCCTGATCGGCCCCGATTTCAAACAGAAGACATCCGCCGCTTACGAGAAAGCGCCTTGCCTTGTCCACAATCTCTCTGTAAAAATACAAGCCGTCCTCTTTGCCGTCCAACGCCAGAAGAGGATCATGCTGCCTCACTTCTTCCTGCAGGGTCTTTATCACATCGGTTCTGATATAGGGCGGATTGGACACGATCATCTGGTAGGTTCCCTCCACCTTGTCAAATAGATCGCTGTGCAGGAAATCTGCGCGGATATGGAGCGACTCTGCATTCTCCCTGGCTGTTTCCAATGCTTTCTCCGAGACATCCGTCCCTGTTCCTTGGATCCGCATCTTCTCTTCTTTTCTAATCTCATGCAGAATACTCAGCAGGATACATCCGGAACCGGTACACATATCGAGAAGACGGAATATTTTTTCATTCTTCCCGCAGATGTTTCCGGCGAGCGCACCGCAT
The DNA here is from genome assembly GCA_000509105.1 of Clostridiales bacterium VE202-21. Taxonomy (GTDB): domain Bacteria; phylum Bacillota; class Clostridia; order Lachnospirales; family Lachnospiraceae; genus Faecalicatena; species Faecalicatena contorta. The sequence goes on along the minus strand of BAIF02000108.1, from coordinate 17,353 downwards.
GACTTTTCTTTATATTTATGAATAAACCGGATGGCTTCCTCCACCAAAGTTTCCGTATCCTGTCTCGGAATCAGCACATGTTCATTCACCCGGAATTCCAGGCCCATAAATTCCTGCGTTCCCGTCAGATGCTGCAGGGGGATCCTCTGCGCCCTTTTTTCTACAAATCCTATATACTGCTTTTCCTGTACCTCGGTCAGAATTTTATCCGGCATGGTATAATACATGGCCCTGCTGACACCGCTCACATGTTCCAGAAGATACCAAGCATCCAGGCGGGCATCTGTGATTCCGGCCTCTGTTAACAACACTTCTCCCCTTTGATACGCTTCACGCAGTGTCATAACTGCTGCCCTTTGGCTGCGGCCCGGCCCGTCATATCATATTGTCCGGCCGTCTGCCCGGATGCCACAACGGTTTTCGTTACTTGATCCAGTGTCTTCTCATCTGGCGTGCCTGCCGGCAGCTGGGTACCGAAATTCTCCGCCAGATATGCCTTCCAGTCAAATACGGCTTCCACTGCACAAATCGCCACTTCAATCATGCTGTCATCCGGCTCTTTCGTGGTCAGATTCTGCACCCACATTCCCGGCTTGCTCAGCAGGTTGATGAAATAGTTATCACTGTTTCCGGCCAGTTTGATAATCTCATATGATACCCCTGCGATCAGCGGGAGAAGCGCGATACGCAGCACAACTCTCATAACCTGTGACTCTGCTGTAATAAAGAAGCAGAATATAATACTCACTATCATGACAAAGAACAGAAAGCTTGTGCCGCAGCGTTTATGCTGCTTGGAGCTTTTCCTTACGTTGTCTGTATTCAGAATGAGCCCATGTTCAATACAATTGATGCACTTATGTTCTGCGCCATGATACATAAATGTTCTCTGGATATCTTCCATCCTGGAGACGAGCAGAATATATCCCAGAAAAATGGCCAGGCGGATCACGCCTTCCAGAATGGTGATTACCCCTCTAGATGCAATGTGCTTCCGCAGTATATTGCTCAAAAAATAAGGAAGAACCATAAATATGGCAACCGCAAGAACTACGGAAAATGCAACCGTCAGATTCATAAACAGTTTATCCTGCTTCTCCTTCTTTGCAATTGCTTCCTCTGTCAGCTCCACCTCTGTCTCTTCTTCCTCTTCAAAAAAGCTCGCCGAAAACATCAGTGTCTTCATCCCCAGGACAAGGGAATCTACAAAATTGAAGATACCCCGTATAAAAGGAATCTTCATCAGCGGCTTACATGGAATTACACTCTTGTACTCCTGTATATCTACCGCGATCTCTTTATCAGGTTTCCTGACCGCCACCGCATACTGATTACCATTCTTCATCATGATGCCTTCCAAAACTGCCTGTCCGCCTATGTTCGATGACTTCATGCGTCCTCCTGTCTTCTGTACCAGAAAAGGGTCAGTTCCTTCTTCATCCGAAGTTGCTGACCTTCTGATCAAATCTGCATATATAGTTACTTGTAAGGAACTGCCCGGAAATCACTTGCGCAATTTGCTGAGCAAAGTGATCATGTGATTACGGACAGTCCTTTACCCAAGAACAGGCTGAGATATCTCACCTCAGCCTGCAATAAGTCATTCCTATTTAATACCATATTTTTTGTTGAACTTGTCAACACGTCCGCGAGCCTGATTTGCTTTCTGCTGTCCAGTGTAGAATGGATGGCATTTGGAACAGATTTCCACGTGAATATTCTTGTTTGTTGAGCCTGTTACAAATGTGTTGCCGCAGTTGCAAGTTACTGTCGCCTGATGGTACTCTGGATGGATTCCTTCTCTCATGATTTTCACCTCTCTATTTTAATATATAGTCATTATAATCTCTAAACAGCTTTGTTATTGTATCATAAGATTTATGGTTTTGCAAGCTATTTTTCAGAATAAACAAATAAAATAGGACAAGTCTTTTTTGTATATCCGGTTTGTGATATAATTCCCATGTTTGATTTATCATTAATGACATAAGGAGTTGCTCATATGGATATCACTACCCCAATTATCGAACTTTCCGCTTCCACATTTCTAATCGTATGCCCCTTTCTTTTTCTTGCCGGGCTGGTAGATGCAATCGGAGGCGGCGGTGGCCTGATCTCTCTGCCCGCCTATCTTATCGCGGGACTTCCTCCTCATATGGCGGTTGCCACCAATAAGATGTCTTCCACCTGCGGAACCACGCTTGCCACAATACGTTTTATGAAAAACGGGCTTGTCAGCTTCCGGCTGGCCATTCCTTCCGTGATTGCCGCAATTGCGGGCTCTTCAATCGGTGCACATATTTCCATGATCGTACCGGAGAAGATCATGCTGTATGTACTCATTGGTATACTGCCAGTATCTGCATTCCTGGTGCTGAATAAAAAGCTGTTCCATGATAAAGGAAGCGATTCTGTTACGCTGGACAAAAGAACTTACATAACCGCAGTCATTGCTGCTTTTATCATCGGTATCTATGACGGATTCTATGGGCCGGGTACGGGTACGTTTCTGATCATCGCTTTTACCGTATTTGCTAAGCTCAGTATTAAAACCGCCAACGCACAGGCAAAAGTAATTAATCTGACAACGAATATTACATCCCTCATTATCTTTCTGCTAAATGGCCAGGTACTGATCCCCGTTGGGATCGCAGCCGCACTGTGCAATATGGCCGGCGGCTACCTGGGTGCAGGAATGGTTATGAAAAATGGCGCTAAAATCGTAAAACCAAGCATTCTGCTAGTGCTTTTCCTATTGCTTCTGAAGGTACTCAATGTATACTAGAACTGCGCTGCGTAAATTCCTTTGATATGGTATTCGCTGTCAGGACCAGCGTATCCTTATGCCATTGCTATAGAAATTTCTTTTTGATCACAACCTGGACAAGATCTGCATTGCTCTTTGTCTGTGAGAACATATTCAGCAGGTTGTCCACGGCTTCTTCCGCTTTCAGGCCGTTCATTGCCCTGCGGATAATATAGACTGCATCCTGTTCCTCTCTGCTGAGCAGGAGGTCTTCCCTTCTGGTTCCTGATTTTGGTATGTCTATCGCCGGGAATACCCTCTTCTCCTGGAGTTTTCGATCCAGCACCAGTTCCATATTGCCGGTTCCCTTGAATTCCTCGTATACCACATCGTCCATCTTGCTCCCTGTTTCCACAAGTGCAGTAGCCAGGATCGTAAGGCTGCCGCCTTCTCTCATATTTCTGGCTGCACCGAAAAACCGCTTCGGCATATGAAGCGCTGCCGGATCAAGACCGCCGGAAAGTGTTCTCCCTGATGGAGGAACCGTCAGATTGTATGCACGGGCAAGCCTTGTAATACTGTCCAGAAGGATCGTAACATCCTTGCCATGCTCAACCAGCCTTTTTGCGCGCTCAATCACCATCTCGGATACCCTTTTATGATGCTCCGGAAGTTCATCAAATGTAGAATAAATGACTTCTACATTCGGTCCTGCGATCGCCTCACGGATATCTGTTACTTCCTCCGGGCGCTCATCAATGAGCAGAATCAGCAGATGCATATTCGGCTCACGCTTTTGTACAGAGAGCGCCACTTCCTTCAGCAGGGTCGTCTTTCCGGCCTTCGGGGGTGACACGATCATCCCCCTCTGCCCTTTTCCTATAGGAGAAAGCAGATCTACGATACGCATAGCTGTAGAACATCCCGGTGTCTCCAGGCGCAGCCTCTGATTCGGGAAGATCGGAGTCAGGTCCTCAAAATTATTTCTCTTCATTGCCTCCGACGGCCTCATACCATTGATGGTGGAAACATACAAAAGGGCGCTGAACTTCTCAGACTGTGTCTTAATTCGTGTATTTCCGGAAATGATATCACCGGTTTTCAGATTAAATCTCCTGATCTGTGAAGGGGATACGTAAACATCGTTTTCTCCCGGCAGGTAGTTCTCGCATCGGATAAATCCGTATCCGTCCGGCAGAACCTCCAGAATCCCGTTGGCTGACTTACCGCTGTCCAGCTGTTCAATATCCGTGCCTTCCTTCTTTTCTTTCAATTCTTCTTTTACTTCTTCCTTGGCTTCTGCCCTTGCTTCTTCCATCTTCTCTTTCTCATCCTGAGCCAGCATAGCGTCAATCAGCCCGCTTTTTTTCATAGCTGATACACCTTTCATTTTTCGTGCTTTTGCCAGGTCTTTTAATGTTGCAAGCGGCAGAGATTCATATTTTTCTCTCGTCATAATACTTTAATTCCTTTCTCAATAAATATATGGCTTTTCTACAGTATTCTTTTGTTTCAATCCACGTCCGATAATTTCACAGAGTACGTGTACATCCAATACAGATGCGTAGATTGATCTCATGCCAGTGGGAGATAGTGACTCCTCTCCTGCCCAAACTGTCGTTAATCTTGTTTTTCATGATTCATCTCACCGTCTATAGCGGCGGGAAAATCCTCATCTTATCTTGTTAAATTTTACGGGAGCCTTTAGTCTGAAACGACTTGTCCGAATTCAGGCGTCTGCCTGTATCCTCAAAGATATACTATTCCTATCCGCACTCGGTAATTCTATAGAGTACGACTGCATCTTCCATCGATGCGTAGATTCATCTCATGTCAGTGGGGGATACCGATTCCTCTCCACCCAACACTGCCGTTAATCTTGTTTCCTGTGATTCATCAATCCACTTATAAAGGGAATGAATCCTCACTTGACTTGTTAAATCTGTAGCTATTATACATCATCTTCCACCAAAAAGAAAGAGTTTTTTTAGAGGGCTTGCGGCTAACACTTCATGGAACGTCCCAGTCCGCCAACGAGACTAAATCTCGTTACTATAGCAATCCTGCCTTGCGTTGCTTTTATAAGAGTGTTATTATATTGGACAGATAGCAAGAATCTATAAGAATATGAAGATACAGCGAGGTAAGAAAGATGACAAACAGTGAAAAAGCATTGCAGATGCACGAAAAATGGCAGGGTAAGATCGAGACTACGGCTAAGGCCCATGTGAACTCCCGCGAGGATCTTGCCATTGCCTATACTCCTGGTGTTGCAGAACCCTGTAAGGCAATCGCAGAGGATCCGGAAGATGCTTATAAATACACGATAAAATCTAATACGATTGCAGTTGTCTCCGATGGAAGTGCGGTTCTTGGACTCGGCAATATCGGCGCCCTGGCTGCAATGCCTGTTATGGAGGGAAAGGCCGTTCTTTTTAAGGAATTTGGCGGTGTCAATGCGGTTCCGATCTGTCTTGATACCCAGGATACCGAAGAGATCATTAAGACTGTAGTTCACATTGCTCCCGCATTTGGCGGCATCAATCTGGAAGATATCGCGGCCCCGCGCTGCTTCGAGATCGAGGAGCGTTTAAAAGAGCTGCTGGATATCCCTGTTTTCCATGATGACCAGCACGGGACGGCTATCGTTGTCCTGGCCGGTATTATCAATGCGCTGAAAGTCACCGGAAAGGTCAAAGAAGAATGCCGCGTGGTGATTAACGGTGCGGGATCCGCCGGTGTTGCTATCACCAGGCTTTTACTTACATATGGTTTCCGTCATGTTACCATGTGTGATATCAATGGTATGATAAGCAAGGCCTCCCCTGATCTGAACTGGATGCAGCAAAAGATGGCAGAGGTTACGAATCTGGAAGGACGGACAGGTACGCTGGCCGATGCGCTTCAGGGTGCAGATATATTTGTAGGTGTCTCTGCACCTAATATTGTGACAAAAGAGATGGTGTCCTCTATGAATAAGGACGCAATTCTTTTTGCAATGGCGAACCCGGTACCGGAGATCATGCCGGATCTTGCAAAGGAAGCCGGTGCAAAAGTCGTTGGGACCGGACGTTCAGATTTTCCGAACCAGGTGAATAATGTGGTAGCTTTCCCGGGTATATTTAAGGGTGCCCTGGAGGGGCGCGCGTCCCAGATTACGGAGGATATGAAGCTGGCTACTGCCAAGGCAATCGCCGGGCTTGTTGCGGAGGAAGACCTGAATGAAAACAATATCCTGCCGGAAGCTTTTGATCCGCGCGTAGCCGAGGCGGTGAGCAAGGCAGTAAAGGAACTGATATAGATGATGCGCTGGGGGGAAAAGCGTTACCACTCCATGGACTATGACCTGAAACAGGCCTATGGAGAGAAGGTATATAAGATCACCCTGGACGGCGGCATGACCTGCCCGAACCGGGACGGCACTTTAGGCACGGAGGCTGTATCTTCTGCAGCGCCGAGGGCTCCGGAGACTTCGCCGGCTCAAGAGCCTGCTCCGTCACAGAGCAGATTGCCGCCGGAAAGCAGGCCCTGAATGGGAAACGTCCGGTTCACTCTTATATCGCATACTTTCAGGCATTTACCAATACCTATGCTCCGGTACGCCGTCTGGAAGAGCTGTACATGCAGGCCATTGCAGATCCTGATGTCCGAATTCTTTCTATTGCCACTAGGCCCGACTGTCTGGGCCCTGACGTCCTGGAACTGTTAGACAGAATCAACCGGATCAAACCAGTATGGGTGGAACTGGGGCTTCAGACAATCCATCCAGCAACTGCAGCGTACATCCGGAGGGGATATGACCTGCCTGTCTTTGAAAGTGCAGTCGGTGCTCTCAGAAGCAGGGACATTGTCGTGATCGTCCACACCATCCTCTATCTGCCAGGCGAGACCAGAGAGCAGATGCTGGAGACACTGGATTATCTGAACCACATGGATATACAGGGCATAAAGCTGCAGCTTCTGCATATTTTAAAAGGAACGGATCTTGCCCTGGAATATGAAAAGCATCCGTTTTACGTCCCCGGGATGATGGAGTATATTCAATTTTTGGGCACATGTATCTCGCATCTCAATCCCCGGATCGCAATACACCGTCTGACCGGCGACGGTCCCAGCGGTCTTCTGGCTGCTCCGCTTTGGAGCAGCAATAAAAGAACTGTCCTGAATACCCTGCACCGTTATCTGAAGGAGCAGGACATCTGGCAGGGAAAGGAGTATTATGACTGAAACATTTACCCTATATAAGTTAATCGTATTATACATGCTGGAGAAAGTAGATTTTCCTCTGACCACATCCCAGATTTCGGAATTCATTCTGGACAAGGGTTATACTACTTATTTTAAGCTGCAGGAAACGCTGTCGGAGATGGTGGAATCCGGGCTGCTCCGGGTAGAGACCACTCACAACCGTACGCTGTACCACCTGACGGAAAATGGAGCGGAGACAATCCAGTTCTTCAAGAATAAGATCTCAACCGCAATACAGAACGATATTGATGAGTTTTTAAAAGAAAAAAAGTATGACCTAAAAGAAGAAGTTGCTATCAAATCAGACTATTACCTGAATACAAACCATGAATATGAGGTGCGCTGCCAGATCGTGGAAAATGGCTTCAGCCTGATTGATCTTAAGATCACTGTCCCGACGGAGATCGAGGCCGAAACCATTGCCAGCAACTGGTCAAGGGAGAGCCAGAAGATCTATTCCTCACTCCTGTCTCAGCTTCTCTAAATATTCACGTATCGTTTTTTCGTATCCAAGGACGCCCGGTTCATAGAATCTGGCGTCTTTTATTTCGTCCGGAAGGTACTGCTGCTTTACGTAATGCCCCGGATAATCGTGTGCGTATTTGTACCCTACTCCATGCCCCAGCTTCTGTGAACCTTTATAGTGAGCATCCTGCAGATGGGCGGGAACCGTTGTCTTCTTCTGGCGGACACATTCTGTTGCAGAGAAAATGGCATTGGTGGCGGAATTGCTCTTTGGTGCGGATGCGACATAGGTCACTGCCTGCGCGAGGATGATCTGCGCCTCCGGCATCCCGATGCGTTCTACCGCCTGTGCTGCAGATACCGCAACCGTCAGCGCCATGGGGTCCGCATTTCCCACATCCTCCGAGGCACAAATCATAATCCGCCGCGCGATGAACTTGATGTCTTCCCCTGCATACAACATTTTTGCAAGGTAATAAACGGCAGCATCGGGGTCTGACCCCCTCATGCTTTTTATAAATGCAGAGCTTGTATCATAATGGTTATCTCCCGTCTTGTCATACCGCACAACACGCTTCTGGATACACTCAGAGGCCACATCCAGCGTAATATGGATCACCCCGTCCGCCCCTCTTTCGGTGGTCAGGATTCCCAATTCCACCGCATTCAGTGCATTTCTCGCATCACCGCCCGACACATCGGCCAAAAACTCCAGCGCCTCCTCCGTGATCTCTGCCTTGAAAGTTCCCATCCCCTTCTCTTTATCATAAACGGCGCGTTTCAGCAATGTCTTTACATCCCCGCGGCTCAAAGACCGCAGCTCAAACACACTGGATCTTGAAAGCAGAGCTCCGTTTACCTCAAAGTAGGGATTCTCTGTCGTCGCCCCGATCAGCGTGATGGTTCCGTCCTCCACATAAGGAAGCAGGTAGTCCTGCTGCCCTTTATTAAATCGGTGGATCTCATCGATAAAGAGGATGGTCTTCTTCTGGTACATGCCAAGAAGCTCCTTTGCCTCTTTTACCACCTCTTCCATATCCTTTTTTCCGGCAATTGTCGCGTTGATCTGCTTAAACTGGGCGCTTGTTGTATTGGCTATTACTTTGGCCAGCGTTGTTTTTCCGGTGCCGGGAGGTCCATAAAATATCAGGGAACCCAGCTTGTCCGCCTTGATTGCACGGTACAGCAGTTTGTCCTTTCCGATAATATGCTGCTGCCCTACCACCTCTTCCAGAGTAGACGGCCGCATTCTAGATGCCAGCGGCGCTTCCTTCTCCTGATTTGTCTCTCTCATATAATCAAATAAATCCATTCTTTTTCCACTGCTTGACAATCCGAAACAGACCATCAGGCTTTTCCTTTCTCAATGATATCCCGCAGGGCCTCCCCCGCAATCAGAAGTCCTGCAGCTGGGGGCACAAAAGAGATGCTGCCCGGTATGCTGCGGCGCTGCCCTTTGTCCTCCCCGGTATCCCTTTCGGATGTATCAATCGGTTTCTCTCTGGAATACAGTACTTTCAAGTGAAAGATACCCCGGGCTTTGAGCTCTTTTCTCATCACCTTGCACAGCGGACACACGCTTGTTTTGGACAAGTCTGTGATCTCAAACATCTCCGGGTGCAGTTTATTTCCTGTCCCCATGCTGCTAATGACCGGGATATCCAGTCTCAGCGCCAGTTCCACCAGCGCCAGCTTGGCAGTAACTGTATCTATGGCGTCGATGACATAATCCGGCTTCTCCTCAAACAATGCTTCCAGATTGTCCGGAAGCACAAACATCTCATATGTTTTTACGCAGATCTCCGGATTGATATCCCTGATCCGCTCCTTCATAACTTCTGTTTTATATCTTCCGATGGTACTGTGATAGGCAATGGACTGCCGGTTGATATTGGTCAAAGAGACGGTGTCATTGTCGATCAGCGTCAGACGGCCGACACCGCTGCGCGCAAGTGCTTCAATGCAGTGTGAGCCCACTCCCCCTACGCCGAATACCATGACAGATGCAGCCCTCAGCCGCTCCATCCCGGTTTTTCCAATCAATAATTCCGTCCTGGAATATTCATTTAACATCTTTTCCTCCATAAACTGCAGCTCTGCTGCAGCCCCTCAACAGGGCATGTATCCCGACTGCCCCGGGGTTACGTTTATTCTGCATGTCAGTCCAGCATCAGCTCATCTACGGTTACAAACTCATACCCCTCTGCCTGAAGCAGATCGATGATACGCAGCGCCGCTTTTACTGAGCTGTCGTAACAGTCATGCAACAGAATAATATCATTTTCCTGCGCTTCCGTCACTACTTTATTGACAATTTCATCTACATTTTCCGTAGCCCAGTCCAATGGGTCAATGCTCCACATCACTGGCAGCACATGGATCTTCTTTTCCAGCTCTTTCTGCCACAGGCCAAACGGAGGGCGCATAAACTGCACTTCCTCACCCGTAATGTTTTCGATGGCCTCATTGGTGAGCATTAGCTCCTGGTAGGCCTCGTCGTTGCTTACCTTCGTAATTTCCACATGGTGATATGTATGGTTCCCGATCAGGTGCCCTTCTTCATACATACGCTTTACAATCTCACTGCCGCCTTCCTTTTCTATGTTCTGCCCAATCAGAAAGAAAGTTGCCTTCACACCCCTTTCCTTCAGCCCATCCAGAAGCCGGGGCGTGTAGACGGCGCTTGGCCCGTCATCAAAAGTAATGGCAATTTTCGGCTTTTCCATTATAGAATCCGCCACATAGGCGGATGCATTGGCATATGCGGTTCCCGGCGCCTCCCCTTCCGCCTGCTTTCCAATTGTAAACAGGGACGGGCAGACCGCTCCCAGCAGCAGAAGCACGTATACAAAACCGGCTCCCTGCATCATTCTTTTTAAACGCAAACAGCACACAACCCTTTTTTAACGATTCTTTTATATATATGCATTGTACTTAAATTTTATTGATGTTATAATTAACACGTTCTACATATGAGGAGGTTGTATTTAAAATGGAAAAAACACCACAAGCGGAAAATAAAATGGGCGTTATGCCCGTTCCAAAATTATTAATCACCATGTCCCTGCCAATGATTATTTCTATGCTGGTACAAGCGCTCTACAATGTCGTTGACAGCGTGTTTGTCGCACAGATCAATGAGGAGGCCCTGACGGCGGTTTCCCTTGCGTTTCCTGTGCAGAATCTGATGATAGCTATAGCCGCGGGCACCGGGGTCGGCATCAACGCCCTCCTGTCCAGGAATCTTGGGGAGAAAAATCTTGAAGGGGCAAATGCTGCCGCTAAAAACGGAATCTTTCTTGGCATGATCAGTTATATTGTCATGGCGGTCATCGGTCTGGCCGGCTCCCATTTTTTCTTTACCGTCCAGACAAAAGATCCGGTCATTGTTCGCTACGGCACCCAGTATATGCTGATTATAACCGTTGTCTCTGTGGGGATATTTATGCAGATCACTTTTGAACGCCTGCTCCAGTCCACAGGCAAGACGATTTACAACATGATCACCCAGGGAACCGGTGCGATTATCAACATTGTCCTGGATCCGATCCTGATCTTCGGAATGTTCGGCCTGCCGCGCATGGAGGTCGCAGGCGCGGCTCTGGCTACCGTGATCGGACAGCTGGTAGCGGTCTGTATGTCCCTTTATTTTAATTGTAAAAAGAATACGGAGCTGGATCTGAATATGAGGACTTTCCGGCCCAATAAGACAATTATTGCCACTATATATAAGGTTGGTGTTCCTTCGATTATCATGCAGTCCATCGGTTCCGTCATGGTATTCGGGATGAATAAGATCCTTCTGATCTTCTCGTCCACTGCCGCAGCCGTATTCGGCGTGTATTTCAAGCTGCAGAGCTTTATCTTCATGCCCATATTCGGCCTGAATAACGGCATGATCCCCATCATAGCATACAACTACGGGGCAAAGAATAGGGAGCGAATCATGGCTACCATCAAAATGAGCGTCCTGATTGCCGTAGGGATCATGCTGGTGGGGCTGGTCGTGTTCCAGATTTTCCCTGTACAGCTTCTGGAAATTTTTGATGCTTCCGAAAACATGCTTGGAATCGGTGTGCCTGCACTGCGCATCATCAGTCTGAGTTTTATCTTTGCAGGATACATTATTATCATCATCTCCGTTTTCCAGGCGCTCGGGAACGGAGTTTACAGTCTGATGGTCTCCGTGATCAGACAGCTTTTTGTCATTCTGCCTGTGGCTTATCTGTTTGCAAGAGTGTTCGGTCTTTCCAGAGTCTGGTGGGCAATTCCGATTGCAGAGATTGTAGCCGTTACGGTCACCACACTGATGTTCAGGCGCATTATACGGCTGAACATCAAGCCGCTCGAGGAGCCTCGGCTGAACGGGGAACTGATAACAGGATAGGACTAGCCTCGTCTGTACTCGGTGGGGCTGACCAGCATCTGTTTCTTAAATGCTTTTGAGAAATAGAGATTATTCTCAAATCCAACAGAATATGCGATTGCAGCAATAGACAGGCTTGTCTCCTTCAAGAGGAGGCAGGCCTGTTTTACGCGGAAACTGCTCAGATACTCCTTGGGGGACTGCTGTTGGCAGGCCTGGAATGAACGGTATAGATGGCTTCTGCTGATCCCCACATAGGCCGCCACATCTTCCACCGTGATAGGATAGGAATAGCTGGTTGATATATAAGCCTTTGCCTTTTCCACATAGGAGAGCTGAATATCCCTGGCTGGTTCCCTGTTGCCCGAATAATGCATAAATGTGGAGAGCAGCGTGTACAGGGCGCCTGTCATGGCTACAGCCGCTTCATGGCTGTTCCCCTTCACCTCATAGATTCTGCTCAGCTGGCCCTGCAGAATCTTTCTGGGCGGACCTCCGTTCTCTATGAATGGTTTTTCTTTTGTGAAATCAGTTGCACGGATAATCGGTGCAGCATCGGTCCCCATAAATCCTACCCAGGCATATTCCCACGGATCTTCACGGTCCGCATAGTATCTGACCTCCGTATCCGGATACAAGATAAAGGTATCGCCCTCCGCCAGTCTGCTGGTGCTGCCATTTACGCTGTAGAACCCGCTTCCCGAGATAATATGGTGGATACAGTAATGGTCCCGCACTCCCGGCCCCCACTGATAACCCGGCCCGCATTTCTGATGGCCCACATTATAGACTGATAAGGAGGTCAGCAGGTTTTCATCTGCTTTATAAGAATACTTATAGGTTCCTTCCAACATCAATCTCCCCTTTCGTCTAAGATTTTATCCTTTTTTCTGATACCTTTATTCCCTTCTCTTATTATATCCTCCTCTCCATTTCCATGCAACATTATTACATATATCTGCACGGATTTTTTATATACATCCCATCCCTTTTTCGCTATAATAGGGGCAGGATAAAGAAGAAACCAGATGTTACTATTCACGGTACATAGGCCGTGAATAGTAACAACCAGAGAATGTATATACATAGACGAAAGTGAGGCAGAAATCATGAAAGACAAATTATTCGCAAAATTCAAAGAATTCTTCGGAAGCACTGAGGGTGCAGGATTTTACTTTTCGCCAGGGCGTGTGAACCTGATCGGAGAACACACCGACTATAATGGAGGCCATGTTTTTCCCTGTGCGCTGACCCTCGGCACCTATGGCATTGCCAAAAGACGTACTGACAGATCCATGCACTTTTATTCCATGAACCTGGATAGCTTCGGTGTGGTGGAAGCATCTCTGGACGACCTGACAAACAAAGCTTCCTATGGCTGGGCTAACTATCCCCTCGGCGTTGTATGGGCCTTCGCCCAAAAGGGCATCACACTGGACACTGGTTTTGACATGGTGATCTGGGGCAATATCCCGAACGGTTCCGGTCTCTCCTCCTCTGCTTCCCTGGAAGTGCTCACGGGCGTCATTCTGACCGATCTCTTTTGTATTGACCGCTTCAGCATGACCGATCTTGCACTCATTGGGCAGTATTCCGAGAATAACTTCAACGGCTGCAACTGCGGTATCATGGATCAGTTTGCCGTAGCCATGGGCAAAAAGGATCATGCCATTTTCCTGGATACCGCGACCCTGAATTACGAGTACGCTCCGGTTGAACTGGAAGATGCCAAAATCATTATCACCAACAGTAAGGTAAAACACAGCCTGGTGGATTCCAAATACAATGAGAGGCGCCAGGAATGTGCCGATGCACTCGCAGCGCTCCAGAAGGAGCTGGATATCAATACGCTCGGCGACCTGGATATGGATACCTTTGAAAAATTCAAGGAGGTCATCCCTGACCCGGTCAAAGTAAGGCGCGCTAAACATGCCGTTGCTGAAAACCAGCGTACCATCGAGGCTGTCAAGGCGCTGAAAGAAGGAAATATCACCCGTTTTGGGGAGCTGATGAACCAGTCCCACATATCTCTGCGGGATGATTATGAAGTGTCCTGCGAGGAAATCGATATTCTGGTCGACCTGGCATGGAAAGTTCCCGGCGTGACCGGTTCCCGTATCACGGGCGGCGGTTTCGGCGGATGTACGGTCAGCATCGTGGAAAACAGCGCAGTAGATAAATTTATCAAAGCTGTGGGCAGGGGCTATCAGGAAAAAACCGGCGGCGAAGCGGAATTCTATACTGTAGAAATCGGCGGCGGGGCCCGCAGGATTCCGTCTTAGGTAACCTGGAAACAAGATCAGAAAGGTGGAAATGAAATGTCTGTATTAGTATTAGGAGGAGCCGGATATATCGGTTCCCACACAGTGTATGAACTTATTGACAAGGGAGAGGATGTCGTCATTGCGGATAATCTGGAAACAGGCCATATCGAAGCGGTTCATCCCAAAGCGCGCTTCTATCAGGGAGACATCCGGAACCGTGTTTTTATCGATTCCGTTTTTGAAAAGGAAACCATCGACGCGGTCATCCATTTCGCCGCGAATTCCCTGGTAGGTGAAAGCATGGTGGATCCGCTAAAATATTATGATAACAATGTTTGCGGCACTAAAGTGCTATTGGAGTCCATGATTGCCCACAATGTCAAGAAAATTGTCTTCTCTTCCACTGCTGCTACCTACGGAGAGCCGGAAAACATTCCGATCCTGGAAGATGATAATACCTGTCCCACCAATACATACGGTGAGACCAAGCTGGCTATGGAAAAAATGATGATGTGGACAGATAAGGCTCATGGCCTCAAATTTGTTGCGCTGCGCTATTTCAATGCCTGCGGTGCTCATAAAAGCGGCTGTATCGGTGAAGCACACAGCCCGGAGACCCACCTGATCCCGCTGATTCTCCAGGTTCCGCTGGGACAACGCGATTATATCAGCATTTTCGGAGATGATTATGACACAAAGGATGGCACCTGTATCCGGGATTATATTCACGTAACCGATCTGGCACAGGCCCACATCCTGGCGGTAGAGTATCTAATGAACGGCGGGGAGAGCAATACTTTTAATCTCGGCAATGGCGTTGGCTTTACCGTAAAGGAGGTCATTGAAACCGCACGCAAAGCCACAGGTCTGGAAATCAAGGCACAGACTGCGCCGAGACGCGCCGGAGATCCGGCAAGGCTGATTGCCTCCAGTGAAAAGGCAAAGAAAGTACTCGGCTGGAAACCAGAGCATGCGGATCTTGAAGAGATCATCTCTTCTGCCTGGAAATGGCACAGCACCCACCCCACAGGATTTGCCGATGGCAGGAGGGACGCTTCATGTTAAGTAATTCTATCAAAAAGCTGGTTCAGTATGGAATTCAGACCGGCCTGACTCCGGAATGCGAACGCGTTTACACAACGAATCTGCTGCTGGATCTGTATCATGAAGACGAGTATGAAGATACTGACTGCGATCTTTCCGGCATTGTCCTGGAGGATGTGCTCAGAAACCTTCTGGACGAAGCATGCAGCCGCGGAATCATTGAAGACAGCATCGTATACCGCGATTTATTTGATACTAAACTGATGAACTGTCTGCTGCCCCGCCCCGCCCAGATCCAGAAAAAGTTCTGGGAACTGTACGAAACCTCACCTGTGGCTGCCACAGACTATTATTATAAGTTCAGCCAGGACAGCGATTATATCCGCCGCTACCGCGTGGCAAAGGACATGAAATGGACGGTTGATACCCAATACGGCACACTGGATATCACGATCAACCTATCCAAACCGGAAAAAGACCCCAAGGCCATCGCTGCAGCAAGGAACGCCAAGGCCTCCTCCTATCCGAAGTGCCTGCTTTGCATGGAGAATGAGGGATATGCGGGACGTACCAACCATCCGGCCCGCGAAAATCACCGGATTATTCCGGTCACTATCAACGACAGCGGCTGGGGCTTTCAGTACTCCCCCTATGTTTATTACAACGAGCACTGCATCGTATTGAACGGCGAACATGTTCCCATGAAGATAGAAAAAAACACCTTCCGGAAGTTGTTTGATTTTGTCAAATTATTTCCACATTATTTTCTTGGTTCCAACGCCGACCTGCCGATCGTAGGCGGCTCCATTCTGAGCCATGACCACTTCCAGGGCGGTAATTACACCTTTGCAATGGCAAAGGCACCTGTAATCAGCACATTTGAGGTGAAAGGCTTCGAGGATGTCAAAGCCGGCATTGTAAAGTGGCCTCTCTCTGTCATCCGTCTCCAGGGAAATAATGAAAACCGGATCATCGATCTGGCGGACCACATCCTTAAGGCCTGGAGAGGCTATACCGATGAGAAAGCCTTCATCTACGCAGAAACAGAAGGACAGCCTCACAACACCATCACCCCGATTGCCAGAATGCACAACGGTCTGTACGAGCTTGACCTGACACTGCGTAATAACATCACCACAGAGGAGCACCCGCTGGGTGTATACCACCCGCACGCAAACCTGCATCACATCAAAAAAGAAAATATCGGTCTGATAGAGGTCATGGGCCTCGCCGTACTCCCCGCCCGTTTAAAGGATGAGATGGAGCGGCTGAAGACCTTTATACTAGAGAAAAAAGACCTCCGCAGCGATGAGATTCTGACGAAACACGCCGACTGGGCGGAAAGCTTCCTGCCCGGGTATCCGGAGATCACCCCGGAAAATATCGACCATATACTCCAGCAGGAAATCGGTAAAGTCTTCTGCCAGGTACTCGAAGATGCCGGAGTGTATAAATGCAACGAAAGCGGACTCAAAGCTTTCCATAAATTCATAGGGATTCTTTAGGGGCTGGGACGCGGAATCGGGTAAGGGTCCGCCTGTGGAAAGAGGGAGGTCTGGGGCGGGGAAGAAAATACAGGGGAACCTTTGCTAAAGCAGCCCATTCTAGACCGCGCATTCTATGCTTTTGCAAAGGCTCCCCTGTATTTTCTTCCCCGCCCCAGACCTCCCTCCTTCCACAGGCTGCGTGCATCCGGGTATGCAGAGACCAGCCTGTGTGAGGGAATCTGCGGGAGAGACGGATGGGGGCGGCGATACGGAGGGCCGTTTTTGAAGGGCGTATCGGAAAACCCGGTTGGAATATCACGAAATTTCTGGGGAAGATTGGAAATATTGAAAATATTTTTTGGAATGCGCTTCCGCTCCCATCTTCATCCTCACATCCAACCAAGATCCACTGCCCTCGTGAAACGCCTCCCAAAGTAAGTTTTTATTTCCGGCCGGATACGCCCAGCCTGCCTGAGATGGGGAGAGGGATGCCGCCGGGACTTAGAGGAGGCTTTTTGTTCGTATAGAGCGCACGGTCTAGAAGTCCTTACGTAAAAGGAACTGTCCATGAGGGATGAAAAGTGATTTTCCGAAATCACTTTTCAGTACTACCTAATGCGAGAAAGCATCAAGCTTTCTCGCTGCATGTAGTACGTGCCCTCATGGGCAGTTCCTTTTGCGTTAGGACTTCTCCGTAAGCGGGTTACAAACAAAAAGCCTCCTCTAAGTCCCG
>BAIF02000109.1 GCA_000509105.1 Clostridiales bacterium VE202-21 | reverse complement strand
ATAGCGATTATGCACATCTTCCGCAAAGCACATAAAGTCTTTTAATTCGATAAACATCCCGTTATCCAGTATTGCCCTGCCGCTCAGCTTCCCAAAGACCTGATGCTGGTCAGAGGCAATTACCAGCGCTGATATTTTGGCCGCCCGATCCAAGACCGGTTCAAAATCCATCTCGAACCTGCCATCGCTGGATGTAAAACGCCAGGGCTTCATGTAATCGTCCTTTGGTATGTGAAATGTTACATCATCCAGTTTATGACATACGCCGTCATAGAACAGAATATTTTCCGTTGCCGCAGACGTGTCACCGAATCCATAACCTATATTAAAACCAAAGGGCCTTCCTCCCACAGTTCCGTTTCCTGACCCCCAGTACCAGCGGTTGTCATAGGTCCATACGCCGCGTCCCCAGTCCAGGGTTCCGTAATCCGTCTCCGGGCAGAACCAGTAGGTGGTTTCATCAAACGTCACGGATCCTTCGGCGCGCATACAGTTTATTTTCTGGTTGTAATAAAAGGCTGTCTTTTTGTTCTTCCAGGGCGTGGCTATGACCATTGTGTCCATCGGTGGCTGAGAAAGAGTTATCTCACAGTATAAGGGCTTTCCATCCCAGAAGTCCTTGAAATCACAGGTAATCGTCCGCTTTCCGGGTTCCACGCAGAATTCCATCTTCAGGCGTTTATCTTTGTAACGGATATTTCCCTCTGACGAAGTGGATGGCATCTTCATCTTCCCCATGGGAAATTTATTTAGAATCGTCTCGGTGTGTTCCCATCCTTCTTTAAAATTCAGGAGAGAGACTGACTGAAGGCCTATATACCCATCGTCCGATAGCGTAAATGCTGCTGCGAAGTCCTGGTTCAGTACCAGATAATAATCCCATTCTTTGATCCGCAGCTTAGACGCTTTAATCTGGTTTCGGTCATATTCCTGGATAAGCTGCCTGGACCATCCTGGTTCCCTCAGGCTTCCGTCTTTATTTAATAAAGGCTGCTTTGTTGTAACTTCATGGTTTCTCATACAAACATCTCCTGTCCATCCAAATCCCATATAAAAAATGAAAAAAGCCCGAGTCCCTAGGGGATTCGGGCTTCATAGTATTATTTTACTATGCAATCTTTGCTTTTGCAACCTCTGCCAGTGTAGCGAAACCTTCTTTGTCGCTTACTGCCAGTTCAGCCAGCATCTTTCTATTCATATCCACTTCAGCCAGTTTCAGTCCATGCATAAACTTGCTGTATGACAATCCATTCATTCTTGCTGCTGCATTGATACGCGCGATCCATAACTGTCTCATCTGACGTTTGCGCTGTTTTCTTCCTGCATAAGATGATGTAAGCGCTCTCATTACAGACTGTTTTGCAACTCTGTACTGTTTGGAACGTGCTCCTCTGTATCCTTTTGCTAACTTTAAGGTTCTATTATGTTTTTTTCTAGCGTTCATACCGCCTTTAACTCTTGCCATTTCTTAATCCTCCTTCATCAACTTCCAAATCTTACAGATATGGTAATACTTTCTTCATGTTTTTTACATTTGTAGCATCTGTGATAGCCGGGTGTCTGAGATTTCTTTTTCTCTTTGTAGACTTCTTTGTTAAGATATGGCTCTTATATGCTTTATTTCTTTTCAGTTTTCCTGTACCTGTTACTTTGAAGCGCTTTGCTGCCGCTCTATTCGTTTTGATTTTTGGCATGATGTATTTCCTCCTTCATTGTGCGTTTACTGAGTGTATAAACACCCG
Organism: Clostridiales bacterium VE202-21; assembly: GCA_000509105.1. GTDB lineage: Bacteria > Bacillota > Clostridia > Lachnospirales > Lachnospiraceae > Faecalicatena > Faecalicatena contorta. The sequence continues at coordinate 78,603 of BAIF02000109.1, read as the reverse complement.
TAATAATATATTTTTAACGTTTTTCAGTTAAAACTATGCTCATGCTTCTTCCTTCAAGTTTTGCAGGTTTCTCAATAACCGCAATATCTGAAAGCATCCGTGCAAAATCGTCCAGAACATGTCTGCTCTGCTGTATATGAGCCATCTCTCTTCCACGGAAACGCAGTGTCACTTTGACTTTATTACCTTTTGCGATGAACTTCTTTGCATTGTTAACCTTTGTATTTAGGTCATTCGTATCGATATTAGGTGACAGACGCACTTCCTTTAACTCGACAGTCTTCTGTTTTTTCTTAGCTTCCTTGTCTTTTTGTGTCTGCTCGTATTTAAATTTGCCATAATCAATAATCTTGCAGACCGGCGGTTTCGCCATCGGTGCAATCTTCACCAAATCAAGTTCCGCATCCATGGCCATCTTCAGGGCCTCTCTGGATGACATAATCCCTAACTGTTCCCCATCCTCACTAACCAGACGAACTTCTTTGTCTCTGATCTGCTCATTAATCATTAAATCGCTAATTGTTGTATACCTCCATCAAATGAATTTCCTTCAGGTTCTTCCGCGATAGCAAATTGTTTCATAGGATCTGATTTCCTATAAAATTAAAAAAACGAGTGAACATCTCCACCCGTATATTGACATACACAGCCAATGACCGTGTAAATGTTTCAATATCAAACCAATAGTCACCCGATTGTGCTATGGTGAGAGTGGATACTCTACTTTATTTTTTGCCTCACGCAGATTATAATTTATCATATTTTCAGGTAAATGTCAATAGATTTCCTCTTAATTTTTCCATTAATCTATGTTATAATATTGCTACTTTTACAGAAAAGAGGAATGACTATGAGTAGTTTACAGCAAAATGGGGCAAAGAGCAAGCCGTCAGAGGACAAATTCAAAAATAAATGGGGATTTATCATTGCCTGTATCGGGAGTTCCGTGGGCATGGCCAATATCTGGCTCTTTCCCTATCGGATCGGAGAATTCGGCGGATTTGCATTTTTAATTCCTTATATCCTATTTGTTGTGCTGATCGGCCTTACCGGAGTGATTGGTGAGATGGCTTTCGGGCGCGCAATGCAGTCCGGACCGTTGGGCGCTTTCAAAAAGGGATTTGCGCAGAGAAATGCACCGGGTCTTGGAAGCCTGGTGGGGCTGATTCCGGTCATCGGCTCCCTTGGAATCGCCATCGGATATAGTGTTGTCATCGGATGGATCCTGCGTTTTCTTTTCTCTTCTATAACAGGGGACATTCTGGGTTCCAGGGAACCGGGAGAGGTTTTCGGAGCGCTGGCGCAGGATTTCGGAAGTATACCCTGGCATTTTCTGGGACTTTTGATTGTCCTGGTCTGTATGTCCTTTGGCATCTCACACGGAATCGAAAAAATCAATAAAGTCATGATGCCTGCATTCTTTATACTGTTTATCTTTCTTGCAGTACGCGTTGCCATGCTGCCCGGATCATTTTCGGGATATGCTTATTTATTCAAACCGGACTGGGGAGCCATGTCCAATCCAAAGACCTGGGTTTTTGCAATGGGCCAGGCATTCTTCTCCCTTTCTCTTGCGGGCAGCGGCACGGTTGTATACGGAAGCTACCTGAAAAAGGACGTGGACATCATCAGCTGTGCAAAAAATGTGGCTGTCTTTGATACGCTGGCCGCGCTTCTGGCAGGAATCGTTATTATCCCGGCAGTTTTCGCTTACGGCATGTCTCCCGATTCCGGTCCCGGGCTTCTATTTGTTACGATCCCTGCAGTCATCAGGAGTCTGCCTTTCGGCCGCCTGTTTGCAGTGGTATTCTTTTTTGCGGTACTCTGTGCAGGGGTTACCTCCCTGATGAACCTTCTGGAAAGCCCTGTGGAAGCTCTGCAGAGCCGTTTTGGATTTTCCCGTGTAAAGTCGATTGCCATCATCGGAGTGATCACACTCGGCATCGGTATCTTTGTAGAAGGTGACCTGCTCAGCATCTGGATGGATACCATATCGATCTATGTTATTCCGCTCGGCGCCCTTCTGGCAGGAATCACGATGTTCTGGGTCTGCCGCAGAGGTTTTGCCCTGGAATCTGTTCAGGCGGGCAGAAAGAAAAGGGTCGGCAAATGGTTCGAACCCATGACCAGATATGTATTCTGCGGTGTTGCCGTTCTTGTATATATTCTTGGAATTTTTTACGGTGGAATTGGTTAATTCCACTTGTCAACAGCCGCGCTTCATGTCATAATATAGCCATTAGTGTCTAATATTACGGGTCAAAATGAGGAGGTTTTTTTATCAAATGAACGAAAACAGAAGTAACTTCACGAGCAAAATCGGCTTTATTCTGGCTGCCGCCGGTTCTGCTGTAGGTCTCGGAAACATATGGCGTTTCCCATATCTCGTAGCCAAATATGGCGGAGGAACATTTTTATTATGCTATATTATCCTTGCTATAACTTTTGGTTTTACTCTTATGGTTGCCGAAATTGCTCTCGGCCGCAAGACAGGCCTGAGTGCAATCGGAGCTTTTAAAAAGCTCGATAAGCGTTTTGGATTTCTCGGAGTCCTGGCCGCTGTCGTACCGATCATCATACTGCCTTACTATTCTGTTATCGGCGGATGGGTTATCAAGTATTTTGCTACTTTTGTAACAGGGGGAACAAAAGCTGCCGCAGGAGATGACTATTTTACCACATTTATCGGCGGAGTCAAGAGCCCGATACTATGGTTTGCATTATTCGTTGTTTTCACGGCTGTTGTTGTTATTTTAGGTGTTGAAAAGGGAATTGAAACTGTCAGTAAGTTCCTGATGCCGGTACTCGTTGTCCTGACCATCGGTATCTCAATCTACGTTTTAACAATGGACGGAGCCATGGAAGGCCTCAAATATTACATTATGCCCCACATGTCCGACTTTTCGGTCAAGACATTGCTTGCAGCCATGGGGCAGCTCTTCTATTCCATGTCACTTGCAATGGGCATTATGATTACTTATGGATCTTACATGAAAAAATCTACCAGCTTGGAGGGCTCCGTGCGGCAGATCGAAATATTCGATACCGGTATCGCATTCTTTGCCGGGCTCATGATCGTTCCAGCCGTATTTATCTTTTCCGGCGGGGATCAGTCCGCCCTCAGCGCAGGCCCCGGACTTATGTTCATTACACTGCCCAAGGTATTTGCTAGTATGCCAATGGGAGGATTTGTAGGAACCGTATTCTTTATACTGGTATTCTTTGCCGCAGTAACCTCAGCCATTTCCTTGATGGAAACAATCGTCTCCATCCTGATGGACCGGTTCAAGTGGAAAAGAAAGTTCACTTGTATCATTGTAGTAATCTACGTACTGCTGATGGGAATCCCCTCTTCCCTCGGATTCGGAGTCTGGGATTTCATCCAGCCCATCGGAATGTCTATACTGGACTTCTGGGACTTTTTGAGCAACAGCGTCCTAATGCCGATCGTAGCACTCTTCACCTGTATCTTTGTTGGTTTTTTCATCAAACCCAAAACCATCATCGAAGAGGCATCCGCAGAAGGCGCAGCCTTTAAAAGTAAAAAACTTTTCACAGTCATGATAAAATGGATCGCGCCTATCTTACTGGTACTTATACTAATAAGCTCCGTAATGAATGCCTTAGGGATTATGAGTCTCTAGGGAGAGCTCCAGAAGAGGTCGCTAAGTGAAAGACGGGTGTGGGGGACGGGGGGCAGTGGATCTTTTTGAATACACGGAACGAAATTATACCGGTAGGCTATGCATATGTCTCTGTCAGTTAACAAAACAACAGGTATTTATGTTACGTGTATCCAAAAAAGATCCACTGCCCCCGTCTCAGAGCCCCACTAGAGGTGAGGATTGATCTGCCTTGATGCGTCCAGCCTGCCTGGAATGTGGAGCGGGATGTCCCGGGATAAAAAAGGATGGGGGCTGGATGCGTAGAGACCGCGGTTAGAAGTCCTTACGTAAAAGAAGCCGTCCATGAGGGCTGGGAAGTGATTTTCCAAAATCACTTCCCAGTACAACCTAAGACGAAAGCATCAGGCTTTCCCGTTGCATGTTGTACGTGCCCTCATGGACGGTTTCTTTTGCGTTAGAACTTCTCCGCGGACGGGTCGCATCCAGCCCCCATCCTTTTTTATCCCGGGACATCCCGCTCCACATTCCAGGCAGGCGTCCCCATACCAGCCACATCCCCTCGCACTAACGCTCTTCCCCCATGTAGAAGATGGCTACGACTCCCGGCCCTGTATGGCTTCCAATTACGGTTCCGATATTGTTGATCAAAACTTCCTTGGCTCCGAGTTTTTCTTTTGCCAGTTCTGCCACGTACTCTGCTTCTTCGATGCAGTCTCCGTGTGTGATCATAACCATGTCATTGTCCCAGCCCTGGGCTCTCTCTGCGGCCATTTCTACAATCTTGTTCAGCGAACGCTTGCGGCCCCGCTCTTTTGCGATTACCTGCAGCTTGCCCTCGTTGTCTACGTGGATGATCGGCTTGATCTTGACCATGGTACCTACGATTGCCGTGGCCTTTGATACGCGTCCGCCTTTGTGCAGATGATGCAGGTCGTCTACGGTTACATTGTGGCAGATATGCAGCTTGTTCTCTTCTACCCACTGTGCGATCTCATCGATATTCCTGCCCGAAGCCTTCTGTTGCAGCACTTTGTAGAGGAGAAGGCCTTCTCCCAGGCATGCACAGAGTGTATCAATGATGATGACCTTGGCTTCCGGATACTTTTCCGCCAGCTCTTCCCCTGCAATCCTCATACTGTTGTACGTGCCGCTCAGGCCCGATGAGAATCCCAGATGGAGTATGTCTTTTCCTTCTTTTAAAAATGGCTCCAGAGCTGCCTTGGCTTCATCCGGATTCACCTGGGAGGTTACGGACATATGCCCCTCTCTCAACTTTGCAAAAAATTCTTTGCCGGTGAGACCATACATATCTGTATAGGTTTCCCCGTCGATTGTATATTTTAAAGGAACAACCGGTACATTCCTCTCTTCTAACCATTTTCTTGGCAAGTCTACCGTACTGTTAACTGTAATTATAAATTCTCTCATATCCTTCCCTCCTGAAATTTAAGCTTTACCTATCATATCATTTTTTTCGTCAGAACGCAAAATCTTTTTGGCCGTAAGGAAAAAGAGAAGTGCTGAGATCGCCACGGAAGTAAAATCAGCTATCGGTTCGGCTCTGTAGATTCCTATGACTCCCATGAACTTCGGAAGGATAATGGCAAGTGGTATCAGCAGGATCACCTTACGCAAAAGCGCAATGATTAGTGAGACTTTTGCCTGGCCCAGAGCCAGGAATGTGGTCTGGCACGCCATTTGGATTCCAAACACCGTAATTCCGAGGAAATATACCGGCATTACCTTACAAGTCAGCGCGATCAGTTCCTGATTGCCTGTAAACAGTCTGGCGTATATTGCCGGATTTATGACAGCAAGCCCGGCCAATAGGACCGTGGCAGACAAACATATTACGATCATCCGGACAAATGCACCTCTTACTCTTTCCAGCTTTCCGGCGCCGTAATTATAGCTCATGATCGGCTGCACTCCCTGGGCCGCTCCCTGCACGGGAATTACAATCAGCTGCATGATGCTTGACATAATGGACATGGTGCCCACGTACAAATCCCCGCCGTATTTCTGAAGACCGGAATTCAAGGTAATCATCACGAGGCTCTCCGTGCTCTGCATGATAAAAGGAGATACACCGAGCGCCGCTATGCTCCCCACTGTTCTCGCATTCAGACGTATATACTGTCTGCGGATACGAATGACGCTTTTCTTTGAAGTCAGAAACCATATCACCCAAAGGGCGCTTACCGCCTGGGAAATGATGGTGGCAAGAGCTGCACCCCGCACGCCCATTCCTGCAGCAAAGATCAGGATCGGATCCAGCACGATATTAATCACAGCCCCAATCAGCACGGAAAACATGGCGATCCTGGCATTCCCCTGGCCGCTTATAAACGTATTAAGCCCCACGGCGAACTGTACAAATATGGTTCCGATCAAATAAATACTTATGTACTGTTCCGCATAAACGATGGTTGTTTCGCTGGCGCCAAATGCATATAATATAGGTGTTTTAAATATCAAAAATCCGACTGTCAGAATCACCGAAAAAATCAACAGCAATCCCACGCAATTACCCAGAATCTTTTCGGCCCCTTCGTAATTTTTCTTTCCCAGTTGTATGGATGCCAGCGGTGCACCGCCCATGCCTGCAAATGCACTGAAGGCCGCGATCACCATTAGAATTGGAAAGGTGACCCCTACTCCGGTCAGTGCCATGTCGCCATAGCCATGAATATGCCCTATATAAATACGGTCTACAATATTATAGAGGACATTGATAATCTGGGCTGCCACTGCCGGAACCGCCATCTCGGCAATCAATTTTCCAAGCGGCGCACTGCCCAGCCTCTCGTCCTTTCCTGGATTACCAGCACTGTCTGCTTTTTCAATTTCCCTGTTCTCTTCCAACTAAAACTACCTCTTTTCTTCACATGATTTTCTACATGCCTCTGCCCCGCCAAACCGGCTTTTAAGGTCTAGGCTGATTCCGGCTAAGAAGCTGTGCTGTAAACCGGAACAATGAATATAGTATAACACACTAACATTCCGGATTCTATATGGAACTTCTTATTAGCCTGTGGTATACTAAAGTCTAAAACAAAAATCTATTCTTTAAAATATGCTTTATAAAAGGAGGTCGATTCTCATTAAAAACATACTAAAAAAAGCCGGTTACTTTCTTATGGCCCTGCTTCCGCTGGCAGCCGCCTTCGCAATCCAGCTCTTTGCCAGCCTGATCTGCTCCTTATGTCAGGCTCTTTATATGCATTTCTTTTCTACGGGGGGTTTTGACATAGACGCGTTTGGTTACATCTTACTTGATTCCGGCTTTAATACTAAAATTATGCTCTTATACAGCGCGGTTACCATCCTGCTTCTCGGAACATGGTATCGCATCGCAGCGGTTCCCAAAGGGATGCTGCGGCGCCGGCTGGGACAGATTTTCAACGCCAGGATGCTGCTGGCATGTTTCATCCTGATGGTTTCCATGCAGTACATTGCTTCATATCTAATTATTGTGATTGCTAATTTCCGGCCTGACTGGTACGAAAGCTATAACCAGCTGTTTGAGAGCGCCGGCATGAACGATATGACGGTGCTTCTGACCGTTTATACTGTAATTCTTGCGCCTGTCTGTGAAGAACTGATTTTCCGTGGACTGATGCTTCATTTTTTTCGGAAGGCACTCCCTTTCTGGGCCGCCAATCTGTTACAGGCAGTTCTCTTTGGCGTCTATCATATGAATCTGATACAGGGGATTTATGCATTTTTAATAGGAATTATTTTGGGATGCATTTTAAAATTGGGGAGAAGTATCTATCCTGCTATTCTGTTTCATATCCTGTTCAATCTATTCGGCAGCTATCTGGACTTTTTAGTTGTTTACACAAGCAGCCCCCTTCTCTTTATTATGGTGGCAGCTGCGGCAGTTCTTCTGACAGCCGCCGGGCTTCGCCTGTATAAAAAGGGAGCTGATATGAGAGAGATACAGCGAAGGTGATAAAACGGTATGCCCTGCCTTTCCCATATTGCTTCGGAAAGAACAGGGCATTGATTTTCAGGATGCTTTACCGCTGATTCTGCTACTGTAGTTTTATATTAAGATAGTTTCTTCCGGATAACGTCTTATTAAATGCCAGGAAGCATACGATCAGAATGCATCCGATCACAAACCCAACGGCGTTGAAGCAGGCAGTCAGTATCAGCAGCAAAAGCCGCATGAATTTTAGTGCATACCCCAGTTCAAAGTTGGGCTGCGTATAGTTTGCTACCGCAACAAAAGCCATATAGAGCATCACCTCTGAATTAAACCAGCCTGACTTTACCGAGAATTCGCCCATGACAAGACCCGCTATTACACTGAGCGGCGTGCTGAGCATACTCGGTGTATTCAGTGCCGCAAGCCGCAGGCCGTCAATCGATAGTTCCAGTATTAAAAGCTGGAATATGAGCGGGATATTGACCGTATCTTTTACCGCAACAAATGCAAACACATCCGGCAGCCAGTTCGGGTTCTGCATAAACAGCAGAAAAACAGGAGTCAGAAACACCGTGAGTATGGTGATCAGCGCCCGGGATATTTTGAGGTAAACCCCTGTAAGGGTAGGAAAGTAGTAATCATTTGCCTCCTCAATCATATCAAATATGGAAGTGGGCAGTATCATTGCGGAAGGCGAATTGTCCACCATTATTACGACCTTTCCCTCCAGCAGGCAGGCAGCAGCTGTATCCGGCCGCTCCGTAAACTTGAATTTTGGAAATGGATTGAACCATTTTCGCTTAAACATGGCATCTGCCAGGCTCTGCTGATTCATCCTCAGATCATCCAGCTTCAGGTTCTTGATTCTCTCCTGCACATTCTTAAGCAGTTCCTGGTCTACGCGGTCAGACATGTAACAGAGAGCGATATCCGTTCTGCTTGTCTGCCCGGCTTCTACCATTTCCATAATCAGATGGGGGTCACGGATCCTCCTGCGCATCAGTGCCGTATTGAACACGATTGTTTCTACAAAGCCATCCCTCGATCCCCTGAGAGACTTATCCTTGTCCGGTTCTTCAACGCTTCTGGCGGGATAAGTGCGGCAGTCGATCGCAATACACACCTCATATCCATCAATAAACAGACATGTTACGCCCGAAAGTATATTTCGAAGTACCTGGTCAAAATCTCCGATAATGTCGACCTCCACATAGGGAATACACTGCTGGGCAAATGCGGTGGCGTCCTCAGGCATAGCATCCGCCTGAATTCCGAAAAATGAGGTCATGATCTTCAGCATGGTCTCATCTTTCGTAAATCCATCTATAAAATAAAAACTTGCCTTTTTTCCTCCTATGAGCATATCCCGTTGAATGACATCAAAGCTTTCCTGAACCGGCAGAACCTGATTCATATATTCTATATTTTCTTGGAAGGAGCTGCTGACTTTTTTCGTATTTTTCTCAATCATGGAATCTCTACCCTTTCTCTTTTACTGTCCTTTGGAAACAGATAATCTCTATGGTTAGAATCCCCGGTTCTTCCTGATTTATGCAATCGATTAAAAAGAGCGCGTCCTATGAATTGGTTTCCCATCATAAAACGTGCTCTTGATATCTGCTTTTTTATCAAAGATTTTTCTTTGTTGTACTTCCAAAACCACCGTTCCTGGTCTCGGTGGCATCATCATCGACAGTAATGCCGTATTCGGTGAATATCCCCTGCATGAAGCCTTCGCCTCTGCCTATATCGACGACCTTTTCTTCGTTCGTGTCATTCGTTATTTTCGAAAAAATATGTCCTTCATTATCAGAGTAGAAGTAATCGCTGTCTATAATTCCTACCGTATTATTCAGCTGCAGCCTATATTTGAAACCCAGGCCGCTTCTCGGATAACACTTGAGAACCCAGGAGTTCTCCATCTCTGCACGGATACCGGTAGGAACCTTGATCGTCTGGCCCGGCTCCAGCACCAGGCGGACAGGGGCATAAAAATCATAGCCCGCAGAACCTGCTGTCGCTCTTCTTGGCAGCTTGATTCCGTCATATATTTCCTGGATATCTGCTTCGTCTTCCAGTCCAAATGTATCGATCCAGTCTTTTTTAAACTGCTCCAGACTCACTTTATGAAATTTGGCAATTCTCTGCATGTTCTTTCTCCTTTGTTAACCTTAATCTGCTGCTCTATCGCAGCCTCCACCGCTGCATATGTATTACGCAGTGCTCTTTGGTTATGAGTCGTGCAACACAATCTGCTGCTTTTTCAGGCTTTCCTGAACGTCAATTACCTTCTGGTTTGCACTGCCCTTCCAGTGCAGCTGCGTATCCTTTTGGTCAATTTCAAACCTTCCGTCTACGATAACATCCAGATATTGCATTACAGGCAGGTCTTTGACCTCTTCCCACTCAAAGCCGGTATACAGCCACTGGGTTTTGTCCGGAAATCTTGCACGTATTTCTTTTGCAAGCGCTGTGATACATTCCCTGCTGGCAGGGAACAGCGGATCTCCGCCGCTGTATGTAATACCGCTAATATAATCTTTTTCCAGCTGTTCAAATAATTCCTGCTTTGTTTCTTCCTCAAAGGGGAGCCCGCCGTCCGGATCCCATGTAACAGGATTGTGGCATTCCCTGCATCCGTGTGAACAGCCCGCTGTCCACAGGACGACCCGCAGTCCATCACCGTTAAGCATGTCATCTTTTGTAATATTGTGATACTGCATGTTACATACTTTTCCTTTCCGCAATCTCTGCCATCTTGGCATCATTAAGTCTTGTATCGCCTTTCACTCTGGAGTAGGACAAATAACCGTTCATCCGGTCTATCTTGGTCAGATTCTTACTTCCGCACACCGGGCACACATCCATATCCAGTTCTTCATGGCCGCAGTCATCGCAGTAAGATAAGGACAAATTGACGCCCTCGTAGTATCCTTTTTCCATCGCTCTTCTGACCAGCGCCTTCACGGCTTCCGTATTGTAGCTGATGGGATACTTCACATACTGAATCTTACCGCCGTTGCTCAGATTCCAGAATCGTCCCTCCAGATCCTGCTTCTCAATCGGAGTGATCTCTTCGCTGACATGGCAGTGAAAGCTGTTGCTTACATATTCCCTGTCGGAAACATTTTCAATAATCCCGTATTTTTTACGGAACTGCTGTACCTGCACCCCACAGAGATTCTCCGCCGGCGTTCCGTAAATCGCGTACAGATGCCCGTCTTCTTTTTTGAATTCATTGACCTTGTCGTTGATGTAATTCAACGTTTCCAGCGCAAATGAGCCGTCTTCTGCAAGGGACTTCTTGTTATGGATCTGCTGCAGTTCATTCAGGGCAGTTATGCCAAATGATGCGGTGGCAGATTTTAACAGTGGCTTGATCTTATCATACAGCCCCAGGTGACCGCCATAGAAGCCGCCTTCACAGTATGCGAGCGGATTCGTGGATGCCTTCATCTCTCCCAGATAATCGTAGGTCCTCTGATGAAGCCTTCTGATCAGGTTCATATAATAATCCAGCACATCGTGGAAGTTCTTACTCTCTTGCTGTGCCTTTGCATAAATCATTGGCAGATGCAGGCTGATGGCTCCAATATTGAACCTTCCTACAAATACCGGTTTATCGTTCTCATCTGCCGGTTCCATACCGCCTCTTTCATACCATGGAGACAGAAATGCACGGCAGCCCATTGGGCTGATGATTTTCCCGTATTTTTTATAGATACTTGGAACATATCCCTCGCCTGTCAGGCTGAGCCAGTCGGGATACATCGTCTTTCGGGAACATTCAATTCCCGCTTCAAATACGTCCTCCAGCGGTTTTCCCGGCCCATGCAGGTTCTCATCGTATAAGAATACAATCTTCGGGAACAATACCGGCTTTTTATGTCCCTCTTTCCCCTGCCCCTTCCGGCGTACTTCCAGCATTTTTTTTGTAGCCAATTTGCCGTATTCGCTGGTTCGTGTACCTGCACTCACGGTAATAAAAGGATAGTCTCCCCTGCTTGAGGATACGGAATTAAACTTATATTCCCATCCCTGGAAACCCTGCTCCATCTCTTTTTCCAGGTCAGCCCAGGCAACCTCCTGCACCTTATCCTCCGGTAGTCCCAGGTTTCTATATTTCTCAATCAGTTTATTGTGCGATTTTTCTGCGTAGGGCTCCAGAATCTCGTCCACACTCGGCACCGTGAAGCCGCCGTACTGCTGGCTTGCGGCGCTGAGCACGATGTCTCCGATCACATCAAAAGCCGTATCCAGTGTCTTTGGCTCATTGTACCAGAGATTTCCCATCTCAAACCCGCCGTTTAACACGCTCTTCACATCAAAGAGGCAGCAGTTCATGGTGTCTCTTCTGGCAGACATATCATGTATGTAGATGTACCCTTCCCTGATCGCCTGTATCTCCTCAACGGTCAGGAAAAACTTCTTATATAACTCCTTATTCAATTCGTTGAAAATCAGGCTTCTTTTTGTGGAAACAAGGGCGCTGTCTGTATTGCTGTTCTCTTTGTCTCCAATGTACATAATAGACTGGCTCTTTTTATAAACCTCGTCCAGCATCTGTACAAAGTCCTGCTTATAATTCCGATAATCCCTGTAGCTCTTCGCGACAACCGGATTCACTTTCTCCAGCGCCCCCTCCACTACATTGTGCATCTCAGCGATCGGGATGTCCGTTATAGCCATGGACTGTACCTTTTCTTCCACAAAGCGGCAGATATAATCCAGTTCTTCATCCGTAAACTTGATGAGTGCGCGGTAGGCCGATTTGTTCACCGCAACAACCACTTTATGCACGTTAAAATCTTCTTTTGTTCCGTCCTTTTTTACTACATGCATCATGATGTCTTCTTCCTTTCCTGTTGTCATTTATTCTATATTTAGTATTCACTGCGCAATTCGCAAACTATATCCTGTGCCGTACAAACAATACTACCACTATAGAGCCTGCATCGTCAATACAAAATCTTTCACAAAAAAGGAGGAGGATAACGAATGAAATTTTGTTAAAAAATAAACTGGTAACTTCTGGAAACAATGTTTAGTTCCAGATCATATCACGCCGGATATCTGATAGAGTGAACGCCCCACACATAGACATGGTATCTTTTAGCTCTGCTTCAATCCTGTTGATATACGCTTTGACACCGTCTTCCTCGCCGCCGTATACCGCGGTCACGAATGGACGGGCAATCAGGACAGCGTCTGCCCCGAGTGCAAGTGCTTTAAATACATCGATCCCTGTCCGGATTCCTCCGTCAACAAAAATCGTCATCTCTCCCTTCACTGCTTCGACAATAGACGGCAGAACCTCCGCCGTTGACGGACACTGATCCAGCACGCGTCCCCCATGGTTCGATACAACGATCCCCTGGACCCCTGCTTCCTTTGCCTTAAGAGCCGCCCTGGGTGTCATAATACCCTTTAAGATAAACGGGATCTCGGCAATCTTCACGATCTCTTTCAACTCCTTCACAGACTTGCTTCCTGCAGGAGGATTCAGATTCTGCAGAAAGGGAAGGCCTGCCGCATCGATATCCATTGCCACTGCAAATGCGCCTGACTTCTTCACAAGCTCCATCTTTTCTCTGATTGTACCCATATCCCACGGCTTAACAGTGGGAATGCCCATGCCGTCAAGTTTCGTGATCGCTTTTGTGGCTTCTATCATGACATTATAATCTGTCCCGTCACCTGTAAATGCCGCTATCCCATTCTGTGCACAGGCGGAAACCAATATGTCATTATACTCCTGGTCCGAATATTTATCGCCGTAGTGCAGCTTCACAGCGCCCACCGGACCGGCAAAAAACGGGGCGGTGAATTCTTTTCCGAACAATTCGGTCTCTGTCTTCACCTGCTTCTGCCCGCAGAGGGTATCCATATTGATACGGATTTCCTGCCATTTCTGATAGTTTCGTGCTGCGAGGTCACCGACTCCTTTAGATCCCGGTCCCGGCATTGTATTTCTGCACGCAGCTCCATTGCAGGTATTGCATGCCTTACAGTAAGGCCCCATACAAGATCTTGCATTTTTGATTACTTCACTGTACTCCATATTCATTTTCTCCCATTCTAATAGAATTCTGCGGCCATCCGCAGAGACACCCGCAGAGCATATGCTGCGCAATGCCCTGCGGGTACGAATTTTCAAACACGTTATAGTATAGCACTTCTGGATTTATTCATCAATAACAAGTGAGCGTTCCCTCCACCTTACAGAGCTCCGCCTTCCACTCAGACTGTTTCTGGTTCTGCATAGCCAGACAGTAAAAAATCTGTTTCACGCTCCCCTCCAGGTCCTGCCTGTATGTGATAACCTGCCTTCTCCCGGCCTCTGGAAAATCATCAATCCCCGCCACCCGGATCTGCACCTCCTTCAGCCGCCGAACCGAATAGGATACAGCCGCCGCGATTTCCCGGTCACCACAGACAATGGCCTCAGGCAGGGGTTTGTTGTAACGCCTTAGATAATCCAGGACAAATTCGCTTACATGGTGCCTGCATTCCCACGGAAGATGAAGAAAGGGCACATCTTCACCTGTTTCTTTCAGACATGCCTCTTCACGGCATGCGATGCTGTATATATCCCGGCGGTCCCAGCCTGCATAACGGATGTCCCGGCAGCCCTCTTTTTGCAGCTCACCGCAGAGCGTACGCACTGCCTTGCCATTATCCAGCGCTACACAGTCCGCGAAGGGCAGTCCTTTATCTGTATCAAAGAAGACCATGTTCATGCCCAGCGCACGGAGGCGTTTCAGCTTTTCCATGTCCACCGGCAGATCTTCCAGCCATATCACCGTGTTCTGAAGCCCCCGTTTATAAAGGCGGTAGAGACAGTTCTCCAGGGTTTCCGTGCGCGGCTTCTCCACATACAGAATCATGGCCCCCTCCTGCTCCGCATAGGTCTGGATCTGTGCGATAAATTCAGCAAAAAACGGATTCTTCGCTGGAGCTATCAGTACGATCATATCCATACTGCTGGCGGTTCCATAATTGTGGAAACACACCCTCGTCCCGCTTCCAACTTCTCTGACAATCAGATGATCATGCTCCAACAGATCCAGGGACTTCCTAACCGTTACCCTGCTCACCTCCAAAGTCTCCGCCAGTATGCGTTCGGAGGGTATCCTCTTCCCTTCCTGATAGGTTCCGTTAAATATCAGGTCACATATTCTGTTTTTTACGTTGATGTATAAATTTTCTTCACTCATGCAAACAATTATAGTCTTTCTGCATTACTGATGCAATAGAGGTTACTATTAAAATAAATCTTTATTTCTGGGATACAGTTCTTTGTAGATCTGATATCTTTCCTCATATACTTTCTGATTTTCCGGATCCGGCGCTGCCACATCACTGCTGAGCCGGACAATCCAGCCGCATGCCTCTTCAAACGATGCATAACCGCCCGTGCCCACCGCAGCCGTGATGGCAGCCCCCATACAAGCCTGTTCCTGAATCAGGCTTGTATAGATTTCTTTTCCAAACATATCCGCCTGGATCTGACGGAAAAGACGACCTCTTGCACCGCCCCCGGATGCAAGGATACGCTGGAATCCAACCCCCATATCCTGAAAGATTTCCAAAGAGTTTTTCAGCCCGAAGATAATCCCTTCCATTGTGCTGCGTATCAGATCCGCCTTAGTATGGCTCAGTGTCAGGCCATGGTAGATGCCTTTTGCTTCCGGATCATTGTAGGGCGTGCGCTCCCCGCTCAGATAGGGAGAAAAAGAAGGCCCCTGCTCCCGGCGGGAACCGTCTCGGCCAGGGCTGTCATATCATCGAAGGACTGCATATCCAGAATATTTTTCATCAGCCACTTCAAAGCCACGCCTCCGCTCAGATTGGCGCCCATGAGCATCCACCGGTCTTCTCGTACATGGCAGAAGGTGTTTGTTCTGTAAAGTTTGTCATACAGCGGTGTGCTGACAGCACAGGCCAGCTGGCTGGCCGTCCCAATATTAGCCGACAAAGTTCCCGGTGATATGATACCATTTCCCACCGCCTGCATCAGGCTGTCGCCTCCGCCATATACGAGCTTTGTCCCTGCCTTCAGCCCCGTCAGCCTCTCGCACGCAGCAGTTGACTCCCCAGCCGCCTCATAGGCTTCACGGCACGGTACGAAAAAGCCTCTCTCCAGTCCCAGCCGGTCTATGAAATTCCAAGCCCACTGCCTGCTTTTTGTGTCAAAAATGGCAGTGCTGGAGGCATCGGACATATCTGTGCCCAATTCTCCGCACATTCTGTAACGCAGATAGTCCTTGGGCAGCATTACCTTATCAATAGAATTGTAGACTTCCGGCTCATGCTCTTTCACCCACATCAGCGAGCTGATTAAAAAACCGGTACTCAGGGAATTCAGCGAGATTTGATGATATTCCTCCCTTGGTATGATGGAATATAGATTCTGAATCTCCTGCTGCGAGCGCTGATCGGCCCATATAATCGCATTTCTCAGGGGTTTCCCGTCTCTGCCAATCATAACCAGGCCGTGCATTTGCCCGGAAAAGCCCACGCCTTTGATACAAGCCCTTGCATCCTGATGTTTCTCCAGCAGTGACCTGACCGTGCGCAGGGCTGCATCGCAGAGCAGGTCTATATCCTGCTCCGCGTACTGCTGTTCCCGTTTTATAATTTCATATCCCACCTGTGCGGTCCCCACCGCCCTTCCATTTTCCTCCATAAGAAGAGACTTTACACTGGAGGTTCCCAGATCGATCCCTATATAATACTGCATATGATCCTCCTTTTTATAAACTGGTTGACTCTAGATCCAGACGTTTAATAATATCCTCCTGGATATCCGGCGAAAGATCCAGGAAGTTAACAAATGTACCGTGGATTCTCATAATATATACGCCGCTGGGGGCGTATTTTTTGGGATTTTCCAGCACCTTGCGCAGCATGCCGGGAGTTGTTACATTCACATACAAGTAAAATGGGGATACGCCCTCCTTCTGCGGATTATAGAACAATGGAGATATAATCTTATCCCGGAATTCCCTCCCTTTCTGCTCAAACAACTGGGTTTTAAAATAATTCGGATTGATCCCCAGATGGGATGCATAGCCGCCGTTCATTTTATCGAAAGGAAGCTTCATATTAGAAAGCATCCTGAATCCAAGCCCCTGATGCGCTTCCCCATACAGCGGATCCACTCCATATCCCAGCTGTTCTCTGGACTTCCTGCCGTCCGGCGTGGCTCCTACCCAGTATCCATAAAGCAGATGTGTCGAAGGAGTTGACCAGTCAGGCCGGAATGGATTGCCAAGATAATTCTTTTTGGATGCAATCAGGTCGCTGACACGGTTCGCGATCTCTGCGGCCTCGTTATCGACCCTTGCGATATTATTACCGAATTTAGGCGCTGTCAGAAGATACTGCTGCATCTCCGGATCCTGCTCAAAATTCGTGCGCAGCGCTTCAATCAGCCGGTCTGCATCCTGGGGGCATTCCTCCAGCAGGGTGTCAATGGCGGTGAATGCATCCGCCACAACTGACAGACCGTGAATCAGACAGCCGCTTCCGTTGTACCTTGTTCCCTGGCGCTTCGTGTCTCTGACATCTATCCCGCTCTCCACTCCGCCCATCATAGAAGATAAGAATGGAACCTGGAGCAAGCCAATCGCCTCTGATGCCGCATTCGCACATTCCACCATCATATCTGTATATTCCTCCAGATTGCTATAAAATATGGAACGAATATTTTCAAGAATCTCACGTTTATTCCCATATCCCAGCTCCTCGTCGCTTTTACCGAGCTTCCTGCCGGTGATCGTGGAGACACCTCCGTTCAGGGAAAGCTCCAATATCTTGCCGAGATTCAGCCAGCTGTTCGTTGTATTGCCATTGTCTTTCCCCATGATCAAAGGCTCCTGGCAGCCGGCTACCGAGTAATCCTGCAGGTCTTCCTCTTCCACACCGCTCTGGTTTTTTAGGACACAGAATACTGCATCGTCGTTAAACAGCGATGGGGTCAGGCATCCCGGAGTGAAGAAAAATCTGCCCATGCTCTCATATAGTTCCGGGGGCGTATTCTTATGAAGCTTAACAGAGAGAATAGGCTGCGGCAGATTCATATCGTAGTAGGCATCCAGGAGTGCATAAGAGGATGGATTTGTCAGGTCCTCCCCTTCATTTGATTTACCGCCTATCATTAGATTCTGAGAGATCGCCCAGCTTCTGTCCGCAACATTAAAAAACACAAGCAGATGCTTGAATAAAGCGGCTGCTGTCTCCCGGTCAGTCCCGTCCATTGCCCGGTAGGGTTCGAAAATCCGATCCGCATTTCCCACGGAAAATGCAAAGGGGTTCGGTGTCTGCTCCAGGCACATGGTCTGCCATATTAAAATAAAGGACTGAACCGCCTCGTACAGATTCTCAGCCCCACGTCCAGGAACCTTTCTCAGAGCCGCTTCCATCATCGCAAACCTTGGCTTATCCTCCTCCCCTGCACTTTCCCATTTTTTATGGGCAAGATCCGCATACCGGCCTGCAAGGACGAGAGCCGCATCCAGTGCCGTATTCATTGCGGTATAATAAATCTTCTTCTCCTCGTCTGTTACGGATGCCATCTGCTCCCGGATCTGTTCCTTAACGCCATGTATCCCTTTTTTTAACATAGGCCGTACGTCCGGAATCAGATGTCCTGTTACTTGTTCGATAAAAAATATGGCTTCACTCGTGCTGTCGCCCGCTATATCATAGGCCCGGCGCAGAGCATCTGCAAACTTCGTGTGATTGTTATATTCCCTTAGATCCTCAATTCTTTCTCTGGTGATATCACCAATGGGATCGATATCTCCAAATACAGCTACCGGATCACAGTATCCGCTGAAAGAGTCCACTGTGAATGCCGGATTGATCAATGCGTAGGAACGCGCAAAGGAATCATCCTGAGTTCCTGCAAACAGGTGATAGTCGCTGATCCACAGCGGAAGTTCCCTGGCAATCTCCACAAGTGTTTTGGCAATGCGGATGGAATCCGGATCTTCCCTGAATTCACTGTCACATCTTCTCATGATTTCTTTTGCCAGAAACCACCCTTCCAGATGGTCTATGCTCCGTTCCTCCTGAAATCTTTTTTTTGCAAGTTCCGTAATTTTTTCTGCCGTCAATACGTTTTCTGCCATCATAATCGCTGCTCCTTTCTCTCTTTTCAAACACACTTCCATATGCAAATCCATCTATGTACGCATATAATTCAGGCCAAGTTCCACGATTTTCTCCCTGAACAGCTGGATTGTCTCCTCTCTTACGTGGGCCGTTTCTGACATCTTGTATTCCCAGCCACACTGTTCCCATTTCTTTTTTCCAAACTCATGATAGGACAAGATCTCAAACGTCACATTATCTCCCCCGATGGTTTGAAAGAATTCGAGAAAATCTCTGATATCTTCTTCACTGTCGTTCACTTTACCGATCAGGGGAATTCGTACGTGCAGGCAGGGATGGACTCTGGCAGCGTGCCTTATATTCTCCAGAGTCTGCTTATTAGAAATGCCGGTTGCTATTCTGTGTTTTTCCTCATCACACAGCTTACAGTCCATGATCAGCTGGCTGATATAGGGAAGACATTCCTTCAGGCGCGGACTGGCGCCATTCGTTTCCAACGCTGTATGAATCTCCGCTGCATGCAGGCGTTCCAGAGTCTCCAGCAGTTCATCAAACTGTAGCGTTGCCTCTCCTCCGGTAAATGTAACCCCGCCTCCATCATAAAACATAGGGCTGTTCGCTGTAACTTCTTCTACGACTGCCTCCACCTCCACCTCTTCATAGGAAAGGCGTATTCCCTTCGTCCGATGCTTAGTCACGCATTCTTTTTCCATGCATTCCCGGCAAATCGTCCTGTCCAGCGTCTTATTTCGAACTGCATGATGTGGACAGACCTCATCCAATAGCCATTCTTCCTCTGTTATTAGTACGCCTTCCCATCTCATTCCTTCGGGATTCGAACACCAGGGGCAATTCATATTGCACCCTTGTAAATGATAGACCAGCCTATTTCCAAATCCATCCTGGGAATAGTTAAACCCTCTCTGAAATATCCGCATGGCATTGTCCTTTCCTTTCTGTGAGAAATAGTTCCCCTTCTAATTGGTATTGTATAATAATACCAATTAGAAGTCAACATAAAATACGCCTAAGAAGATTATAAAATCAAAAGCGTGATTGAAAATTGCTTGCCGCAGGCTGTTTCAATCACGCTCTCATACATCTTAAAATAAGTCCGCAGCTTCTACGGCATGCAGGATTTCCTCGATCTCCCCAGTTCCGACAACAAGGGCCATCCTGACGTATCCTTCCCCCTCGCTTCCAAATGCGCTGCCCGGCGTTACAATCAGCCTGTTCGTTCCATCAGTTCCATACAGAATGCAAATGAAGACTCATATTTTTCCGGTATCCTGGCCCAGACAAACATCGTTCCCGCGCTGTCCGGGACATCCCAGCCGATCCGTCTCAATCCGGCGCACAGCGCCCTGTTCCTCCTCTCATATTCCAAGCGCTGCTCTTCGATAAAATCATCCGGTCCGGTCAGTGCGGCGATAGCCGCATACTGCACAGGCAGGAATATCCCATAATCAATCTGTGAACGCAGCGTCTTAAACTTCTCTACAATCTCCCGGTTCCCCACCACAAACGAAATTCTGGCTCCTGTGAGATTATAGGACTTTGACAGAGAGTAAAACTCTACGGCAACCTCCCTGGCCCCTTCAAAGGAAAGGAAGGACCGCCCCTGTTTCCGGGTATAAATAATATCCGAATAGGCATTATCGTGCAGAATAATGATTTGATGTTTTCTGGCAAACACAATCAGCTTTTCATAAAATTCATCCGGCGCACAGGCACAGACCGGATTGAGCGGGTAGGAAACAACCATGTATTTCGTTCTTTTCAGCACATCCTCCGGAATTTTCTCCAAATCCGGCAGATACCCGTTCCGCTCTTCTATCTTATAAGTCTCAACAGCTGCCCCCGCCATGATACCGCTCATCTCAAACAGAGGATACCCCGGATTCGGTACCAGGATTGATTCCCCCGGATTACAAAGGACCAGGCCAATATGGGCCATGCCTTCCTGCGACCCATAGACCGACATCACCTCATCTGGCTCAAGTTTCACCCCGAACCTTTTCTCATACCTGTACTGTACCGCCTCAATCAGCTCCGGCAGATCGGTAAGTGAGTATTTATAATTCTCCGGATCTTTGCAGGCATCCTGCATCGCCTTCATGATATGCGGGGCCGGTTTAAAATCAGGGGTACCGACCGACAAATTATATACCCTGCGCCCACGGGCAAGCAGCTCATTCTTCTTCTGATTCAGCGCGGAAAAGATTCCGGGTTGAATACTATTAACTTTTTCTGAAAATTGAAAACTTTCCATTCTTTGTGCCTCCTCTTTTGCAATACAGGTATTATATCATGCATTTCAGGATATGTGAATGCACTTGCCGCAGCTGGCGCGAATGCCAATACATTCGCGCCGCCTGCGGCAACGGGATTTGAATTATTTGAATTTTAGCCAGGTATTTCCGATCATTTCATAAAACGCTTCTTATCCTCCGGTGTCATTATGTACTGTACAATATCCTGCACATCACATTCCAAAATCGTGCACAAATCATTTAGTGTGACTGTGCTGATCGGTGCATTTTTTCTCAATCTGTCTATTGTAGAACCGGATACTTTGTAATCTTTTATTAATGTATAGGTGGATTCGTCCGAATTTTGAAGAGTCATCCAGAAAGGACTGTAGTCAATCATATCAATCTCTCCTTTTTTATAGGATAGTATGCGGTTCTTTAATTGACTATAGTCTATAAAGCGACTATAATAAGTACAAAGGAGGGATTCGTTTTGTTGCACAATATGAATTATGAACAAAAAAAGAAATTCTGGAACTTTGTGTATATGGATGATATCGATTTTTTTTATGAGTTTATCGCAGATCTGTCTGATGATGAACAGATTAGATTTTTTGAAGAAACACCTGATTTTCTGAGTGATAATTTAAATAACAACGAGACCACCGATCTGGAAGAGGATGCAATCTATCAGCGCATTATGAAGAAAATCAGTCAGCTTTAGGAATCAGACCGGTGAACAGATCAGGGGGAATATTACTCCAAAATGCAGACAGCAAAGTGGGCAAGCCCGCCTCAACGCCCCACCCCACTCATGAGGGGCTTGTACACTTTGGCGCCGCGATGCCGCTTGCGGCTCTGTACCTTATCGCGGCGAGTGCATCCTCCCGGAGGGTTTTATGATATAGGAAATTCCAGAGGATTTTCCTATATCATAAAACAGGGGTTCGGCTTTTATAACCGACCCCCTGTTTTCACCTTTGGTTAAGCAGTCTGCTGCTCTGTATGTTCTTCCTGCCCCACCAGATTATATATATCCTGAATGGACATATTATTTGTTGTCATAAAATCGTAAAGTTCTTTCAGCTCCTCGTCTCTCTTCTTATTCAATAGCTCTTTCTTTTGCTGTACTAATGCATCCAGCTTTTCCTGCAGTTTATTAATCTGCTCGTCCAAATTACGAATTTGTGTTTCCAGTGATTTTCTCTGTCTTGCCATTATACTTCTCTCCTATCATCAAATCTTGTAATTTAATAGTACTATATTAAAGTATATGTACAAGCTTGATAATTATTCCAAAATATTCCATATCTGTCTAAATAATTCTTTTATTTACCATCCTTTATGCTTCCGCAACGGTAGATTGCAATTTTAACGCAGGCTGGTCCAGTCATTTCATTTAGTACAGAAGATGACAGTGTGATTGTTTTTATATGCAGCAATGACTTTTAGAAACACTATTCGAATGCGGTTATGACTGATAAAAGCACTGGGAGAACACTTAATGATCTTTATCATGCAACGACCTGGTATTCTGCAGTTTTCTGCGTTCCATTCGTCTTTTACGGAGTTTTTTCCTCTGAAGTAAAACATAATAGAAACGGAGGCACCCTAGTAACAGGAGAATCATAATAATGAGAAGCAGAACTTTTATTACTATAGTAGACCATGAACCCGCACTCCCGGAAAAAATCGGGGCAGCTTCATATGAAACGGCAGGAGTTTGATAACCGGGCAGAAATTCTCTTTTTAAATTTACAGATACTTTCCCGTTGTCCAGATTAAATGAAACATCAGTATTTTGGGGGACACAGTCCCACAGGTCTTTTTTAATCTCAATTTTCTTATCATTAATCGTGTGGATACCTTTTTTTAGTACTTTCCGGTACTCAAAATTTTGGAAGGCCTGTTCCATAATGGCATTGCCAATGACATGGCGTATTTCCTCACCTGCCTGATCCTCCCACTTTGAAACACCCATTACAATCTCTACAAGACGGGTGTTTCCGCGCAGTGCAGTGGAAGAATAATTAAAACCGTTTTGATTGGAACCGGTCTTTAATCCATCGGTTCCTTTCAGCGAATATTTGGCTCCTTCGATCGAATACTGGTAAGTATCAAATTTCTCTTCGTACGGAGTTCCTTCTTTTACCACGATCTTAGGGTATTTTGTATGATTTAGGATATCCGGATAAGTTTTCACAAAATAGCAGCATAGCAGGGCATAATCCTCCGGTGTTGTGACATTCACATCCGTAAGTGAGGCATTGACAGGCTGGTAGGGAATCAGCAGTTTGTTAGGAACTCCCACAGGGTTATAATACCGGGTATTCTTCATACCAATGGATGCAGCTCTTTCGTTCAGAAGTGTAACGAACTTGTCCGGGTCTGGCTCAATCAGATCTGCAAGCATATAGGTTGCGGCAGCTGAAGATGGGACAATGATCAGATCGAATAATTCTGCTACAGTATAGGTAGCTCCGGCCAGCATCTTGTTGTTGCTCAATGAATACCTGCTGGCTATATCCAGATATTTGTCAGTGACAGAAACCTGGGTGTTCAGCGAGAATTTGCCTTCCTGAATGGCATCGTAAGCCAGCAGTATGGTCATAAGTTTAGACATGCTGGCTGGCTCCCAGGATATCTGCGGATTTTCCTGCCACAGGACTTGACCTGTATTTATTTCTACAATAATAGAACCAGCAGGCTGATAGCGCTCTTCCAGTTGATTACCGTTACTCCGGGCAATATCAATGGCCCGTTCTGCCCTGACTTCCATTCCGGGAAGCAAAAAAGATAAACATAGTGAAAAGGCAAAAACAAGAATAGCATATAAAAATAGATGCTTTTGTGTTTTCATAGATGTGAATCCTTTCTCAAAATTGTATTG
This sequence comes from Clostridiales bacterium VE202-21, assembly GCA_000509105.1. Taxonomy (GTDB): domain Bacteria; phylum Bacillota; class Clostridia; order Lachnospirales; family Lachnospiraceae; genus Faecalicatena; species Faecalicatena contorta. The sequence goes on along the minus strand of BAIF02000109.1, from coordinate 54,777 downwards.
TGATATAGTGTGTGCCCGAAAGTTGCAGACTATATCATACCCAAAGGGCATGAATTACGGGGTCCCTTTGGGTATACCCTTCCTACAATATATGATAAGATTTTGATATGCCCGCGGAATTGCTGCCGTTTCAGAACTACATGAATTCTCAATCCCCCCTTAACCACGCGGTTTCTCTATATTCTCAAAAGGTGTTCCATACAGGTCGTAAGGAGTCAGCTGATAGACGTAATAATTGAGCCAGTTCGAATAAAGATTGTTTGCATGAGAACGCCAGAGCAGTTCGGGCTTATTGCCCGGATCGTTGTTTGGATAATAGTTCACAGGCACTTTTATATCCAGCCCCTTGGCTTTATCCCTCTTATACTCCGCATCCAGCGTCACTCTGTCGTATTCAGGATGCCCCATTACAAAAATCTGGCGTCCTTCCTTTGCCATGCAGAGAAATACACCGGCCTCCTCCGATTCTGCCAGAATCGTAATTCGGTCATCTTTCTCCAGCAGCTCGCGTGGAACTGTCGTATGTCTGGAATGCGGTGCAAAGAACACATCATCGAACCCTCTGAGGAGAGGAATCTTACGGTTCCTGACATGGTGCGGGAATATGCCGAACATCTTTTCAGGAAGCTGCACTTTATTAATCCCATAATGATAATAGAGTCCCGCCTGGGCTCCCCAGCAAAGATGAAGCGTAGACGTAACATTGGTCATGGTCCAGTCCATGATCTCCTTCAACTCTTCCCAATAATCCACCTCCTCAAAAGGCATCTGCTCCACCGGTGCGCCTGTTATGATAAAACCGTCAAACTTCTGGCTTTTGATCGTCTCGAAAGCCTCATAAAACTTATAAATATGGCTGGTGGACGTGTTTTTGGACACATGGCTGCTTACCCGCACAAAAGTCACGTCTACCTGAAGAGGTGTATTGGAGAGTGACCGCAGGATCTGAAGTTCCGTATCCTCTTTAAGCGGCATCAGGTTCAGAAGGCCGATACTGATTGGGCGGATATCCTGGTGCGCCGCACGGGATTCGTCCATCACGAATATATTTTCCTGCTCTAAAATCTCTTTAACCGGCAAATCATTTTGTACTCGTATTGGCATATTTTATTCCCCTTTTTCTTTATTTGTTTCATTATCGTCTGAATGTACATAAGTCCCGTCAGCGTCTACATAGCTCATTTCTCCGTACGCTGCGGTATCAATCGGCAGTTTCTTCTTCTCAAGCATATGGTTAATCAGCATATTTATAATATAGTAGATTACCGCAAAAGTAGGCACGCCCAAAATCATGCCGATAACCCCAAACAGCCCTCCTCCCAGCAGGATTGCGAATACGACCCAGAACGCGGATAACCCTGTGGAATCGCCCAGTATTTTCGGGCCGATTACATTTCCGTCCAATTGCTGCAGAACCAGTATAAATAGAATAAAATAAATCCCCATCTTTGGATCTGTGAGCATGATCAGTACTGCACTCGGTATTGCTCCGATATAAGGCCCAAAAAACGGAATCACATTCGTCACTCCAACAATCACGCTGACAAGAAGCGTATATGGCATCTTCAATATGGAAAGCCCAACAAAGCAAAGGACTCCAATGATTGCCGAGTCAATAATCTTACCAATAATAAATCCCCCGAATATCTCATTGCTCTTGATGGTCAGATGCAGAAGCATATTTGCCTGAGAGGGTTTTAAAACTGCATAGACCAGTTTTTTTGATTGTCTTGCAAACTTTTCTTTGCTGAACAATACGTAAATGGATATGATGATTCCGATGACCAGATTCAGAAGTTCGCTGACAATATTGATGACTCCTACCGTCAGATTCGACATAACAACATTAATCTGATTCAGGAGGTCGGTGCGCATCCATGTCTGTATAAAGTCCGTAGCTTCCTTTAAGACATTGCTCAAAAGCTGGCCGAGTGTGGAATCCTGTGAATTCATCTCCATAACCTTGTCCACCAGCTGGTTCAGCTGGCTTGGTACCGTGAGAATCATATCCCTGATGCTTCCATATAATTCCGGTATCATCATATTAAATAATGCGACAATAATAAACAACAGCACCAGAACCGCCGCAAAGATCCCTGCGCCTCTCGAAAGCGCATGAATCCGTCTCTGATCATGTAATTTCTTTTCCAGAAAAGGTTTTAAATGTCTCTCAACAAATTTGACGATCGGATTCAGAAGATATGCAATTGCAAGCCCATAAACAATTGGCTTTAAGACTCTGAATATTTCTTTTAGGACTTCTGAAATTGCGGGCAGCCTTAACAGCGCAAAATAAAAGAGGATACAGGCAGCGATCACTACAAAAATAGTCATGCCCCGGCTGAACTTCTGCCTCAGTTTTGATGGTCCGTTTTGTCCGAAAGAAGGGCGTTTTGCATAATATCCGCTGCTTTCTTCTGTTTTTTTATACACCTGATTCTGTTTTTCTTCACTCATTCACATCAGAGTCCTTCCAATTTTTATGCAGATATTATGATTATAACGCCTAGCAGGTACTCAAGTCAACCAAGAAGAGCAGGTATGCCGGTTTCTAACCCGGATACCTGCTCTTCCTGCTTCACTTTTTCCAAGTGCGGAGTTTAATTTTCTCAACCTTTACATTTAAATGTGGCACATTCTGTACCCTCGCAATGACAGGCATTGCTTCCTTCTACACTGATCTTTCCTGCGTGGCATTCACAGTTACAGTTATACATACATTCTACTGCCTTACAGTCGATACAGCTGCAGTCTGAAGCCTTACCATTTACATCGCTGTAGCTGTTTGAATAGCTGTTGGAATAACTGTTAGAAGAGCTGTCATTCTTTCTTTCCTGGAAACTGTCGCAGCATGTCTCTCTGGGAGTTTTTGCGTTGCTTCCTCCTACCTCGATTTTGTCAAGGTCACATAAAAACTGCTTATTGTGCACACATGTCTGCACGGTACATTTTAATTCTGGCATGATCATACCTCCTTCTTATTAATAAAATCAGTATCATTATGCCCTGCCGCCCTTTGGATTATTCCTGTTTTACTACCTCACGGACTGTCTTTTCGGCAATTTCACTGGAAACAGAAGCAACAAATTCATCCAAGCTCTTCTGACCCTCGTCGCCGGCAAATCTGCTTCTCACAGATACAAGCCCATTCTCTTCTTCCTTTGCGCCTGCCACAAGCATATAGGGGATTTTCTGCATCTGGGCTTCCCGGATTTTATAACCAATTTTTTCGGCCCGGGTATCCATTTCAGTTCGGATCCCGGATTTATTCAGAACTTCAAATACTTTTCTGCCATAATCCATATATTTGTCGGATATCGGAAGTACCCGAACCTGAACCGGAGCCAGCCATGTCGGAAATGCGCCCGCGAAATGTTCAATAAGAATCCCAATAAACCGTTCTATGGAGCCAAATGCAACGCGGTGGATCATAATCGGCCTGTGCTTTTCGCCGTCAGCGCCGGTATACTCCAGGTTAAAGCGGAGCGGCAGCTGAAAATCAAGCTGAATGGTTCCACACTGCCATGTCCTTCCTATGGAGTCCTCCAGGTGGAAGTCGATCTTTGGTCCATAAAACGCACCATCGCCCTCGTTCACCACATAGGAAAGACCAAGATCATCCAGCGCGCCCCTGAGCGCATCTGTTGCCATGTCCCAGTCTTCATCGCTTCCCATGCTGTCTTCCGGACGTGTAGATAGTTCCACATGGTACTTAAACCCGAACAGACTGTATACTTCGTCGATTAGCCTGGCAACATCTTTAATCTCATCACGTATCTGTTCCGGCATCATAAAGATATGAGCATCGTCCTGGGTAAAACACCGTACCCTCATCAGACCATGGAGCTGTCCGGACTTTTCGTGCCGGTGAACCAGACCCAGCTCTCCCATCCTCATGGGCAGATCACGATAAGACCGCGGCTCCGACTGATAGACCAGTATACCTCCCGGGCAGTTCATCGGTTTGATCGCAAAATCTTCTTCATCGATCACCGTTGCGTACATATTATCCTTGTAATGATCCCAATGGCCGGAAGTCTCCCAAAGATGACGGCTGAGCATGATCGGGGTGGATATCTCCACATAGCCGTTCCTTTGATGTATCTCGCGCCAGTAATCCAGAAGCGTATTCTTTAAAACCATTCCTTTTGGAAGGAAAAACGGAAAACCAGGGCCTTCATCCCTCATCATAAAAAGGCCAAGTTCTTTTCCCAGCTTTCTGTGGTCACGCTTCTTCGCCTCCTCCAGCATGGCCAGATACTCATCCAGCTCTGCCTTTTTCGGAAATGCAGTCCCGTAGATCCGCTGCAGCATCTTATTCTTTTCGCTGCCCCGCCAGTAAGCTCCGGCCAGGCTTGTCAGCTTAAAAGCTTTTACCGGTTTTGTCGTCATCAGATGCGGCCCTGCACATAAGTCTGTAAACTCGCCCTGTGAATAAAAACTGATCACAGCATCATCCGGAAGATCTTCAATTAATTCTACTTTATATGGTTCTCCCTTTTCTCTAAAATATGCGATTGCTTCTGCCCTCGGTTTTGTAAATTGTTCGATAGGCAGCGCTTCTTTCACAATTTTTTTCATTTCCGCTTCGATTTTATCAAGATCATCCGCTGTGAGCGGTGTTTCACGGTCAATATCATAATAAAAACCGTCTGCCACGGAAGGTCCGATTGCCAGCTTTGTATCCGGATATAATCTTTTAACGGCCTGTGCCATAATGTGTGAAGCGGTGTGCCAAAATGCACTTTTTCCCTTCTCATCCTGAAACGTGAGAATATTCAGATCACAGTCACTGTCAACCACAGTCCGCAGGTCTGCTGTTTCTCCGTTTATTTCTCCGGCTGTTGCTATGCGTGCAAGCCCTTCACTGATATCAGAGGCTATTGCGATCACGGACTTGCTGCCCGCGTATTCTCTCTCTGAACCGTCTTTTAAAGAAATCTTCATTTTCTTTTCCTCCTAATACATTATTTAAAATTTTTTATTATAGAATATAAAAAATCCCTTTCCACAGAAAACTGCAGAAAGGGACGAGTCTATAAAGTTCTCGCGGTTCCACCCTATTTGTGCTGGTATACTGATACCAGAACCACTTTATTCATGATGATAACGGAATCACCGGACTGTTTTCAGCCACTCGGAGGTAGTTTTCAAATGCTTCCGAAACAGGGAGTTTTCAGCCTTGGCTCCCCTCTCTGGCGCTCTTCCACACTCTACTCGTCTCGTCTGCGTGTTATTATTATGTTTCCATCCACGTCAGGTAATTTCACAAAGTACGACTACAATGTCTGTGGGAGATACCAATTCCTCTCCGCCCGCCATTGCCGTTAATCTTGTTTTTCGTGATTCACCTCTCCCCTATAGAGGTGGGCTTATCTTGTTGAATCTAAACTCATTATAACATCACGGTTATTTTTGTCAACCATATTTTCTATATCTAATCCGGCCGTATTTCCAGCAATTTTCGGGTGCCTGATTTTCATGAATGCTCCGAATAGCAGCCTTGTCAGCGGTCCTGCTGCAAACAGATTCCAAAGCAGTGCCATGGGAAAATTCTTCAGCAGTGTCCCTGCCCAGATGGCCGGCAGCTGGCTCACGGGTGCATGCCCCAGGATAATATTAAACAGTATGGATGCCGCCAAACTCATGGTAGGACACATAATCAAAACTGTACATCCGGACATCATAAGTGTCATATAAAATGGATTATCGATTTCAGGACGAACGATTTTTCCGGCGAGCTTGCGTCCAACTCTGTTTCCCCACAGATTTGAAAAGATAAACACAAGGATCCACATATACGAAACTTCTATAAGCGCCTCCAGAAAAACGTGATTTGTCATATTGCTGAAACTGCCTGCCATTGTATGATACCCCTGTTTAATTGCAACATTGTATACTTCCATACCATAAGCCATGGTTATGGACATGAATGCCCCATATAGAATCCGCTGAAATTTTGTTTTTGGCATAATAAGCCCTCCTTCTCATATTTCTTGTCCTGCATTATTCTGCAGATATAAGAAAAAGGCGTATAATCTTTGAATTTACACTCATAGACTACGCCTTAAAGACTTATTTCTATTGGTATCATATGCCATATATACGAATATGGGGATTATGGCCTTTTTCTTCATTCCATTTCTATTTTAACAGATTTTTTTATTTTGTCAAAGCACTGTTTTAATTTTTTATTGTTTTGGATCCAATGCTTTTTATGTTACTGCCGTATCTTTATCCAGAGAACTGCAAAAAATTCCCTCACAAGATAATTCAGCAGCAGAACCGGATTTGAGCCTGCTGCGATTCCCTTAAGGTTTGTGAAACCTGCCTTTTTCCCAATCAACAGCGCGCGGTACAGATGGAAATTATTAGTCACAACTGCAGCCGGCTGTTCCAGATCTCCAATCATCCTGCCGCTATTTTTCATGTTTTCCCAGGTGGATGTGGAACTGTCCTCCTGAGAAATTCTGTTCCTGTCAATCCCCTGCTGTTCCAGATACACGGCCATTGCCTCCGCTTCTGTTATGTCCTCGCCTTTCCCCTGCCCTCCGGATACAACTGCCTTTGTCTCCGGATACTGCTCCAGGTAAACCAATGCAGCGTCCAGTCTGCGTTTCAGGGAATTTGTAATTTGGGTTCCTCTTACCTGTGCTCCAAGAATGATAATACAGGGCACCTCTTCTTTGGTCCTTCTCAGCATGGCCCTGCAGATCCAGGCCTCCGTATAGAGAAAGACAGCCCAGCAGATCAGCACAATGACGGACAAAAGCTGTCCGGCGGTTCCTCCCGGATCAAGATAGGCCAGTAGCAGGTGCAGCGCCCCGGCAGCAGGCCAGAACAGAGAAAAGGTTGAGGCCCATTTTCTTGTGTACAGATACATCACCAGATAATACATGATGCAAAAAACTCCGGTTATCAAATAATAAATTCTCATTAAGTTCTCCCAGTTATAATCAGATATTCAAAAATCCTCCGGCTTCCGTGCCCAGAGGATTTCTTTTACAATATACTGCCGAAGTATGCCGCCCCGCTTCATAGTCTAGGCGTTCTTACCACAGCACTTTTTATATTTCTTGCCACTGCCGCATGGACATGGATCATTTCTTCCAATCTTCTTTTCCTTACGGACAGTTCCTGACTGTTTCTGTTCGCGGAACAGACGCTTTTTTGACTCCTCATCAAAGATCTTGTCCCACTGGGGAAGCTCGTACAGCCACTCTGCCTTTGCATCCACCATGTTCTTGTATAACTTTTCCTTATCAAAAGCCAAGCTGACTTCTGTTGTTTCTGTCATCGTCTCAATCGGATTCGGTACCTTCAGGCTGTCATTGATGCCGTCCAAAAATCCAACCATCGTCATAACGTCCTGTCCATATTTTGCAGCCAGCTCTTCTACGGTTCCCTTTACTTCCTCATCCGGTGTCTCCAGAAGTTGTTCATAAATTCCCTTTTCAATATCAAAATAGCCGCCCCAGAACTCTTCCAGCTGGTTTTTTGTCAGCTCCTTGTTATAGGCTATATCCCGCCATTGATCCAGTAAACTTTTTTCACTCATTGTATATAACTCCTTTTTTCAAAATTTCGCTCGTGTCCCCATTATATAACAAAATTTACGGTTAGTAAAGAATTTATGGTCAATCCTCTACTACAGGATTTCAATTATGTAATAGTTCGGGCAGGCCAGAACTGTTCCCCAATTGCCCCCTATACAGTAAAAACAAAATACGGGACATTCCGGGCAGATACGCCTGCCTGGACATCCCGTTTCACATTTCACATTGATGCTTTTCACAAAAAGCACCAACTGCCGAAATCTTATTTGAAATACGTCTTTGTTTCGCTTATAATAAAACTATCTTATTATGTATGATAGAAAGGATTTATAATGAAAAAATCGAAACGTATTTTAGCACTGATCGGTGCCGTTCTTCTCCTATGTCTGTATGGCAGTACTTTGATTTTTGCTTTTGTTGACCGTTCCGCATCCTCGGGCCTGCTGAAAGCTTCCATTGCTGCTACGATATTACTGCCTGTTCTGCTGTATGCCTACACTTTAGTTTATCGTTTATCCCAAAAGAAAAAACCGGATGACTCAGATGAGGATCAATAGCCCTCTACACGAATAATGTTGCAATTTCCAGGGCAGCGCTCCATTCTGCTGCTCTTCTTTTTTGTGGTTCTTTCATGAATTCTGTTCTTCTTTTTTCTTGTCTTCTCTCCAGGTATTCTTCCATCGAAATTATCTCTTGAGTTCTTTCATTGTTGCTCTGACGCATAAAAATACCTCCTTTTCTTATAAGCCTCAGCCTTATTATTATATGTATACTCACCCGTAAATATGCCAAATAATGTAATCCAGGGGCTTGCTTCAGAACGAATTTCTGCGGCTGCTTTACCGGTATACATCACCCCTTTTGGCATATGTATATTCTACTGTGTAAATGTGACAGAGTTATGGCAGAAATATAAAGATTTTATTATCTAATTCTTATAAGAAATTGTACAACTATGCAGTTAATTTTCGATATAACGGTCTTCTGCGGAATCTGCCTGACTAGAACAAAGTGGGCAAGCCCACCTCAACTCCCCCCCTCACTCATGAGGGGCTTGCACGCTTTGGCGCCGCCGCGATGCCGCTTTGCGGCTATATACCTTATCGCAGCGTGTGCATCCCCCGGAGGGTTTTTATGATATAGGAAATTCCAGAGGAATTACCTATATCATAAAATACAGCAGGATTTTAAAAAATAAAATCCTGCTGCACTGCTACTCTGATATTATATTACGGTAAATGATGTCTTCTCTGCCCGGCCCATTGCTGATCAGAGTGATCGGATAGCCAATCTCTTTCTCAATAAACTCAATATAATTTCGGCAATTTTCCGGAAGTTCTTCATATAACTTAATTCCGCGGATATCCGTTTTCCATCCCGGCAGTGTCTTAAGCACCGGTTTTGCCTTTTCAAGCAGATGGGTTACCGGAAAATCTTTTGTAACCTCACCGTTGATCTCGTACCCCACACAGACTGGAATCTCATCCAGATAGCCCAGGACATCCAGTACGGTAAAGGCCACATCTGTTGTTCCCTGCAGCCTGCAGCCATATTTGGAGGCAACACAGTCGAACCAGCCCATACGTCTCGGACGTCCTGTGGTTGCACCGTATTCACCGCCGTCACCGCCGCGCCGTCTCAGCTCATCTGCCTCATCTCCAAAAATCTCGCTGACAAATGCCCCCGCTCCGACTGCGCTGGAATAAGCCTTACATACCGTGATAATCTGTTTGATCTCATAGGGCGGAATACCTGCCCCTATGGCGCCAAACGCCGCCAGCGTGGAAGAGGAAGTAACCATTGGGTAGATGCCGTGGTCAGGATCTTTGAGTGATCCCAGCTGTCCTTCCAGCAGTATATTTTTCCCATCTTTCATAGCGTTGTAAAGATACAGAGAGACATCGCACACATAAGGCTCAATCATCTCTTTATATTCTTTCAGTTCCTTATATATATCAGCAGGATTGATCTGTGGTTTGTGGTATAAGTGCTCCAGCAGAACATTCTTTTGTTCCGCCACACGCTCAACCTTCTCTCTGAGCAGTTCATCATCAAACAACTCACTTACCTGAAAGCCGATTTTAGCATATTTGTCAGAATAAAACGGCGCAATCCCCGACTTTGTGGAGCCAAACGATTTCCCGCCAAGCCTCTCCTCCTCATATGAATCGAAGTTTTTGTGATAGGACATAATAATCTGTGCTCTGTCGGAGACAAGAATCTTAGGCTTCGGAACCCCCTGGTCTACAATTGACTGGATTTCCTTAAACAGTACTGGAATATCCAGTGCCACACCATTGCCGATGATACTGGTTGTATGGTTATAAAATACTCCGGATGGCAGCGTATGCAGTGCAAATTTCCCATAATCATTTATGATCGTATGGCCTGCATTTGCTCCTCCCTGAAAACGGACAATGATATCGGATTCTTTTCCAAGCATGTCTGTAATCTTGCCTTTTCCTTCATCACCCCAGTTAGCACCTACTACTGCTTTTACCATGTCAAACCCTCCTGTGTGTATTATTACTTATAAGTTACCATTAGCAGTTCTTATAAATGAACCACCTAATGAATTATACTATATTTTTCCCAATATGTAAATTATTATTTTACAAAAAAGGACAGCTCCATTTGCATAGGAGTCTGTCCCTTTTTGTTCAGGTAATGCTTTACATTAGTGGCGCAATCAGCCGGAGTACTCTTCCGCAAATGGCCATAAGCGGGCTGATCTTTTTCAAGTCCGCTATGGAAATTCTCTGGCATTTTTCCAGAGTTTTCTGAAAATCTGACTCTATCTCTCTGACAACCGGATTGTTGTAAATAAAGACGCCGCATTCAAAATGCAGATACAGGCTCCGGTAATCCAGGTTGATGGTCCCCACGGTTGCCGTGTCATTATCTGAGACAAATATCTTTGCATGTACAAAACCGGGAGTAAATTCATAGATTTGAACGCCTGCTTCTATCAATTCCCGGTAATACGTCTTGGCAACTGCAAAGGCATACCATTTGTCAGGAATATGCGGCATAATTATGCATACCTCAATCCCGCTCTTGGCCGCTCTTGTCAATGTATCGAGCATTTCATTGTCCAGAATCAGGTATGGGGTCATAATATGGACGTATTTTTTAGCATGATTCAGAATATGGAAATAGACTTCTTCCCCCACATCTTCGTTGTCATAGGGACTGTCTCCGTATGGAATCATGAAGCCAAGTTCGCGGTGCAGTTCGGCCGACATGGGTGTTACATAGCGTTTATACTGATCCGGCTTTAGTTCGGTCACATTCCACATCTGAAGAAACAGCATGGTCAGGCTCTGCACTGCATCCCCCTCCAGCATGACCGCAGTGTCCTTCCAATACCCGAAACGCACTTTCCGGTTGATATACTCATCTCCCAGATTTATGCCTCCTGTAAAACCAATTTTTCCATCTATAACACATATCTTCCGGTGATCCCTGTTATTCTGCGTGGTAGACAGCACCGGACGTATGGGGCTGAACATCTTGCATTGGATACCATACTTTCTTATCGTTTTAGGATAATTATAGGGAAGAAGGGAAATGCTGCACATTCCGTCATACATGAAACGTACTTCTACGCCCTCCTGCACTTTGCGCTTCAGAATATCGAGTATAGAATCCCACATATATCCCTCTTCTACAATAAAGTATTCCAAAAAGATGAATTTTTCCGCCTTCTCCAGACGCTCTAATAAAACAGTAAACTTTTCTTCCCCGCATGCAAAATAAGTTGCCTTTGTATTTCTGTATGTAGGAAACCCAAGCTGGTGCTTCATGTAGTGTGCCAGATTCGCGTTGGCAGGCTTGCTCAGACGCAGATCGTCTATGATCTCCTGTTTTTGTTCCATATACTGCCACGTATCCAGTTTCAGCCTGCCGAGGCGTTTTCCAATATATCTGGTACCCAGCTGGGACTTGACATAAAGATAGAACAGGCATCCGAATACCGGAAAAATCAGGATCAAAAGCACCCAGGTCATATTGAATGCCGGATTACCTCTCTGGTTGATAATATATATAACAATCACGGCGCCCAGAATATTCATGGCGCTGTATACATATACAACATAATCTCTTAGATACGTTGCTATCCCAAGCATCAGTAAAAATTGTACCACTACGAGCAGCAGGATCAACGCCGTCCTGCTGAATACAATACTGAGCGCACCTTTCTTCGCCTTTTCTGCAGTTTTATTTTCCATAATCCCTCACACACTCCTCAATTAGCTTATACTTTAACAGTTTAACACATTCTGCAGACAAATAGTAACCTGCAGTTTATTTTTGAGCACAATTTTGAGTACATTGTTGTAATTGCGTCCAAAAAGTATTACAATAGAAAATGAGTTTAGTTATTATCCCATAGAAAGGAGACTTATACATTGAAAAAGTTTTTAAAATGGTTCATAAGTCTTGCAGCTATTGGTTCTGCAATTGGCCTTATCATAGCTTATTTCTGTAAGGGCAGATGCTGTGACGATAGCTGTGATGACAGCCAGGATGATACAGAAGAGGATGATTTTGACTTGGACAGCGATCTGGAGCCCGTTCCTGACAGGGAATATGTTCCGCTGAACAGAACATCTGATGCTGCTTCCGACAATAAATCGGAAGGAACTGACAAGGAAGAAAAAGGATCTGCCGAAGCTCCTGTCGAAGAAAAAAAATAGATTTAATATCTCACGGAACCTGGACTATTGTCGCAGGTTCTTTTTCTATTTCCATGCCTCATCCAGTATCCTGACCGCTTCCTGTATCTTTTCCTCATTCATATTGGCATAGCCCAGCAGGATGGTCGCCTGTTTTCCCACCTGCGGTTCTATATAATATTCCGTCAGCCCGTAAACCCTGACGCCCTTTTGAGCTGCCCGAGCTGTCAGCTCATCTTCTGCCATATGATTATGAAAATGAAGCAGAAGGTGCACGCCGGCATTTTCCCCGGAGATTACACAGCGGTCCTGGAGGCTTTTCAGGCATCCTAAAAGCGTGTCATGTCTGCTCTTATACAAGGCCCTTGTTTTATTCAGATGCCGCTCGTAATAACCCTCTTCGATAAATTTTTGAAGAATGAGCTGATCTACCTTGGAAACGGTAGAATTTAAAAAACTGCTTTTTTCCTGATACAGGACCAGGAGGGATTTGGGAAGCACCATGTAGCTCATTCGGATTGCGGGTGCAATGGATTTAGAAAAGGTGCCCATATATATTACCTTATCACAGCTGTCATATCCCTGCAGCGCCGGGATCGGCTTACCTTTATAGCGGAATTCACTGTCATAATCGTCCTCTATGATATAGCGCCCCTCCTGCTCATTCGCCCATTTCAGAAGTGCCAGCCTTCGTTTGATCGGCATGACGATTCCAAGGGGATACTGATGGGAAGGCATGACAAAAGCAATGTCCGCGTTAGATTCCGTCAATTTTGTGATGTCCATTCCCCTGGAATCCATGTCGACTGTACAGACCTCATAGGAAAGATTTTTAAACAACCGGTATGCCTGCTTATAAGTGGGATTTTCCAGCGCCACCTTGTGTTCATGGCCAATGACCGTCGTGAGAAGCATAAGCAGATAGTCATTTCCTGCTCCTACGATAATCTGCTCCGGCTGGCAGTTCACGCCCCTTGCCTGATGCAGATAGTCACAGATTGCTTCCCGAAGGCCATATTCCCCCTGCGGCTCACCAAGACGGAACATCTCCGCCCGGTCATCCATCAGGCAGTCCCTGGACAGCTTCCTCCAGGCATTATAAGGAAAGCTGTTCAGATCAACGCCGTTTGGGGTAAAGTCATACGAATACCGCTTTTCTTCACGTACGGATCCTCCCGGGATCCTCTTTGGGCTCTGCTTCAACTGATATAATTCCTCAATCTGCGCCACAAAAAAGCCCCGGTACGGTTCCGATTCCACATACCCTTCTGAGAGAAGCTGTTCGTATGCCAGTTCTACCGTGCTCCGGCTTACTTCCAGATAACGGCTCAGGGAACGGGTGGACGGAAGCTTTTCCCCGCTTTGGATCCGGCCGCTCTGGATGTCTTTTTTTATATAGCTGTAAATCTGCTCGTACAGCGGTATATTCGATTTACTCTGAAGATTTATTGTTAATTCGTTCATATCACGCCTCCAACACCGGGGCTTCCCGGAAATCCCAATTGCCAAAGGGACAGGTCTGATGAATAGACCTGCCCCTTACCTGTTTATTTTGGTAATCTAAAAGAACTTTTCAGTGAAACTATACGATTGAAGACTAGAGCTTCCGGCTTGGAATCTTTTGCATCTATGCAGTAATACCCGTTTCTGACAAACTGGAAGCTGTCATAAGGTGCAGCATCTTCAAAACTTGGTTCTACAAAACAGTTTTTCACGATAGTGAGAGAATTCGGATTCAGATTCAGTGAACCATCTTCCTTATTATAAACGCCCTTTTCCTCGTCTACCAGATTCTCATATAACCTCACTTCGGCTTTCACGGCATAGGGAGCCGGAACCCAGTGGATCGTGCCCTTGACCTTCCTGCCTGTGAAGCCGCTTCCGCATTTTGTCTCCGGGTCATAGGTGCAGTGAATTTCCGTAATATTTCCGTTTTCATCCTTTACAAAACTCTCGCATTTTACAAAATAAGCGTGCATCAAGCGGACTTCATTGCCCGGGAACAGCCGGAAATACTTCTTAGGAGGTTCCTCCATAAAGTCATCTCTTTCAATATAAAGCTCTCTGCAGAAGGGAACCTTCCTGCTTCCAAGCTCCTCGTTTTCCAAATTATTTGCCACGTCCAGGTATTCAACCTGTCCTTCCGGGTAATTGTCGATGATCAGCTTAATCGGATCCAGCACAGCCATCATACGCGGCCTTTTCATCTTTAGATCCTCACGGATACAGTATTCCAGCATCGCATAATCCACAGAACTCTGGCTCTTGGATACCCCGCACATATCAATGAACATCTTAAGGGACTCCGGTGTAAATCCTCTTCTGCGCAGAGCTGCGATTGACACAAGACGCGGATCATCCCAGCCATCTACTATGCCGTCCTCCACAAGCTTCTTAATATACCGCTTACCGGTCACCACATTTGTAAGGTACAGCTTTGCAAACTCAATCTGTCTCGGGGGCTGTTCAAACTCACATTCCTTTACCACCCATTCATAGAGCGGGCGGTGATCTTCAAACTCCAATGTACAGATAGAATGTGTGATTCCCTCGATCGCATCTTCCAGAGGATGCGCAAAATCGTACATCGGATAAATACACCATTTATCTCCTGTATTATGATGGCTCATACGGGCAACACGGTAAATAATCGGGTCTCTCATATTTATATTCGGTGATGCCATATCGATCTTTGCACGAAGGACCTTCTCCCCATCCGCATACATGCCGTCCTTCATATTCTGGAAAAGTTCCAGATTCTCCTCCACCGTACGGTTCCGGTAAGGACTTTCCTTACCGGGTTCGGTCAGGGTTCCCCTGTATTCGCGGATCTCTTCCGGCGTCAGGTCACAGACATAAGCCTTTCCTTTTTTAATCAGCTTTACCGCATACTCGTACATCTGTTCAAAATAATCGGATGCAAAATACAGATGATCCTTCCAGTCTGCCCCCAGCCACTTAATATCTTCCTTGATAGAATCCACAAATTCGACCTTCTCCTTTGTAGGGTTTGTGTCGTCAAAGCGCATATTGAACTGTCCGCCATATTCCTGCGCCAGTCCGTAATTTAAAAGAATAGACTTGGCATGTCCGATATGCAGGTAACCGTTTGGCTCCGGCGGGAATCTCGTACAGACATGGTCATACACACCCTCGGCCAGATCCTTGTCTATCTCCTGCTCAATAAAATTCTTTGAAACTGTCTCGTTTTCCATAGTTTCCTCCTCAAGTAGTAACATTCTGCCAATTATCTTACCATAAAATGTATACCGCGACAAGGACTGCCGCCCAATATTTTCATTTCACTTTCAATGAAAATATGATATACTGTTATGGTTTAAAGCGAAAAAGGAGTGCAAGGGGGTCAGACCCCTCTGCAGAGGGGTCTGACCCCCTTGCACTCCTTTTTCAGATAATTTGGGAGGTTGTTTATGAAAAGAGAAAAATTTGGGTCCCGTCTTGGTTTTATTCTCGTATCGGCTGGATGCGCCATCGGACTGGGGAACGTATGGAAATTCCCGTACATGTCCGGTAAGTTTGGGGGAGCGGCATTCATTCTGATCTATCTGATATTCCTGGCGATCCTGGGTCTTCCTATTATAGTGTGTGAATTCAGTGTTGGAAGAGCCAGCCAGAAGAGCATCGCCACTTCCTATAATGCCCTGGAACCGGACGGCACAAGGTGGCATTTTACCCGCTGGTTCGCGATCGCCGGCAATTACATACTTGTCATGTTTTACTCTATGGTGGGCGGCTGGATGCTCTACTACTGCTTCCGTATGGCCAGAGGTGATTTTTCCGGTATCGTATCGGAACAGGTGACTGCCAACTATGACCAAATGCTCGCGTCTCCGGGAACTTTGATGCTCTGGACCGTAATTGTCATACTGATTGCTTTCGGAATCTGCAGTATCGGACTTCAAAAGGGCGTGGAAAAGATTATGAAGGTAACCATGATCTGCCTGCTGGCTATCATGGTCGTTCTCGCAGTCCGTTCTGTTACTCTGAGCGGTTCCAGCGAAGGCCTTCGCTTCTATCTGGTGCCTGATTTTCATAAAATGGTGGAAAATGGAATCGGAAATGTTATTTTCGGTGCCATGAGCCAGGCATTCTTCACGCTAAGTATCGGAATGGGCGGGATGGCTATCTTCGGCAGCTACCTGGACAAGTCCCGTTCTCTGACAGGGGAATCGCTGAGTATCGTAATCCTGGACACTTTTGTAGCTCTGATGGCCGGGCTCATCGTCATACCGGCCTGCTTTGCGTTCAATGTAGAGCCAGCCGCAGGTCCCGGACTTGTTTTCATCACGCTGCCCAATATCTTTACACAGATGGCAGGAGGCAGGATTTGGGGATCCCTGTTCTTCCTGTTTCTGTTTTGTGCTGCACTCTCTACGATTGTGGGCGTTTTTGAAAATATCGTGTCCTTTGGAATGGATCTGTTTCATTTCAGCAGGAAAAAATCTGTCGGGATCAATATCCTGCTGATTGCCGCCTTAAGCATTCCATGTATCCTTGGATTCAGCGTATGGTCCGGCTTCCAGCCTCTTGGAACCGGAACAAACATCATGGATTTGGAAGACTTCCTTGTATCAAACAATATCCTGCCGCTGGGTTCCGTTGTCTATCTGCTCTTCTGCACCCATAAAAACGGCTGGGGATGGAAAAACTTCATTCAGGAGGCCAACAGCGGCCAGGGAATGAAGTTTCCTGAAAAAGTCCGGGGCTACATGACCTACGTCCTTCCCTGGATCGTAGTCATTATATACCTGAAAGGCTATTATGATATGTTCAGTAAACAAAGCACGGCTATCTTTGTGATATGGATGATTATAGCGGTAGCGTTCCTCGCAATGATACTGTTTGTTACGGGTAAAAGGAAGAAAAAGGGGAACGCCAGGTAAAAGGGCGCGGCATATTGACAGTGCCAGCACCGTTTATCCTGCGCATAGTTACTTCTTCAGCCTCCCACGCAGAATCGTCATGGCCTGGGCCACGATTCCTGCGTGGTCCACTGCGATCATCCCCTGCTCGGAGACTGTAAAATGCTCTTCTCTGATCAGGCCCCGCCTCAGCGTGTGTTCTACCACGGCCCTAGTATCAAGACACTTCTCTTTATTCACAAAATGCAGAATATAGGTCCTTCTGACTGCTTCTTTTTCATTGCTCTCTGCTGCCAGTTCCATCTCCACGTTACACCAGGCCGCATCGGCCGCGTCATCTCCGGCCTTTATATTGACGTCTTTTTCATCCACCATCGCCATGTAGGCTGTCGTTATGACTCTGGTGCGCGGATCCCTGTTATAGTCCCCAAACGTAGCAAACTGCTCCATGACAGGATTTTTCAGACCGGTCTCCTCCATAAGCTCTCTTTTCGCCGTATCCTCCAGATCTTCCTTCATCTCTATAAAACCTCCGGGCAGTGCCCAGAAACCAATGCTGGGATGGTTGCTGCGCTTCACCATCAGGATCTTAAGCCCCTCGAGGGTTTCCGACAGCGCTCCGTCGTGAGAAAATACAACCGCATCCGTCGTACAGCTTGGTTTTTCATATTTATAAGGATCATAGTCCTCCAGAAAGTCCTCCAGCGTCTGTCCCGCCGGATTTTTATCATGAGTCCCGTAAAATGGTGTGATATCTTCCAAAAATGTTTGCATCTGTTTCTCCTCCTGCTGTATAATACCCAATACTGTGTTTGATATTTCAGGTAAACTACTCCGAGTTATAATAGAAAGACGGAACGAGGATGTTCCCCCGTCCCGTCTTTCCATTATATTAGATTTTATGTCTTCTGTAAACAGCTGCTTTTATAATTAAAATTCTGCAGGCTTCCTACTCGCTGATTCTAACGTACGGTGTTGTAATCGCACTACCGTCCGCATTCGTACCACCTGCAAATATCCGAAGATACAGATTATCCAGCTGGTCTTCGTCTGCAACATAGACCAGGGTGTATTCTATCTCTTCTCCTGCTGACATAGGGCGGAAAAATGCAGATTTCATTCTTTCGATCCCTTCCGTATAATATATATCATCGTAATAGATCGGGAAACTGCTGCCATTATTGGAAAGCCACTGCATGCCATACCCTTCATTTGCTGATCTGAAACTGTCCGCTGGATAAGCACAGCTGCCGTCTTCTCTTGGTATCAGTGTTGTCAGATCCGGGGCAATTGAGATGCCCATTATCTGATTGCTCTCTGACTGCACATCGGAATAATTTTTCGCTTTCATCTTAACAACAACATACTTGGACTTCACGGTTTCAAGCACGCCGTCCTGTGATTCCGTGCCATCCTCATCTACCGTATACCGATATCTCTCATGAGGTTTCAGAGTACCGTCTTCTTCCATCCACGGAGCAACTTCATCATAACTGGCAAAGTTCTCTGCCGGGTATTCTGACAGTGGAAGTGCGTCCAGAATTTCCGCATCCTGCACGGTAAAACGGACATCATCCGTGCCATCTATCTGCTGACCGTCCTCCATCATTATATTAGGATCACTGATTTCATCTCCTATTGCATAGATGTCATCGGCTGCCACTCCTGTCTGATAAGACTTTGCACAACCCTTTGCATAAGCTTCCATATCCTGAAGTTCTGCATCTGTCATATAGGGAACGGTCTCTTCCAGGACCTCAATCTTCAGTCCTTCTGCGACTTTTACTATTTCCTCTGCCGGAAGGTCGCTTTCACTCCATACCATTATTCCGTATCCATACTCTTCATTGAATAGATAAATACGCTTAACCGTCTCTTCGCTGTCTGTGTAAAAACTGTCATTCACAAATACATCCGTCTTCATTCCGCTGATTTCCAGCGTGTCCAAGTGGGAGTCCTTTGAATAAGACATGACGTCTACGGCACCGGTACGCTCTAAGTAATCCAGATCCGCTGCATTATATGGGATAACAGAAAGGGCTCCTCCATTTGCCTCATTATGCCACTTATTTCCATATGGGCTGTCTTCTCCGTACAATGTATACCCTTCAGGTATATAAGTCGCTTCCACAGATATCTTATGGGCTTCTTTTTCTCTGTCCACTTGAAAATCATATTTAACAGAGTTCTCATTCTCCACAAGATTTGCAGAAAGGAATTTACTTGCCGCCAGCGTGACAACAGACATTCCCACTGCCAGCACCGCCACTGCCGCCACCGCTGCCCATGTACGCCGCTTCCTTGTATACTTCATCGCTACCTTTTTCCCAATCCCCAGCTGCTCATAAGTATCCTGAATCCGATTCTCTATTTTCTCTGGGATTTCAACATCCTGTTGTAAAATTCGTTCTATTTTCTTTTTTGAATATTCGTTCTTCAACACTTCTACCTCCTTTGAACTGCCACTTCCAGCCCATATACTCTTTCAAACTGCCTGCGTCCCCGGACCAGCCTTGTCTTGACCGTACTCTCTTCCAGTTCCAGTATCTGTGCAATTTCTCTGATCTTGAAACCTTCCGAATAATACAAAAGCAAAACGATCCGATACTTGTCGTCCATCTGGTTCATCAGTTCTTCAAATTCATAATTCTGAAGCGCCATACATGTACCCTCCTGTTCCGGAACAGTATTTGAGAGATATTCCCGTTTTCCGGCTCTCAAAATGTCGTTGCATTTGTTGATCAGAATACGTATCAGCCATGTTTTAAAATACTTGGGTTCTTTCAGCCTGTCGATATTCTCATAGCATGTAATGATCGTTTCCTGTATGGCATCTGCAATGTCTTCCTGTTTATGCAGGTAGCTTCTTGCAGTCTTGTACATATCCTGCTTTACCAGTTCGATCAGTTCCACAAAAGCCTGATCGTCGTGCTTCTGTGCTCTTTTAATAAGGTATTTCAACAGAAGACCTCCTTCCCCTCATCAATGCCGGCATGATTATCTTTCACTTATTAGACGTACCGGGACAGCAAAAAGTTTCAGACTGCTGATAAAAATTTATAAATAGGAAACAAATAATTTCTGAAATTTATCGTAATATTACGAAACAACATTAACATTTCGATTATCTTCCAATGTTTGCCTGTTAGTATTCATGTTATTCTATAAAAAAGGGGGGTGCCGTTATGAACGATAAATTAGAAAGCCTGTTCAGTGCACATTATGGAGATAAAAATTTTCTGAACAGAAACTGTCAGCATTATTACTGCGATGTCCTATCGATTGCTTCAGCAGGGGAATCGACTGAATATCTTTCCAGTCCGTTCTGCCATTCACACCATGCTTACGAATTCATGATTCCATACAGCCCACTTCCCCTCATCATATATGAAGACGCTGTGTATATCGGTGAGGCTGGCTGTGTATATCCCGTGCAGAGCGGCCGGATGCACGCATACAGGTACCGCAATTCCAGTATTGCCCATGATAATATTGTAATTGAAAAGGACTTTTTTGAACAGATCCTGCATGAAAAAGGCTGCTATGGAAAAGAGTTTGATATGAGTTTTGACCTTACGAAAGAGGCCGGAACCTACATCCGGTATTTTAAAGAGGAATTTTCTAAACAAAATAACCGTGATTCCTCCAAGCTTATTCATCTCTCGGCCCTCATTGCTTCTGTGTTCACAGATTGCGAATTTAGTAAAAAAAGAGACCGCCTGAAAGCTCCTCCGCAGTATCAAAAAGGAATCTATCAGATTGTCTCTTATATGAACCAGCATTATGCGGATGACCTGCAGGTAGAAACACTGGCGGCCATGTGCGGCCTTTCCCGCACTTATTTTATAACTGCATTCAAGAAAGCAGTCGGCGAAACGCCTTATAATTATCTTTTAAAACTACGCATAGCCAAATCGCAGCTGCTGCTGGAGAATCCCAATTACTCCATCAAGGAAATCGCTCTGCTGTGCGGTTTTCAAAAGCCAAACACGTTTTCCTCCCTCTTCCGGAATTATACCGGTATGACACCTACCGAATATAAACAAAAACTGCTGCTTCCGTGACATTCACTCTCCAATTGAGTCCTAGGCTGCTGAAGTGAGTGTTTCCACACCTGCCGCAGACTATAACAGATTACATCGTTGCTCTCTGCCAGTCTCCTGTCTTTTCTTTCTGCTCCTTTATCTTGGATCTCATAGACATACAGAAGACCGGCGTAATATTATCCGGACGGCTTTTTGCAGACCGTGGCACATATAGACCCGCTCCCCTGAAAGATAGGGAACTCTTGCTTAACTATGCCAAAAAAGTTTCAATATTGGCAAGCAGTTCTATAAACCGGCAGTCTAATTCTGCCTTTTCCGCCGCGCTCTCCGCAGCAAAATCGAATCCTGGAATACCAAGCATCGCATGATTTGCAGCGCTCCAGTCCCGTACTAAAATCTGTTCCATCTGCTCCCATCCCTCATACTGTACAAGAAAACAGATCTCCAGATTGTATTTCATATTTTCAAGACACCTGTAAAAATATGGAATCTCTTCCATCTGAAGTTCATGAATAAAATCCAACAGTTCATCAAGGCATTTTCTTAACGGAACAAGATCTTCTCTGTCCAGGCTCTTCATGGTATTACCCCCCTCGTTCAAGCCTGCACCGAAAAATCACCCCTGAATCTTTTTGTATTATATCATAATCTCATGGAAATCACTCTATTTTCCGACATATTATAACAAAAATCGACAAAATGTGGCATCCGGTAAAAACCAGGTATAGAACTCGTTATTCCGCACATACTATTAGAAAAAATATCCTTTTGGAGGGTGCCTTAATGAAACCTTTTAACAAAAGAAATAAGCGGCTGTTTATCAGTACAATCATCGGAGTCATCTTTGTCTCTGCTGCAGGAACACTGCTTCATTTTGTCTACAGCTGGACAGGTAATAACTCCATTATCGGGCTTTTTGCCCCTGTAAATGAATCCACCTGGGAACATATGAAGCTTCTCTATTTCCCAATGTTGTTATTCTGTGCCGCGGAATACTTCTTTCTGTCGGGACACTATCAACGGCTGATCCGGGCAGATCTAGCCGGCATACTGGCAGGAACATGGGTGATTCCCGTTATCTTTTATACTTACACAGGAATTCTGGGATTCCATACGCTGGCGCTGGATATTCTAACATTTCTATTCAGCGTCTTAACCGCATTTTATGTGCGCTGCCACTCCCTTCTACTGCCCGGACATATAGAGAACACCCTTTTCGATAAAATATTCAAAACAAAATCAGGAGCGAAGTGCCGGGGACTGTCGGGCCCTGCCTTTTTCTATTTCATATGTGTCCTGATTACAGGTGTATGCTTTCTCATCTTCACTTATTACCCTCCGGCAGCCGGCCTGTTCGTTTTCCCCTCCTGATTAGGTTTTCTTTGGGTATCCAATCCCTCAGCATAAAAAGGAGAAAGCCAGCGAAAGCTTATCCAATTCGGATAAGCAGGGCTTTCTTCCTCTCATGTACCGTTGCTATATATAAATAATTGTAACTCCGGAAAAGCTCACTTTCCCATTGAGCACCAGAGAAACTGTCCCGTCCGGCTGGCATCTTCCCTTCTCGTCAACCCCCCGAATGCTGCGCTCAACTGATTTACCACCTGCCAGCTGCGTGGAATATAGAGTTCCACACCACCAAAGGAAACATCCAGCTTAACAGCTGCCTGCCCCTGAGGAACCTGTGCATGGTCAAAGTACACCTTCATGGCACCGAAGGAACAATGGATACCAGCTCCCCTGAAGTCTTCGGAGTTAATATACTTAATGCTGGAGCCAAAAGAGCTTTCCATCCTCATCGCATCCCCGTCTATCGTCTCCACTTCGCTGAAGCTGCCGTCAAAGTGGGTACTGTGTTGATGCCAGCTCCGCTCCGGACGGTACAAAAATGCCGCGCCGATACTTCCGAGAAGAGCCGCTCCCAGAACCGTCCATGGGGTCAGTGCCGTAATTCCCAGCGGCTCTGCATAAATAATGCAGAGAAAAGCCAGAGAAAACAATACTCCCGGTATGCTTCTGTGGATCGCACTCTTAATCAGTGTCGCTGCAAAGATCACAGACAAGAGCAGCATCCAGATACTGATCCTTGTATTCAGGATTCCAAGTCTGCTGATGACCAGAAGCACCGCCCCAATGATAAAAAATATTCCCCAGAATAATCGTTCTTTTTTCATGTCCTTACCTCTTTTCTTCCAGCCGGTTTCGAAGCGGCTTGTAATAATATCTGGATACATATACCTGTTTGTGTGTTTCCTTAAACTGGACCACACAGGAAGTGGATACGGAACGATTGATTGCATAGATGCTTTTCGTGTTCAATATCGTAGACTTGGATACTCTCATGAAATATCCCGGCAGAATCTCCTCCAGTTCATACAGGCGGTGCCGGATTTTGTAAATGTCATCCACCGTATGTGCATGGATTGCCTTTCCGTCAGTCTCGAAGAAAAGGATATCGGTAAGCATCAGATAGTACTCTGTCTCTTCCTTGTAGAATACGATCCGCTGCTCCTGCCTGGAGATTTCGCTCAGCGCCTTCTGCACTTTCTGCACCTGGTCATTCAGGCTGCTGCTTCTGATAATGACCTCTTCCTCTGTTAAATTCTCATCAATTTCAATTCGTATTTTCATCTCATTTCCCTTTCCACCCATTTATCTAACCATATATAAACTCCCTTGTAAATACAAAAGGCGCATGTGGTAAAAATGGGAAGGCAAGTGGTCAGAAAACGAGTCTCATGTGCTGCTGCAAATTAAACAGAGGTTTTTACTATACCTGCTGGACTTTATCCGTCCTTCAGTATAGAATAAATACTGAAAGAATTGCAAAAACGGAGGAATCATAAAATGAAATTTTTGATACAGAGAGTATCCGAGGCTTCAGTAGCAGTGGAAGGCAATGTAATTGGTTCTATTGAAAAGGGGTTTCTCGTACTGATTGGCGTATCCGACAGAGACACCGAGGAGACTGCAGACAAGCTGGTACGTAAGATGACAGGGCTTAGAATATTTGAGGATGAGAACGGCAAGACAAACCTCTCTCTGGCTGACGTGGATGGCAGCCTTCTGTTGATTTCACAGTTCACGCTGTACGCAAACTGTAAAAAAGGGAACCGCCCCAGCTTCATAGAAGCAGGCCAGCCTGACAGGGCGAATGCCCTCTATGAATATATCATAGAAAAATGCAGGGCATCCGTCCCCAATGTGCAGACCGGAAGTTTCGGGGCAGAAATGAAAGTCAGCCTCATCAACGACGGTCCCTTTACTATTATTTTAGATTCAGAAGATCTGTGACATGGTGCATCCTGTCGGTAGGAAAGTTCGTCGCCTGGAGGCGGCGGCTGAACGGGAGCAGCGTATTGATTCGTTTGGTGGTACGGAAATTACTGCAAAAAAATACTCCCCTTAGGGAGTCTGAAAAAATTTAAAAAGCTGTCGAGCGGAATCGAACCGCCGACCTCCGCCTTACCAAGGCGACGCTCTACCGACTGAGCCACGACAGCCTGTGCGCGTTACTTACGCAACGATATTAATATACACTAAACCTAGTCTAATTGTCAACATATATTTGAAAATTTATCAAAAGTCAAATTGGATGTACCTAGCAAAAGGACGGCGGCTTTACCTTCCTTTTGCGGCCCCATCCAACGCCTGTAAGACACTTGTCAATACTGCTTTTTCTCAATAATCTTTAATGATGCGAGATAGGAGACCACAGTCAACAGTATACACCCAATGCCTGCAAACAACGCCACCCCTGCGAGTCCTGCAGATGGAAGGCTGTCAATTATAAGAACCAGATCTATCCCCATCATCCCCAAAAGCTTCACCACGGCAAATACCACCAAAAAAACAGCTCCCACCACTCCGATAATTGCTATCCTGCTTTTATCAACACCGAATTTCAACTGGACAGGCAGTGTAAAATCTAGAAATACAATTGCAATGATCAGATAAAATATCATGCTTATCACACTTTCCGTAATATCTGTCCCAGGATACCGGAGTACAGTAAATACTAATACGATTCCACCTGAAACCATCCATGCCACAGCAGCGATCAAAATCCCCAGCATATATTTCTCGATGACATACCCTTTTCTGGTAATGGGAAGCGTAAATAAAAACGCTCTTCCATTGTCAAGCTCATCATAGCTTATGGTGGTCAGTGTAAACATTGTGAAAATGATTGTAATATAATTCATGATAAATAGCAGATTCATATTTGTAAATGCCATCATAATACCAACAATACATATAATATAAAAGAAATTCAGCTGATTTTTTAGTAAACAGAGATCTTTAATTATTAACCCTTTCATTTTCCTTCACCTCGTATCATCATTGCTATTGTTTCATCAATATTACCGCGTTCAATTGTGGCATCCGGATAATTATCCAGGTAAAACTGTTTTTCATTTGTCAGGCAGCTATAGCCATAGCCTTCTCTCTTCCTTTTTATGATAAAACGCTTATCCAGCTTCTCATACTGTGCTTCAGTCACCTTGATTACTCCATAGTCACTCAGGAGCCTGTCGGTCTCTTCGTGCATAATAATCCTGCCGTTATGAATCATATAAATGTCATCACAAAGTCCTTCCAGATCGCTTGATATATGGGAACTGATCAGAATGGAGCTCTCTCCGTCTTCCATATACTCCCGCATCATATCCAGCAGCTCATTTCTGGCCATCACATCCAGTCCGACCGTCGGCTCATCCAGGATCAGCAGGCTGGCTTTATGCGACATCGCAACCAAAACTTTCAGCTTTGCTTTCATACCGGTAGAAAATTCTTTGATCTTTTTTTCAAATGGAATCTCGAATGTTCTGCACCTTTTTTCAAATTCCACTTTATCAAACCCCGGATACATACTGGCCATCACCGGAATGAGGTCCTTTATACAAAGGTAACCACTGAAACCCGAGTCAGAAAGTACAACACCCAGTTTTTCTCTTTCTTCCGTTCCAAGCTTCTTGATGTCTTTTCCGAAGAGTTCGATCTTCCCGCCGTCGATATCGATTAATCCTAACACCGCCTTAAATGTGGTACTTTTTCCTGCCCCATTCTGACCGATCAGTCCTGTAACACATCCCTTGTGTACCTCCAGAGAACACTGCAGATCAAACTTTTCATAATGTTTTTCTACGTTTTGTAATTTTAATACCATAGCTAATCCTCCAAGATAATCTGAAATAACTCTGTAATCTCTTCATTGCTCATTCCACAGCTTCTCCCCTTCCTGATCGCTTTTTCCAGGTCGGCTTCCACTTCTTTCTTCTTCTCCTCCAGCATCAGTTCCTGATTCGCACAGGCTACAAAGCTTCCCTTTCCATGAACGGTTACGACAAACCCTTCCTGTTCCAGGGTATCATAGGCCTTTTTTACGGTCAGTGCGCTGACTCTCAGATCCTTCGCCAATGTTCTGACAGACGGAAGCGCTGTATCTTCTTCAAGTTCCCCCTGCATGATCTTATTTCTGACCTGCGCTACGATCTGCTCGTAGATTGGCTGCATGGAAGAATTGTTAATTATCAGCTTCATTTTCTCCCTCCTTTGTCTATAAACAGTATATAACAGTATGTCACTGTTGTCAACTGTTTTATACTGTTTACTCCAAATAATGAGTTGCTTGTTTACTATGCACGGCCCATAGGCCGTTCATAGTAACTTTGCTTGTTGTGACTGTTCAGACCGTAAAGTGAAGCGGCATATTGCAACAAAGAATTTTCAGGCACGCTCCATGGGCATCTGCCTCTTAAATCAAAAAATCTGGCAAGACCTTTCCGTCATTACCAGATTCTTTCATCTATCTCATTGTAACAGTTCAGCCTGTCTGAGCTGATACAGCTCTTTGCCTTGTCCTCATCTCGTATATAAGGCAGAAAAACCGCTATCTTGCCAGCAGCTTCTCGGCCTTTCCCCGAATCCGCTGGAGCGCGTTGTCTATGGCTTTGGGACTTTTTCCCAGCAGCTCGGCTATAGTTTTATAATCCGTTCCCATCAGATGCAGATACAACACATGGTTTTCCAGGGCACTGAGATTTCCTTTCAGTTCCTCCACAAATACCTCTGTCATCTCTCTGCCAAAATACAAGGTCTCCGGATTATTTTCCACAACAGGTTCTATCGTATCAATCAGAGGTATCTTTTTTTCCTCATCCGTGCCTTCCCCGGCCTCATACAGGGAAATATAAGAATTAAGCGGCATATGCTTTTTTCTCTTGGATGCCTCTATTGCCGTATACATCTGCCGGGACACACACAGTTCTGCAAAGCTGGCAAAGGAGGCGCCCTGAGAAGGACTGAAGTCCCTTACTGCCTTAATCAGCCCTATCATACCTTCCTGTATCAGATCTTCATTCTCACCGCCTATGAGATACATAGCTCTCGCTTTTTTACGAACCATGGTTTTATACTTTACCATCAGATAATCCATAATTTCTGAATTACCTTTTCGAAACTCCAATATCAACTGTTCATCTGCAAGTGTGTCATATTTCTCCATCGGCCTTTTCCTTTCCAACGGTAATCCTCTGCTCTATTGAAAATCACGCCCTTTTTAGAGCATTCTCTGTCGGACAATCTCGTAGGCCAGCACCCCCGCCGCTACGGATGCATTCAGGGAGTCGATCTCGCCTTTCATAGGAATAGCGGCAATAAAATCACACTTTTCTTTTACAAGACGTCCCACACCTTCCCCTTCGCTCCCGATCACAAGCCCAATGGGGCCGGTCAGATTCAGTTTGTACATGAATTCTCCGCCCATATCCGCGCAGACGAACCACATACCCCGTTCCTTTAATTCTTCCATTGTCTTCGCCAGGTTTGTTACCTTCGCCACCGGCGTATAATTCAGTGCGCCCGCGGAAGTCTTCGCCACTACAGCTGTCAGGCCGACTGCCCTGCGTTTTGGTATGATAACGCCATGGGCCCCCGCCAGATTCGCCGTACGGATGATTGCACCCAAGTTATGCGGGTCTTCTATATTATCCAGCAGAATAAAAAACGGATCCTCACCCTTTTTTTCTGCAAGTTTGAACATATCTTCGATATCTGCATACTCGTATGCAGCAGCACAGGCCACCACACCCTGATGCTTGCCTGTTTCCGAAAGCTGCGACAGTCTTTCCTTTCCCACAAAATTTAATATGGTATCGTGCTTTTTCGCCTCCCTGACTATTGTCCGTATCGGACCATCCTGGCACCCATCCAATATGAATACTTTATCAATCGGCCTGCCTGAACGGAAAGCCTCCAGCACTGCATTGCGGCCTTCAATTATCAGCGTATTGTCGTTTTGTTCTCTTTCATTTCTATTATTTTCCTGCATTATATTCTCCATTTATATCCAAAGAAATCACGGATGTTCCCCTGGTCTTTGACTATACTGTTTCGCTTAAATTTCACTCAGGCTGTCCAGTCCTGCTTTTACCAGAGCCATGAGCCTTTCATAATCCTTTTTTAGATACAGGTAACCGAGCAGCGCCTCAAATCCCGTTGCCCTCCTGTAATCCGTGATGGACTGATTCTTTGCCGGTGATACAGATTTGGCATTTCTGCCCCTTCTGTAGATGGCATGCTCTTCTTCTGTCAGGTGCTGCTGCATTGTGCGCATCATCAGAGACTGGGTGGACGCCTGTACAAATCTGCTTGTCTCTTCATGCAGTTTATGCACCTGTTTATTTCCCCGGCTGATGATCATAGACTTGATAACCAGATCGTAGACGCAATCACCGATAAACGCCAGAACAAGAGGTGAATAGCTGTCAGCATCCACCTCTTGAAGACTTAATACTTCCGTTATATAATCATGAAAATCTAAATTTATGCTTTCTTCCATTTTACTCCTTCTCGGGTATCCTCCAGGACGATTCCTCTGGAGAGCAGTTCGTCCCTGATCTCGTCTGCTCTGGCAAAATTTTTCGCCTTTCTCGCTGCCTGGCGTTCTTCAATCAGTGCTTCGATGTCTTCTGCCAGCATCTCCTCGTCCTTCTCCACGATAATTCCCAGAACATCTGTCAGCTTAACAAGCAGATCTCGCAGGTTCTGCAGATATTCTGCTGAGCTTTCACCGTCTGTATTCGTATTGATATATTTAACGAGCTCGAATACAGAGGAAATTGCGTCTGCCGTATTGAAATCATCGTCCATCGCCCGCTCAAAGCTGTCAACATATTCCTGTGTTTTTGCAAATGCTTCCTTCTCCGCGTCTGTCATATCCTGCACTTTCGCATTGCCCTTCAGGAATTTCAGATTGTCAGCCGCGGTTATGATTCTCTCCAGTCCCGTTGCGGCAGCGTCCATAAGCTCTGCACTGAAATTCAGAGGACTTCTGTAATGCGCGCTGAGCATGAAAAATCGCAGAACCTGAAGGTCATATTTTTCGCTGATCTCCCTTACGGTAAAGAAGTTTCCCAGTGATTTTGACATTTTCCTGTTGTCAATGTTCAGGAATGCGTTGTGCATCCAGTAGCGGGCAAATTCTTTGCCGTTCGCAGCCTCACTCTGAGCAATCTCATTCTCATGATGCGGGAATATCAGATCTTCCCCTCCTGCATGAATATCGATCTGCTCTCCCAGATATTTTTTAGACATCTCAGAGCACTCGATATGCCAGCCCGGACGTCCTTCGCTCCATGGAGACTCCCATGCCGGTTCGCCTTCTTTTTTTGGCTTCCATAACACAAAGTCCAGAGAATCTTCCTTTTCGTCCTCTCCCGTTACAAGGAGTGAACGGCCGCCGGATTGAAGGTCATCCAGATTCTTATGGGAAAGTTTTCCGTAATCTTTAAACTTTCTCGTACGATAATATACCGTTCCGTTTTTCTCGTATGCAAATCCCTTCTCGATCAGTGCTCCGATCATATCCACCATACCACAGATTTCTTCTGTTGCCAGAGGATGCTTTGTGGCAGGTTTCACGTTCATGCCTTCCATGTCTTTCTTACATTCTGCAATGTAACGTTTGGAAATCTCATCCGCAGTAACGCCTTCTTCGATTGCTTTTTTGATGATCTTGTCATCTACATCTGTAAAGTTGGAAACAAAATTCACATCGTAACCTTTATATTCAAAATACCTTCTGACCGTGTCAAAGACGATCATCGGCCTTGCATTCCCTATATGGATAAAGTTATAAACTGTAGGCCCGCAGACATACATTCTGACTTTGCCTTCCTCTATAGGTACGAATTCTTCTTTTCTTTTAGTAAGTGTATTATATAGTTTCATCTGATTTCTCCTCTTTCTTTTCTTTTTCTCTGCATCCGCTGCACTGTGCTTCTGCTGGCTCCGTATTTTCCGCAAATTCATCGCCGTCCGGCAGCATACAGCGCATATGCCTCTCCATTTCTTTCAGCTGCTTATACAGGCGTATGTTATCATTCTGAAGCTCCCTGATATCATTCAGAACCGGGTCAGGCAGATGTATCTGATCCATATCCGTCCTCGGTACCTTCTGGTCACCCATCCGCACAATACGCCCCGGCACGCCGACTACAGTACAGTTCGGAGGCACCTCCTCCAACACAACCGAACCAGCCCCTATCTTAGAGTTTTCCCCAATCGTAAAAGACCCGAGTATCTTAGCCCCTGCGCTGACCATGACATTATCCTTCAGCGTAGGATGCCGCTTTCCCTGCTCTTTTCCCGTTCCCCCCAGGGTCACGCCCTGATAAAGCGTTACATTGTCTCCGATGATCGTCGTCTCCCCGATAATAACGCCGCTTCCGTGGTCAATAAACAGTCCTTTCCCAATGGTGGCGCCGGGATGAATCTCAATCCCAGTCTTTCTCGCAGCCTTCTGTGACATCCATCTGGCCAGGAAATAATGTTTCTTCAGATACAGCTTGTGTGCAACTCTGTACCTAAGTATAACTTTAAAACTCGGGTAAAGCAAGACCTCCATATTAGATTTAATCGCAGGATCCCGCTCCCGGATGACCTGAATCTCATTCTTAATATAAGATATAATTCCCATTTCATGATCCTCCATACCAATCGCATACAATATTTACCAACTCTGCTTTCATTTCAATCCACTTCACCTGCCCGAAATTCCAGAGGAATTTCCGGTATCATAAAAAAGACCCCGTCTCTTGTTAGAGACGAAGTCATATCCGCGGTTCCACTCTATTAAAAGAATTACTTCTTTCACTCACTGCATGTAACGTATGCCAAACGTATTCCGCTACTCACAGCATCCCGCCGCGTTTACAGAATCAGCTCCCGGACGCACTTCACAGACTCCTCCTTTAGAACCACTTACAGCCGGTGATGGTCCCTCTCTGCAATCTCGGAATCAGCTACTCTTTCCGTTCATAGCCTTTCACAAAATCAATATAGATATATCTTATGCAAAAAAGAGAAATTTGTCAACTGAATTTTGGAGCGCGAGGTGGGGACACCTGTCCGGGAGTGTTCAGCCCTTTCCCATTTGATGCGCCCAGCTAACACCCCACATTACACGATTTCATTGAGGTAGAGGGGGCGTAATGGCTCTAGTTTCCCCAGTTCCTGTTTCAGCCTCGGTGTAAGGATTACGCCTTCTTCACGGCTGATTTCATCTATTGTCTGGTAACCGAACAGCAAAGCTGTCAGGGAGTCTATTGTAAGCACTCCTTCCGAGTCCTCTGTTTCTGAGACCTGTATATCCGGATTCTCCCCGCTGCTCTTCAGCCTCCAGACTCTGCTGTTTTTTGTGATGATGGAATCAAGTACTGCAAAGGAGCAGTTTATCTCCCTGCCTGCTTTTGCCCTCATAGAAGCCAGAAGTGTCTCCAGGTGAAGAATACGTACCATGATGAGTGGTACTTTCCTGCTCCGGGCATTTTCTCTGCCTGCGTATATCTTTGCAGGAACGCCATGTTCTGCCCGCATCTGGTATACGGCTTTCTGGAATTCAGCTTCGAATCCGGGTAGGTAAAGGGCCTCTCGGATCTCGAGCGTGTTCTCCTCCCTGGCATACGCGAACATTCCAGCTATAGCGCCGTCTTGTTTTAATAGTTTTATACCCCCGTTTTCACTCTGCTGCTCGAATAACATCGTCTGGTAATACTGGTCGTCGCGCACGGCGCAGACCTGATATTGAGCGGCAAAATGGGCATTGAAAAATACGGCCATTGCACCGGCATCCGATAAGCCGGCGTCCGACATGCTGACTGACATGGAACCTGGTTCTCCGCAGGATTCTTCCTGGATCTGCGCGTAGACAAACCGGAAATCATAAGGCCTGTATATGGCCTCCGCTGCCGGCATGAGGAAAGTAAATGGCTGCTTCAGTTTATACATGTCCATCATAGAAGCTTTGAGCAAACGGCCCATATAGCCCCTCTTTCTGTATGCCTCCTCCGTTGCCACGGCAATGATATAATTGCATAACTGCTGTGTCCCGCCGATCCTCAGCATGTAAGGATTAAGCTGGAGCATGGAACGGACAGCTCCATCCTCCTCAATTACATAGATCTGATTGTTCCTGGTCTTTATAAAATAATAGTAGTCCAGAAATGCTTTGCTGTCTTCCGGAAATACCTTCTCCCACAGCGCTCTTGTCCCGCTGTGTTCACTGCTGTCAAGCTTTCGAAGCTGCATTCTATATTCCCCTCTTTTCTTACTGCCTGGGACAGCCCTTGCAGCCCTCGCATCCATTTGGATTCGGGGTTACATCGTAGCTGCTGTAGTTCATAATCTTTTCCAGAGCGCACACCGCCTGAGAGGAAATCCCCTCTCCGCGCCCTGTAAATCCAAGCCCCTCTTCCGTTGTTGCCTTGATATTGACCTGGTCAGGCATAAGATTCAGTGCATCCGCCACATTCTTTATCATCTCATCTATATATGGGCGCATCTTGGGCTGCTGCGCAACAATGGTCGCATCAATGTTCTCTATCACAAATTGCTTGTCATCCAGAAGTGCTGCTACATGCTCCAGCAGCCTGATGCTGGAAATGCCTTTGTACTGCGGGTCTGTATCCGGAAAATGCTTTCCGATATCCCCCAGTGCCGCTGCTCCGAGAAGCGCATCCATAATGGCATGTACAACCACATCTGCATCCGAATGTCCCTGAAGTCCCTTCTCATATGGTATCTCTACTCCTCCGAGAATCAGCTTTCTGCCTTCGACCAGCCTGTGTACATCATATCCCATACCTACACGCATGTTCTGTCACTCCTTATTCATATTCTATCTTTCTTCGTCGTCAGTCTCTTCCATTGACTCTTCCGTGGTATCCCCGTTTAGATCTATCAGTGTATCTGCAGATGTAACTGTGTCCTGGGCTGCATCGTCCTCCATAGCTTCTGCAGTTTTCGTCCTGTTATTCTTCTCACTGTCATCATTTGGATTCACTTTTCTATCATCTGAAGAATCTGTCTCCATGGAATCTGTGTCTTCCTTCCCGGAAGGCATTTCCGCCGCAGACTCCTCCTCGGTATCTTCCTTTTCTGAAGAAGTCTCCTCCTCAGAATCTGCTTCTATTGCATCTTCAGAATTGTCTTCCTCTGAAGATGCCTCTTCTTCGTTCTGCATTTTGTTTCTCATTGCGATTACGCTTTTTGCGGATACAATCACGATCACCGCTCCTATCACAATAAACAAGATACCCGCGGTCATCATAAACACCATGTTTTCGGGTCTTTCAGTAAGCATCCCGCTT
This sequence comes from Clostridiales bacterium VE202-21, assembly GCA_000509105.1. Taxonomy (GTDB): domain Bacteria; phylum Bacillota; class Clostridia; order Lachnospirales; family Lachnospiraceae; genus Faecalicatena; species Faecalicatena contorta. Next base: position 20,960 of record BAIF02000109.1, on the reverse strand, counting down.
ACGATCTGGTACCCCAGATAGATCACATACAGGCCGGCTACAATTCTCAAAACGAGCCAGGATTTTTCATTCATTTGTTTGTCCTCCGTTTAATTTCTCATTCTCTGATTCTAACATACTTAGATAAGTATTGCCATAATCAGACACAAAAAAGCTTCGGAAATTTCCGAAGCTTCTCAGTAGCGGAAACTGGATTTGAACCAGCGACACCACGGGTATGAACCGTGTGCTCTAGCCAACTGAGCTATTCCGCCATATAAAATTTTAGAAAGTTATGGGACCTATAGGGCTCGAACCTATGACCCTCTGCTTGTAAGGCAGATGCTCTCCCAGCTGAGCTAAGATCCCATATTCTCCCGGTCTGCGTTTAAGTGTTTGTCTCACCCGCAACCCGCTTTGCTATTATACTATTATTTTTCATCAAATGTCAACACCTTTTTTCCTGTTTTTTCAAATTTTTTTAACAAATCAGAAACTTCATCCGGCGCTGATCATGGAACCCCTTATAAACACGGGCCGTATCCCATTTTTAAATATTTCGTACAGCGGATACGGCCACTTTTTATTGTAATAATTTAGATCTATTTGAAATATTTCACACCAGATTCAAAGATTTTCATGTCCTGTTCCCCATAAATATTTATGGCAACCGAGTTGTCTCTTCTCTCCGAATGCGCCATCTTGCCAAGCACACGGCCGTCCGGGCTTGTGATTCCTTCAATTGCGCGGTAAGAGCCGTTGACATTCCACTCTTCATCCATGCTGATCACGCCGTCAATGTCACAATACTGTGTCGCAACCTGACCGTTGGCAAACAGTTTATCCAGCCATTCTTCACTGGCAACAAAACGCCCTTCCCCGTGGGATGCCGGATTCGTATACACGCCGCCAAGAGACGCCTCCTGAAGCCATGGAGATTTATTTGTCACCACTTTTGTGTATACCATCTTTGAGATATGGCGTCCAATGGTGTTATAGGTCAGTGTCGGAGAATCCTCCTTCTGGCCTGTAATGGTGCCGTAAGGCACAAGCCCCAGTTTGATCAGGGCCTGGAAGCCGTTGCACACACCAAGGGCAAGTCCGTCTCTCTCATTGAGCAGTTTTTCTACCGCCTCTTTGATCTTTGCATTCTGGAAGGCTGTCGCGAAGAATTTGGCAGAACCGTCCGGTTCATCCCCCGCACTGAAACCGCCCGGGAACATGATCATCTGCGCCTGTGAAATGGCGTTTTCGAACTCTGCAACTGAATGACGGATATCTTCCGCATCCAGATTCTTAAATACCTTCGTTATCACCTTTGCCCCTGCGCGCTCAAAGGCTCTCTTGCTGTCGTATTCACAGTTCGTTCCCGGGAATACCGGGATGAATACGGTCGGCTGCCCGATCTTATGGCTGCAGATATGGATATCCTTTGTATCATATAAATTGTCTTCCAATACTTCTTTGCTGTCTGCAGAAGATCTTGTGGCAAATACTTTCTCCAGAGTCTCTGTCCAGGCTGTCTTCGCCTCGCACAGAGTGATCTCCGTGTTTCCATAGCTGAATATGCCGTCGTCTGTCACTTCACCGATGACAGTATAGCTGATTGCCAGTTCTCCCACCTGATCAGCAGGCACTTCCGCAACCAGATCTCCAAATGCTGGCGCAAACAGTTCTCCGGCATCCAAGCTGTGTTCTATCTTCAACCCAAGCCCGTTTCCGAACGCCATTTTACTGACTGCAGCCATCACACCGTGCCGGTCCAGAGCATATGCGGATACAATTTTGCCATTGTGTATATCGCTCTCAAACTTTCCGTACTGATCCATCAGCTGGCCGTAAACAGGGAGATCATATCCATCCTTCTCGATTCTCATCCATACCAGCTTATTTCCCGCCTTTTTCAGTTCCGGGGTAATGATATCCTTCTCCGTTGCCATATCGACAGCAAAAGAAACCAGAGTCGGGGGCACATCAATATCCTGGAATGTTCCCGACATACTGTCCTTACCGCCAATTGAGGGCAGGCCGAATCCCAGCTGTGCGTCATAAGCCCCAAGCAGAGCCGCAAAAGGCTGGCTCCATCTCTTCGGATCTTCTGTCATTCTGCGGAAATATTCCTGGAACGTAAAGCGGATCTTCCTGTAATCACCGCCGGCCGCCACGATCTTAGCCACAGATTCTACGACAGCATATACTGCACCGTGATACGGACTCCAGCTGGAAAGATACGGGTCAAAGCCATAGCTCATCATAGAAACGCTGTCCGTGCTGCCATTTTGCACCGGCACCTTAGCAACCATAGCCTGCGTCTCTGTCATCTGGTACTTTCCGCCATGCGGCATGAATACGGAGCCGGCGCCGATTGATCCGTCGAACATCTCCACAAGCCCCTTCTGGGAGCATACATTCAGATCGCTCAGCATGGCCAGCCATTTTCCTTTTACATCCTGCACGGCTTCCTTTACAAAAATTGTATCTTCTTTATTTGGAATCTCCACCTCAACGGATGTCTCCTGATGGGCACCGTTCGTATCCAGGAATGCACGGGAAATATTAACGATCTCTTTTCCGCGCCATAAAAGCACCAGTCTCGGGGACTCTGTAACTACTGCCACTTCAACAGCCTCCAGATTCTCTTCCTTTGCATAATCCAGAAACTGTTTTACATCTTTCGGATCGACAACAACAGCCATTCTCTCCTGAGACTCTGAGATCGCGATCTCTGTCCCGTCAAGACCGGCATATTTCTTCGGTACCTTGTCCAGATCTACACGGAGCCCGTCCGCAAGCTCTCCGATGGCAACTGAGACACCTCCTGCACCAAAATCATTGCATTTTTTAATCAGGGCGCTGACTTCTTCTCTTCTGAATAAACGCTGGATCTTACGCTCTGTCGGCGGATTTCCCTTCTGCACCTCTGCGCCGCAGGTCTCGATAGACTCTTCCGTGTGGACCTTGGAAGAACCAGTCGCTCCGCCGCATCCGTCACGCCCTGTTCGTCCGCCAAGGAGAATGATGATATCTCCCGGATCGGAAGTCTCTCTGATGACTGCACGTCTGGGAGCAGCGCCGAGTACTGCGCCGATCTCCATACGTTTTGCCACATAGTCCGGGTGATAGATCTCCTTGACCGCTCCGGTTGCAAGTCCGATCTGGTTTCCGTAGGAACTGTAGCCCGCAGCGGCTCCCCGTACCAATTTCTTCTGCGGAAGCTTTCCTTTTAAGGTATCCTTTACAGACACGGTAGGATCCGCGGCTCCGGTCACACGCATGGCCTGGTATACATAGGTCCTGCCTGACAGAGGATCGCGGATCGCGCCGCCCAGACAGGTTGCAGCCCCACCAAAAGGCTCAATCTCAGTTGGATGGTTGTGTGTCTCATTTTTAAAATTAATCAGCCACTCCTCTTCCACGCCGTCTACCTTGATCGGCACTACAATACTGCAGGCATTGATCTCCTCAGACTCCTCCTGATCCTGGAGATTCCCTTCTTTTTTCAGCTTTCTCATCGCCATAAGTGCCAGATCCATCAGGCAGACAAACTTGTCCTCTCTGCCGGCAAAGATCTCGCTGTGGTCTTTCAGATATTGTTTGTAAGTATTTACGATGGGTTCTTTATAATCCCCCTCGCCAAATGTAATCTCCTTTAATTCCGTGGAGAATGTTGTATGGCGGCAGTGATCTGACCAGTAGGTGTCAAGCACGCGGATCTCCGTCATCGTCGGGTCTCTGTGCTCTTCCCCGCTGTAGTACTTCTGGATATGCAGGAAATCTTTAAACGTCATTGCCAGTCCCAGAGAATCATAAAGCTTCTTCAACTCCTCCTGGGGCATATTCTGGAAGCCGTCAAATACTTTTACATCCTCCGGTTCCTCAAATACCGTGACCAGAGTCTCCGGTTTTTCCATTCCGGTTTCCCTGGAATCCACTGGGTTGATGCAGTGGTTCTTAATCGCACCAAACTCTTCTTCTGTTACTGTTCCTTCTATTACATAAGTAGTCGCAGTGCGGATGATCGGCTTTTCATCTTCCTTAATAAACTGCACGCACTGTTCTGCTGAATCTGCCCTCTGGTCAAACTGTCCCGGGAGATATTCTACTGAAAACACATGGCTCTCCTCTTTCAGCGGAAAACTTTCCTTATAAAGTGTATCAACAGGAGGCTCTGCAAATATCCCACTGCATGCTTTTTCAAAAGTGGTATCGGAAAGATTCTCCACATCATAGCGGATCAGGACGCGTACATCTGTCACCGTCTGAATTCCCAGATAGTGTTTAATCTCATGCCGCAGTTCCTTAGCTGAAACAGCAAATTCCGGTTTTTTCTCCACATAAACACGTCTTACATTACTCATAAACGATCTCCTTTGCATTTTATTCTGCCGCAGTTCACTGCGCTCTTTTCTATCCTATCACATTTTTTCTCATTAGTACAATTAATATAATTAAACTTATTAATTAGTACAGTTAATCTTTGACTTTTTTCTCCATATTATGCTGATGATCAGCAGTACTGCAAGCCCCGCTATAAAGAGAACCCCAATTCTAATAACCATATCAGAAAACAGTCCTTCCGGGAGCATTCTGATCATATAATCCTCCGCCGGATCAAACAGCCACAGGTCATTTGTAAAGAAAATCTCATGAAATTTTGTGAAGGCAGCCGAAAAATCCCTCGAAAACAAATACGCCAAAAGAGCCGTTCCCGCCGCCGTTAGCCCCAATGCGATCTGAAAAGCTCTGGGAATCAGATATTTCCAGCTTGCCTTTGCCGCAATCAAAACTACGAGGCAGATCAGCAATACTGCAGCAGCCCAAGTCCTGAGGCGCAGTCCTCCAATGAAAAGTCCCTGCACATCCGCCATATGCAGCTTGTCCTGTTCATTAAAGAAATCCTGTTCCTTCCCATCCACTGTAGTGATCACCTCCAGATTCTCCCGATCCCCCTTCAGATAATCCATCATCTCATGGGTCACATACATCACATCCTCCATCTTCATGTCCAGATCAGGGAGCACGTCGTATTTCTCATACTCTTTTTCATAAAAACCAAAATCCGCATACATCGCCGCTTGAAAGCTCGTGATCAGAAGGATCAAAATCACAGCCAGCGACAGTATAACGCCCAATACCCAATGTACTTTTTTCATCCTGCCATCTCCTATCATTCAATAAGTACAGATTTTATACTATCCAACGTATTTATTTTATCATAATACCGATTGTAATTCATCTCAATTTGGCTTATAATACAAGCAATACTTATTAGGAGGTCTAATAATGGATATCAATTATGAACTGTACAAAGTATTTTTTCATGTTGCATCCACCCTCAGTTTTTCGGAGGCGTCAAAACAGCTTTTTATCTCACAGTCAGCGGTCAGCCAGTCCATCAAAACCCTGGAACGCAAGCTGGACCAGACTCTGTTTATCCGCAGTACTAAACGGGTTCTTTTAACCCCGGAAGGAGAGATTCTGCTTCGTCATATCGAACCGGCCATGCATCTGATTCAGCGGGGAGAAGCACAGCTGCTGGATGCCGCTTCCACGGGAGGGCAGATCCGCATAGGGGCCAGCGACACGATCTGCCGCTATTTCCTGGTTCCATATCTTGAAAAATTTCACAAAGCATTCCCCAGCGCACACATCAAAGTAAACAACCAGACCTCCATCAAATGTGTGGAAATGCTGGAATCCGGCCAGGTTGACCTAATTGTTGTCAACTACCCCAACAATTATCTGAGCAACGTCTCCTCGATTAAGAAAATCAAAACATTCCGGGATGTATTTATCGCGAACGAGTCATTTCATGAACTGAAAGGGAAGAAGCTAACCTATAAACAGCTTTCCCAGTATCCGATCCTTATGCTGGACAGGCACAGCACAACGAGTGAATTTCTCCATCGGTTATTCCAACAGCACCAGCTGGATCTGGTTCCGGAGATCGAGCTGACAAGCAACGACCTGCTCATCGACCTCGCCCGCATCGGACTGGGCATTGCCTTTATCCCCGACTACTGCATGACGGGCGGGCAGAAAGACATATTTGTTGTGGAGACCAAAGAGGAACTGCCCGAAAGAGAATTAGTCATCGCTTATAACGAACAGATGCCGCTCACCAGGGCCGCGGAAGAATTTTTAAATTATTTTTAAGAAGGAAAAGCCGATGAATCATAAAATATTATTAGTAGATGATGAAAAGGATATTGTCGACCTGATCGAGGAAGTGCTGCGTCAGGATGGCTTTCAAAATATTGAAAAGGCATATACCGGGGAAGACGCCGTGGAGTTCTGCAAATCCTTCGAACCGGATGTAATCGTTCTGGATATTATGCTTCCGGACCTGGATGGAATCGAGGTATGTAAGAAAATACGCGGTTTCTCTTTTTGTTCAATTCTATTTCTTTCTTCCAAAAACGATGATGTCAACAAGATCCTGGGACTGTCCAGCGGCGGAGATGACTATATCACCAAGCCATTCAGCCCCAGGGAAGTCGTATTCCGGATCAAGGCACAGCTCCGCCGCCAGCAATATCAGTCCTCCATCCATACCCCTGAGACGGAAACAGTTGCTGCGGGCCGCCTTCTCCTGGACAAGGAAAGCTGCCGCATTCTAAAATCCGGAAAAGAGTTAAGCCTTACGGGCCGTGAATTTCTGCTCCTTGCCTATCTGATAGAAAATGCAGATAAAATCTTAAGCAAAGAACGCCTCTACGAGCATGTGTGGGGGGAATACAGCAGTATCTGTGATAATACAATCATGGTGCATATCCGCCATATCAGAGAGAAAATAGAGGATATTCCATCCAGCCCCAGGCAGCTTGTAACAATAAAAGGGCTGGGTTATAAGCTGAAGAAAAGGGTGGATTAAATGAGAAAATCTGGTTACCGCACTGCTTTTCATATATACCTTATCTTTTTTCTGGCGCTTCTCGGCGCCCTTATTTTCTCTGCCCTGTTTTTTTTCTCGGTTATCACCGTAAAGTTTCCCGATGGTTCTGTACAACGAAGCGATTATCCCAAGGCATTCACAGAGGATTTTGGCAGACAGATTACTTTTATAGATGGCAAACCGCAGATAAAACAGATCGGAATCGAACTGCTCCGTGCAAATCAGGCGGGTATCCAGCTTTTAGACGGCAGGGGCGGGGAAATCGCCAGTTATCATAGACCTGCGGATGCAAAGACTTCCTATTCTGATGCGGAGCTACTGCAGCTTTACCGGACAGGGGAGTTTTTCGGTACCACTGCGTTTATCGGAAATCTGAATGATAAGGACAAAGAGTTTTCTTACATCGTGTATTTTCCTGTAAATATAACAAAAGTCACCATGTTTCTGAACGGCGACAGGTTCACTACCGGTAAAACAATCTTTGCATTGGGCACAGGAGTGCTTATCATGATCCTCCTTGCCGGAAGCCTTATATATGGATTCTGGATCACAAATAAAATGAACCACATTTCTGAATGCGTTCGTTCTATATCAAAACGTGATTATACCCCTCTCATAGTCAAAGGCTCGTTTGGAGACGTATATGAAAGCCTGAATCAGCTTGACCAGGATATCCGGGACACCGACAGCTTAAAAGAACAGACGGAATCGATGCGTGAAGAATGGATTGCCAATATCACACACGATTTAAAAACACCGCTCTCCCCGATTAAAGGTTATGCGGAGATTCTATTTGAAAACGGCTCTGTTACAGGCCCGCAGCTTCATAAGTACTCTGGAGTCATTTTAAAAAATGTCTCTTCCATCGAACGGCTCATCGAGGATCTGAAGCTGACTTATCAATTAGAAAGCGGAATGCTGCCGGTTCAGAGCAGAAGACAGGATTTCGTGCGTTTTATGAAAGAGCTGGTCATTGATATATTGAATAATCCCGCATACGAAAACCGTGTTATACATTTTGAATCAGATCAAGAACCTATCTATTTTTTGTTTGATGAGAAGCTGATGGCAAGGGCTTTCCAGAACCTCATCCTAAATTCCTTTACCCACGGAAACAGGGATACTGAAGTTGATTTGGAGATCACGACACCGGACAGGATACTCACAATCGTTGTAAGCGACAATGGGCCTGGCATGAATCCTTCCGAACTGTCCATGCTGTTTCAGCGCTACTACAGAGGCGCCAGCTCCGGACAGAAAACGGAGGGGACGGGGCTGGGGCTTGCCATCGCCAAAAGTATAGTAGAGACCCAGGGCGGCAGGATCTGTGCAGACAGTGAAATCCATGCCGGAACATCTTTTAAAATAGAATTTCCCACAATGGTGTGAAATAAATTAAGGTTATTTAAGGTTGTGTGAAAATCAGATTAAGGTTGATAGTCTATTATAGATTTATAATAGCTGTCAGCCTTTTTCTAATATAGGAAATTACTCTGGAATTTCCTATATCATATCACCCTCATGAGCGAGGGGGGTGGGGAGCTGAGGTGGGATGACCACTTTGTTATTGGTAAAACAGTAGTCTAAAGAAAGCAGGTGTAAATGTGAAAATTATTTTTAAATACATTCTAACGAATGTGAAGGAAAGAAAGGTAAGAACGGCTGTCATGCTCTTGTCAATTATTCTCTCGACAGTCCTCTTATTCGTTTCCTTTTCGATCGGGGAATCCTACGAAAACGCACAGAGAAAAATGGCTCGCGGTATGTCAGGTACGGCGTCCGTCTCCGTTACTTCCAGGTCTGAAACAACTGGCCTGCAGTTAGAGGACATACCGGATCTGCCGGGTATCAAGGCGAAAGCCGGACTCCTGAAGGAAGACGCTTTATATCATGAAAACGGCTATTATGAATCCATTGACCTGATCGCGTCCGACCTTTCTTTATTGAATCAGATAAATAAACCCCAGCTGAGCGGCGGCGGTGAAATCGAAAATTTCTCCGGCTATCAGGTGATCTTACCGGATCGGTTTACGCAAAAGTATGGCATCAAAAAGGGGGATCGGATAATGCTGCAGATAAACGGCGCTTCTGTCGGATTTGAGGTTGCGGCAATTGCAAAGTATGATACCGTTTTTCTGCGTCAGACCAGAGGTGCAACCGCCCTTCTTCCCTTGGATACCTTGGCGGAAATCACTGGCAGCCCGGGTTACAGCGAAATCCTGATCGAGCCTGCAGACGGTATTTCGGCAGAATCACTGGCGGCTTCGCTCTTGGGCGAATTATCAGACAGTATATTTATCGTTACACAGATCGTTGACGAGGCAGCTATAGCGGACGGTGCCCGACAAAAGACAATGCCCTTTTTCCTGATCAGCTTTTTCTCCCTGACCATGAGTGTCTTCATTATTTACAGCAGTTATAAAGTCATCACTCTGGATCGCCTGCCCGTCATCGGCACCTTTCGCAGTATTGGGGCAACGCAAAAGATGGTCACCGGAATTTTACTCCTAGAAAGTCTTTTCTATGGCTGTGTGGGAGGCCTTGCAGGCATACCACTCGGAATCCTGGTTTTAAGAATGATCCTGCGGGGAATGAGCGGCACATTATCACAGGGCATAGAAATCTCCCCCGTGATTTCCTGGGCTGGAGTCTTACTTTCCTTTGCGGCAGCAGTGATTGTCACGCTGCTCAGCGCATGGTTTCCTGTCCGAAGGGCCGGGCGGCTTCCTGTAAAAGCAGTCGTCTTAGGGGTTGTGGAGGAACAAAAAGCCTCCAGCCGTTTTATTATGGGGACCGGTGCTGTTCTGTTTGTCATTTCAGCCGTACTCCCCTATCTGTTTTCCGGAACATTGCTGTATATAGCCGGATGTTTATCACTGCTTGGGCTGATCGCAGCGGCAATTCTGGTCATACCGCTTGTCACGAACCTGCTTTCAGGAATCCTGGAAAGAATATACGCGGTCCTCTTCAAAAACGAGGGTATGCTTGCCGCAAGAAATATGAAGAATAATAAGAATTTTACGCAGAACATCACCCTGCTGTTTATCAGCATATCAGCCTTGATTGCCATTACGGTAGTGGGAGGGTTTGTAAATACTTACATCACCGATGTCTTTAATGGCGCCGAACTGGAGGGATTTGCCGACGGGGAAATGGATGAAGTTTTTGTAGAAACAGTGCAAGAAATGGACGGAATCGATAAGGTGCTGCCTCTTTATGTTTTCAATAATCAAATAAGCAGCGGGGACATCACATTTACACGTTTGGAGGCCACCGACCATTTAGACTGGTATAATTCCATGTTCAATCTGAACTACACCAAGCACAAAATGGAAGACCAGGCCTCGGAAGATTTTAAGACGCAGCGCTCCATCTTATTAAGTGAGGACTGCATAACCCGTACTGGTTACACCGTTGGAGATCATCTGACCTTATCAGACAGCGACAGGGACTATTCCTATATCGTCGCCGGGAGTTTTAAATCAAGAGCAACCGATGTGGAGGCCATTATCCCTTCCCGCTTTGCCATTTCCGATTTTCACGCATCCACCTTCCATTTTCTGGCTTATACCGCAGCGGATCCGGAAGCGGTCATGGTTCAGATCCGCAGTCTGTTCGGCAAAACACAGAACTGGAGCAGAACCGTCGAGGAATTCAATACTGACGCTCATACCACCGTCGGCGCGTTTCTGAGGCCCATGCAGAGTATGACTTACTTCATACTGCTGCTGGCAGCAGTCGGTAATATTAATAATCTGCTGATCAACTATATACAAAGGCGCCGGACCATTGCCATGTATAAGTCCGTCGGATTAAGCAACAAACAAAACACAAAAATAATGGTAATTGAGAGCTGCACCGCCGGAATGATTGGGGCCTTTGTCGCCGTGCTGGTCTCCTATCTGGAAATAAAAACAATATTTCTAGTAGCAGGCCCCAAGATTTCCATGCAGCCGGAACTGGACATTGTAACCTTTCTATCAGCCGGGGCAATGGGAATAGCCGTAACTTTGGTCAGTTCCGTCGTTCCGATTATAAAAACCCGGAATATGAAATTAGTAGAAGAAATCAAATTTGAATAACTGGAGGTCTGACAGATGAAAGCAATGATCAACGATACAGCCATTGAAGGCAGAAATATTATCAAAGACTTTAATAATATAGGCGGCACACCGACACGGATTCTAAAAAATATATCGCTAAAAGTCAGAAAAGGGGATTTCGTCTCTATTATGGGTCCTTCCGGATCCGGAAAAAGCACATTACTCTACATCCTGGGCGGTTTGGATGTTCCCAGCAGCGGGTCCGTATATATGAACGGGACAGACATCTCAAAATTTGACGACCATAAAATGAGTATCATACGACGCCGTAAAATTGGATTTGTATTCCAGTTTTATAATCTCATCCCCAACTTAAATGTAGAGGAAAACGTCATGCTTCCTCTGCTGTTAGACGGGAAAAAGCTAAAGGATTACAGAAGCAGGCTGGATGACATCCTTGAAACTGTCGGGCTGGCAGAAAGGAAAAAGCACACACCCAGAGAGTTATCCGGGGGGCAGCAGCAGCGTGTCGCAATTGCGCGGGCTCTTATTGGAAATCCCGAGATGCTGTTTGCAGACGAGCCTACCGGGAATTTAGACAGCAAAACAGGTGCTGAAATCATGGAATTACTACATTCCATTAATAAACATACCGGTCAGACTATAATCATGGTCACGCATTCCGCGGAAGCGGCTGAACGCAGTGGCCGCATCATTACAATAAGGGACGGAGTGAGGTGCGTTGATTAATTTTGGGAGGGGCGCTTAATGAAGGGATCTCCGTCAGACTTCCTTCATTTCGCTGGATGCATCCAATCGGAAGAGTGGCTTGGCAAAGGTGGAGGCTCCGTAGCGGGGGCAGCGTATTGATTCGTTTGGGGGATCATATATTTTTCATTACTTTATCCTAAGCATATTGTATCCTTAAACGGATTCATACGCAGCCGCTATCCGTCCGCAAGGCTAGAGCTTGCGGACTTATATCTGTTTTTTGTAGTAGGTGGGGATGGAAATTATTAAGAAATTATAAAATTAGCACTCACCTATTGACAGTGCTAATAATCATATGCTATATTACATGTAGAACAAAGATAACAAATTGATTTTTAGGAGGTATGAACTATGTTATTATCAAACAGAAGTTTTTTTAATGATTTCTTTAAAGACCCATTTTTTGAAAGACCTTTTGACAACGCTTCATCCCAGATCATGAAGACAGACATTCACGAGAAAGACAATAACTACCTCGTAGAAATGGAGCTTCCGGGCTACAATAAAGAGGACATCAAAGCTGACTTGAAAGACGGATATCTCACAATAACCGCCACTCACGAAGAAAGCCAGGAAGAAAAAGACGAAAAAGGCAACTGCATCCGCAAAGAACGCTATACCGGTTCATGTAACCGCAGATTCTATGTTGGTGACCAATTAAAACAGGACGACATTAAAGCATCATTTAAAGACGGCGTCTTATGCCTGTGCGTCCCCAAAGAGGCTCCAAAGGCAATCGAAGAAAAACCTAAATACATCACTATCGATTGACTTTAAGTAAAACCTCTATGTGTAGATGTAAATCGTCTGACCTTTTGAAAATGTATATACGTAAAAAAGCAGGAAACCCAGTGTTTCCTGCTTTTTTATGATATATAGCCACCGAGCCGGCCTGCGTCCATAACAGTTCCTCCGGTCACTATTATACCAGGCTGTCCGAAGGTTCTCCGCCCCAGAATTCCTTTATCTTTAGGCCAAGGTTATCTATCCTGCAGATCTGGTACCCCTCCCACTCACGCGGAAATATCTCCCGGTACTGTCTCTGCACAAACCGCTCATCCAGCAGTATAATAACGCCACGGTCCTCCTCCGTTCTGATGACTCTGCCGGCAGACTGCAATACTTTGTTCATCCCCGGGTAAAGATAGGCATAATCAAACCCCTTCATGTTTCTGCTGTCAAAATACTGTTTCAGTATCTCTCTGTCATTGCATACCTGCGGGAGTCCTGTTCCGATAATCACTGCCCCAATCAGCCTGTCCTGGGTGAGGTCAATGCCTTCCGAAAAGATACCGCCCATCACGCAGAATCCCACAAGGCTGCACTCCCGCGCCTCCTCGAATGTCTCCAGAAAGATTTCTCTGGCTTCTTCTCCCATAAACTGCGACTGCACAATACATTCTATGTCGTGGCGCCCCTGCAGCATATTCTGAAAACATTCCTGTACATCTTCCATAAACCGGTAGGACGGAAAGAAAACCATATAATTGCCCTTTCTACCCTCCACTATATTAAGAATATACCTGGCAAACTTCTCGTACATGTCTGCTCCCCGCATGGTATACTTTGTGCTCACATCGTTGCCAAGAAGAAGAAGACGGTTCTCCCTTGGGAAAGCGGATTCCGCATAGATTGCATAATCATCACTCTCCACGCTGAGCAGCTTTTTATAATAATGGATGGGCAGCAATGTTGCGGAAAAAAATATGGTACTGTTTCCCTGCTCCAAGTAAGTCTGCAGATTTACAGAAGGATTGACACAGAGCAGCTTTACGCGGAAACGGCCGCCACGTTCAAGCTCCGAATAGATGACATAGTTTTCATCTAAAATATCATGAATATTCAAAAAGTCTCTGACTTGAAAATAAAAATCCAAAATCTGCTCTCTTTTTTCCTCGCTGTGTTCTTCCTCCAGATACTCCTCCAGACCGGACATTACATTCATCAGCTTAACCGCGATGTGGGAAACACTTTCCAGAATCTGATAGTTCTCACACTCTCTTTTCAGCATAAGCAGCTGCTTGTTGCACTCCTCCAGTTTTTTCGCCAGCTTAGGATCTTCGTTTTTTACCAGGCGCTTTATCTCAAGCACATCCTCTTTATATAAGACAGCGCTGTACATCTCGCGCCCCCGTTCAACCAGATTGTGTGCCTCATCAATGAGATACAGATAGCCGCCTTTATTTCCCTCGGAAAAAAAACGCTTTAAGTGAGCGTTTGGATCAAAAACGTAGTTGTAATCACAGATAATGGCATCCGACCATACTGAAACATCGAGCGCCATCTCAAACGGACACACATTGTACTTCTGCGCCTGTTTCTCTATTGCCTCTCTGCTCAAATCATCCGAGTTCATAATCAAGTCAAACACGGCATCATTCACTCTGTCATAATGCCCTTTTGCGTATGGGCAGTTGTCCGGATTGCAGACTGTCTCTTCGCAAAAGCATATCTTTTCTTTTGCGGTCAGGGTAATCACCTTCATGAGGAGCCCTTGACCCTTCAGGGTCTGAAAGGCCTGTTCTGCCACGGTTCTTGTAATTGTTTTAGCAGTCAGATAAAAAATGCGTTCCCCCAGTCCTTCCCCCATGGCCCGCACCGCCGGAAAGACGGCCGCCATGGTTTTCCCCACGCCCGTCGGGGCTTGTATAAACAACTTCTTCTTTCTGAGTATCGTTTTATAGACTGAAGTCACAATCTCTCTCTGCCCATCCCTGTACTCAAAAGGAAACTCTATCTTCTTAATCGATGCATTCCGCTCCGACTTCCATTCGATCTGAAACTTCGCCCATTTTTCATACTTAACAACCAGCTCCAGAAACCATTTTTCCAGTTCATCCCTGGTAAACTCCCGGATAAATCTCTTCAGTTCTTCCGTCTCCAGATTACAGTAGGTCATCTGCACACGGATGTTCTGCAGATTCTCCTGCCTGGCATACATATATGCGTAGCACTTAGCCTGTGCCAGGTGTACATTGGAGGGTGCCTCGATATGCAGGAGTTCCCTGAGGACGCCCTTGATTTCATCTATCATGACGCCCTGCCCATCCTCGATGACTCCGTCGGCCCTCCCTTCTACCTGCAGGGTAAATCCTTCGCAGGGAATCTGCGTTTTGAGAGAAACCTCTGCACGATAATCAGAACCCATACGCCGCTGTATCCTGCGATGGATTCTGCTTCCCTGCAGCATGGCCTCTTTGTCCGCGCTGCTCCCTGTTCTGTTGTCGATGTCCCCCTCGCGCAGAATAAATTCCACCAGATTGCGGACAGATATTTTGATCACTTCTTTTTCTTCCATGTATGTTATTATACCTCGTTCAAGCAGGAAAAGCCACTCTTGTTACCTCTAAATTACTACGGCAAACTGAATATAATTCTCTCCGCCGATCTCTTCCTGCCCCACGGTAATCTCACCCCCCGCTTTCTCTGCAATCATTTTGGCGCGGTAGAGGCCAAGCCCCCTGTCCCCTCTCTTTTTGCTCTTCGTAGTAAATCCATTCTCAAAAAAATGTCCGATCTCTTCCAGTGAGATCTTCTCGTGCTGGTTGAATATCTGGAAAATCAGATGATCCTGCCGGGAATCCAGAATCATGCGCACTCGTCCCCCCTCCTCGGGGCACGCCTCATACGCATTGTCTACCAGAACCCCAACAATCTCAATCAGACTGTGTTCTGATACCCGGGAAATAATCTCCCTGCTGCGCACCTCTATCTCTGTCTCAATGCCTTCCCTGGAACTGACAATCTTACTGTAAAGAAAGCCTGCGAGCACCTTATCACTGATTTTCAGAAGAGGCAGATACTGGCTGACGCCCTCTCTGCTGATCGCCTTCACATACTCCGACTGTCTGCGCACAAGTTCTTCATAAGAATCCACAGTAAGGTGCATGTTCAAAACAGCATTCAGATGATTGTCAAATTCATGCTGCCTTGCCCTGATCTCCTTTACCAGTTCCTCCAGCGGTTGAATATAGTGCTGATACATCTTCAGTTCCTTTTCCTGCTCCCTTATGATGTCATTGCTCAGCTTCCAGTCAATCGTCCCCCATATAATCACAACAAGTAATAAAATGAATACAATGATCATCTTAAAATCCAGCGTCCTGCTTATCTTCAGGTCAATCACCAGGTAAACTGCAATCGCAAGGGAAATGAAACAAAAGACCCGGTAAAGGAATTTTCTTACTGTTTTATTCATTTAGCAGCCTCCTGACCTCAGTCTTGTAGGTAACACCGATATCAATTTTCTCTCCATATCCCTCTACCTGTATCATCTGATTTACCATATCATAATACTTCACGTATGTCTTATTCACCGCAAACATCCTGTGGCACTGGAAAAACTCCTGCTTTGGCATTTTCTCCATAAGCTGCCGTATAGAGAGATATGGAATTTCCATCTTCTCCTCTTTCAGATAAAGGCAGACCCCCCTGGGAATTGCCTTACAGAAAACAATCTCTTCACACAATATCTTATAATTAATCCCGTTTTTCTTAACTATAATGTACGGTTTTTCCTCTGCTCGCACGTGGGACAGCACCTTTTTCACCACGGCCTGTACATCTGCTTCGCTGTAAGGCTTTAAGAGATACTGATAACAGTGTATCCTGCGGTAAGCCTCTATCTCCAGGGACGCAACCGATGTGATCATAACAACAGGTGTGAACTCATACTTGATGATATTGCGTATCTCCTCTGCAAAGATCAGGCCGGAGGAGTCTTCCTTGTCCTCTTTTACAAGATTTACATCCAGTAAAAATAAATCAAAAGAAACGGTGCCATGCAGCAGCAGCCTGGCTTGCGCCAGGTCTGCCGCCGTATTCACCGTTATGTCAGCCGATATGCGGCAGAGCATGTTCCGCAGTGCTTCCCTGCTCCGCTCCTCGTCTTCCAATACCAAAATTCTTGCCATATCCTGCTCCTGCTTCTACTGCCTTCTATTGTGCGGCACGCGATCTCCGATTGCCTGATTCCGTCCAGGCCCAAACCGGACTACTCAGCCTTCTCGTAATGCGCGATTTCTGAAATTGTCTTAGTCAGACCGGCAATTCCCTGCAGTTCGGATGGGATGATAATCTTGGTAGCCTTACCGTCAGCCGCCTTTGCAAATGCTTCCAGGCTCTTGATCGTCAGCACTGCTTCATCAGCGCCGGCTTCCCTGATAAACTTAATACCATCAGCCGTAGCCAGCTGTACGGATCTGATCGCTTCCGCCTGTCCTTCGGCTTCCTTAATCCTCTTCTGCTTCTCGGCCTCTGCCTTTAGAATCGCTGCCTGCTTCGCCGCTTCCGCCTCAAGGATCACGGACTCTTTCTCACCTTCTGCCACAAGGATCGTAGACTTCTTCTCGCCTTCTGCCCTGAGGATGGATTCTCTTCGCTCACGCTCAGCCTTCATCTGCTTCTCCATCGCATCCTGGATAGCCTTTGGCGGCATAATGTTCTTTAGCTCGACACGGTTCACTTTGATTCCCCATGGGTCAGTTGCGATGTCGAGAGATGTTCTCATCTGGGAGTTGATCGTCTCTCTGGATGTCAGTGTCTCATCCAGCTCCAGATCGCCGATAATATTACGCAGTGTAGTTGCCGTTAGATTCTCTATCGCTGCAATCGGACTTTCTACGCCGTATGCATACTGTTTCGGATCCGTAATCTGGAAG
Source organism: Clostridiales bacterium VE202-21 (assembly GCA_000509105.1). GTDB lineage: Bacteria > Bacillota > Clostridia > Lachnospirales > Lachnospiraceae > Faecalicatena > Faecalicatena contorta. The sequence continues at coordinate 3,612 of BAIF02000109.1, read as the reverse complement.
AATACGACCGTATCAATCTGCATCGTAACATTATCCTTTGTTATAACCGCCTGTGGTTCAAAATCTACCACCTGCTCTTTTAAAGACACTTTCTTTGCAACTCTGTCCAGAATCGGAATTTTAAAATGCAGGCCTACTCCCCATGTCTCTTTGTATCCGCCAAGACGCTCCAGTATATACGCATGTGCCTGGGGTACAATCCTGATATTTGTCACCAGGATTAACAGTACGATAATTAGTATTACAATTCCAATCCAAAGTCCCATATTCTATTCCTCCTCATATTTCTTTACAATCAGTTTCACGCCGGAAATGCTTACCACCTTGGCCAGTGTCCCGGGCTCCAGGATATCCTCATCCTTTTCTGCCCTTGCGGTCCACTCCAGCCCATTGACGACAGCGGTTCCCGTCTGTGCCAGATTATCTACAGTCTCCGTCACCCTGACTATTTTACCTATAACGCCCTCATAATTTGTCTTCTCATGATGGGCATTTATGTATTTTACCGCAAAGGGACGGGTAAAAAACAAAAGTAAAAATGAGACAACGAAAAATGCGCCAACCTGCCAGATCAGGTTCATACCGGCAATGTTTAAAAGCAGCGCTGCCAGAGCGCCCCCGGCCAGCCAGACCGATGTAAGCCCGACCGTTATAATCTCGATTACCAGAAAAACTATCAGCAGTCCAAGCCATACAAAAGCTTCTCTCTCCATATTTCTCCCTTCTCTCAGATTTTATTTCATCCGGTTAATAACCTTTCCTGATGATAGTTATATGTTAATCCAGCTTATTCTATTATACAATACTTTTTGCGTGAATGCAGTGAAATCCTGTTTTAATGAAATTCTTTAACAGTTCAGGTAAATCTGAACTGTTACGCATCCAGCCATTAAAATCGCTTTGCGATGGGATGGATGCCTGTGGCCACCTCATTTTCCTACGGTCTGCGCTGTAAATGCGCAGACCTGACTGCGCTGTCACTAAATTCTGTCATATCCTGTCGGAAATGCATCGGCAGGTGTGACCTCTGCAGGGCCAGATTCTCACGCTCTTTGATCGAAATCGAGCTGCAGAATCCTTTCCATAAACGCTCAAATTCCCCTTCAGCCTCCGATACTCTGCCTGCTGTCTCCGGATTCAGTTCCTCTCCCTGGACGAGAACCCAGTTCTTACCTGCCTGATGAACCAGAAATACCTTATGCGTTTTATCATAAACCATCCAGTTCTCCAGCGGAAAACGATTTGTAAAATGATCTGCAATGCAGGTCAGCACCTGCCCCTTAGGGGTAATCTCCGAGAGCAGGACTCCGTTCTCCAGTTCCCGAAAGCGGATGAACTCCGTAAACAGATGCGCTTCATTGGCCACGCTCCTGCTCAGTTCAAACACCTTGGCAACATATGGATTACTCAGGTGTTCCATGACCTTCCTGCTGTCTGGTATGGTTCTGGCTGCCAGCATGGTGTTATATACGGCATCCGCCTTCTCGGAATCGTCTGCCAGGAGGGCATGATAAATATCCCAGTAAGTATTATACCCAAGATTCTGTTTTATCAGCCGCTCAACCGCAATTGATTTTTTTTCCGACTCTGCGGTCTCCCTGTACTCACAGAACAGCTGCGGGGTCATCTGGCCGCGCAGTGCAATACCAGCTTCACCGTTTCTATTTTCTTTCCACGCATCGTGGATAGCGGAAAATATGCCTGTTATTGTGTCATAACAAATATAGACCTGTTTCATCTCTGTCCCTCTTTTACTCCAATATGCTGAAAACCTGTGCTTCCCTGAAGGTCACATCATCAAACAAAGAAAGCTGCCGGTAGGTCATACCGGTCACAGAATCCGGCAGCTTCTCCTTTGTATTCAGTAAGTTTCTCATAATATAATCCTCTTCTATCCTGGTTTTGTACATCATTCTGCCATTACATGTCAGAAAATAAAGTGCACGCTTTAGAACGACTCCCATCTTTTTTAAATCTTCAAACTGCAGAGTTCCCATCCTTCTCGCCTTCACAATCCTGGCAGCCGACTTTACTCCGATTCCGGGCACCCTCAAAAGTGTATTATAGTCGGCCCGGTTCACCTCCACCGGAAAATATTCCAGATGCTTTATCGCCCAGTCGCACTTTGGATCCAGAAAAACATTAAAATTCGGGTTCTTTTCATCCAGCAGCTCCCTTGCCTTAAATTGGTAATATCTCAGCAGCCAGTCCGCCTGATACAGTCTGTGCTCTCTCAGAAGAGGCGGCCCTTCCCCTGTTCTGGCTGGCAGAGCCGAGTCCTCATTCACAGAAACAAATGCGGAGTAGAACACCCTCTTCAGTTCGAATTTCTTATAGAGAGATTCTGCCACATTGAGGATCTGGTAATCGGTCTCAGGAGCAGCGCCGATAATCATCTGTGTGCTCTGCCCGGCAGGGACAAACCGGGGAGCATTCTTATATTGAACAATCTCCAGCTTATTGTCATTGTGCTTCTGCTGTACCAGACGCATCGGCGCCAGAATATTCTTCCTGCTCTTGTGAGGTGCAAGGAGCCGCAGACTCTCGGCGGTGGCAAGCTCCAGATTCACACTCATCCTGTCCGCTAAAAACCCCACCCGCTGAATCAGCTCCTGATCCGCTCCCGGAATCGCCTTCACATGAATATATCCCTGAAAATTACACTCCCTGCGCAGCTTGTACAGAGCAGCATAGATCAGCTCCATGGTATAATTCGGCGTCTTCAATATCCCAGAACTCAGAAAAAGGCCTTCAATATAATTCCGTCGGTAAAACTCCATAGTCAAAGTGCATATTTCGTCCGGCGTGAACGAAGTCCTGACTACGTCGTTAGACGCTCTGTTGATACAGTATTTACAGTCATAAATACATTCATTCGTAAATAAAATCTTCAATAACGAAATGCATCTTCCGTCAGCTGAAAAGCTGTGGCATATACCCGATTTCTTGCAGTTTCCCATCCCTGTCCCGTCACCCTGCCTGTCCACACCGCTGGACGTGCAGGCCACATCGTATTTGGCGGCATCGCTTAAAATCTGCAGTTTGTCATACATCGACATCTGTTCCTGTATAATCTCCGCCATCTCCGTGCACCCCTTTTCCTATACCTTATTCCGCAGTTTTCTGCGGATCCGCCCGCAGGGCATGAATTACGGGATGCCCTTTGGGTATACTTTCTTCAAATAAATCCTATAGCTATTTCGAACATCTGTTCTAACTATAACAAATCATACCATATCTTCCACGCATTTTCAATAGGGAGTTAGTTAACGAGCTTTAGACTCGTTAACGGATGGAGGACGCGAATGACGAGGTGAGTCCGGGAGCTGGTGGGGCAATGTCTGCTGGTGAAATGTCCTGACACTTCGCGAAGAAGCTGCAGAAGAAAACGGAACGGGAAGGGAGGTACATGCCGCATTTGGCCCGAATGCCGATGCATTCGCTGTTGCATCCAAACGGTAGTTAAGAGCTCATTCCCCAGAGGGGCCCTCGTACGGTAGCAACGGATGGAACAGAATTGGTGATTCGTTTATATAAGTGTAAGTGTTAGATCGCCTTGTTACCCGTAAATATACTGGATTTAAAAAATTGTATGGTTCATTCATAAAAAAG
>BAIF02000110.1 GCA_000509105.1 Clostridiales bacterium VE202-21 | reverse complement strand
CTATTTTAAAGGCTTTTACCCGTACTTATCACGTTTAGAAGTGCGGCTATAGTGGCTGATCTGTTTGTAAGTCAAGTTCTTCCTGCTTGGGTTCTGGTTCATCGTCTTCATGCCCTGGAAGAATCCAGATACTTCTGGGCGGGAACTCTTTCGTTTTTCTGGTAATAATTCCAAGTTCCTCTCTGGCTCTCCTCAAAGAAATATCTGATATTTTATTCCCTTTAGCAAGATTAAACAGCTCCTTTGCCAGCCTACGCCCTTCTGGCATATTATTCATAATGAACTGCTTCGCTGCTTCTACTGCCGGAGCATCTTTCACCCTTTTCTTACTCCTGATCGCCGTGTAGTCATCCATTGACAGGCAGTTCTCGCCGAGATAAACAATGCCGCCCTTATCCGGGTCTATTTCAAACAGAATCGTCTTCCCTTTCTTATCAAGGCTTGACTTCTCATGTGACATGAATTTCATATCCTCTTCACCCGGCACATTCCCCAGTGCTATGTAACTTCTGCAAGCTCCCATAATATCGGTTGATCCAAGAACTCTCGTTATAGCATCGCCTTTTCCGTTCTTGTTGAAATGACAGATAATAACCACTGCAACGTCATACTTATCTGCAAGTTCTACGATATGCCCCATCTGTTCCCGTGTCTTATTTGGAGCGTTCATGTCCACCTCACCGCCGATATACGATTGAAATGGATCGAATATCATTAAGTCCGGCCTGACATCCCTCATGTATTCCTCAATTTCCGGGCTGTCAAAAAGTAACTGGTTTTTGTTATCATTAACCGCGAAAGCATTTTTCATATCGGCACCGCATATTCTAAGCCGCTTTTTTATTGTATCGCCTATCCCGTCCTCCGAAGTCAGATAAATCACTTTACCCGGTTTGTTACTGAATGGGACGATATTAAAAAAACTTCTCCCTGTTGAAACACAGGCCGCCATATAGCACAAAAGGTATGTTTTCCCGGTTCCCGGATATGCAGCGCACAGCGTGACTTTCCCGCGCGGGACATACGGCTGATATAGCCATCTGATCTCTTCCTCTTCAATGTCATTGATACATACCAGCGATATCTTTTCCCGCTGTTTTTTGGACTGTCTGAACTCGCCATTATCGCATACCGCTGTATAAGGTTTTTCTGTTTTCCATCCTCTTTTTAATACCGGGAACACTGTCTTTTCAAGTTCCTGATCAGTAAGCGGCGGGACGCACTTCTTTGCATTTTCGACCCTGACTGCTACCTTTATGGCTTCATCGTCAAGTCCTTTTGCTTTCAGGCTTCCAATCAGCCGGATCATGGTGTTTGTCCGCTCTCCCTCCGGTATAACTTCTGGTTCCTGGAAAGTCTGATTCTCCCAATCCTCTGGCACAGGGCCTTTAAGGAAGTCCATAACTCTATTGTCTGCCTGGGCGATCTCGCAATCCCCCGGCCCCTGTTCCCATTCATACTGATGCCCATTTGGGTGTATGCTGGGTGGTGCTACTATATAGCCGCCTTCTCCACGGATGTCAACGCCATCATAAAGCCCTGCTCTGTTTCGGTTGGTAGCTCCATCTTTGTATATGTAGTGATATCCTCCGCGACCAGTGATGCTTGTCCAGGTTTCCGGCAGTTCTCCGTTTTCCTTCTGCCAGATAGCCAGGCTCTCATATCCATTAATGCCCTTGTCCTTGTCCACATCCAAGTCAATCACCACCAAGCCGCCTGAAACGCTCCCTGTTGCTATCCCGATATTATAATCAGGGCATCTATCCCACCAGGCTCCAATCTGCTGTTTATTTATAGTAGCCGCCTTACATCCGTTCTCTGTTGCTGGACGCTTATCCTTTGGTTTCAGCGGGAATACTGCCAGCCCTATATCGGCATACTTTAAGGCCCATTCCTTCATTGTCTCTGCCATTATTCACCCGCTGCCTTTCCCGTTTCCATCCTGTCATAATCAATTACCGTGTCCGGATCAATTCCCAGCGCCTTGCAGACGCGTCCAAACCGCTCCAGCTTGACCATATAGCCCCTACGCATCCGATAGACTATATTGACGCTTACGCCTGCCTTATCGGCTATTTCCTGCGGTGTCAGGCAGCTCTTAGCCATCGCCCCTATAATAACCTGTACTTTTGCACATACCATCCTGATTCACTCCTTTCTGCCTGATATCAGGCTGAATCCTTCCAATCATTCCAAAGCCCACACCCGCACCGTGTGTTAGTTTTCAGTCTCAATGATTTCAGTTACGTCTACGCCGAGAGCCTTCGCAATTTTGCCGACAGTCTCGGGTCTTAAATCGTCTCTCATCGCCCTGCACAGAGTCCCTTTTGGGATGCCAGCAGCTTCAAGCTCCTTCTGACCCATGCAAGCCCGTGCCCTGGCTATCATGTATTTCTGCTTATCAATTTTCAAGGTTCGTCTTCCTCCTTTCTAAGAGAACTATTATTGATTCTCATTTATCATAACAGAACTATTTTTAGTTGTCAATATATTTAATAGAACTATTTTTAGTTGCCACAGATCATTATGTGTGCTATCTTATATAATGTAAGGGAGGTAATATATGAAACCATCTAAATTATTGCGATTAGGCGGAGTATTAAGATTTTACAGAGGAAAAACTGGAAAGACTCAAAGCGAATTCGCCGAGCTATGTAACATTAATGTTGTACAATACAGAAGATATGAAAACAATCAAAGCATTCCGCGTCAAGAACAGCTTGAGAAAATATTCAGTACGCTTAATAAACTAGGAATTGTAAATCAGATTGGCGAACCTGTTACAGTCGATAATTTCAAAGATTATGACTTCACCGACACACCCCAACCCACAAGGACACCAGAAGAACAGGCCATATGGCTTGAGCGCATGAAAAGAGCATATGATAAGAGTAGTGCCCTCAGTTCTATTAATGATAGTTTGAACAAACTGAACAATGACGGGAAGAAAGAAGCCGCTAAACGGGTGGATGAATTAACCAAGATCCCTGAATATCAGAAAGACAAAGAATAGAGGGCTTACTAATTTTTTAGTAGCCGAAATTTCGGCACCTTATGCCAGTGCACGAAGCCGTACATTTTTGTACGCCTTATGCCAGTGTACAAAGCCGCTAAAATTTTAGCACCACCGTACATTTTTGTACACAGGGCAGTATAGCGGAATTTTCCGCGCTATGCACATTGACAATAATATACTTACCCAGGGAACCGTTGGGGCGTTATGTCAGCCGCCGGACGAAAGAAAGGAGGCTGGTGCTGATGGTTACATATGATGAATTATTCACGTTTGTAATTATGCTTTGCGCCGTCATTACTCTTGTTGTGACGCTTTTGAAACGTAAAAAATAGCGCCCCTGCTCTGGTAAAGTAAGGCGCTATTTCTTATAACACTTATTTTCCCGGCGGTCAGGTGTACGCTGACCAACGGTTCTCTTGTTAAGTATATTATAGTCAATATCACCGTTTCTGTCAATATATCTTCCAGCCATTCCAAAGCCCACACCCGCACCGTGGATGAATGGAAGGAGAATATAGATGGCACTGATAACATGCCCGGAATGCACCGGGAACATATCTGACAAGGCGTTATTCTGCCCGCATTGCGGCTTTCCATTGCAGGATCAACCAATTCCTGCCCGGAAGCCCAAACGTGCCGGAAAACGCCGTCCAAACGGCACAGGCACCATTGTTCCCATAAAGGGCAAGAAAAAGAACCGGTACCAGGTACGGGTCAATACCCGGATCGATGATCGGGGCTATCCGATCTATGACGTTCTGGGAAACTTCCCGGATCAGATATCGGCAGACATCGCCCTGGCTGAATACAATAAGGACCCTTACGACCCAGCGAACCGAATGAAGACTTTCAAAGAAACATTCGAAGACTGGTACAAGTGGAAGTTCAAGAAGCCCGTAGACGCAAAGGGCAAAAAGACCAGCTCCCAGTATTGCAGCGTGGCAGCATTCAAACACTGCCAAGACCTGCATGACCGCGTAATGTCCAAATTACAGGCCACAGAGCTACAGGAGATTCTGGACAGAGAGGACTTGTCTCATTCCACGCTGGAGCATATAAAAAACCTGTTCAATCAAATGTATAAGTACGCGTTGCAATTCGGAATCGTGGCCAAGAACCTCTCAGAATTTGTTCAGATAGGCAAAGAGGACGATACAGAGCCAGGTGTACCATTTACCGAGGATGAACTTGCCCTTCTCTGGAAGAATAAGGATCGGCCTTTTGTCGATACCATCCTTATATACTGTTACTCCGGCTGGCGGCTTAATGAACTGGCCCGGATGCCGCTGAAAGATATCGACCTGGTTAACCGGACATTCACCGGGGGACTAAAAAACAAATATAGCCGTAACCGTACAGTACCAATACATTCCAAAATTATCGACATGGTGGAATCCAGGTATGACCCCAGGTTCAAAAGTCTGATATACCACAACGGAATTAAAGATATATCAGAAGCAGACTACAGGGAGCAGTTCAATCAAGCGCTTCTGGATTGCGGGATCACTGAACCTCACACCCCGCACGACTGCCGGCATACCTGCAATACCCTGCTGGATAACGCGGAAGTGAACCGAGTAGCCCGGTACAAAATTATGGGGCACGCGGGAAAGGATATCAATGAAAAAGTATACGCCCACAAGGATATCAACCAGCTTCGAAAGGCCATTGAGAAAATTTAATTTAAGCCATGAATGCAGCCTTACCCGCTGTACTCATGGCTCTTCTATTAGAATTTTATTAGTGCTGTTTATTCCCAGGAATGCCCATTTTACGCGATTCCCAACACTATTGCTCTTATATTTTTCTTAAAATCTAACACCCCTTATTCCGCGGCTTGTCCTCTATATGGTTAAGGAATCTTTTGTAACACTACTATGCATACTAATTACTTTCTAGCACCGCAAGTAATTCTTCGGCGCTATAAAAAACATCTCTATCATATCCCTCTGTTGCTTTCGTTTTATCATATATTTCATTTAGAGAACTGATATAATCTTCCTCTGCCATCGCTATGCCATTCCAAAAGTATTTGTAAACAAGTCTTCCGTTATTGTCATACTCTTTATTCTGATAATCCTCAACGCCATAGTTTCCCTCAGCAATCAGTGTCAGTTGTCCGTCTATCATACTATATACTCTATCTTTATAAGAATCCATCAGCCCCTCTGAATTGCAAAGCATGTTTTCCTTTTCAATATATGAAAAACCAAGCCTGTAAAGCTCTGTTTCATAGGTTTGTCTGTTCGCATAGGTAACAATACTGGAACCTGCTGCTTCGCAGCTGCCGATAACTGCTAATTCAGGTATATCATCGCTATCTATATAAATAAGACGATATCCCGTTACACCGTTAGGATCATGTGTAGTCTGCACATAATCTGCGAATGCCCGTTTCCAGTATGAGTCCGTTTGTGGTTCCACTGGTTCTTCTTTCTGTACACTTTCCGCGGGGGCTGTCCCCTGCTGGATAGCCGACAGAATATTTTGAATCGTTTTGTCTGGAACTTCTGCATTCACCTTTTTCGTCAAACTATTCTCCAGAAAAAAACGGCCTTCAGAGCTTCCGTAATATATTCTGGCCTCAGAATAAACAGAGTCTTCTCTGTTACCGGGCAAATAACTGCATATAATGATAATATCGTCATAGCTGTCCAGATTATAATCTGGGAAAGACACGGCTTCTACCTTATTAAAAGTTTCATTTTTTCTATCATAGGAACCATTCATACCTGGAAGCACAGCGACAACCTGCTGATCTGCCAGCAATTTAAAAACCGCATCATTATATATACTTTGCGACGTATCCGGAGCGTAAGAGACGAATCTAATCTTTCCCAATGGTTTCAACTCCGTGTCAAAAGTCTGATCCTGAATTAGCCTATCTGTATTATTATACCACCAATTTCAAAACCAATAAAGTGTATTTATTAAGAACGGAGGAGGACTGACGCATACAGCAACCATGCCGCTACTGTCCATATTGATCCATAAACCTTGCTGAACGACATCGGTGCGAATAAAGTAACGTATTGTCCGCATATAACTGACGGAACCACAGAGCCGTCTGTGTCATACCCATATCTCCGGAATATAATAATATACCAATATATGATTGCAGAAGACAGCGGCAGAACACGGTAAGGCCAGCCGCTCTGACCTCAAAACCTTTAGGAGAAATAAAATGGTTACTAAAAATATGATGCAAAAATTGACGGAACAGGAAATGATCGGTAAAGATGTGCTGGTACAATTGTTCGAAGAAACCTTTAATGCAGGGCGCTGTGCTGTGAAAATGCTGCGGGATACCCCCTTATATCAGCTAAAGGCAATCTTCCTGCTGTTCTTGGTTATGATACAGAAGAAGCCCTGCTTCACGAAAACGAATTTTTTGCCGGTCTGATCTTTGAGGAAGACCGTACTTCCGTATTAAAGGTATTAAAAAAAACGGCTGCTGAAAAAAACAGCTTTTCAATCGAATTTAGATGCCGTGGCAGGGACGGTATGCCAGTGGCACTCTGCGGCGCCGTTATTTTTCTGAAAAACACCGGGCATATACTATTATCTTTTATCAAAGCTGCGGAAACCATCTGGGATCGGATATTCCGTCTGCTCCCATGCGGTATCTGCCGTGTAGCGGCAGATGATGTTTTTACGATACTGCAGGCAAACGAAATATATTATGACATATACGGATATACATCCAGGGAAGCCTCCTCCGTGGGGTTCACAAATGAAAAATTCATTATTCATCCGGACGATTTCGAGTACGTACAACATAAGGTTCAGTGTTGTCTTGAGCTCATGGACAGCTCTACCTTTGAGATGGAACATAGAGTCGTCATGCGGGATCAGAGCCTCGGCTGGGTACTGGTGAAAGGTTATATTGACAGAACAGCCGGTGATTGCTGCCTCAACTGTGTGTTATTGGATATATCGGATCGTAAAAAAGCGGAGGAAGACCTGCGGATCAGCGAGGAGCAGAACCGGATCGCATTTCTTTCGACAGATAATTATATGGATATCTATGATGTAAAAACTCATGTTCTTGAACATCCGTATGAGGACGCCAGTGAAAGCAGGAGACCTAAGAGAATAGAAAATGTTCCCTACAGCATAGTTGCCGCAGGGCAGGTAGAGGGCGACAGCATAAGAGATTACATTCAGTTATTTGATTCAATAGTGAAGGGGAGTCCCGAGGGAAAATGTACAGTTCAGATGAATCATAGGGATGGAGACCATTTCGGCTGGTATGAGATTAAATACCGGCTGATCTTTGATAAGTCAGGCAGGCCGGAACGTGCAGTCTTATCCTACAGAGATATAACATCTCAGAGGGAAAAGGCGCTTGCCTATGAAAAGTGGAGCCGCTTTTTTGATCAGCAGAAAACTAACAGCCTTGGCTACTACGAGTATAATCTGACGAAAAATCTATATGCCGGAAGTGAAGACAGTCTTTTGAATTCACTTCCCCCATATATTCAAAGCTTTACGGAGGCCGTCAGTTATTATTCAGCACACTGTGTGTATGAGGAAGATAAAGAAAAATATATGGAATTTTACAGTCGTGACAGGCTTCTGTCCGCTTATTACTCCGGTACGAAGACAGATTATATCGAATACCGCCGCAGGCGGGAAGAAGGTGGGCTTTTTTGGGCGGCAGGAACCATTCAGCTGATCTCTGACCCTTATACAGAGGATGTCCGTGCATTTATTCTTGTGCAGGACATCGACCAGAAGATCCAAAGGCAAATCAACATGAAAAAACAGATAGAGAATGATTCCCTCACTGCACTGTTGAACAGGGGAACCGCCATAAGGAAAATCGCCTCAGAACTGGCGGATAAGGAATCCGGTCGGCGTTCTCTGCTGGCCATGTTAGATGTGGATCATTTTAAGGAAATCAATGATACTCACGGGCATCAGTTTGGCGACCGGGTATTGGGCGATATCGGAAAAGTGCTGGCCTCCATGGCGGGAGAATGTGATGTGTTTGGCAGGATGGGCGGGGATGAATTCATCTTTTTTTAGCAGATGTACCTACTGCTGAATTAGCAGAAAAATATCTGTTGAAAATCAGCACATCACTTAATATATCATACCAGACTCCTAAAGCGACGGTCTCTGTTAGTATCGGCGCAGTCTATCCCTGCGGCGGCCTTATGTTTGAAGAATTATATTCCAGGGCAGACGCAGCGCTATACGAGGCAAAAAAGGACGGGCGGAACCGATTTGCAATCAGATAGTAACTTCACATGCAGGACGCACACTGCGGCAGTTCTAACGAACACCGCAGTGCCCTAAGTAACGACTGCTAAAACAAACTCCAGAGGAATTTTATATATCATAAATAACCGCTTTTTACTTATGATATGGCTCCCCCTGGATAATACGGTAACTGCGATAAACCTGTTCCAGCAGTATCAACCGCATTAGCTGATGCGGAAAGGTCATTTTAGAAAAGCTCAGGGCAAAATCAGATCGCGCCAACACAGAAGAGCTTAAACCGATAGAACCTCCAATCACGAAAATGATATGGCTGGTACCGGTGACGCCCAGTTTTTCGATCTTATTGGCCATCTCTTCTGAAGTGATCTGATTTCCCTGGATCTCAAGAGTCATGACAAAGGCATCCTCTTTGAGATGCTTTAGAAGCCGTTCCCCTTCCTTCTCACGGATACTTTCTTCGACCGCCTCGCCTGCCTGATCCGGCGTTTTTTCATCGGCAACCTCTATGATATTCAATTTACAGTATTTACTCAGACGCTTACTGTATTCTTCGATCCCATCTTTCAGATATTTTTCTTTGATTTTACCTACCGATAAAACAGTGACTTTCATATCTTTTATTCCTTCAATTTTATTTGTATCGTCATGGGGCTAATCTGCTCTCAGAGCGCAGATACCCTGTCAGGCTTTCACAGCCCATCTCATTTTTGCAGACCGGGCCCTGCTGTTTCTGGCGCATTCTTCTGCCGAAGGCCGAATTACATCCTTTGAATAGCTGCTGTATATCCCCTCTTGAAACAACTGCTTAAATGATTTCTTTACCAGCCTGTCTTCGCCTGAATGAAACGTCAATATGGCGACTCTTCCGTCTGGTGCAAGGATATTGGGAAGTTTTTCTAAAAACTGGTAGAGCACTTCAAACTCGTTATTAACATCAATGCGCAGTGCCTGGAAGGTTCTCTGGCAGGATTTTTTAACGGCCTCCTTTTTCTCAGTGGCAGGGAGAAAATTCAGTGCTTTGTCAATTACGTTCCGCAGCTGCCCGGTCGTTTCGATTTTATTTCCCGATTTTAGTTCAGCTGTAACCGCTCTGGAAATCTCTCCTGCATAGGGTTCGTCCGAATTCTCAATCAACATGCCCTCAAGTTCTTCCGGTTCTATGGTTCGCAGCCTCTGCGCCGCTGTGATCCCCTTTTCGGGATTCATTCTTAAATCCAGAGGCCCGTTTGTTTTGTACGAGAAGCCTCTGTCTGGATTGTCAATCTGCATAGAAGATACGCCAAGATCAGCCAGCACAAAATCAAACTGTCCGGCCTCCTTAGCTATCTGGTCTATGTCCGCAAAATTTAGAAGCTCCACAGTCAGAATCTCTGATCCGTATCCCATACCTGCAAGGCGTTCTTTTGTTTTCACTGATTCGATAGGATCCACATCCAAGGCATAAATATGCCCCTCATGTTCCAGGCATTTCAACATTTCCAGTGTATGTCCGCCATAGCCCAATGTGGCATCCAGTCCCTTCTGGCCAGGCTGGATCTGTAGAAAATCAAGGATCTCATTTACGCAGATCGAAATATGCATTCCGGCGGGCGTACTTCCTTTCTGTATGACCTTCTCAACAGTAGACGCATACTTTTCCGGGTGGAGTTCTTTGTATTTTTCTTTATAATTCCTAGGGTGCGTCCCCTTATATCTGGGACGCCTTTTGTGTTGCTGTTCCTGGTTTTCCATTCTCTTTACCCTTTCATCAAAAGTGGTTTTCAGAGAAATTTCAGTCTATATAAAAACCACTTACTAAAAAACTGTGTATCTATTTAAAAACATGGACAAATATGTTCTTATTATATATCAGGAAAGATATGACGGCAATCTTTTTTAATAGGAAACTCCCATGATGCTCGGACTGCCTGGAAAAAACATATTTTCTTTACTTCATACATAGATTGTTCTGTCAGTACCTTCAAGTAAAGGAGTAAATATTATATGAATAACTGTGATAATGGGAGAAATAACGAAGCCATTAAACCGGATACCTGCCAGAAAAAAGAGCTTTTTGCAGCCGACGCCCCCTATCCTCCGGTCTGTGTGGATGGTGTAAACCGCCTCTATGGAAGAATGATGCTGGATAACGTAGGCGGACAGAATTCAGAGATGACCGCTGTCAGCCTGTATATTTACAACAACCTGCTGTTGGTGGAGGATGAACGCCTATCCTATGTCTTTCACAAAATCAGTATTGTGGAGATGCACCACCTTGAGATATTCGGACAACTGGCAAGAATGATGGGAGAGAATCCCAGACTCTGGACTTACAGAGGGAACCAGATGTTTTATTGGTCACCCGGGTTTAATAATTACCCTATGGATATCAAGCCTCTGCTTATCAACGCAGTCAACCATGAACGCCAGGCCGTTCAGAAATACCGCTCTCAGTGTGCTAAGATCCAGGATGAGAATATTGTAAGATGCCTGGAGAGGATCATCATGGATGAGGAACTCCACATTCAGATTTATGAGTCCCTGTACGACGAATACTGCGGATAGCCGGTTAAGCTGCTTTTATGCAAAAAGAGACTGCTTTGTGCAGTCTCTTTTAATACTTACGATGTACTAGTACTACTTTTATTTATTTCACAGGGTTAGCGGCCAGATACGCTTCTGTCAATTGCACCGCATCTTCAATGCATTGATCACAGCTGCAAATAGGCCTGTCGGAGCCGATCCCTTTTAATTCACGGCAGATGATAGACTGGTTCTTCTCACGGAATTTTGCTGCGCACTCCTTTACTTTCTTATAGGTGTCCGCTTTTGTAGATTTCCCTTTTTCAAGGCTTCCTACACTGTTCTGTAGCCCCAGTATCATAGTCATGCCGGACACGGCACCGCACACTTCCATCATACCCATGCCAAATCCGAATCCTTCTGAAATCCGAAACATCTCCTCTTCCGATATGCCGAAATCCCGGCAGAATGCGCAGGCTACGGCCTGACAGCAATTATAACCTTTTTTATGATATTCCAGTGCGGTTTCTTTTCTGGTCATAGCAGTTCCTCCTGTGTAAAATCAGCTTCTTTATTTGTTCAGATATTCATCAATGCCTTTTGCACCTGCTTTTCCAGCGCCCATTGCAAGGATCACTGTGGCAGCGCCCGTTACAGCATCTCCGCCTGCATAAACCCCCTCTTTGGATGTCTGTCCGTTTTCTTCTTCCGCTACGATACATTTTCTTCTGTTCACTTCAAGGCCTTTTGTTGTAGAAGAAATCAACGGATTCGGAGAGGTACCGAGTGACATAACGACCGTATCCAGTTCGATTTCATACTCGGAGCCTGGAATCTCTACCGGGCGTCTTCTTCCGGATGCATCCGGCTCGCCCAGCTCCATTTTGATCACCTTCATTCCCTTTACGTATCCGTTATCATCCACGAGGATTTCCTTTGGATTAGTAAGAAGGTCAAAAATAACACCCTCTTCTTTTGCATGGTGAACCTCTTCTACTCTGGCCGGAAGCTCTGCTTCGCTTCGTCTGTAAACAATATGTACCTCGGCACCAAGCCTTAATGCGGTTCTTGCCGCATCCATGGCAACATTACCGCCGCCGACTACAGCCACTTTTTTTCCTGCAACAATCGGAGTATCGTAATTATCATCAAATGCCTTCATCAGGTTGCTTCTTGTCAGATATTCATTGGCTGAGAAGACCCCGTTTGCATTCTCTCCCGGAATTCCCATGAACATTGGAAGACCAGCGCCTGAGCCGATAAATACGGCTTCAAAGCCTTCTTCTTCCACGAGCTGGTCTATGGTTGTTGATTTACCGATTACGACATTAGCTCGAATTTGACGCCTAACTCTTTAACTTTTTCGATCTCTTTCGCAACTACCTTTTGCTTGGGAAGACGGAATTCAGGAATTCCATATACAAGTACGCCGCCGAGTTCATGCAGCGCTTCAAAAACAGTTACGTCATATCCCATCTTTGCCAAGTCTCCGGCGCAGGTAAGCCCTGAAGGTCCAGAACCGATGACTGCCACTTTATGTCCGTTCTTCGTCTCGGGACACTCCGGTTTGATGTCATGTTCCAGCGCATAATCCGCTACAAATCTCTCAAGTTTACCGATCGAAACAGGCTCTCCCTTGATTCCGCGGATACATTTCCCTTCGCATTGTGATTCCTGAGGACATACACGTCCGCAGATAGCCGGAAGTGCGGATGCTTTTCCGATTACTTTATAGGCTTCTTCTATATTGCCTTCTTTTACTTCTTTAATAAAACCTGGAATATCGATTGCTACCGGGCAGCCGTCGATACATTTGGCCACTTTACAGCCAAGGCATCTGTTTGCCTCCTCCATAGCCTCTTCCCGGTTATATCCAAGGCAGACTTCTTCAAAATTCGTTGCTCGTACTTTCGGGTCCTGCTCTCTGACAGGCACTTTCTTTAATACATCAGCCATTAGTTGTCACCTCCGCAGTTTCCGCATCCACCATGATGAGTGTCTCCTTCTTGCACTTTCAGCATCGCACGGCCTTCTTCTGTCTTATACATCTGGCTTCTCTTCATTGCCTGGTCGAAGTCTACAAGATGTCCGTCGAATTCCGGGCCGTCAACGCAGGCAAACTTGATCTCATCGCCTACCTGAAGGCGGCATGCGCCGCACATTCCTGTTCCGTCTACCATAATCGGGTTCATGCTGACAATTGTAGGCAAATCCAGTTTCTTAGTAAGCAGACATACGAACTTCATCATGATCATCGGTCCGATTGCCACGCATACATCGTACTGTTTTCCCTCGTTCTGTACCAGGTCCTCGATAACGGCCGTAACCATGCCGGAACGTCCATAAGAACCGTCGTCCGTTGTAACATAAAGATTGCCTGCTACAGATGCAAGCTCTTTTTCAAGAATCAGCATGTCCTTCGTCTTGGAACCTACGATAACATCGGCTTCAATGCCGCGCTCATGCAGCCACTTTACCTGTGGGTAAACCGGCGCCGCCCCCACACCTCCGGCTACAAATAATATCTTTTTATTCTTCAGTGCTTCGATATCTTCATGAATAAACTCGGACGGGCATCCGAGCGGACCGACAAAATCCCGGAAACTGTCTCCTTCTTTTAAGTACGCCATCTTCGTTGTGGACGCACCCACTTCCTGGAATACAATTGTAATCGTTCCCGCCGCTCTGTCATAGTCGCAGATTGTAAGCGGAATTCTCTCACCCTTATCATCCATCTTAACAATCACAAACTGTCCTGGCTGGCAGTGGCTGGCAACACGCGGTGCATGTACATCCATAAGATAAATCTTATCAGCCAGTTTTTCTGCTTTTAATATCTTGTACATCTTATTCCTCCTTGTAAAAAATCACCCTTTCCTTATAATACGCTATAAATAAAGGATTGGCAAGTGTTCTTTCAAAAAACAGAGCATGTTCTGTTTTTCCTTTCATAAAAATGGGGCAGACACATTCTCGTGCCTGCCTCCATCCATATGTACCAGGGAACCATTCAATTAAAAATCAACTTCTGTTCCATAGTAAATGCAGTTAAATAATCTTTCCATCTCTGCAGGAGTAATGCTTCTCGGATTAGAACCTGTGCAGGCATCACCTACGGCCAGTTCGGAAATATGTGCAATTTTTTCTTTGAATTCCTCTTCTTTAATACCGAATTCTTTCAGGGTCTTTGGAATGTTCAGCTGAACATTGAAGTCGTCAATCTTTTCACAAAGGCTGTTGATCAGAGCCTTTTCGGAAGTCCCCTGAAGTCCTGTCCTGCGCGCGATTTCGGCATAACGTTTTGCGGCAACAGGATCTTTTGCATTGTACTTAATTACATATGGAAGGTACATTGCATTTGCGCATCCGTGTGTAATATGCCCTGTTGAAAAAGCTGCACCTGTTTTATGAGCCATTGAGTGTACGATACCAAGCAATGCATTTGAAAATGCCATTCCTGCCAGGCACTGTGCCGTATGCATCTGCTCTCTGGCATCCATGTTGCCTCTGTAGGAAGCCGGCAGGTAATCAAATACCATCTCAATTGCCTGAATTGCCAGTGGATTCTGTAAATGCACAGTTTAAAGTAGAAACATATGCTTCGATCGCATGGGTAAGTGCATCCATCCCTGTATATGCAACCTGTTTTGCGGGAAGTCCCTCTACCAGTTCGGAATCTACGATTGCAACATCCGGTGTGATATTGAAGTCAGCCAGCGGATATTTTACGCCTGTCTGATAATTTGTGATAACGGAGAACGCCGTTACTTCCGTTGCGGTTCCTGATGTAGACGGGATTGCTGCAAACTTTGCCTTCTGTCTTAATTCAGGGAAGTTAAACGGAATACATAAGTCTTCGAAAGTCACCTCAGGGTATTCATAGAAAGCCCACATTGCCTTGGCTGCATCTATCGGGGAGCCACCGCCCATCGCAACAATCCAGTCCGGCTCAAACGCACGCATCGCCTCGGCGCCCTTCATAACCGTTTCAACAGACGGATCCGGCTCAACCCCTTCAAAAAGCTCTACTTCCATGCCTGCATCTTTCAGGTATCCGACTGCTCTGTCAAGGAAGCCCTGACGTTTCATGGAACCGCCTCCCACGACGAGAATTGCCTTTTTCCCTTTCAGGTTTTTCAGTTCTTCCAGACAGCCTTTTCCGTGATAAATGTCTCTTGGTAATGTGAATCTGCTCATTTTATTGCATCTCCTTTATAAGTACGTTATTTTTTTAACATGCTAATTATAACACTGTTAAAGTTTTAACGCAACCCAAATACAGGTAAAATCATGTTAAAAATTGCACAAAAATATCGCTGCAATTATGTCAAAAATATACACAATTGCAGCAGCGTTATTCTTTACTTATTCAGGCAGTTCCAATACATAATTTCTCTTTGTAATCTGTGTTGTTTTGCCGCTTTTGCTGACAAGAACCGCACAGAACATCGTCTGCCCTTCCGGCATATCAATAGGGCCTTCATATTTGGCGGAAGCGGCGCTGGGATCCGTTCCGTCCATTGTATAATATGCAGTATACCCCTCCGGCACATTGATTGTTATCTGTGTTGCCGTATCATACTGGCCTGTGGACGGGGTTACTGCGGGTGCATCTTCTACCGGAATGTCCACGTTGTATACTCTTGAAGCTGTAAGGCTCGGAATCTTTTTCTTATTGACGGAGATTGCCTTTATCGTAGTCGTCCCCTCTTCCAGGAGAATCGGATCCTGATATTTCGTGCTGGAGGTATCCGGTTCGGAACCATCCGTAGTATAATAGATAGCTTCACCTGCAGAGCTTAAGGATACTTCCTGTACCTCCGGATAGGTACCCTCTTCCAGGCTGAATTCCGGCTCTTCGGACACGTAGGACTTTACGCCGAGAAGAACGTTGTCATCCTCGCAGCCATCCAGCAGTTCCGATATTTTTAGCAGCTGCTTAGTCTCCACGTAAAAGTCTATGGCTGCTTGATACAGTTCCACATTGGAGGGCTGGGCGCTTATGGCAGTCATAAAGACCGCTTCCGCCCCTTCCAGGTCGTCCTGCTGGCTGTATACCTTAGAAAGGCCAGTATAGGCCTCTGCTCTCTTATCGTTTTTTGAGATCGCCTTATTAAAATAGTTTTCCGCCTGCGTATAATCATTGGTAACAAGTGCCTGATTTCCTTTGCGGATTTGTCCGGTATAGGAGTTCTGATAAAAAACAAATCCAAGCACGCCCGCCAGAATCAGCAGGACAAGCACGATGATGAGCGCTCTCTGCCGCCTTTTTTTCGCAAGTCTTTTTTTGCGGGCAATCTGCTGGCGCCGTCTTTCTTCAGCCTCATTTCTTTCCTGCCGCATGGAGCCTGTACTCTGGCGCATGGATCCGGTTGCCATTCTTCCAGTCTGCCGCATAGAACCTGTATTTCTGCCTGTCTGGCGCATGGGACCGGTAGAGGACCGGCTGCCCTGACGCACGGAACCTGTGGAAGTGCGGCCCGTCTGATACCTGGAATCGGCTCCTGGCTGACGCGAAGGACCCGATGCTGCTCTGCTGGGCTGCCGCCCCTGTCTCGCTGCCGCATTTCTCCGGGCGCGTATCTCATCCAGTTCTCCCTGGTTCAGTACTCTTGTCGAATTACTGTACTCTCTTGTTCCGTCACGGCGGTATCTTCGGATATCGTCTGTCCTAATCTGTCTTGTGGCGTCTTCGATAGAACCCTTCACTTCCTGAGCGAGGACATCTTCCAGAGGATTATAATCTGGTACAATCTGAACTTCCATATGGCATTCCGGGCAGTAAAGCATGTCGTCCGGAATCATGGCACCACAATGTGTACATCTCATCTTATTTCCTCCTAGCTGCGCGCAGTTTCCACACAGTTGTTCATCAGCATGGCAATTGTCATAGGACCTACCCCGCCCGGCACGGGCGTAATTGCAGACACTTTATCAGCCACATCCGTAAAATCCACATCTCCACAAAGTTTGTTATTCTCATCGCGGTGCATCCCCACATCAATGACGACTGCACCCTCTTTTACATATTCTGAATTAATAAACTGCTTTTTCCCGATTGCAACGATCAGTATATCCGCACGCCGGGCAACTTCTTTCAGATTTTTCGTGCGGGAATGCGTTACGGTTACCGTCCCGTTTTCCCTAAGAAGCAGCGCCGCCATGGGCTTTCCTACAATATTGCTTCTTCCGATCACAACACATTCTTTTCCTTCTATCCCGATACCGGAGCGCTTCAGAAGCTGGATAATGCCGGCTGGCGTACAGGATAAAAATCCTTTTTCCCCGATCCAGAGGCGTCCCACACTTTGCGGATGGAAGCCGTCTACATCCTTATCCGGTGAGATTGTCCGGATAACCAGATCTTCATTTATGTGGGAAGGCAGAGGCAGCTGCACCAGAATTCCATTGACACCGCTGTCCGCATTCAATGTCTCTACGAGAGATACAAGTTCCGCCTCCGTCGTAGACTCAGGCAGTTCAAACGCCCGGGACTCTATCCCGATATACGCGCATGCCTTTTTCTTATTATTGACATACACAGAGGAGGCTGGGTCATCCCCCACCTGTACGACCGCCAGGCAGATATTGCCCCCCATTTCCTTTATTTTCTGTACTTCTTCCTTTAATTCGTCCTTTATCTGAGCTGAAATCAGCTTTCCGTCAATTATCTGTGCCATTCCATCCTCCTTTAGAAGAGCCCGGTAATCTTACCATCTTCAGTAACATCTATATGATTTGCAGCGGGGACTTTAGGAAGCCCCGGCATCGTCATAACTGCGCCCGTCAGCGCTACAACAAATCCTGCACCGGCACTGACATATACCTCCCGGATGTGGATATCGAAGTCCTCCGGCCGCCCGAGTTTTTTCGCGTCGTCAGACAACGAATACTGATTTTTGGCCATGCAGACGGGGAAGGTTCCAAAGCCCATCGCCTCGATCTTTGCCAGCTGCTTCTCGGCCGCAGGTTCGTAGACTACACCGCGCGCTCCATATATTTCTTTTGCTATGGTCTCTATTTTTTCCTTCAATGACAGTTTGTCCGGATATAGCGGATGGTAATGGCTTTCCTTATTCTCAAGGGTCGCAAGTACCTTTTCCGCCAGCATGATACCGCCGGCGCCGCCCTTTTCCCACACTTCGGAAAGTGCAAATTCACAGCCGCGCTCCTCACAGAATGTTTGGATGTATTCATTTTCCGCCGCTGTATCTGTCACAAAAGAATTCAGTGTTACAATAACAGGTATGTCATATTTCTGGATATTCTCTATATGTTTTTCCAGATTGACGATCCCTTTTGCAAGTGCTTCCAGGTTCTCTTCGCCCAAATCGCTCTTTGCAACTCCCCCATTATACTTCAAAGCGCGCACCGTTGCAACTAAAACTACTGCATCTGGTTTTAGTCCTGCCTTGCGGCATTTGATATCCAGGAACTTTTCTGCGCCCAGATCCGCACCGAATCCTGCCTCGGTAATTGTAATATCGCTGATCTTAAGCGCCGTCTTGGTGGCACGGACACTGTTGCAGCCATGGGCAATGTTCGCGAACGGCCCGCCGTGTATCAGCGCCGGTGTATGTTCCAGCGTCTGAATGATATTCGGTTTGACCGCATCCTTTAAAAGAGCGGTCATCGCTCCCGTGGCCTGCAGATCGTCTGCCGTAACCGGATCTCCATCAAAATTGTAGGCCACGATAATTCTGCCGAGTCGCTTTCTCAAATCCGCCAGATCATCTGCCAGACACAGAATAGCCATGATCTCTGAGGCTACGGTTATAACAAAATGGTCTTCCCTTACCATTCCGTCCATTTTACTGCCCAGCCCCACGACCGTATTGCGCAGTACTCTGTCGTTCATATCCAGACAGCGTTTCCAGACAATCTGACGGGGATCGATTCCCAGCGCGTTTCCCTGCTGGATATGATTGTCCAGCATTGCAGCTAACAGATTGTTTGCAGAGGTGATTGCATGGAAATCACCCGTAAAATGAAGGTTCAGATCTTCCATCGGAACCACCTGGGCATATCCGCCTCCGGCGGCGCCGCCTTTGATTCCGAAGCAGGGGCCGAGAGACGGCTCCCGCAGGGCTATCAACGCTTTTTTATTCAGCCTGGCCATCGCCTGGCCGAGACCTACTGTGGTGGTGGTTTTCCCTTCCCCCGCCGGGGTCGGATTGATTGCCGTTACAAGAACCAATTTTCCGTCCTCACGGTCCTTGACCTTATCCCACAGATCCTCGGAAAGTTTTGCTTTGTATTTCCCGTAGAATTCAAGATCATCTTCTTCAATTCCAATGCTGGCCGCCACATCTCTTATATGCAGCATCTCTGCATCCTGCGCAATCTGAATATCTGTTTTCATTTGATTCCCTCCTGGATTATATATTATCTTTTATATACTGTTCAAATTCTTCTTCTGACATCAGGATCTTCCTGGGCTTAGTCCCTTCTTCTTCCCCGACAACACCTGCCTCAGCTAGCTGATCCATGATGCGCGCCGCTCTGTTAAAACCAATTTTGAACATACGCTGCAGCATCCCGATAGACGCCTTTTCCTTATCTATGATCAGCTTTCCTGCCTCCACGAAATATGTATCCCTGTCGCTGCCGCCCTCCGCGGCCCCGGGCATCATACCGCCGGCTGCAGGCGCTCCCGCATTAGCGTTCACATGCTCTTCCACTTCTTCACTATAAGAAGCGTTGCCATTGTGTTCAATCAGATAATCAACGACTTTCTGCACCTCCTTGTCAGAAACAAACGACCCCTGTACTCTGACAGGCTTCGGAAAACCTGTCGGGTAAAATAACATATCACCTTTTCCAAGAAGCTTTTCCGCCCCGTTCATATCAATAATCGTTCGGGAGTCAACCCCTGATGATACAGAAAAAGCGATTCTGGATGGCATATTCGCCTTAATCAGGCCGGTAATTACATTGACAGAGGGCCGCTGGGTCGCCAGGATCAAATGCAGTCCGGCCGCTCTAGCCAGCTGTGCCAGACGGCAGATGGCTCCCTCTACTTCTCCGGGCGCTACCATCATCAAATCTGCCAGCTCGTCCACAATAATCACGATCTGCGGCATCTTCCTAGGCGCGTCTCCGTTCGTTTCTAAATGGCCGATCTTATCGTTAAATCCTTTCAGATCCCTAACATTGTATTCCGCAAAAAGCTTATAGCGCTTTTCCATCTCAGCGACGGCCCAGTTCAGTGCCCCGGCTGCTTTCTTAGGATCCGTGACCACGGGGATCAATAGATGCGGAATTCCGTTATATACACTGAGTTCCACCACTTTCGGATCTACCATAATCAGCTTCACGTCTTCCGGGTCTGCCTTATAAATGATACTCATAATTAATGTGTTGATGCATACAGATTTACCGGATCCAGTGGCTCCGGCAACAAGGAGATGCGGCATCTTTGCAATATCCGCAACCACCACTTTCCCGGAAATGTCCTTGCCCACTGCAAATGAGATACCGGACTTCTTGTTCTTAAATTCACTGGATTCCAGCAGGTCTCTCAGCATAACTGCCGTATTTTCATTGTTGGGCACTTCGATGCCGACGGCAGCCTTTCCAGGAATGGGAGCCTCAATTCTGAGATCGGTTACAGCCAGGTTTAGTTTAATATCGTCGGCCAGGCCCACGATTTTGCTGACTTTAACTCCCTGCTCCGGTTGAATCTCATAACGGGTGACAGAGGGACCGCAGCTTGCATTGGTCACATGTACCTGTACGCCAAAATTCTGAAGCGTCTGCTCCAGCTTGAGTGCAGTGGCCCGCAGGTGGGCGTCTGAATCCCCGCTCGTTTTCTTCCCCCGGTTCAGCAGGGAAAGCGGCGGAATCCGGTAGACTGCCACAGGCTGTTCTTCCTGCGCCTTGATGGTCTCTTCTACATGTACTGCCTCGGCAGCCACCATCTGGGCACTCTCCTGTGTCTTACGCTTTTTGGCCGGTTCTGGTGTCTTAACCGGTGTATCCGGTACGATCTCTTCAACAGATTCCGGCTCCGGACGGTTAATGACCAGCTCCTCAAACGGAGATGGCACAGGTGCTTCTCCGGCCCCCGTGTCCTCCGGTGCTAACTCCTGCAGATCAGGAGTCTTTCTGTGAATTGTTTTGTCTGATAAGGTTGTGGCAAAAGAAACTCCGGATACTTTATGATCCTGCCTTTTTTGCTTTTCAGTCTCTCGTTGCTGCTTCTGCTCTCCCCGCCTCCGGGCAGCAGCCGCTTTTTTTGTTCTGGCGTCTTCATACGCCTTTTTACTGTGGCGCCCCAGCGGCGCAAGAAGCGATTTCTCCGTGATCAGGATCACACAGATTACCGCAAATATGATGATCACCACATAGGCGCCCACGACGCCGATCAGCGGACACAACAGCTTTACAATACAGCCGCCTATTAGACCGCCGGCATTCTTATGCTGGCTGGCAAGCTTATAATAGGTCAATAATCCCGCCTCAGAATCGTAAGGATTCATGACCAATTCTAAAAATGCGGTCAGCAAAAGCAGCAGCAGAACAATGGCTCCCACTTTTATGTACGCGTGTGCGTTGCCTTTATTTGATATGGAAAAGGCAACCACACCGAACAGGATAAATGGCAATAGATATGCCATTAATCCGAATAATCCGAACATTACCGACGAAACTGCCTCCCCTGCAATTCCCCCCAGGCCAAAATTACTAATCACAAGCAGGATACAAACCGCCAATACGGCAAGTATCAAAATCTCTTCTTTGAGGGCTGTATTTTCCTGCTTTTTCGTCCTCCGGCCTGTTGTTTTTCTTTTCTTTGTCGACTTTGCAGCCATTATACTTCCCCCTTGGTATTTACACATACTGTATTTAGTATACCATTATTTGAAAAGCATGTCATTATTAAATTTTTCTCACTCAAAAATATCAGGGATTAAATTATAAACCCGGCAGATCCAAACCTGTTTCTTCTCTGTTCCTGTCTTCAATCATGGAATGAAGTTTGGAAAGTGCCTGGCTGATGCCCCCTACCTCGTCGATCAGCCCTTCTTTCACTGCGTCTTCTCCTTCCAGCAAGGTTCCCACATCTTTTACCAGCTGTGTGGAATCCAGCATTAATTTTTCCAGGCGTTCCTGGGTAATATTGGAATGGGATGCAATGAACTTTGTGATCCGGTCCTGTGTCTTTTCCATGTTGCGGTAACTCTGGATCACTCCAATGAACATGCCGGTAGATCTTACCGGGTGTACAATCATCGTACCACTGGGTACAATAAAGGAATAGTCTGCGGAAACGGCAAGCGGTCCTCCTATCGAGTGGCTTCCACCCAAAACAAGTGACACGGTGGGTTTACTGAGCGAAGCTATCATCTCCGCGATGGCAAGTCCCGCCTCCACATCGCCTCCCAGTGTATTCAGAAGAATCAGGATGCCTTCGATCTCATCATTGTCCTCTGCTTCTGCCAGGCGCGGAATCAGATGCTCATATTTAGTGGCTTTTGTATTACCGGAGACTGCCTCATGCCCTTCAATCTCACCGATAATCGTCATCAGCTGGATATTATGCCTGCCGCTCTCCTTGCCAAGCCTGAGGGTACCGGTCTCTTTAATCTCTTCGTTCTCATCAGCCTGAGTTTTTCGAATCTGCTCTTCTTTATTATTATCCATTTTTTTCCTGCCTTTCCTTCTCGTAACAATGCTTCATTTTTAGATAGTATCTGAAAGAAAAACAGGAATTATACATTGATTTGCAACTTGCTGCAAACCCGCCCCGCAGGGGCATGCATTGATTTGCAACCAGGCAAATCAAAAATGGTATGGATGATTGTATACATCCATACCATTCAGATTATTGCAATGCCTGCTCAATATCCGCAATAATATCCTCTACATTTTCAATCCCAACACTGAATCTGATCAGGTCCGGCTGAACACCTGCCTCCAGCAGTTCCTGTTCATTCATCTGGCGGTGCGTGTGGCTTGCAGGATGAAGCACACAACTGCGCGCATCCGCAACATGAGTCACGATCGCCACCATTTTCAGTTTATCCATCATCTCAACTGCCGCGCTGCGTCCGCCTTTCAGGCCAAAAGTCAGTACGCCGCAGGTGCCGCCCGGCATATACTTCTGAGCCAGGTCATAATACTTATCCCCAGGAAGAGAAGGACAGGACACCCAGGCCACCTTCTCATGATCCTGCAGATACTTTGCAATGGTAAGTGCGTTTTCACAATGGCGGGGCATACGCAGATGCAGCGTCTCCAGCCCGATATTTAATAAAAATGCATTTTGAGGCGCCTGGATAGATCCCAGATCTCTCATCAGCTGCGCGGTGGCTTTCTGAATATAGCAAGCTTGCCAAATTTTTGTGTATAGACAATCCCATGGTAGGTCTCATCGGGTGTCGTCAGTCCCGGAAACTTCCCGGACTGCGCTTCCCAGTCAAAATTACCGCTATCCACAATGGCTCCGCCCACACAGGTTGCGTGGCCGTCCATATACTTGGTCGTGGAGTGAGTCACAATGTCAGCCCCCCACTCAAACGGACGGCAGTTAATTGGAGTTGCAAATGTATTGTCTACAATAAACGGTACGCCATGTGCATGCGCCGCTTTTGCAAATTTGTCAAAATCAAGGACTACAAGCGCCGGGTTTGCAATGGTCTCCCCGAAGACAGCCTTTGTGTTGTCCTTAAAAGCAGCCTCAAGCTCTTCCGGCGTGCAGTCAGGATCTACAAAATCAGCTTCTACTCCCATTTTTCTGATGGTATGCGCAAACAGATTATATGTACCGCCATAAAGTGCAGAAGCACATACGATATGGTCTCCTGCCTCTGCAATGTTCATGACCGCATAAAAATTAGCTGCCTGGCCGGAGGAGGTAAGCATGCCGGCAACACCGCCCTCTAAATCACAGATCTTAGCGGCAACCGCATCATTGGTCGGGTTCTGCAGCCTTGTATAAAAGTATCCGGCTTCTTCCAGGTCGAACAGGCGCCCCATCTGCTCACTGCTTGTGTATTTGAAAGTAGTGCTCTGGCAGATCGGCAGGACTCTCGGCTCTCCGTTTGCCGGTTCATAACCGGATTGTATGCATTTTGTCTCTATCTTATAGCTGCTCATAATTTCCTTCCTCCTAAGAATATAGATATTTCCTTTCCAGCTTACGTACCATGTCGCTGTAGAGCATCTGGCATTCCTTCTTTTTGCCCTCCTCGATCAGCCGGACGCAGGGACTTAGATAATCCTGCCAGATTCCCGCATATATACTAGCCGAATCTTCCTGCCGGTCGATGCGTTTTACAATCGTTGGTGCGATATTATAATATTCATTTACTGTTTCCATACCTTCTTTGGACTCCAGCAGATACTGGTCACGGTAATTCCGAAGCAGCGTCAGTTCATAACAGTCGTCCGGTTTATCCAGGCTTCTGCAGACTGCTGTTGTGATATAGCAGAGTCCTTTTTTGAAGCCTCCCTGGATCTGTTCACGTGTGGAATGCCCGATTTTATTATCCGGCATCCTTTCATTATATAACTCAATCATCTTTTCGGTAAACTCTTTTGTCTTCACGCTGCTGATCTCCCCCAGAAGCGGGACAAAAAAAGATACCATATTCATATTAAAGTCAAGACAGGCCAGATCCCTCTTCCTTTTTGAAGGCACCGCCGCCAGCTGCTCCGCCGCATAATCCGGGATGACAGAGGCAGTCTTTGCCAGCGCCTCATCTGACACCTCGAAGCTTCTCTGATACGCCCCAGGAGCGCGCCGTGCCTGTTCAGTAATATGTCCATATCAGATGCATAAGTTTTTTTATGAAACTTCTTTGCATATTCGGCAGTTTCCTGAAATAAAGAAATCATATCTGCCTGCAGATTTTCCTGATTCATATTATCTCCTCTTTTTGTAAGGTATTGGCATACCGCTGATTATTCGTCCCAGTTATGATATACGTCCTGCACATCATCATCTTCATCCAGCAGATCCAGTGTCTTCTGAATATTCTTAATGTCATCCTCAGAAGTCAGTTCCACATAGGTCTGCGGAATCATCGTAACCTCGGCATCTGCCATACTGATGCCCTCTTCCTCCAGCTTCAGGCGTACTGCGCTGAATTCTTCCGGCGCTGTGAGAATCTCAAAACTGTCATCGCTCTCGGTAAAATCTTCCGCGCCTGCGTCCAGTGCCAGCATCATCAGCTCATCGGCATCCATGCTGCACTCTTCCTTATCAACCAGTATCTGCCCCTTCTCATCGAACATAAAAGAGACACAGCCTGGGGTTCCCACATTACCGCTTCCCTTTGTAAATGCGTTCTTTACATTGGAAGCAGTCCGGTTCTTGTTGTCTGTCAGGGCCTTTACGATAATTGCTGTCCCGTTGGGCCCATATCCTTCATATGTAATATGCTCATAATTGTCGCCCGCACCCTCGCCGGCCGCTTTTTTAATATTCCGTTCTATGGTGTCATTCGGCATATTATTGGCCTTTGCCTTAGCGATTACATCGCGCAGACGGCTGTTGTTATTCGGGTCCGGACCGCCGCCCTCTTTTACTGCAACGGCAAGCTCACGTCCAAGTTTCGTAAAAACCTTGCCCTTTGCAGCATCATTTTTTTCTTTCTTATGTTTAATATTCGCAAATTTAGAATGTCCTGACATCTCTAATCTCCTCTTTTAAATTTTCTTTACGTATTCTATCCGCAGAACTTGCCATACAATTTTACCACTCTTTTTTGTATATTTCAATTCTTTCTTAACAGATTCATCTCTGGGTTATGTAGGAAGTTCCAGACTGATCCGGATCGCATCGTTCACCCGCTTCATCATTCCACTGTCTACATGGCAGACAAATTCTTTCAGACGCTGCTTGTCGATCGTCCGGATCTGCTCCAGCAGGATCACGGAATTCTTTACAATATGGTATTTCTCTGCACTGATTTCAATATGGGTAGGAAGTTTTGCTTTATTCATCCTGGATGTGATAGCCGCACAGATTACCGTAGGGCTGTGCTTGTTGCCCACGTCATTTTGTATAATCAGTACAGGACGGATACCGCCCTGTTCCGAGCCCACGACAGGACTCAAATCTGCATAATATATATCGCCTCTTTTAATTACCAAATCACTTCACACTCCGATTCTAATACTTTGATACTTGAGTATTCCCGCTTTTTTCGGATGTATGCAAGTGCACGAAAACTTTGGACAATCTTTATGATGTACTAGAAATATTCTACTTGTTTTACAACTTCCCCGTTCCTGGTATAAACCCTTGGGATCCTTCTGCCCAGACAGCAGACGAACTCATAGTTAAAACGTCCGCAGAGACCGCTTAGTTCCTCCACAGAGATGTGTTCCTCCCCATCGGAGCCGACCAGAACAGCCTGGTCCATGAACGTCACACCCGGGATATCTGTTACATCAACCATAAACTGGTCCATACAGACCCTTCCAAGTATCCTGGCCCGCCTGCCGCGGATCAGCACGTCAGCTTTATTCGAAAGCCCTCTGGCGTATCCGTCACCGTACCCGACAGGAATTGTAGCTACTTTCATCTTCTTAGGTGCAATGAAAG
The DNA here is from genome assembly GCA_000509105.1 of Clostridiales bacterium VE202-21. GTDB lineage: Bacteria > Bacillota > Clostridia > Lachnospirales > Lachnospiraceae > Faecalicatena > Faecalicatena contorta. Next base: position 46,757 of record BAIF02000110.1, on the reverse strand, counting down.
TGCCGCCGTAGCTGATGGAAGCCCCCGCTTCTACTTCCTTCACAAAAGTAACGTGGCTGATCAGCTCAAGCGCTGGCTTGAGGCTCACAGCTTCCCGCGAGACCTCCCCTGACGGGTACATTCCGTATGTGGAAATACCCGCGCGGACCAGATTATGTTTCATGTCCGGGAAGTCGATAATCCCGGCGCTGTTGTCACAATGATAATATGTAATGGAAGTTCCTTCCGCCTCCAGGGCCTTCTTCATCCATTCAAACTTTTCGTGCTGCTTATGTGTGTAGCTCTTGTCGGTCTCATCGGCTTTGGCAAAATGCGTATACATTCCCTCGATCCCTATATTAGGCAGCCTGCCGATCTCCCGGATGGCCTTTACACTCTCCGGGCCGGGCAAGAATCCAAGCCTTCCCATCCCTGTATCAACTTTAATATGTATATGTGCTGTTCTGCCGAGCTTTGCCGCGGCTTTTGACATGCCTTCCGCCATCTCCTTCATATAAACAGTAGCACGGATATCCTTAAGAATCATCTCCTCATACTGCTCCGGGAAAATACAGCCGAGTACGAGAATTGGTTTTTTAATCCCTTCCTTCCGGAGAGCTGCAGCCTCCTCCAGGCTTGCGGTGGCGTAGCCCCATATGTAATCCTTTTCTTCAAACATTTCCGCAATCGGCACGGCGCCATGGCCGTACCCATCCATCTTTATCACGGCGATGATCTGCGCCCCTTCCCCAATCCGCCGCCTCATCTGTTCCATATTATATGATACGGCATCCAGGTCTACCCTGGCAAATACCCTGTTAAACTGTTTCATTGCTCCATACTCTCCTCTGTTCTTTTTAGGCAGTCCCCGATTCCCGCCGTTAAATCTTCTGCCAGCACACTGTAGGAACCCCTGGCGGCTTTGGCCTCGTCTCCTGCGCAGGCGTGCAGGTATACTCCGCAGACAGCCGCCTCATAAGGCTTCAGTCCCTGCGCCATCAGCCCTGCAATGACTCCCGCGAGCACGTCTCCGGCCCCGGCCTTTGCCATGGAACTGTTTCCTGCAGTATTGACGAATATCTGACGATCCCACTTGGCCGCAATTGTACGTGCATCCTTTAAGACGCAAACAACACCAGCTCTGTCTGTAAAAGACCTGGTCATCTCGAAACGCTTTTCCTGCAGCTCTGTAACAGAACAGCCCAGCAGGCCGGACATTTCTTTCAAGTGCGGGGTCAGGACAATGGGCCGCTCCCGCTCTTCAAGCAATTCCGGATGGCACCCCAGTATATTCAGTCCATCTGCATCTATCACGCAGGGAATCTGAACCTCTTTCACGACCTGAGTTAAGATACTCTCCGTAACACGGCTCTGTCCCAGCCCGCAGCCAATGCAGACCACATCCGCCCATGCGAGGAGATCACGAATGGCTTCTTCCTCATATTCAGTATAAGTGCTGACAATCGCTTCCGGTAAAAGCTGCTGCAATATCACCCGGTTATCTTCATGTGTATAAATCCGGACCAGACCCGCGCCGCATCTATACGCGGCCTTCGCACTCAGATATGCGGCGCCCGACATACCGCGGCTTCCGGTAATCATCAGGATCTTCCCATAGGTTCCTTTATGTGAATTGGGCCTTCGGGGCGGGATCAGCTCCGGCAGGTCCGATTTTTCAAATGTGTAGCAGACACCCGGTTCTTTTTCAAAAAGCTTCCGGCTGATTCCGATGGATACGGCAACAGTTTTTCCGGCATATTGGCAGCTGGATGTAAAACACAGCCCAGCTTTTCGCACTCAAAAGTAACCGTCAGATCGGCTGAAAATGCCGTCCCTAGTACCTTTCCTGTGGCTGAGCAGATGCCGGAAGGGATATCTATGGCAACCTTCTGCCCCGGCAGCGCATTCATCTTTTTAATATTTGCCGCGTATGCTCCCGAGACTTCCCGGTTCAGGCCCACGCCGAAAACGGCATCCACTATAACAGTATATTCCTTCCTGCTGATTGTTGTTACTACAGGAACACCGCAATTTTCAGCGATTTTCATTTGCTGCATGCAGTCAGGAGACCTGGATTCTTCGTTTCCGATGAAAGCGGCCTCAACATCACAGCCTTTTTCTTTTAACAGGCGCGCAACTGCAAAGCCGTCGCCGCCGTTGTTGCCGGAGCCGCAGACCACCAGCGTTCTGTGTGTATTGATCTTTTCCTGCTCCATGACGGCCACTGCCGCCAGAGCAGCCCGCTCCATAAGCACCATAGAGGGAATCCCGATCTCATGGATCGTGTAATTGTCAGCTTTCTGCATCCATTCACCGGTAGGCAGATATCTCATATACTCACTCTCCTTTATTTTTATAGAGTTTCGCTTGTGAAACCCGCGTCCGCAGCGGCCGCACTGGCATCTGCCTCTAATACCACTGTGCGTATCCCCAATGGGATTGTATCTGATAGGCGCACGTTTCCTAATAAGCGAAATAACGTGCAACGAAGGCGCAGCACCTTTGTTACACGTTTTATATTATTAATCAATTATCATGTTCTTCATTGTAACGGCTGATATTATAGGACAGTTTCATCAAACTATCAGACAAATGTACACTTTCTACGATCACATCATCCGGCAGGTGCAGATCAGTGTGCGCAAAATTCCATATGCCCTTGATACCATTCTCAACAAGCATATCGGCTACTTCCACCGCTTTTGACTTTGGAATCGTCAGTGCGGCAATCTCTATGTCCGTATTTTCAACAAATTCTCTCAGGTCGTCCATCATACGGATCGGGATTCCTCGTATTGTTACCCCTTCCAGTCTTGGATTCACATCAAAAATACCCTGCAGTATAAAACCGCTCTTTTCAAAGGCCGCGTAATTGGCAAGCGCCTGCCCCAGGTTACCCGCTCCTATTATGATTACGTTATGTTTTCTGTTCAGTCCCAGAATCTTTCCGATCTCTGTATAGAGATACTTAACATTGTATCCATATCCCTGCTGGCCGAAGCCACCGAAGTTGTTTAAATCCTGGCGAATCTGAGATGCAGTGACGCTCATCTTCTTGCTCAGGTCATTTGATGAAATCCGTTCTACTCCTGCATCCAGTAATTCTCCCAAATATCTGTAATATCTGGGCAGCCGTCCAATTACCGCACGTGATATCTCTCTATCTTCCACAGCTATCCCCTCCAAACTTAATCTATTTCATATTATATAGAATTGTACGGGCAAAGTCAAATTTTAGTTGTATTTTAAACTATTTTCGTTATAATGAAATAAGTATACTCAAAGGCATCCCGCAGCTCATGCCCCGCGGACAGGTTTTCAGCATAGCTGAAAAATTAATGCTTATTTTTTAAGACAACAAGCGGGGTTCGGCGGCTGAAGTACAACTGGGAGGCCCGATACAGAAGACAACAGGAGGTTTCTTATGATACTTGCATGCCATAATCTCAATAAAGCTTTCGGTGGACAGGTCATTGTCAGAGACGGCTCTTTTCATATAGAAGACAGGGAAAAAGCGGCTCTGGTCGGAGTAAACGGGGCTGGAAAATCCACCATTCTAAAGATGATCGTAAAGGAAGAGCCAGTCGACAGCGGTGAAATTGTAGTTACAAAAGGGAAAACTCTCGGATATCTTGCACAGCAGCAGAAACTCGAGGGCGGCCGCTCCATATATGAGGAAGTAAAGACAGCAAAGGCTGATATTATCGAGTTGGAAAATCAAATCCGTGCTATTGAAAAGGAACTGAAGTCTCTGAGCGGTGAAGCCCTTCAGAGCAGGCTCGATACCTATCACCGCATGATGTCATCGTTTGAGGCACAGAATGGTTATGCTTACGAAAGCGAGCTGACAGGCGTCCTCAAAGGACTTGGTTTCCAGGAGGAGGATTTTGACAAAAAAACGGACACCCTCTCCGGAGGCCAGAAAACAAGAGTTTCCCTGGGAAAATTGCTCCTCACAAAACCCGATATTCTGCTTCTGGATGAGCCAACAAACCATCTGGATTTGAACTCCATCACCTGGCTGGAGACCTATCTGCTGAACTACCCGGGCGCTGTATTTATCGTCTCCCACGACCGTTTCTTCTTAAACAGGGTGGTTACAAAAGTGGTGGAGATCGAACATGGGACTGTCCGGATGTACGCCGGCAACTACAAGGCCTATGCGGACAAAAAGCAACAGATCCGGGACGCCATGATGAAAGAATATCTGAACCAGCAGAGGGAAATCAAGCATCAGGAGGCCGTCATTGAAAAACTCCGTTCATTCAACCGTGAGAAGTCTATCAAGCGCGCGGAAAGCCGTGAAAAACTGCTAGATAAGATGACGCTGGTCGATAAGCCCCAGGAGGCGGCGAAGGAGATTCATTTTTCTCTGGAACCCTCTTGCCTGAGCGGCAACGACGTGCTTTCAGTGGAGGGGCTGTCTAAGAGTTTTGACAGTCAAACCTTATTTACGGATATCAGCTTTGATATCAGACGCGGCGAACATGTGGCTGTAATCGGTGACAACGGCACCGGGAAAACCACGCTGCTTAAGATTATCAATCAAGTGGTTCCCCCGGATACGGGCTCCTTTACCCTGGGATCTAAGGTGAGAATCGGTTATTACGATCAGGAACACCATGTGCTGCATGACCAAAAAAATATATTTGACGAGATTTCGGATGACTATCCAACCCTAAATAATACGCAGATCAGAAATACGCTCGCCGCATTCCAGTTTACCGGTGATGACGTGTACAAACTGATCGGGGACCTGAGCGGCGGCGAGAAGGGTCGCGTATCGCTGGCAAAATTGATGCTTTCTGAGGCCAATTTCCTAATCCTCGATGAGCCCACAAACCATTTGGATATCACCTCAAAAGAGATATTAGAAAAAGCGGTTAACGACTATACCGGTACCGTATTATACGTCTCACACGACCGCTATTTTATCAACCAGACAGCCACCCGCATATTAGAGCTGGTGAATCAGACCTTTGTAAACTATATCGGCAATTATGACTATTATCTGGAGAAAAAGGAGGAACTGACGGCCGTCTATACTTCCCCTGCAGCCAGGGGAACGGATAATTCTGGTATTCCGAAGGAATCTGTTTCAGACGCAAAACTGAGCTGGCAGGAACAGAAGGAACAGCAGGCCAGGGAGCGCAAAAGACAGAATGAACTGAAAAAGACGGAAGAACGCATCACTGTACTGGAAGAAAGAAATGAAGAGATCGATGAGCTGATGACTCATGAAGATGTGTATTCCAACTCGGTCAAATGCCAGGAACTTGCTGCAGAAAAGGCTTCCAATGAAGGGGAACTGGAGATTCTCTATGAAAAATGGGAAGAACTTGCAGAATAAGGCCAAAATGGGGAAGCCCACTTCAACTCCTTTCGAACAAAGCGGGCAAGCCCACCTCAAATCCCCATCTCCTCACTTATGAGGGGCTTGCACACTTTGACGCCGCCGCGATGCCGCTTTGCGGCTATATACCTTATCGCGGCGTGTGCATCCCCCGCAGCTTTTCTGATCTAGGAAATTCCTTTGAAATTTCCTAGATCAGAAAAAAGGACCGCATGCAGAGCTGCGTGCCGGTCCGTTTTTGTATTGTAGATAAAATTTACAGCCTTGCTGCAATCGCTTTGATAAAGTCCTCACTGTTGAGAACCGTCGGATTCTCAATCGTTGTAATCAGCGCCAGATCTTTTGTCATGCTTCCGGATTCTATTGTGTCAATGGTCGCTTTTTCCAGTCTGTCTGCAAATGCCATCAAATCATGGTTTCCATCCAGTTCTCCGCGCTTTCTTAAAGCTCCGGTCCATGCAAAAATGGTTGCAACTGAGTTGGTGGATGTCTCCTCTCCCTTGAGGTGCTTGTAATAGTGGCGCTGTACGGTTCCGTGGGCAGCCTCATATTCATAATATCCGTCGGGAGACACAAGCACGGATGTCATCATAGCGAGTGATCCAAATGCTGAGGATACCATGTCGCTCATGACGTCGCCGTCGTAGTTCTTGCACGCCCAGATATATCCGCCCTCTGATTTCATAACACGTGCTACTGCATCATCAATCAGTGTGTAGAAATACTCGATCCCGGCAGCCTTGAATTTTTCATCGTATTCAGCATCATAGATTTCCTGGAAAATGTCCTTGAATGTGTGGTCATATTTTTTGGAAATCGTATCTTTTGTCGCAAACCAGAGATCCTGTTTTGTATCCAGAGCATAGTTGAAGCAGCTTCTTGCAAAGCTTTCGATGGACTGGTTGATATTGTGCATGCCCTGCACGATACCCGGGCCATCAAAATTATGTACGAGCTCTTTTGTCTCTGTTCCGTCTTCCGCCGTATAGACAAGTTCTACCCTGCCTGCGCCCGGAATCTTCATCTCTGAGCCCTTATATACATCACCGTATGCATGGCGGGCAATGGTAATCGGCTTTTTCCAGTTCTTAACGCATGGCTCAATCCCTTTTACGACGATCGGCGCGCGGAAAACTGTACCGTCCAGAATTGCACGGATGGTCCCATTGGGGCTCTTCCACATCTCCTTCAGGTCATATTCATCCATGCGGGCCGCATTCGGGGTGATCGTTGCACACTTAACAGCTACTTTGTACTTCTTTGTGGCATTCGCGGAATCCACGGTTACCTGGTCGTTCGTTTCATTTCTATATTCCAGGCCCAGATCGTAATATTCCGTATTCAGCTCGATGTAAGGCTCCAGAAGATTATCTTTAATCATCTTCCAGAGGATTCTTGTCATCTCATCCCCGTCCATCTCAACAATCGGTGTACTCATCTTAATCTTTTCCATCTTAACTGTCTCCTCCTAATATTTCTTCATAACCTTGTCTTTTAAGGTTCTGTATGACATGCAGAATATGCTCGTTGGCGAGCTGCTCCGCAAGGTCTGCATCTTTATCCCGGATTGCGCGCAGGATCTGCTTATGCTCCCGGATCGACTTTCTGGCCCGTTCTTCTGAGACTACGGAAGATCTCCGAGCCAGTTGGACATATTTGTGGAAATCGGTCAGTACATGGCTGAGTATCTTACTGTTTGATGCCTCATATAAAATCGCATGGAACTTGCCGTCCAGCTCAGTCACCTGATCTGCACTGCCTCCACCCTCTTTTTTCATATGAAACTCGGAAAGAAGTATAATCTCGTCCAGCTCATCCAGCTGCTCGTCCGTAATGTTCTCTGTAGCCCATCTCGCACACAGCCCCTCCAGCATAGAACGGATCATATAGATGTCACTTACATCCTTCGGAGATATTCCCGTCACATATGCCCCCTTATTCGGGATGATAGAGACTAGGCCTTCCAGCTCCAGCTGCCTCAGTGCCTCTCGCACGGGCGTGCGGCTGACCCCCAGTTCTTTCCCGATCGTATTTTCCCTTAACTCATCGTGTTCCTTATACTTTCCCTTCAGGATATCGTCACGGATTCTCTGAAAAACACGGCTGCCTAAGGAATGGTCCTGATATTCTTCCATTTTGCTTTTATGTCCTCCCAAGTCAGAGTTTTATATGCAGTTCACTGCATACACTGTCTATTTTGGCAACTAATTCGTCATCTGTCAAGACTGTAACGCGACCTTCTTCATATTCTTTGTCCACCCAGGTCTTTAATGCCAGCACAAGCTCTGAATTTTTATCCACCTGCCGTTCTGCAGGAAGCTTGTAGTATGCGTTAATCCAGTATGCAATTCCCGCAATACCGGAGGTATTGGAGACAGATACAAGAGCCGGGCGGTTTAAATATTTGTCGGTATCAAAAATATTATAAATTTCTTCGTTTTTGAGCATTCCATCCGCATGAATCCCGGCACGGGTTACATTAAAATTCTTCCCGACAAACGGCGTTCTGGAGGGAACCCGGTATCCGATCTCTTTTTCATAGTACTCCGCCAGCTCTGTGATCACAGTTGTATCCATCCCATCCAGCGTTCCTCTGAGCTGTGCATATTCAAATACCATCGCTTCAAGCGGAGTATTTCCCGTACGCTCCCCAATTCCAAACAGGGAACAGTTCACCCCGCATGCGCCGTACAGCCAAGCTGTAGTCGAATTATTGACCGCCTTATAGAAATCGTTGTGCCCATGGAATTCAATCAATTCACTCGGAACACCAGCATGTGTCATCAGTCCATAAATAATCCCCGGTACGGATCTCGGAATCACCGCCCCCGGAAAATTCACCCCATATCCCATGGTATCACAGACACGGATCTTAACCGGTATCTGATACTCTTCCATAAGCTTCATCAGCTCCAGACAGAAAGGGATTACGAATCCATAAATATCAGATCTCGTAATATCTTCCAGATGACATCTTGGTTTCACCCCCGTCTCCATACACTCTCTGACAACAGAAAGGTAATGATCCAGAGCTTCCCTTCGGTTCATCTTCAGTTTATAAAATATGTGATAATCAGAGCAGCTGACCAGAATCCCCGTTTCCTTCAGCCCGATCTCCCTCACCAGTTCAAAATCTTTCTTATTCGCCCGGATCCAGCTTGTAACTTCCGGAAATTCATATCCCATCTCCAGACATTTATAAACCGCATCCCGGTCTTTATTACTATACAGAAAAAATTCACTCTGCCTGATCTTCCCCTTAGGCCCGCCAAGCTTATGTAAATAATCAAAAATCGTAACTATCTGCTCTGTTGTGTAGGGGGCACGTGACTGCTGTCCGTCACGGAACGTCGTGTCCGTAATCCAGATTTCGTCCGGCATATTGTGAGGCACAATCCTGTCGTTAAAAGCAATCTTCGGAATCTCATCATAGTGGAACAAGTTGCGGAACACATTAGGCGAGTCCACATCCACCAGCTGATACATATGCTCTTCCAGTTCCAAAAGATTTGTGTGTTTGTTCAAAAATACTTTTCTGTCTTCCATTCTACCATTACCTCCTAAATATCCAGTTAACACCCCGCAGCACTTTAATCCTACGGATTACATCCATGTATAATTGTATACAATTATACATTCTGTGTCAATAGTTATTTAGTTCGTGTCTTCCAGCTGCCAAAGTGGAGGAAAGGAAAAAGAAGGAAAATCAGGTCTGCCCCGGTTTTCCTTCTTTTTTTCCTTTGCCCACTCTGCAGCCAGAACCCGTTTCCAAGCCCCCCTGTGTTCGGTTTCTTTGCCATACATTAGTCACTAAAGAATAACTCTCACTTTAAGAACCCCATCAATACTGCCAAGTTCCTCTTTTACAGCGTCAGATACGTCTCCATCTACGTCAATCATAGTATAAGCATATTCTTTTCTGCTCTTATTTGCCATCAACGAGATGTTTAATTTTTCTTTAGCGAGCAGTGCTGTGAACTGTCCGAGCATGTTTGGTATATTATGATGCAGGATGGTGATTCTGGAGCCCTCACCTTTCTGTCCCATATCACAATCCGGGTAGTTTACGGAATGTGTAATATTACCATTTTCCAAGTAATCAATGGTTTCCTTGACCGCCATTTTTGCACAGTTGTCTTCGGATTCCTCTGTGGAAGCTCCAAGATGGGGAATTACAATTGCCCCTTTGACTCCTGTGACCTCCGGTGTTGGGAAGTCTGTTACATAACATTTCACGTTTCCTGCAACAAGGGCATCAACCATGTCCTCACTGTTTACAAGCACATCTCTTGCAAAATTCAGAATAACCACATCTTTTTTCATCAGGCTGATCGTATCTTTGTTGATCATGCCCTTCGTATCTTCCAGCGCCGGTACATGAATGGTGATATAATCACATTCTTTATAGAGCTCATCTACCGTTTTTGCATGGTGGATATTACGTGAAAGCTTCCATGCTGCATCGACGGATACGTATGGATCATAACCGTATACTTCCATTCCGAGATGTGTCGCTGCATTAGCAACCAGAACGCCGACTGCTCCGAGTCCTATGACACCCAGTTTTTTGCCTTCCAGCTCGGTCCCGGCAAAAGCCTTTTTCTTCTTTTCGGTCATCTTGGCGATGTCCCCGTCCTCTTCATTCTCCTGAACCCAGCTGATACCGCCTATTATGTCACGTGCTGCAAGAAGCATTCCCGCGATCACAATTTCTTTTACACCATTGGCATTGGCGCCAGGAGTGTTAAATACGACGATTCCTTTTTCTGCACATTTGTCCAGCGGGATATTGTTAACGCCCGCACCTGCGCGTGCGATGACCTTCAGGCTGCTGCTGAAGTCCATATCATGCATTCCTGCGCTTCTTACGAGGATGGCGTCCGCCTCTCCTGCATCTTCTGTTCTTACATAGTTTTCATTAAATTTTTCCAGTCCCACCTGGGCTATTGGATTCAGGCAATTATACTTATACATTTTACAGATTCTCCTCCTCGAACTTGTTCATAAATGCAACGAGTGCTTCTACACCCTCATATGGCATTGCATTGTAAATGCTTGCACGCATGCCGCCCACACTTCTATGACCTTTCAGATTCTCCAGGCCTGCGGCTTTCGCCTCTTTAACAAACTTGGCATCCAATTCAGCATTTCCTGTAACAAAAGGCACATTCATCAGAGAACGGTCCTTTGGCTCAACGGTGCCTTTGAACATCTTGCTCTGATCCAGGAAATCATACAGAAGCGCTGCTTTCTTTTCGTTGCGGGCCTTCATTGTCTCCAAGCCTCCCATGCTCTTGAGCCATTTAAATACCTTTCCGCAAATATAGATGCCGTATGCCGGAGGGGTATTGTAAAGGGACTTTGCGTCTGCGTGTGTTTTATATGTAAGCATGGTCGGTGTGCCGGGCAGTACGTCCTCCGTTATTAAATCTTCACGGATAATAACGATCACAACGCCTGCAGGCCCGATATTCTTCTGGACTCCTCCGTAAATCACCCCATATTTGCTTACGTCCACTGGTTCAGACAGGAAGCAGGATGATACGTCGGCAACCAGAGTCTTGCCTTTTGTATTCGGAAGTTCTTTGAATTTGGTTCCGTAAATTGTATTGTTTTCACAAATATACACATAATCGGCATCCTCTGAAACCGGAAGGTCAGAGCAATCTGGTATATATGAGAACGTCTTGTCTTCAGACGATGCTATTTTGTTAACTTTCCCGTATTTTGCGGCTTCACTGGCAGCTTTTTTCGCCCACTGTCCTGTTACAATATAGTCAGCTACCTTATTTTTCATAAGGTTCATCGGTATCATGGCAAACTGCTGGGAGGCTCCTCCCTGCAGAAACAGGACTTTATAGTTGTCAGGAATATTCATAAGCTCTCTCAGGTCAGCCTCTGCTGATGTAATGATCTCTTCGAAAGCCTTTGAGCGATGACTCATTTCCATGACCGACATGCCGGTTCCCTTGTAATCCAACATCTCTTCTGCTGCTGATTTTAAAACTTCTTCCGGTAAAACTGCCGGCCCTGCTGAAAAATTGTACACTCTACTCATTTCAAATTTCCTCCTGCACTTTTTATACTTCATCATTGATAGGTTTCATTACAACTCAAGCCATCTCTATCCCGTCTTCGAGTACTAATGGCTGATATCGCTCTCGTCAAAAGCTTCGCTGATTGCAGCTCCCGGAGCTACCATGGGCCATACTTTATCATCACTGTCGATCTGGCAGTCGATGACAACCGGCTTATTCAGCGTTAATGCTTTCGCAAATGCCGCCTGGAATTCATCCTTTGTGGTTACACGGATCCCTTCGGCCCCCATGGCCTCTGCCAGCTTCACAAAATCCACCGCATCGTTCAGAACGGTGGCGGAATAGCGCTGCTCATAAAACAGATTCTGCCACTGGCGGACCATGCCGAGGACGTGATTGTTAATCACAACCTGGATGACGGGAATCCGGTGCCGCACCGCTGTGGCTATTTCATTCATATTCATACGGAAACATCCGTCTCCTGCGATATTAACCACAATGCTGTCGGGACAGCCGGTCTTCGCACCAAGAGAAGCTCCCAGGCCGTATCCCATCGTTCCCAGACCACCGGAAGTCAGGAAGGTACGCGGCTTTGTATACTTGTAATACTGCGCGGCCCACATCTGATGCTGCCCGACCTCTGTTACTACGATGGCGTCCCCTTTTGTCTGTCTGTAGATTTCTTCTACGACATAGGGGCCTGTCAGTCCGTCCGTATGGTAATTGAGCGGGTATTTTTCTTTGTATTCCTGGATTTTACTCATCCATTCGGGGTGGCACTGCTGTTCCAGGCCTGCATTTATCTTCTTCAGGACTTCTTTGATGTCGCCCACAACGCCAGCGGTAATAATGACGTTTTTATTCATCTCGGCCGCATCGATATCAATCTGAAGAATCTTTGCATTCTTTGCAAACTTCCTGGTATTGCCGGTCACTCTGTCGCTGAACCTTGCGCCGATAACAATCAGCAGGTCACATTCGCTGACCCCGTAATTGGACGTCTTGGTCCCGTGCATGCCAAGCATGCCCGTATATCTTCCATCAGTTCCCGGAAATGCGCCCTTACCCATAAGTGAATCCGTGACTGGCGCGTCAACTTTATGTACAAACTCCAGCAGTTCTTCACTTGCACCCGATAAAACGGCTCCGCCGCCGACAAAGATATAAGGGCGTTTTGCCTTATTGATCATGGTGATTGCTGTCTCCACTTCTTTGTCAGAGACTTCCTCAGCACCCATAGGGATGACGGGAGCAATTGCTTCACACTTATAATCGGTTTTCTCACCCGTCACATCTTTCGGAATATCAATCAGTACCGGACCGGGGCGGCCTGTCTGCGCGATTCTGAATGCCTTGCGGATCGTCCCGGCCAGCTTACTGACATCCTTTACGATATAGTTGTGCTTTGTAATCGGCATTGTAATACCTGCAATATCAATCTCCTGAAAACTATCCTTGCCGAGCAGGGATACGCCGACATTACAGGTGATTGCGACAACCGGGATGGAATCCATATAAGCCGTAGCAATGCCGGTAACCAGGTTCGTGGCTCCCGGTCCGCTTGTGGCAAAGCAGACACCAACTCTGCCCGTCGCTCTCGCATATCCGTCTGCAGCATGCGCAGCCCCCTGTTCATGGGAGGTCAGGATATGCGTGATCTCATCACTGTGTTTATATAAAGCGTCATAGACGTTCAGGATCGCGCCGCCCGGATACCCGAAAACAGTATCCACACCCTGCTCTTTCAGACATTCAATGACGATTTCTGCTCCAGTTAAATGCATTGATAAGGACCTCCTAATTTGTCTTTGGCACTTCCAGTATTGCCCCTCTGTTGCCAGATGTAACCATAGATGCATATCTTGCCAGGTATCCGGACTTAATCTCCGGCTCCTTTGGATGCCATTTAGCTCTTCTGGCCGACATCTCTTCATCTGAAACGTCCAGCTCCAGCTTCAGCTCAGGGATATTGATCTTTATAATATCGCCCTCCTCTACCAGCGCAATCGGTCCGCCCACAGCAGCTTCCGGTGACACATGCCCGATGGATGCGCCGCGGGATGCGCCACTGAAACGTCCGTCCGTAATAAGCGCCACCGTAGATCCAAGCCCGTATCCTGCAATTGCAGAGGTTGGGTTGAGCATCTCCCTCATGCCCGGGCCTCCTTTTGGTCCTTCATAGCGGATGACAATAACATCCCCCGGGTTAATCTTCCCTGTCTTGATCGCCTCGGTGGCAGCCTCATCGCTTTCAAAAATTCTGGCAGGCCCTTCATGTACCAGCATCTCCGGAACAACTGCGGAACGCTTAACCACGCTTCCGTCAGGTGCAAGATTTCCCTTGAGCACTGCAATTCCACCGGTTTCGCTGTAAGGATTTTCAATCGGCCGAATGACTTCCGGATTGAGATTCGTACAGCCTGCAATATTCTCACCCACAGTTTTACCTGTCACAGTCATACAATCCGTATGCAGCAGGCCTTTTTTATTTAACTCATTCATAACGGCGTACACACCGCCCGCCTTATCCAGATCTTCAATGTATGTATGGCCTGCCGGTGCAAGATGGCACAGGTTCGGCGTTTTTTCGCTGATTGAATTTGCAAATTCAATTTCAAAATCCATTCCGATCTCATGAGCGATAGCCGGAAGATGCAGCATGCTGTTTGTGGAGCAGCCCAGAGCCATATCTACGGTTAATGCATTAAGAATGGCCTCCTCCGTGATAATATCTCTTGGCCGGATATTCTTTTTCACCAGTTCCATTACCTGCATGCCCGCATGTTTAGCCAGCTGCAGCCTGGCGGAGTAAACTGCCGGAATCGTTCCGTTCCCACGCAGCCCCATACCAAGAGCCTCCGTCAGACAGTTCATGCTGTTCGCTGTGTACATACCGGAACAGGAACCGCATGTAGGGCACGCTTTATTTTCAAACTCACATAAATCCTCTTCGGACATTGTTCCTGCCGCATAGGAACCAACGGCCTCAAACATGCTGGAAAGACTGGTTCTGCCGCCCTTCACGTGTCCCGCGAGCATAGGCCCTCCGCTGACAAAAATTGTCGGAATGTTGATTCTGGCCGCGGCCATCAAAAGCCCAGGCACATTTTTATCACAATTCGGGATCATCACAAGGGCGTCAAACTGATGTGCCATTGCGAGCGCTTCTGTTGAATCAGCGATTAGGTCTCTTGTGACAAGAGAATACTTCATTCCCACATGCCCCATGGCAATCCCGTCACAGACAGCGATTGCCGGAACCATAATAGGGGTTCCTCCCGCCATCGCCACACCCATTTTAACTGCCTCAGTGATCTTATCCAGATTCATATGCCCTGGCACAATCTCATTGTAGGAACTGACTACGCCCACAAGCGGTCTGTCCAGTTCCTCCTGCGTCATTCCCAGCGCATGAAACAAAGAACGGTGGGGCGCCTGCTGGCTTCCCTTTGTTACTGTATCACTTCTCATAGTTTTAAAACCTCCTTTTCTACTTATGCCATTACTCCTGCTGTTATAACTCTGATCTACCTAAATGTTTATATAGGAACAGATCTTGTCACCCATCTCACTGGTGCCAATCTGTGTATTTCCTTCCGACATAATATCAATCGTGCGAAGCCCGTCTTTTAATACTTTTGAGACTGCGTTTTCGATGGCATCAGCTTCCTTATCCAGATCAAATGAGAACCGGAGCATCATTGCCGCCGACAGAATTGTTGCAATCGGATTGGCAATCCCCTTGCCCGCAATATCAGGAGCCGAACCGCCGCTTGGCTCATAAAGCCCGAACTTTGTCTCATTAAGACTGGCTGATGCAAGCATTCCAATTGATCCGGTAACCATACTCGCCTCATCCGACAAAATATCCCCGAACATATTCTCCGTCAATATCACGTCAAACTGGCTCGGATCCTTAACCAACTGCATTGCGCAGTTATCCACCAGCATGTTTTCCAAAACCACCTCCGGATAATCGGCAGCCACTTCCTCTACTACCTTTCTCCACAGTCTGGAAGAGTCCAGTACATTCGCCTTATCCACGCTCGTCACTTTCTTCCTGCGCTTCATGGCAATGTCGAATCCCCGTTTTGCAATACGGCGTATTTCCTTTTCATTGTATGTAAGTTCATCATATGCAGTCATAACCCCGTCCACTTCCACGGTCTTTCTCTGTCCAAAATAAAGCCCGCCGGTCAATTCCCGCATAATCATCATATCAAACCCCTTTGCTGCGATCTCAGCTTTCAGAGGGCACGCCTCCTTCAGCTCATCATACAGCACAGCCGGCCTCAGATTTGCAAAAAGATTCAATTCCTTCCGAATCCTCAGCAGCCCTGCCTCCGGTCTCTTAGATGGTTCCAGCTGATACCACGGAGAAGTTGCGGCATCTCCGCCGATAGACCCCATCAGCACCGCATCACTTGCCTTGGCAAGCGCAATCGTCTCATCCGTAAGAGGAACGCCATTCACATCAATAGAAGCCCCTCCCATCAAAAGCTGCGTATAACAGAACTCATGCCCGAATACTGCTCCCACTTTATCCAGAACCTTCATCGCTTCCGTCACGATCTCCGGCCCAATACCGTCCCCTTTAATCACTCCGATGTTCAGTCTCATACCAAATACTTCCTTCCAAATATATATGTAATAGAATAAAAATGCTAATTTTTATCATACCGTATTTTTCGCCACGTTTCAACCCTTTAATGCGAATTTTGGGATGACTGGGGTAGGAGTGCGTCAGGGTGGACGCCGGCGGCAGGGGAAGGAGGGGCAGCTGAGGGCGGAATTTGGGGATAAGCAGCTCTAAATTAAAAAGGGCGGAAAAATGGCGGGCACCGCAGCCGCCCTACTCCCCCTGCCGCCGGCTGTTTCATCCGGCCGGCACATAAAGTCCCATCCCATGGAGGGTTTCGAAGTGAGAGCAGCGGATGTGCCCTGGCAAAGTGAATCTTTCACCAGACAGGAAATTAGCAAATCAGCAGATCAGTAAATTCCACGCCGTCTCCTCCCAACGCAGCCCATATAAGCCAACCCCATCCGCCGCCCTCCCCAGCCTTTCACCTGCTGAATAGCCGACCTCCCGCCCGGATGGGCCTAGCCCGTCAGGGAACACATGGTGATTCCCGGGGCATCTAAGTGCGCGGTTAGAAACACTTACAGCGAAAAAGCAGCAGCTGATGGATGAAAACTGATTACCAAATCAGTTTTCAAGGCCGCCTGAGCTTAGAAATCATCAGATTTCTAAGTGAATGCGGCTGGTTCCATCAGCTGCTGCTTTTTCGCTGTTAGTGTTTCTTCGCAAACGGCCTGCCCCGGGAATCACCATGTGTTCCCTGACGGGCGTCCCTCACCCCGCGGATCCCTAGCCTATTCAGCACTAGGCTTCTCGATCTGGGCAATTGCCGCTTTCTGCATTGGTATCCTGCAGTTTTTATTGTTACCAAATTCTACGATTACATCGTCATCTGTGATATCAATAATTACTCCATAAAAACCGCTTGTTGTCAAAGCGGTATCGCCTACTTCCATTGTGGAAAGCATTGCCTGTACTCTCTTCTGCTCTTTCTTCTGAGGGCGCATAAGCAAAAACCACATACCACCAATAATAACAACATAGATCAGGATAATTCCCCCCATCCCTGTTGCTCCGCCTGCCGCTAATAATCCATTCATTTTAAATCCTCCTAATTACTATCTCTACAAACAATAAGTTTACTATACACAAAATTGGACAATTCTTCAAGTATCTTTTGGAATTTCACTAAATTTTTATGCCTCTTTCATACCTTCCATTCCATCCAGCTTCTTTTTCTTATACGCTTTATACTCGCCGGCTTCAATGGCCGCCCTTATTTCTTCCATCATCGTGTTATAGAAATAGAGGTTGTGCAGGACGCACAGGCGCATGCCCAGCATTTCTTTTGCCTTGAGGAGATGGCGGATATAGGCTCTGCTGTAGCTTCTGCAGGCGGGGCACTGGCATCCTTCCTCAATGGGGCTGTCATCCAGTTCAAATTTTGCATTAAACAGGTTTAGTTTTCCGTGGTTTGTGTAGACATGTCCGTGTCTTCCGTTCCTTGTCGGATAAACGCAGTCGAAGAAGTCCACACCTCGGTCTACGCCCTCGAGTATGTTGGCCGGCGTTCCTACTCCCATCAAATAAGTCGGCTTTTCCAGTGGAAGGTAAGGTACAACGGCATCCAGAATACGGTACATGTCTTCATGGCTTTCCCCTACCGCGAGGCCTCCCACGGCATATCCGTCCAGTTCGAGCTCCGTAATCTGTTTGGCATGCTCAATCCGGATGTCCTCGTAGATACCGCCCTGGTTGATACCGAACAACATCTGCTGCGGATTGATCGTATCGGGCAGGGAATTTAGGCGTGCCATCTCCGTCTTGCACCGCCTCAGCCAGCGGGTCGTTCTTGCCACGGAATCCGTCATATACGCTCTGTCTGCCACGCTGGAGGGACATTCGTCAAATGCCATTGCAATTGTAGAAGCCAGGTTTGACTGGATGTGCATGCTTTCTTCCGGCCCCATAAAAATCTTTCTTCCATCTATATGGGAATGGAAATGAACGCCTTCTTCCCTGATCCTACGCAAATCAGCAAGGGAAAACACCTGGAACCCGCCAGAATCCGTTAAAATCGGCTTGTCCCATTTCATAAATCTGTGAAGCCCGCCCAGCTTCTTTACTACCTCATCGCCTGGACGCACATGAAGGTGATACGTGTTGGAAAGCTCCACCTGCGTCTTAATTGTCTGAAGATCATCTGTGGAAACTGCACCTTTAATGGCGGCTGCAGTACCCACATTCATAAATACCGGAGTCTCTATCACTCCGTGAACCGTATGAAAACGGCCCCGCTTAGCAAGACCGTCCCGTTTTAATAATTCGTACATAGTAACCTCATCTGTTATATAATTTTTCAAGCACTTAATAATGTATGATCACAGGTGTGCCCATTCCGATCATATTGAATAAAGCCTCAGCCTGGCCATATGGCATGTTTATACATCCATGGGAACCAATGCTTGTATATAGAGAGCCCCCGAATCCAGGCTGCCATGTGGCATCGTGGAAACCTATTCCACTCCAGGTCACACGCATCCAGAAACTGACCGGCGTCTCGTATTCAGGTTCTCCCGTGTCGGGGTCAATCTCTCCGACCAGAGTCTTATTTCGCTGGATCTCCAGAATATTATAGACGCCCGCAGGGGTTTCCTTCTCCGGTGTCGGATAACCTGTAACTACATCCGTCTCAAGCGCAACGGCGCCGTCTACAATATACCACATATGCTGGGCAGACAGATCCACTTCCGCATAGGTGTTCCCCCAGTCCGCAGGCGCATGTGCAGCTGCTGTCTGATAGTAAGCCGGTTCTTTTTCTGCCGTTTCCCCATTCTTGATGCTGTTGGTCAGCGCTTCGAATTCGGTATCCTCATCGATGGACCAGCCATAAGTGCCTCCGGATACTTCCGCGCTCTTTCCGGTTGGAGTAACGATTGTCCTGGTCGTCCCCACTGTATCGTATTTGTCACCAAATTCAGTCAGCCAGGATTTGACCGCCTCTTCGTTAAAGGTTACGTTCATATTCTCATCGGCGGTAACCCATGTGGAGATCAGTGCCTTATCAACAACTTCCCGCTCGGTCATTGTATATGTAATACTTGCCTTACAGTAGTTATTCATGGTATCGCATGCCTTTTTTACTTCCTCGGACTCTGAGGTAAATCTTGGCTCTGCATAACATTTTTCCTTTTCCATATCCAGTTCCGTCTGAAACTCGGAAATATACTGGTGCACCTTTTCCTTCAGCACGTCCATATTTACTGCGGTGCCGATCACTTCCGGTTCTATGACAAACTTCTCTCCGTCAAACTTTGGATACGCGGACTGTGCGGGAACCTGTTCAGCAGTCACTGCCTGGAGACTCTGTATCTTAGAATCCAGCGCAGACTGATCATAGGAAACCTCAACCGTCACTTTCGCCGAGTTCTTTGAAAAGAAAGCCGCCGGCCAGAGGAAACCATTCTGCTTTTTCAATGCTTGCTTGATATCATCATTTTCCTTGTAGGTTAATGAGATCTCGCTTCCGGCAATCGTGTCGGACTTATTGTCCTTTTCTTTGACTTCCAGCTTATAGCCATCGACCTGTTCTTTCATGTATGCCTCTACATCCGCAGGGGTCTTACCTGAAAAATCATGCCCGTTAATCTCGGTGTTCATAAAGAAATGGCTCATAAAGAATACGGAGACACCAATATAGACCACCGCTACAGCAGCCACAACGCTGCCTGTAATTATCCAGAGCTTTTTCATACTCTTCTTTTTTCTGCCTTTCTTTTTCCCAGACTTCTTATTTTTCTTCTTTGGCTCTTCCTCCTCGAAGATGTCTTCAAATTCTATCTCCTCGTCTTCCTCCTCAAACTCTCCGTCTTCCTCGTATTCATCTTCATAATACCTGCCGCTGCCAGTATCGTATTCCGCGTCCTTCTGTACGGAGGAACGGACTTCGATCACATCAGGAATCACCTGGGTTCTGGCCATATCCCGGGGCTGCTTTGCCTGCCCCCTGCCGGTATCAGTGCGGGCATGCTCTTCTTCCGGCTCCTCTTCCTCCTCTTCTTCATCGAAGAAGTAGTCCTCATCATCTTCATCTATCTCATCGTCCAGAAAATAATCCTCAGCTGCTTCATCGATCTCATCCTGGTAGTATTTCTCTTCTTTTTCTTTATCTTCTGGGTGAATGCTGTCTGAATTTGTCTTATTCCTGTCGCTCATCTAGTATTGCTCCCTCTTTTTTAATCAATATCTAGTCCACATTATATTACGAAACAAGGGAAATGTACAGTAAAAAAGTATGAATTTAAAGATAAATTAAGGATTGCACGATTATATAACTTCTTATATAATAAGTCTATGTGCAAAAAGAAAGGAGTATTTCCATGAGTGGTTCAACATTTGGCAGATTATTTCGGGTAACAACCTGGGGGGAATCCCATGGTGCCGCTATAGGCGCTGTAATCGACGGCTGCCCCGCAGGGCTCCCTTTAAGCGAAGCAGATATACAGACATTTCTGGACCGGCGGAAGCCCGGGCAGAGTAAATATACAACAAAGAGAAACGAGGCGGATCACGTAGAGATTCTGTCCGGTATCTTCGAAGGCAGAACAACTGGCACACCAATTTCTCTCATCGTCCGCAATCAGGACCAGCGCTCCCGGGATTATGGGAATCTGGCGTACACCTTCCGTCCTGGGCATGCGGACTATACTTTTACTCAAAAATATGGCATACGCGATTACCGCGGAGGCGGCAGGTCATCGGGCAGGGAGACCATCGGGCGTGTCGCTGCCGGCGCAGTTGCTTCCTTATTATTAAAAGAGCTTGGAATCGGGCTCATTTCCTACGCCAAATCGATCGGCCCGGTTCACATCCCGGAAGAAGATTATCATTTTACGGAAATCACAGAAAACAGCCTCTATATGCCAAACAACGAGGCCGCTGCCAAAGCCGCCGAACATCTGGATACTCTGATCGCGGATCAGGATTCCTGCGGCGGCACGATTGAGTGCCGGGTAACCGGGCTGCCTGCCGGACTCGGGGAAACGGTATTCGACAAACTGGATGCGTGCCTTGCAAAGGCGGTTATGTCCGTAGGCGCGGTGAAGGCTGTGGAGATCGGGGACGGACTTCAGGCTGCATCTTTGACAGGAAGTGTCAATAATGATGCATTTGCTTCCGAAAACGGGAGAATATATAAAAAGACGAATCATTCAGGCGGTGTGCTTGGAGGGATGAGCGACGGATCCACGCTGATCGTCCGCGCAGCGGTTAAGCCAACGCCTTCTATTTCCCAGACACAGCAGACCGTGACGGAGGATGGGGAAGAGACATCCATATCCATCCATGGGCGCCATGATCCCATCATCGTCCGAGAGCCGTTGTTGTCATCGAGTCTATGACCGCCCTTACATTGGCGGATCTGCTTCTTGAGAACATGGGAAGCCGCTTGGATAAAGTGAAAGCTTATTATACGGAGGAGAAGAATGTCCAATAAACTGATTGATATTGTAAACATCACAAAATCATTTGATGAGAATGTAGTTCTGGATCAGCTGGATCTCTATATTCGTGAAAACGAATTTCTAACGCTTCTGGGCCCAAGCGGCTGTGGAAAAACTACTCTCCTGCGGATTCTCGGCGGTTTTGAGACGCCGGATTCCGGGGATATCATCTTCGATGGAAAAAACATTAATAAGCTGCCGCCCAACCGCCGTCAGCTGAACACTGTCTTCCAAAAATATGCCCTATTCTCCCATATGTCCATTGCAGAAAATATCGCCTTTGGCCTGAAAATCAAAGGCAAATCAAAAGGTTATATCCAGGATAAGATTCGTTATGCTCTGAAGCTGGTCAATCTCGAGGGATATGAGGACAGAAGCCCCGACTCCCTGAGCGGAGGCCAGCAGCAGCGCATCGCCATCGCCCGTGCAATCGTCAACGAACCAAAGGTACTGCTTCTGGATGAACACTGGGCGCCCTGGACCTGAAGCTGCGCCAGGATATGCAGTACGAGCTGATCCGTTTAAAAAATGAGCTTGGGATCACGTTTGTCTACGTGACCCACGACCAGGAGGAAGCCCTGACCATGTCTGACACAATTGTTGTCATGAACCAGGGTTACATCCAGCAGATCGGTACGCCCGAGGACATCTATAATGAGCCGCAGAACGCGTTTGTCGCGGATTTTATTGGGGACAGCAACATCCTCCCGGCCACTATGGTGGAGGATAAGGCGGTAAAGATGCTCGGAACCGTCTGGCAGTGCGTGGATGTGGGCTTCGGCAGGAACAAGCCCGTGGATGCGGTGATCCGTCCGGAAGACATCGACCTGGTAAAGCCGGAGGAAGGCATTATCGAGGGCGTGGTTACCCACCTGATCTTCAAAGGTGTCCACTATGAGATGGAAGTCCTTGCGAATAACTATGAGCTTCTGGTACACAGCACGGATATGTTCCCGGTTGGGACCGAAGTGGGAATCAGAGTAGATCCATTTGACATACAGATCATGAAAAAACCGGAGTCTGAAGATGCGGAGGCGGTAGGAATTGAAGAGTAGAAAACTATTGAGCGGCCCCTATTTATTCTGGGCGGCATCCTTTATTATCATCCCTCTTCTCATGATCGTGTATTACGGACTGACGGATAAAGAGGGAGGCTTTACCTTACTGAATCTGGCACAGATTACAACGCCCGAGAATCTGAAGGCTCTCGGCCTAGCGCTGCTGCTTTCCTTCATAAGCACACTGCTCTGCCTCGTACTCGCATACCCTCTGGCTATGATTCTTTCGGAAAAAAATGTAAATCAGACCAGCTTCATTGTTCTGATATTCATCCTTCCCATGTGGATGAATTTTCTTCTGCGCACACTGGCGTGGCAGAACCTGCTGGAAAAGAACGGGATCATCAACAGCATTCTGGGATTCTTCCATCTCCCGGCACAGACGCTGATTAATACGCCCTATGCCATCGTACTGGGCATGGTATACAATTTTCTGCCGTTTATGGTGCTGCCCATTTACAATGTCCTTGCCAAGATAGACAAAGACGTTATATTTGCTGCACGCGACCTTGGGGCAAGCGGTATCCAGACATTTTCAAAAATCATACTACCCTTAAGCGTTCCGGGCATCATCAGCGGAGTCACCATGGTGTTTGTTCCTTCGCTGACGACCTTTGTCATCTCGGATCTGCTGGGCGGAAGCAAGATCCTGTTAATCGGAAATGTAATCGAACAGGAATTCAAACAGGGAAGCAACTGGCACGTAGGTTCCGGTCTTTCTCTTGTTTTGATGATTTTTATTATTGCCAGCATGGCGCTGATCGCCAAATACGATAAGAATGGGGAGGGGACCGCATTTTGATAAAAAACGCTGCAAAACGCTTTTACTTAATACTAATTTTTATCCTGCTCTACTCTCCCATTGTAACCCTGATGGTGCTGTCCTTTAACAGTTCCAAGACCCGTTCCAAATGGGGAGGATTTACGGGCAAATGGTACGCCGCCCTTTTCCAGAACCGGGATATTATGAATGCGCTGTATACAACGCTCATCATCGCCCTCGTTTCGGCCCTGATCGCTACCATCATCGGAACCGCCGCGGCGATTGGGATTCAGGCCATGAAGCCCAAATTCCGCACCTTTTTCATGGGAGTCACCAATATTCCCATGTTGAATGCCGATATCGTAACCGGTATCTCCCTGATGCTTTTATTTATCGCATTCCGCTTCTCACTAGGGTTCAAAACCATTTTACTGGCCCACATCACGTTCAATATTCCCTATGTGATTCTTAGCGTCATGCCCAAGCTCAAGCAGACCAGCAAACACACCTATGAGGCCGCGCTGGATCTGGGGGCTTCCCCGGTATATGCCTTCTTCAAAGTCGTTTTTCCGGATATTATGCCGGGCGTATTTTCCGGTTTTCTTCTGGCCTTCACCATGTCGCTGGATGACTTTGTAATCACACATTTTACAAAGGGTCCTGGGGTGGATACCCTCTCCACGAAAATCTACAGTGAAGTCAGAAAAGGCATTAAGCCCGAGATGTACGCGCTGTCCACCATCATGTTCGTGACAGTCCTGGTTCTTTTGTTCCTTGTAAATGTAACCCCCGATAAAAAGGAGGCTGCAGGCGAAAAGCGGCTCAAAATCCAGAGAAAGCACAAAGTATCCCGCCTTATTTTCCGTAAAATACTGCCCACGGCCATGGTGATCGTTATCATAGCAGGCGGCTTTTTCTACGGCTCCCAAAACAGTTCTTCCGGAGGCAATCAGGTGATCGTCTATAACTGGGGCGAATACCTGGATCCCGAGGTAATTACCATGTTTGAAGAAGAAACCGGGATCGATGTAGTCTATGAGGAATATGAGACAAACGAGATCATGTATCCAAAGATCCAGTCCGGTGCTATTGCTTACGACGTGGTCTGTCCTTCCGATTATATGGTGCAGCGCATGATTGAAAACGACCTGCTCTCAGAAATCAACTTTGACAATGTGCCCAACATAAAATACATTGACAGCACCTACATGACCCAGTCCCGCCAGTTTGATCCTGAGAACAAATATTCCGTCCCCTATCTCTTCGGCACGGTCGGAATCTTATACAACAAAACCATGGTGGACGAACCCATAGACAGCTGGAGCGTCCTCTGGGATAAAAAATACAAAGACAGCATCCTCATGCAGGACAGCGTCCGTGACGCTTTCGGTGTCACGCTCAAATACCTTGGCTATTCCCTGAACTCCACAGACCTGGACGAACTGGAGGCCGCCAAAAAGCTTCTCATCGAGCAGAAACCGCTGGTACAGGCATACGTAGTAGACCAGGTCCGCGACAAAATGATCGGAAACGAAGCCGCCATAGGCGTCATCTATTCCGGTGAGGCGCTCTACACTCAGGTAGAAAATCCGGATCTGGAATATGTCATCCCAAAAGAAGGCTCTAACCTCTGGATCGACTCCTGGGTCATCCCGAAAAACGCAAAGCACAAAGAAAACGCCGAGAAATTCATAAACTATCTCTGCCTGCCCGAGATAGCCAAAATGAACTTCGACTACATCACCTACTCCATCCCGAACTCCGAAGGACGCAAACTCATCGAGGAAGACTGGATGAGGAACAGTGAAATAGCATTTCCTGATCCGGAAGATCTCAAAAACTGCGAAACCTTCCAATTCCTGGGGGATGAAAATGATGCCATTTATAACCAACTTTGGCGGGAGGTGAAGTCGGAGTAGGGGGGACGCTGAGCGAAAGGAGCTGGGGGCGGGGCTTCCTATGCTGTTTTTGGAGCCCGGCCGCTTGCTAAGAATCCGTAACAGGGAAAATGAGGGAAATGAAGGTACTAGTCGCATTTGGCGTGAAATCTGATGATTTCACACCGCAGGCGGCTACAGGATTTGATTTGGTAAATCAAATCCTGCCCTTCATTTCCCTCATTTTCCCTGTAACGGATTCTAAGCGCGCTATGAGGGTTCCAAAAACAGCATAGGAAGCCCCGCCCCCAGCCCCTTTCGCTCAGCTAGTCGCACCCGGTAGGTAGGACGGCTTGCACGGGAGTAAATGGACGGGGACAGCGTATGGTAAGGCCCGGGTGTCACATTGTGCCTGCGCTATGTTGATCTGTCACAAGCAGGCCCCGCTTCCCCAGCCCAATCCGCCTCCCCCGTCAGATTCCCCCCCCTATAAGCGGCATTATTTCCGCCAGGATGCGCCAGCCTGTCTGAGGAGGGAGTTCAGCCGGGAGGCGGGGGACTTTGCATGTGCTTTCTGAGAAGCATAGAGAGCGCCGTGTAACCCCTTAATAAAAACCATGCCGGATGGAAAGGCTAAAATCTGCTTCACAAAAGCAGATTTTAAGGCGGCCTGAGCCGCGCAATTCATCAGAATTGCGGGGTGAATGCCGCCGGTGCCTTTCCATCCGGCATGGTTTTTATTTAGGGGTTGCAGGCAAACGGACAGCTTTCAGAAAGTACATGCAAAGTCCCCCGCCTCCCGGCTGAACTCCCTCCTCAGACAGGCGTCCCCCCTAGCCAAAAATTCCCGCTTACAAAAAATCTACACATTGAAACAGCCCCCTCCGATGAATTCTCTAAGCAAGGAGTTTGTGGGCACGGACTCACTCCCAATCCCCACAAAGTAATCAAAGAATTTCAGGAGTCTTTTTGCCTCTACGTATTCAGGGCAGTCTTTTCCCATTCCGAACAGCAGGGGCTCAACGTACTGTTTTAGGACGGCCAGTTCATATAAAAGGGAAGAATTGAACATGACGTCTGCTTCTTCCTGATACGGGAAGATGTTCTCCTCCTCTCCTTTCCTTACCGACGGCCATCTGGCGATGGTGTTTTTGGCGGAGTTGCCTCTTGTTCTGGCATCTCTTACGATACGGCGTATGAGACGCCCGTCGGTGGACGGAATTCGGTTGTGTTCGTCAATGTTCAGCTGGGTCAGGGCGCTGATGTATATCTTGAATTTGTTGTCGTTGTTTAGTGATTCTGTCAGCTTAGGGTTCAGACAGTGTATTCCTTCAATGACCAGGATATCCTGTGTGTTCAGTTTCTTGGGAATGCTGCCGTATTCTTTCTTTCCTGTCTTAAAATTAAAGGTGGGCAGGTATACCTCCCTGCCGGAGAGAAGGGCCTGCATGTCTTCGTTGAACTGGTCTACATCGATGGCTTCCAGACATTCGAAGTTGTATTCGCCGTTCTCATCTCTTGGTGTGCGCTCACGGTCAACAAAATAGTTATCAACGGCAATTGGGTGCGGCTGCAGCCCATTGACGCGGAGCTGGATGGAAAGCCGGTGTGAGAATGTTGTCTTTCCGGAGGAGGAAGGCCCTGCTATCAGGACAAACTTGGCCTCCGGCCTGTCGGCTATCTGCTTGGCGATCTCCCCGATCTGGCGCTCCTGGTACGCCTCCTGTACCAGCACGACCTCGCTCATATCATGCTGCGTCACCATATCATTCAGGGCTCCGACCGTATCGATGCCCTGCATATCTCCCCAGAGAACCGATCTTTTTAATACCTGAAACAGCTTTGGCCTGGGTGAGAATGGCTCTACAGTCTCAGGCGATTCCAGCGTAGGCATCTGTATAATAAACCCTTCATCATACAGGTAGAGTGCATAATACTTCAGATACCCTGCATCCGGCACCATATATCCGTAATAGTAGTCTTCAAACTCGTTCATACTGTAAATGTTGACTTTGGATACTCTCCTGTATTCGAACAGCCTCTCTTTATCAAACATTCCGTGTTTCCGGAAAAGCTCGACGGCTTTTGTGGTATGGACGGAGCGCTTCTCGATCCGGATTTTCTCCGCAACGAGTTCCTTCATGCGCTCATCCACTTGATCCAGGAATTCCTGGTTGAGCTCCACATCCCCTTCTACCGTACAGTAATATCCCTTGCTCATGGAAAAATGAATCCTGACCCGCTCCACTTTGTCATGGCCTCCGACGTCGTGTACCGCTTTGACAAGCATAAAGCACAGGCTTCTCTTGTAAGTCTCATATCCGATAGGATCTCCCGTTGTGATAAATTCAATCTCCCGGCAGTCCTGCTCCAGTTTTTTATCCAGTTCCTGGAGATGGAACTGATTGATAAAGACGAGCACAATCTGATGTCCGTATCTGGCCTGATATTCCTGTGCAATCTCCTGATAAGTCGTTCCCACCGCGTATTCTTTCGTCTCTTCTCCGATGCGTACTGTACAAGTTGTTGATTCCATAGCATTCCTTTCCGCAGTTTTCCTGCCTCTTGTTCCATTGCCTCTGATTATGATATGCCGGCGTATCCGGTCGTTAACGATGATGAAATGTTCCTTTACAGCACCTGGAACGGATGGATAATGGGTGCTGTTACCACTTTCAGACAGGGCAGCCTGGTCTGAAGAAATTGTTTCATATCTTCTATAAAAATATATTCTGTCCCGTAATGGCCCGCATCGATAACTGCAAGCCCCTGTCCCACTGCATCCAGGCCCTCGTGATGGCCGATGTCGCCGGTAACCAGCACATCTGCCCCCGCCTGTATGGCGGGTACAACCGCGGTTTTTCCCGATCCCGGAGAGACCGCCAGCCTGCCGACTTTTTTATCCAGATCTCCAAATACCTTCACCGAGCCTAATTCCAGTTTATTCTTTACAAAAGCGCAGCATTCCTCAAGTCTCATGGTATTTTTCAAAGTGCCGACCCTGCCGATGCCTTCCGGCACACCGTTCGTCTCTGAAGTGATATCCAGTACCTGTGCGTCTTCCAGTTCCAGAACCTTTCCGGACAGATCTGCCATCCCCAGGACGTCATAATTTGTATGCATTGCATAGTAAGAAATGTCAGACTGTATGAGACTTACGAGCCTTTTACCGATGAAATCTCCGTCCGTAATACGTTTTAAAGGCGAAAAAATCAGCGGGTGATGGGTAATCAGCATATCAGCGCCTGTTTCCTTCGCCTGCTCAATGACCTGGTCGGTAGCATCCAGTGCAAGATAAATGCAGTTTACATCCTTGTCAGAGCGTCCGGCCAACAGGCCCACATTGTCAAAATCCAGTGCTGCCGACTTTGGGTAAGCCGCCTCTATTATCGTCATGATTTCTTTACATTGCATAGTAATCCAGCCCCTTTCTCACATATTCCAGTTCTTCTTTTAATTCACCGAATCGCCGCAGAGCCTTTTCACTGCTCTGCCCCTCCAGTCCTTTGAGTATCTCTGACTTCAGAGACATCTCACGTTCGAGAAATGCCTTCAGCACGGGATGGCGTCTCTCCAGCAGGTATTTTCCGTATCGGATCTCCACATCACTCCAGCATTCAGAGTGAGAGTTTCGCTCCCCGAATGTTCTCACCTTCATCATAGGATAAAACTTTCCATCCTCAAGTACCATATCTTCCCGGATAAACAAAAAACCTTCCTCTAAAAGAAAGGCTCTAACTCTTGCTATTTCCGACTGCGGCTGCAGGATAAACTCCTTCATGCCTGCGGTGACATCCGGACTATTCTTCAGAATCCGGATCATCAGGCCGCCGCCCATCCCCGCAAGTACTGCTGTCTCGGCCTCTCCAGGCCGGAGGGCACACAGGCCGTCTGACAGCCTCAGCTCTATCCGGTCTGACAGACCATTCTCTTCCACGTGTTCTCTTGCACGGACAAGCGGCCCTTCGTTGATATCCATCGCAAAGGCCGAGGGGATCACTCCGTGTTTCACCAAATAGATCGGAATATAGGCGTGATCCGTTCCTATATCCGCTGTAATATATCCGGCAGTCGCCAGAGCGGCGACTGCCTGCAATCTCTTTGATAATTCCATACGCCCGTACCTAGTCCAGATAATCCCTAAGCTTACGGCTCCTGCTTGGATGGCGGAGCTTGCGGAGGGCTTTCGCTTCGATTTGGCGGATACGCTCACGGGTAACGTCGAATTCTTTTCCCACTTCTTCGAGAGTTCTTGCCCTGCCGTCATTCATACCGAAACGCAGACGCAGTACTTTCTGCTCTCTCTCCGTCAGTGTGTCTAGCACCTCGTCCAACTGCTCTTTCAGCAGGGTCTGTGCCGCCGCCTCTGCCGGAACCGGCACATTGTCATCCTGGATAAAGTCTCCCAAGTGACTGTCTTCTTCTTCACCGATCGGAGTCTCTAGTGACACAGGTTCCTGGGAAATCTTCAAAATCTCACGCACACGCTCTACGGGCATGTCCAGTTCCTTCGCGATCTCCTCCGGCGTGGGTTCACGCCCTAATTCCTGCAAAAGCTGTCTGGATACACGGATCAGTTTGTTGATTGTCTCAACCATATGCACAGGAATACGGATCGTTCTGGCCTGGTCTGCGATTGCCCTGGTGATCGCCTGGCGGATCCACCATGTTGCATAGGTACTGAACTTATACCCTTTATGGTAATCAAACTTTTCCACCGCCTTGATCAGACCTAAGTTTCCTTCCTGAATCAGGTCAAGGAAGAGCATTCCACGGCCAACATATCTTTTTGCTATACTTACCACAAGTCGGAGGTTAGCCTCGGCAAGCTCTTTCTTTGCATCCTCGTCTCCCTCCTCCATACGCTGTGCCAGCTCAATCTCTCTCTCCGCACTCAAAAGCGGAACCTTCCCGATCTCTTTCAGATACATACGCACAGGATCTTCTATACTGACGCCGTCCGGTACAGAAAGGTCGATATTCTCCATATCCACCTCTTCCTCATCAGTAATGATGACTTCAACGTCTACGTCATCATCATCTCCGCTGATTCGAAGCACATCAATATTATTTGACTCAAGATGGTCAAATACCTTTTCCATCTGCTCTGCGTCCAACTCCATATCATTGAAAAAGTCATTGATTTCCTGAAGTTCCAGGATGCTTTTCTTTTTCTTGCCCAACGCAACAAGTTCTTTCAGCCTCTCGTCAAATTTCTGTGTGTTTTCTTCCATGTGTCCATCCTTCCTTTGCCTACGGCCGGTATACCCCGGTATAGGGCTATCTTGTTTTATTTTATCCTTATTCAATAGAAATATGCAGTTTCTTTATATCATCAAGTCTGCGCTTCTCTTCCATGAGCCTCTGCAGCCCTGCCATATCCGTCGGATCCAGGTGCATTGTCCGGTCGTCGATGCTGTGTCTCTTTACACGCAGTATCGTTTCCTTCAAAGCCTGCTCCTGCTCCTCTTTTGTTGACAGTTCTCTGATCTTTGTATGGAATAAAGAAGCGGCTTCCCTGTGCTCTTCTTCCGCTGTAAAGTGATTCAATATCTTTGCCGGGTTCAGTTCCCCTGAGCCGTACTGCTCATAAAGCAGCTCTGCCACCGTCCTGTACAGCTCCTCCGTAAAGTCCTCCGGGCTTATGTAGCGCTTGATGGTACCAAATAGCTTCTCGTCCTCGATCATCCATGTCAGAAGGATCTTCTGGGATACGAGAATACCGTTCTCCTTCGGCTTTCCCCCTCCGGATGCCTGTCTTGGCCTTGCTGCGGGCTTTGCCATACCTTCACTAATGGCGGTCTTGGTCACAAGCTTTTGCAGGCTGTCCTCACTGACCTTGTAGGCTTTTGCCACGGCTTCAATATAGTTGTTTCTTTCCAGTTCATCCTCAAATCCGGTCAGCCGCTTAGCTGTTTCCTTAAAAAATGCGGTCTTTCCCTCAGGGGATTCCATGTCATAGTCCTTTGCCAGAATCTCGAGGCTGAACAAAAAACCGTTCCTTGCACTGCCTATCCGCTTTTCAAACTCTTCTGCCCCCAGGTTCTTAATAAATTCATCGGGGTCTTTATAGGGATCCATCCGGATTACTTTTGCGGAAATTCCTGCCTCCTTCAAAATCGGTACCGCACGGAGCGCTGCCTTTGTCCCCGCCTCATCGCTGTCGTAAGTCAGATAGACCTCTTGTACATACCGCTTAATCAAAGAGGCATGTCCGGTTGTCAGCGCCGTACCGAGGGAGGCCACCGCATTTGTGAATCCCGCCTGATGCAGGGAGATCACATCCATATATCCTTCGCATATGAGAAAATAAGGCTTTCTTGAAGTGCGTGCCCGGTTCAGGCCGTACAGATTGCGGCTTTTATCAAAAATCGCCGTCTCGGGTGAATTCAGATACTTAGGCTTCCCATCTCCCATAACACGGCCGCCGAATCCGATTACACGGTTGTTCACATCCATGATCGGAAACATGACCCGGTTCCAGAACTTATCGTATACACCGTTTTTCTCATCTGTATTGATCAGCCCGGCCTGGCGGATCAGATCCTCACTGTAACCTTTCTTTCTGAGATACTGGAACAGGTCATTGCTGTACTTGTTGGAGTAACCCAGTCCAAAAGCCTTGACCGTGTCATCCGAGAGTTCCCTGTTCCTCAAATATGTATATGCTGCTTTGCCCTGCTCAGATTTTAGCTGCACATAAAAATACTGCGCCGCAGCTTTATTGATCTCCAAAAGCATTGCGCGTAAGTCGGCTTTCTCTTTGGCTTCTTTCGAATATTCCATTTCCGGAAGCTCCACGCCAGCCCTGTCGGCCAGAAACTTTACAGCCTCTATAAACGAAAAATTCTCGTATTCCATCAGAAATGTAAATACATTGCCGCCAGCGCCGCAGCCAAAACAATAATACATCTGTTTTCCTCTGCTCACAGAAAAAGACGGCGATTTTTCATTGTGAAACGGACAAAGCCCAAAATAAGAACTCCCTTTTTTCTGCAGCCGCACATAACCGGAGATTACATCCACGATGTCATTTTTCATTCTTACTTCTTCTATCAATTCTTCTGGATAATACATTTATTCCTCCATAAAAAAAGCCCTATATATTATATTCGACAAAACATTCTGATTTCCTTTAATTTTTCCATGCTTCCGGAACAAAAAATTCTTCATACTTTTTTACCGCATAATTATCGGTCATCCCCGCTATGTAATCGCATACAATCTGCTCCCTGCAGCTGTCCGTCCTGTCAATCGCCTGCAGGTATTGCAAGGGGAGCTGTTCGATATGATGGATATAATAATCATACAGCTGTTCAATCAGGCGCACTGCCTTGTCTTCCTCCCCCTTTGCCTTTGGATTCAGGTAAACATTTTCAAACATGTATTTTCTGAGGCCGATCATTGCAGTTTCCACCTCTTCGGACATGATGATCGCCGGTTTATCCATACTGTGGATGATCACGTCATGTACCATGGTGTTCAGACGTTCTTTGCTGGTATTACCAAGAACCCTGCGATATTCGTAAGGGATATCTTCCTCCACGAGAATGCCTCCCCGGATTGCATCGTCGATATCGTGATTGATATAGGCTATCTTATCCGAAAGACGGAGCACCTGGCCCTCCAGGGTGCGGGGAGTGCCTGCTGTGGGATGGTTCAGGATGCCGTCCAGTACTTCCCATGTCAGGTTCAGGCCGGCTCCCTGCTTCTCCACACATTCCACGACTCTCACACTCTGTTCGTTATGGGAAAAATGGTATACGCGGTTCAGGGCGCGCTCCCCTGCGTGGCCAAAAGGCGTATGCCCCAGATCGTGGCCCAGTGCAATCGCCTCCACCAGATCCTCATTCAGCCTGAGGGCTTTTGCAATCGTCCTGGCATTCTGAGAGACCTCCAGCGTATGCGTCAGCCTTGTCCTATAGTGATCCCCTTTGGGCAGCAGAAAAACCTGGGTCTTCTGCTTCAGGCGCCGGAAGGATTTGCAGTGCAGAATCCGATCCCTGTCGCGTTGAAATACGGGCCGGATATCGCATTCCGGCTCCTGCCGCTTTCTTCCCTTTGAATTTCTGCTAAACGTTGCATAAGGGCTTAAATATTCTAGTTCCCGTTCTTCCAGCTGCTCTCTGATTGTCATAGGCTTATTCCTCACACTGAATCCTGACTGCAGGGGACAAAACATAATCTTCCATAACAAAATACTTCTATATATAATATATTCTGTGTTTACGATTTATTTCCTTTTTATTGGTATCTGTACAGAAACATGAGCAACAGTTCAGACCTGTCTGAACTGTTACCATGAGCCGTTACTCTTCTTGTTCTTTTATACGTTTTTCGATTGCCTGCACAACCGTCTCCAGTACTTTTATACGGGCATAATATTTGTCGTTTGCCTCAACTACAACCCATGGGGCATATTCTGTGGATGTGCGTATCAGCATCTCGTTGACCGCTTCCTCATACTGATCCCACTTCTCCCGGTTCCGCCAGTCCTCATCCGTAATCTTCCACTGTTTCTGCGGATTTTCCTGACGGGCCCTAAAACGGCGTTCCTGCTCTTCCTTGTCAATCTGCATCCAGAATTTAAGAACAATAGTCCCGGAATCCGCCAGGTCACGCTCCATATCGTTCATTTCCTTGTACGCCCTCTGCCATTCCTGCTTTGTACAGAACCCCTCGATCCGCTCAACCATAACGCGTCCATACCATGTACGGTCAAAGATTGCGATGTGCCCTGCCTTGGGCATTGCCGTCCAGAACCTCCAGAGATAGTGATGTGCTTTCTCAATATCATTGGGGGACGCCGTCGGATTTACCACAAATCCTCTTGGATCCATTTTTGCAGTTAGTCGTTTGATTGCACCGCCTTTTCCACCTGCATCCCACCCCTCGAAACCGAGCACGACCGGAATCCGCCTCCGGTATAATTCGCTGTGAAGAAGACTCATGCGTTTCTGCAGTTTTTTCAGCTTCTCTTTATATTCTTCTTTGGTCAGGCTCAAACTCAAATCAGATTTGGCAAGAACAGACTCCTGCAGTTCTTTTCCGTTGATCTCCTGTTTGGGAATTTCTGTGCCACTGCAAGCCTCCACGTCCATCTCGGCAATCGCCTCGGCTGCTTTCTCCTTTGCCCTTGCCTTTTTTACTTTTTCCAGCTGTTCCTCCAGGGCCTTGATGACAACCGTATAGATCTTCACCGCAGCAAACTCTTTATCCATTGCTTCGATAATGGTCCACGGCGCATAGTCCGTATCTGTGATCTGAAGCATCTCCTCGATCATCTGCGTATACTCACGGTATTTTACATTCCGCTCCAGGTCGCCCTGGCTCACACGCCATGCAGTCTCTTTTGAGCTTCTGAGCTTTTGGAAGCGTTTTTTCTGTTCCTTCTGGTCAATTGCAAGGAGTAATTTGATGATTGCGGTACCGTCGTCCGTTAACTGCTTTTCAAACGAACAGATGGACTGGTAGGCATCGGGAACCTCTTTTTTCCGTGTTCTTTTATCAAAACGGTCGATCAGCACCTTTCTGTACCAGCTGCCGTCGAATATGGCGATCCTGCCCTTTTCGGGAGTTTTTGTCCAAAATCTCCATAGGAAAGGATGCAGCCGCTCTTCTTCTGACTCATCCTTAATGGCAAATACCTTAAAGCCCCTGGGGTCCAGGCTCTGGATCAATTCTCCGATCTGCAGCCCTTTCCCAGCTGCCCCATATCCTTCAAACACGATCATCACAGGGATATTCAGAGCCTTGCACTGGCGCTGAAGTTCTCCCATCCGGCTCTCAAGCATCGGCATTTTCGCTTTGTATTCTTCTTTCCTCATTGATTTGGTAAGGTCCACTTTCTCTAACATAATTTTCTCCTCCCGTCCATTACTGATTTTAGTATTCACGAGCCAGTTCATTTATAAACGCCGGCATCTTGTACAATGTCAGATGCACTCCTTTTATGTCACTAATTATACCACGGTTTCCGCCTTCCGGAAAAGAATTTCGCCGGTCACCAAAGGCTGCCTTTTATGGAATCCGCCTGTTTTCCTGCCATGGAATTATTTATATGCACGGAGTTCCATCATATTCTTGTCAACTACGATTAAAAATGATATACTTTTCCAAACATTTTAATTCGCAGCAGTCAGGCAAGCCTGAACTGTCTTCATTCTTCAAAGGGGGCATAATCATGACTGAAGTACAGTATTCCAATGCCAGTTTTCTGCATTCGGCACTGAAGCCTTCTGAGCAGTTAGTCTATATGACATCCGCTGCTTTTGGAAAAAACTGGGCATACACGCTTCATTCTCACAGTTTTGCAGAAGTATTCTTTGTTACATCCGGGGAAGGTGTATTCTATTCCAACGATGCGGAGGTTCCAATCCGGAAGAATTCGCTGGTGCTGATCAATCCAGGCACGCCTCACACGGAGCGCTCCAGCGGACCGGAGCCGCTGACTTACATGATTATGGGAATCGATAATCTCTTCTTTCAGTTTCTGGATAACAGAAAATTTCAGTTTCATATATATGAGCTTGAGGAATTTGGACATACGATCATGCCGGTTATGAATTTGATGTTGGAGGAGACAAAGAGCAGACAGCAGTCCTCCCTTCAGATATGCCAACACTATATGTCCGTTTTTTTTCTGAAGATCCAGCGTCTCATAGGCGACCGGCTCGCCCTGTATACAGCGGACAGCTTTCCGCCTGAGTGCGCCGCCGTTAAAGATTATATTAAGCTCCATTTTGCCGAAGATATCACGCTCGATACCCTGGCGGAGTTTTCCGGTTTTAATAAGTATTACCTTTCCCGCATATTCTCCAAAACTTATGGGATTGCTCCGATCAATTATCTTTTAGAAAGAAGAATTCTGAACAGCGAAGAGCTGCTCAAGACAACTGATTTCAGCATCAGTCAGATATCCCGTCTTGTCGGGTTCTCCTCTGCCAATTACTTTTCCCAATCTTTCAAAAGATATACCGGAATGACACCTCTCTCCTACCGGGAAACACATTTTATATAACAAGAGTAACCCAACAGACAGCCTGCCGGGGCAGCTTCAGGAAAATACAAGCACAAAAGCCATGCCGTTCTGCTGCTTTTCTGCAAATATTTCGCCGCCCATCTTTCGCATAATCTCGCGGCAAATATAGAGTCCCAGCCCGCTGCCCTGTCTGCCTTCACTGTTTTGGGCACGGTAAAAGCTCTCAAAGATATGGTTAAAATCATTATCTGTCACGGGAATTCCCGTATTGAATATGCGGATCAGCTGGCAGTAATCCTCCTCATAAAAGGAAATCTCAATTTTCTTCCCGTCCCCGTATTTGAATGCGTTTTCAAATACATTTTCGAACACCTCCAAAGCCCGTTCCAAATCGCCCTTCAACAGGCGGTTTTCATAGTTGCCAACGTACAGTTCCAGCATGCGGATGCTGCACTTTTCACGGTAAGTCACGAGGACCCTTGTGAGAAGCTCCTCCAGATAGAATTCTCCGTTATTTACGGAAATATCCAGAATATCCTCCCGGGCATTTTTCATAATTTCCTCTACATAGCGCTCAATTTCCTCTGCCTTCTCCCCAATCTGCCAAACTGCATGCTTCTTCTGCCCCTCTGTTTGATACAGATCTTCCTCCAGAGCCTTTCCACAAAGCCGGATGGTGTTCAACGGCGTTTTGATGTCGTGTGAAAGGGATAAGAGAAGCAGCTTTTTCTCCCGCTGCAATTCCAGCTCCCTCTTTTTTGTTACATCCAGTTTGTCCTTAAGCTGGCTGATCCCCCACATAAAGTGCCCGAAGAATCTGCTTTTTTCTTCATTGACCGCACCTTTAAAGTGTCCCTGAGCCAGTTCATAAGTAAGGCTGCTCATTCTCTGGAAGGGCCGTATGAGCTGGTATTTCAGATAGAATAAAATCAACAGTATGCACAGCTCCATGATTCCAAGAAAAAGCTGCGTCCACAAAAGAATCCTTCTCTGATCAAAGCCAGGCCTGTCATAGTCAAATCGTAAGAATCCCATCAAACAGTCCGCCGTATACAAGGGCCGGATTTCCGTTTCGCCGGCATCATCTCCCCTGTAGAATTCCGATGTGATATCCTCGCTGTCCAGATTTTCCAAAGAAAGAAAGCTTACACCCCGTACATATTTGTAAGAATGCAAATCAAGCTTATCCAGAGGTTCACCTTCAGATAAGCTGTTGTAAATGCGGTTTATTTCAACCTTATATTCTTTTTTCCTGTCTGCCGGCTCTTTATAAGAGATGCCTGCAGTCCACAGTGCCGCCAGCATATACAGCAGCACGGAAAGGGCAATGAGCCTGTTAAACTTCTTCATAGCGGTAACCTACTCCCCAGACTGTCTGTATCCGCCCGGGCTCCCTGGGATTATCTTCAATCTTGCTTCGCAGCATCTTGATGTGTACGGTAAGGGTCTGATTCTCACTCAGGCTGTCCATTCCCCATATCTGTGCGAAAATATATTCTTTTCTGAGCGTCTTCCCCGGGTTTTCGAGAAACAGAAGCAGAAGCTCATACTCCTTCACATTCAGTTCCAGTTCCTGGCCGTTCAGATAGGCCTGCCTTGCACTTGTATCCAGGCTGATTTTCCCGGATACGATCAGATCCGACTCCTGACGTCCGCCATAAGCACGCTGCATCAGCGCTTTGACCTTAGCGATCAAAATCTCTGCGTCCACAGGCTTCTCCATGTAATCGTCCGCCCCAAGTTCATATCCGGTCAGTTTATCAGCCCTGCCGTCCCGTGCGCTCATGATGAGCACCGGAAGATTCCACTTCGCCCTCACAGCACGGCAGACTGCAAATCCGTCCATTTCCGGCAGCATAATATCAAGAAGCAGCAATTTCACAGGCTGCCCCTCCATGTAATCCAGCGCTTCCGTCCCGCTCCCGGCCCAACAGACGGAATATCCCTCTCTGTTCAGGAAATCCCGTATCAGAACCGCCAGTTCCTTATTGTCTTCCACCAGTAATATATCTTTCATGTCTTACCATCCCAATTTGATCAGCCAGTCATTTAAAGTTCTCTCCCTGGCCCTGTCCTCCTGCGCACTTTCCCGTCTTCCAAGGGTGATTTCTTCACGGATGTCGCCGTCTTCAATATACAGTACCCTCCCGCATTTTGAAGCCACTTTCATATCATGGGTCACCAGCATGATCGTAGTTCCCTCTCTGTTAATATGGTTCAGTTCCTCCATTACCTCAAGGGAATTCTGCTTATTCAGCGCCCCGGTGGGTTCATCTGCAAATATGATTCTGGGATTGTTTATCATGCTGCGGCAGATGCACGCCCGCTGAAGCTGCCCGCCCGATACCTCGTTGACATCATTTTCCGCAATCTCACTAATTCCCAGCTTGTGCATGAGCAGTTTCGCCCTCTCATTGAGCTGCTTTCTGCCACTCTTTGTCTTTCCCTCCGCCGTCTGGTACCCGGGTAAAATAATATTATCATATACCGACAGATTTTTCAGCATATACATCTGTTGAAATACAAACCCCATCTCATTCAGGCGCACATCGCTCATATCTCCTGCTTTCAGAGAAGTCAGCTCCCGTCCAAAAAAGTCCACTTTCCCGGCTGTTGCGGAATCCATGCCGCTTATCGTATAGAGAAGCGTGGTTTTTCCGGATCCGGACGGTCCCATAATTCCCAGCATTTCCCCCTCATGGATCGTCAGATTTACGTTGCGCAGAACATTGTTCTGGCGCTTCTTTATTATATAGGTTTTACACAGGTTCGATACCTCTAATGTCTTCATATTCTATTCCTCCTACTCCAGGTTATTCAGTTCGCGGATATTGATCTCTTTCACGTTCATTGCAGCAATAACAGTTGCCAGGATAATCCCAACAAGCAATACTCCGGGATAAGCCCCGTATACCTGCCATGGCACCACCTGGATCTTCACGTCAGCACCCATAATCGCAAAAATAGGCTTCAGCATGAAACGGTTGGATACCAGTGACAGCGGGACTGCTGCAATCATCGAGATAAGGGCTACCCATACCATACGCATGACCTGCCACAGGCGGATCGTCCCGCTTCGGTATCCAATACTCTTCATCATGGCGATCTCCCCCTTTTCGCGGACTATAAACAGTCGTTCCATCAGCAGGGTGATCAGCATAATCACTGCGCAGAGCATTCCGGTCATCGGAACCAGCATATCCTTCAGAGATTCCTGGATACCACCCACATTCCGGTCCACCACATCCTGGGCCGTCGTCCATTTATAGTGTGGGAACAAACTGCTAAGCTCTGTAACAAGCTCTTCCTGCGTCTGATCCGTCTCCATATCCACCATAATGTTCCAATAGTGAAACATGGTTTCATCTTTCAATATCAGTTTCGGATTCATTCTGGCACTCTTGCCAACTTGCATGTAGTCTGAATATGATCCTGTTATGATAAGCTGCTTCTGCTCCCCGCCGGCTTCTACTTCTACCGTGTCGCCGATCTGCCATCCATTTTGCTCCATAATATTTCTTGAAAATGCAACCTCATTGGACAGACGCGGCGCATCCCCTTCCTGATAAGAGAGAAAGTCCTGGTTCGGACCGGCTATCTGCACCGTCATAATATTGTTTTTACCGGTCTCTCCCCCGGAGGAATAGCGCAGGAAATAGATCGGTACTCCGGTAAGATCAGCTTCATACCCCTTTTCTGCCAGTTCCGTTTCTACTCTCTTCATGCCGGCATCCAGATCTTTCCTGGTTCTGTAAAGATTTTCGCCGTAGTTTTCTATTTTTTCTACATAAACAGAGCTGTTCGGGTCCATACAGAATTTTCCGGCCATCTCATCGCTTTTCATCGTGTTCAGCGTATTCAAAGGTATTGTAATCAGTATAAAACTCAGACAAAAGGTCACAATCAGCACAAGGTACCGCTTTACATGGCTCGCCATGTCATTGAATCCGAGAAACAGCGCCACCGGCATCCGTTTTCTGCGGTACAGGCGAAGCCCCGCCCGCCTGCCATAGCGTTCCCCGCTCTGGCCTCCACGTATTGCGCTGATTGCAGAGATTTTATTCAGCTTTCTCGTACAGCTGTAGCAGAAAAACATAACCAGGATTACAATCAGCAGCGTACAGACACCATTCACCCACAGATTAACCCGGGTATCTTCCATAATCATATTGCCGCTGACGGATGCGACCATCATTCTGCTGACAGGAATACTTGCTCCCAGTCCTGCCGCAGCGCCAATAAAAACGATCAGGATATATTTTATAAGGTAAAGCTTTTTAATCGCAAAATTCTTAAGTCCTATGGCTTTCATGATACCGATCTCCCGGTACTCTTCTTCTATTGTAAATACCAGCGTGAACCGAAGCACCAAAAGTGCTATCAGGATCAGGCAGATTCCGATCAGGATCAGCAGGCCCGCCATAATCATATCGAAAGAATACGCCATCGTATAAGTACTTTTGGTAATCGAGTTCATGGAAGTCACAAAACCTTCCGCGTCAAATCCGCGGACAAACCTGTTCACATCCTCCACATTAAAGTAATACAGCCCAATGAGGTTAGCATCCTCTCTCCCCGAAAAGAATTTATAATCCGCTGGGCAGACAATCATCCGGCTCATACCGGCCATATCGCTCCCGAAAGCAGCATCCTTGATCAACAGCTTAACGGTAAACAGCTTCTCAGAACCGCCCACGCTGAGTTTCACCTTGCTGCCTTCCTCCAGCTTATTTTTACCGGCCATTGCCTTCCCCAGCGCAATCTCTCCCTTTTCCAGGCTGAAATCCTTCCCGGCCGTATCATATACCTTGCAGTAATCGGCATCCTTTGTGCCCAGATACATGCTCGCCCCATGCGTATTAAAAGCCTGATCTTTTCCGTCTGCCCGGATCCGGATGTCCTTTTCGTTCAGCATAATAACCGTATTATAGCCCCACTCTTTCACGCCCGGGGCATCCTTCTCAATCCAGCTGTCGATCTGTTCCTTTTCCTGGGTACCGAGATAATATAATTCACATCGGGTACATTGGCATAATCCATATAGTAGTTCACTGCAGAAGACACTACCATAATATTGTTGATGCTGCTTGACAGAAAGATGGACGCAATCATAATGAACAGAAAAAGAATGATATTAACGCTCTTTCTCCTCTTCAGATCCTTTTTCAATATCCTCTGTATCATGTAATTTTCCTTCCCTTTCATTGGTGATAAGGAGAGTATAGCGTACTGTTTATTAAAAATTCCTTAAATGAGAAGAATTTTTGTATTCCAAATGATTCGTAACAACAAAAAAACACCATTCATATAGTATCATACTTATGGCTGAATTAGAAAATGCTATCAAATATTACCATCCCGGAGGAGGTGATATTACACTGAAAAGTACAATAGGTGTTGGGACTACGATCACCATTATCTTATAAAATCTCTATTTTAAAGCCAAATACAGGCCTGCCGCATAATCCTTGGCAAAAACGCAGACTATAAGTTAGTATTTACTTTTACTATTTGATCAAGATTGCATTTCAGATACACAAAATATAACAATCAATTGGAGGGAAATGAAATGAAAAAAAAATATAAGATTTTTATTGGGATCCTTATCCTCTTTTTCTGTATAGCTGCCGGAGGCTTCCTCTATTATAAAATGGCTGCCCCGCCGGGTGAAGAATGGCTGGCTTATCATAACGAGGAGCTGATATCTAATATCGACAGACAGCTTTCCGGTTTGGATATCGACAGTATCGTCCAGAATAAGGAAAAGTTTGTGATTGAAAAAGAGATCACAGATATTCAGGATACAATAAAGGCTGGCCGACTTACCTATGAGGAGCTGACAGCGATCTGTCTTTATAGGATCAAGACCTTGGATCAAAAGGAACATGGTCTTAATTCAGTTCTGACCATCAATCCCCATGCAATGGATGAAGCCCGCCAAAAAGATCAGATGTATAACAAGCGGACAGAAGTTAACTCCGAGATATTCGGAATTCCGGTTCTGTTAAAAGATAACATCAATACTGCTGGGAGCCCCACCAGTGCAGGTGCTGCTGCATTGGCAGATTTTATTCCTGCCGAGGATGCCGATGTTGCGGCCAATTTAAAAAAACACGGCGCTATTATTTTAGGAAAGAATAATCTCTCTGAATTTGCCGGATATATGTCCAGTACAGCCCCCGCCGGATACAGTAACGCAAAAGGACAGACCATCAATCCTTTCGGGCCTTTAAAGATCTCTGCGTCCGGTTCCAGCAGCGGAAGTGCTGTTTCCGTAACTGCCAATCTGGCCCCTGTATCTATAGGTACAGAAACAGACGGTTCCATCGTCGCCCCCGCATCCGCAGGATCAGTAGTTGGCTTTAAGCCCACCCGTTCTACAGTCTCCGGCGCAGGTATCCTTCCCCTCATAAAACAGATCGATACCCCTGGCCCAATTGCAAAAAATGTCCAGGATGCAGCGGTTGTATACAATGCCATGTCTGATCAGGCCATCACCCCTGTATGGGATAAAGATTTTCTGCAAGATAAGACCATTGGATTAGCCAGCTATGAATATAATGACAAATCCCAGGTAAGTATTTTAAAAGAAGCGCTCCAGAATGCAGGTGCAAAAGTCATCGATATCCCACTCAGCCAAGAAGGGGTCTTAGTCTTCAGCAACATCCATTTGACTCTCAAAAAAGATTATGAAGACTTTGCCAGTATCTATGATTTACCTGTCAAGACGCTGGATAACTTGATAACCCTTAATAGTAAAGATAAAGACAAAAATGCCAAATACGGTCAGGACTATCTGGAAGAAGCTGCGAAGACTGCAATTACTAGTTCTGATGAGATCAGCAAAAGTATAGAAAAAGCCGCATCTCTTCTTGAAACAGCCTTTAAAGAAAACGGTCTGGACGGCATTGCGTTTTTGAATAGCACTGCCTCCACTTTACCAGCAGCGGCAGGCTTCCCTGAACTCACGATCCCTTTAGGAAAAGATAAGAACGGTGTACCACAGGGAGCCACATTAACCGTTCCATCCGGCGAAGATGAAACTCTGTTAAAAATGGGTTATAGTTTTCAGGAATATACAAAGGGCCGCATATATCCACTGGGAACTCCCTAAGTCCAATATGGAATTTACTCTGTGAACACTGAATGGAAAAGCTGTAGATTTTACCAACAAGGAGTAAGCTGTTCTGGATGACCGCATATATCATTCGCCTTCTTAAGAACGCCAGTCATAGTAGCTCTGTCTGCCTGAGCAATCATCTCCAACACCCTGCTGTTCACCTATTCCAAAGCCTATGAGGTTCTCATCCAGACACTTCATGATCTTATCTAAATTCATGGAAACAAGACTTTCTTCCTCAACAGGATCAAATCATAAGAGCCCCTCCGGTACATCTCAAACTTTTCTATTGCCTGGCCTCCATCTATGGCTGTATCCATCTCAGTTCCTGCGATATTGCGGATATGGCTGGCAGTTTCCAGTCCATCCACGTTCGGCATCTTCCAATCAATAAAACAGACATTAAATGGCTTCTCCTGTTTCTTTGAGGCTTCAATAAGGGAGAATGCATCGATCCCACTATCCGTCCATTCCTCCTGTACCTGCAATTTTCGATGAAAGTAAAAGTATATCTGATTTTTCTCTGGGAATGAAGCAACGGCTGGGCATTGAATTGGAGCTGCTTAACAGCCCTAAGTTGTTGGTTCTCGATGTAAACTGGTGCAGCCTTTTTGGCTGTGTATTCAGTGCATAGAGTAAAAAAGAATGGAATATAGGTACTGAATGCACAGTCGATACAAAGAAATGTGTATGAAGCAAGAAAGAAATATGAATATCTGATATGTGTGAATAGAACCTCATAGCTAGTTTTTTTTATTGTCAGATATGCACAGTTCACCCATTAAGTCCATTTTCCGCAAGACTTCTTCGCATTTATTTACCCCAATCCCCAGAAGCGTTGCCCGTACTTTTAAGTTTTCGAATGCCGTCAAATTCTCATACAGCGGGGGATTCGAATAATGAACCTATATCCAACAAATCTTTTCCGGTCCAAGGGTGATGATTAAATAAAGTGTCACCGGAAGTTGGGCTGATAATTCCTGTTATCATTTTTAATAATGTGGATCTCCAGCACCGTTAGGTCCTATATCCATTGATTGCTCCCTCATATCAGTATATCCACAGTCAAGAACTGTGGTAACGATTCCTTCTGTTGATACAGCTTTGGAACCATTTCTGAATACTGACTTGCATTTTTGATGATAGTTCTTCCATATCAGAACTTCGTATTTTCAACTTTTAAGAGTAGGCTTCAAGAAGTCTAAAAGCTCTAGCACTAATTATTGCGGAGTTTTAGGGGAAAAGAACTACACTATGTTACGTGACGTTTACAATGAAAGGCTTACAGAGACAACAGAAAAAGAATACTGCTATAAAAACAATATCCCTGGTCTGTTTGATATTCAATTATTGAAATCCGCATATTATTTGCAATCTTATTTACCAGCCATCTGTTTTTCCGCAAAATAAAATAGCCAAAAGCTCCAACAAATCAAAGCTTTCAGCTATCCGCCCTTAATGCGGAAGATGGGACTTGAACCCACACGAGCGCATTGCTCACAAGATCCTTAGTCTTGCTCGTCTGCCAGTTCCGACACTTCC
The DNA here is from genome assembly GCA_000509105.1 of Clostridiales bacterium VE202-21. Lineage (GTDB taxonomy): Bacteria > Bacillota > Clostridia > Lachnospirales > Lachnospiraceae > Faecalicatena > Faecalicatena contorta. The sequence continues at coordinate 1,966 of BAIF02000110.1, read as the reverse complement.
GCATTTTGTAGTGCTGTATCTCAACTGCGCTACGAATGATATCTTACTATTTATTTCCGAAAATGTCAACAGATTTTTGTAAATTTTTTGTATAATTTTGAAAATTTGTTAATGCAATCCCTCCAACCCGGATATTTAAGGGACTTGGAGGGATTAATGAATTAATTTTTTTATACCATGTTGCCCTCAAATTTGGGTATTCCATCAAATCCTGTCTGAAGATCTTCATCCGTAGGAATATAATCGGTCATTTCATTGTTATGGAATTTTTCATATGCAAGCATATCAAAATATCCGGTTCCAGTCAGTCCGAACAGAATAGTCTTCTCTTCTCCCGTCTCCTTGCACTTCATTGCTTCGTCAATGGCAACCTTGATTGCATGGCTGCTCTCCGGTGCAGGGAGGATGCCCTCTACCCGTGCGAACTGCTCTGCTGCCTCGAATACGGATGTCTGCTCAACAGAACGCGCCTCCATGTATCCGTCGTGATACAGCTGTGACAGAGTGGAGCTCATTCCATGATATCTCAACCCTCCTGCGTGGTTCGCAGATGGAATGAAGCCGCTTCCCAGAGTATACATCTTAGCCAGGGGGCAGACCATGCCTGTATCGCAGAAATCATATGCAAATACGCCACGGGTCAGGCTTGGGCAGGATGCCGGCTCAACAGCGATAAACTGATAATCAGCCTCTCCCCTGAGTTTCTCTCCCATAAACGGTGAGATCAGGCCTCCCAGGTTGGAACCGCCTCCGGCACATCCGATGATAATGTCCGGTTTGATTCCATATTTGTCCATAGCAATCTTCGCTTCCACACCGATGATGGATTGATGGAGCAGTACCTGATTCAATACGCTTCCCAGCACATATCTGTATCCTTCAGTATGTGTTGCCACTTCCACAGCCTCGGAAATCGCGCATCCCAGGCTTCCTGAAGTGCCCGGATGCTCAGCCAGGATCTTCCTTCCGACCTCTGTTGTCTCGGATGGAGACGGTGTTACACTTGCCCCATATGTCCGCATCACTTCTCTTCTAAACGGCTTCTGTTCGTATGAGCATTTTACCATATATACTTTACAATCCAGATCCAGATAGGAGCAGGCCATAGAGAGGCTGTTCCCCACTGGCCTGCGCCTGTTTCTGTTGTCACACCTTTGAGGCCCTGATCCTTCGCATAAAAGGCCTGTGCAATTGCAGAATTCAGTTTATGGCTTCCACTGGTATTATTTCCCTCGAACTTGTAGTAAATCTTCGCCGGAGTCTGCAGCTTCTCCTCCAGGCAGTATGCCCTGACAAGTGGAGCCGGACGGTACATCTTATAAAAATTCCGTATTTTCTCCGGAATCTCAATATGACGGTTGTCATTATCAAGTTCCTGTTTCACCAGTTCATCACAGAATACAACCCCCAGCTCTTCAGCAGTCATAGGCTCTAAAGTCCCTGGATTCAGAAGCGGGGCCGGCTTATTCTTCATATCGGCCCTGACATTGTACCACTCCTTCGGCATCTCGCTCTCTTCCAGATAAATCTTGTAAGGAATTTTGTTTTCACTCATTTTATAAATCTCCTTTCTTTTTTAGGGATAAGCCTTTTTATCTGCATAAAAAAATACTCCTATCCCTCACAATAAATTATTGCAGGGACAAGAGTATGAATCATCAAAACTCCTGCGGTGCCACCCAGCTTGATGCGGCGAACGCATCCTCTCATGCATACTAACATATGCTGACTTTGTTAACGGAGTACTCTCTCCGGCTCACCTACTGTAACTTTCAGTTCGCCCTCAGAAGCCCATTCCCATCTGCCTTGTCCCGCTGCAATCCCACCGCCTGCAGCTCTCTGTGTGGTAAGTACAAAAGGTACTTGCTCTTCCTCATAGGTTTGATAAATACTTTACTACGGGAACTTTCAAATGTCAATACTTTTTTTTAAATCGGGAGTTAGTTAACGAGCTTTAGACTCGTTG